>CAYJPA010000074.1:0-31702 GCA_964371945.1 uncultured Sphaerobacteraceae bacterium | reverse complement strand
TCCGGGAAGGCGGCCGGACGGTCGGCGCCGGGGTCGTGACGTCGATCGACGAGTAACGAGGAAGCTTAATTCCGGCGGCGCGTCCCGATGTGGAGCGCGCCGCCGGGATGTTCTCGGTTCCGGCCTAAGAACGCTGGAGCCGTAAAGGATGTAGTACAATGGCTAAGAAGTCGAAGGCTGATAGGCTGACGATTACGCTTGAGTGTACCGCTTGCCGTGAGCGGAATTACACGACCGAGAAGAACCGGCGCAACGATCCAGCTCGCCTGGAGTTGAAGAAGTTCTGCCCCAGATGCCGAAATCATCAGGCGCATCGGGAAACCCGGTAGAGGCAAGCGGCTTTCGCCTTAGGGTCGTAGCTCAATTGGTAGAGCAACGGTCTCCAAAACCGTAGGTTGCGGGTTCGATTCCTGCCGGCCCTGCCAGATACCACGGCGAGAAACGTTGACGGGGGCGGCGCCGAGATGGCACGCCCCGTTTTTCTGCGAAGTGCCGATTTCGTCTGTCTCCGGTTCTGCCGGTATCATTTCGGCCAGTAAGGCTCGAGTAGTAGGACTGAGAGTATGAGCACTCAGCGCCGGACAGTGAAAGAGAAGACACCCGGCGCAGAGAAAGCGCCGGTTCCGGCCGCGCGTCCGAAAGACAAGCCGGCGGCGGAGCGAGGTAAAGCGGTCGCTGAGACGCAGCGCAGCATTATCGCGGTGCGTACGCAGTCGATCCGAACGACCTTCCGCGACGCCTGGTCCGAGATGAAGAAGGTCAACTGGCCGGATCAGCAGACGACGCGCAGTTTGACCATCGTTGTCATTGGAATTTCAACGTTTCTGGGTCTGGTTCTCGGCGGAATCGATTTTCTGCTCGAGAAACTCTTCCAGGTGATGTCGTAGGACGCGTTCTCGCCTCTGGGCGCTGTCGAGCGGGCTAGAGGTCGGAGGAGATCGTCATGGGACGAGTTTCGCTCAAAGAACGGTTAGCGGCCAAACGCGCCGAGGAAGCCGGAGATGTGCTCACGACCCCAGAGGGTCAGTGGTACGTTCTGCATACCTATTCGGGGTACGAGAACAAAGTCAAAAAGTCGATCGAAAGCCGGGTCGAGGCACTTGATCTCGGCGAGCGCGTCTATGAGATTGTCGTTCCGACCCAGGAAGAGATCGAAATCAGGAACGGGCAGCGCCACACGGTGCAGCGGAAGGTTTTTCCTGGCTACGTACTCGTGCGGATGGAGATGGACGACGAAACCTGGTATGCGCTCCGTAATACTCCGGGCGTGACCGGATTCGTTAATGTCAACAACAAGCCGGTTCCGCTTGCGGAACAGCAGGTGCAGGCGATTCTCAAGGGAATGACCGCCGAAGCGCCCAAGGTCAAAATGTCGTTCCAGCTTGGGGATACGGTGCGCATCATCGATGGTCCGTTTGCGGATTTCCGGGGCGAGATCGACGAAATCAATCACGAGAAAGGGAAGATCAAGGTGCTCGTTTCCTTCTTTGGACGCGAAACACCAGTTGAGCTCGACTTTCTTCAGGCGGAACGGGAAACGTAGAACGTCACCGGCCGATCGCGCATTGATCGCCGGTTTGAGGAACAGGAGGGCCTTCGTTGGCAAAGCGCGTACGTGGTTACGTCAAACTTCAGTTGCCTGCTGGCAAGGCAACCCCGGCGCCGCCGGTCGGACCGGCGCTCGGTCAGCATGGCGTAGCGATCATGAACTTCGTGAAAGAGTACAACGAGCGCACGGCGTCGTTGACCGGACAGATCATCCCGGTCGTGATCACGGTTTACGAAGATCGCTCGTTCACGTTCGTCACCAAAACGCCACCCGCGCCGGATCTGCTCCGCCGCGCCGCCGGCATCACCGCCGGCTCTGGCAATCCGCTCAAGGTGAAGGTCGGTAAGGTGACGTCATCGCAGGTTTCGGAGATCGCCGAGCTCAAGATGAAAGATCTGAACGCGGTCGATATGGCGGGCGCGATCAAGCAAATCGAAGGCACCGCCCGAAGTATGGGCATCGAAGTCGTCGGCTAACGCCGGCCAATGTGGGAGGAGTCGTTTGGCTCCGTTTGCACCACTGGAGGAATCAAAGCATGCCTAAGCACGGCAAAAAGTATCTCGAGGCTGCCAAGAAGGTCGATCGCGACCGCGAATATGCCCCCGATCAAGCCATCACCCTCCTCAAAGGCATCGCGTTCGCGGGATTTGACGAATCGATCGAGGTTCACGCAAACCTCGGCATCGATCCCCGGCAGGCCGATCAAGCAGTCCGCACCACCGTTGTACTTCCACATGGCACAGGCAAGATCGTTCGCGTGCTCGTCTTCGCCCAGGGCGAAGGTGAACGATTCGCGACCGAAGCCGGCGCCGACTTCGTCGGCAGCGACGACTTGGTCGCCCAAATCCAGGGCGGCTGGACCGAGTTCGATGCCGCGATCGCAATGGCGGACATGATGGGCAAGGTCGGCGGTCTCGGCCGTATCCTCGGCCGCAAGGGACTCATGCCGAACCCGCGGTCTGGAACCGTCGTTCGAAACCCGGAAGATTTGACTGCCGTGGTGCGCGAGCTCAAGGGCGGACGCGTCGAGTTCCGAAACGACCGCAACGGTAATGTCCATACGGTCATCGGTCGCAAGAGCTTTTCCGAAGACCAGATCCGCGACAACTTCTATGCGTTTGTGGATGCATTGAACCGGGCGAAGCCAAGCGGCGCCAAAGGCGTCTATATCAAGAGTCTCGCAGTCACGAGCTCGATGGCGCCCGGCATTCCACTCAGCGTTTCGACCGCGTTGCAGAATGCCGCGGCCGCTGTCGCCTAGGAGGCGGCAAACTGACACTCGTGTCTTAGCAGCCGAACAAACTGGCCAAAGACCGTCGGTGCGGCTCGCCGCTTAATCTCCGACCGAGGCCCTGGGAAGAACGTTCGACCGCGATTGACGCGGCGAGAACGCCCTGGGCCCAAAGCCCGGGGCGTTTGTGTTGGTACATGACAATTTTGAGGTCCGGGATCGGACCGCGCGGCAACAGAAGGAGGTGAGAACGCATGCCAACACCACAAAAAGCAAAATCAATCGATGAGCTTACCGAATCGTTGAAGCGAGCACAGCTCGCGGTACTGACAGACTATCGAGGTCTCAAGGTCAACGACCTGCAGACGCTCCGGGCGACGCTCCGACCCCTGGGTGCGGAGTTCCATATCGCGAAGAACACGTTGACCAGAATCGCCGCGGATCGAGCGGGAATCGAAGGATTGACGCCGCTTCTCGAGGGGCCACTGGCTCTTCTTTTGGCGTACGACGATGTCGTCGGCGCGTCGAAGGCGATTACCGACTTTGCGCGAACATCGCGGATTCTCACGGTCAAGGGCGGGGTCCTCAATAACCGTCTCGTCACAGCCGGGGATATCGAAGCGCTCGGCAGCATGCCGTCGCGAGAGGTGCTGCTCGGCAAATTGCTGGGACTCATGGTCTCGCCGATGGCGAGAACAGCCGGGGTGCTCAGCGGCCCATCGCGGTCAATTGCATACCTGTTGCAAGGGCGCATCGATTCGATCGGCGGCGCCGAGCCCACGGCACTTGCCGCGGACTAGTCATCTTTCGTTAGGATTAGCGTTCGACCAATTCAGAGGAGGAATCAATGGCCACCAGTGAACAGTTGATCGAGTCGTTGGAGCAAATGACCGTTCTCGAGCTCAATGCGCTCGTGAAAACGCTTGAAGAGCGGTGGGGCGTTTCGGCGGCCGCACCGGTTGCGGTTGCGGGCGCGGCTCCGGCCGGCGGCGGCGCCGCGGCTGAAGTCGAGGAAGAGAAGACCGAGTTCGATGTCGTTCTCACCGAGGCCGGCGCGAATAAGATCCAGGTCATCAAGGCGGTGCGCGAGCTGACCAGCCTTGGACTCAAGGAGGCCAAGGATTTGGTCGAGGCCGCCCCGAAGGCGGTCAAGGAATCCGTATCCAAGGACGAGGCCAGCGCGGCCAAGGCCAAGCTCGAAGAGGCCGGCGCCAAGGTCGAGATCAAGTAACCGCGGATTGTTTCGCGATTGCCTTCGCCTTTCCACCCGGGTCCGAATGGGCCCGGGTGGGGCATTTCTACGAGCCTTTTTGATAGGGACCGATATGGCCTCATGCTATACTTTTGAGCACGGGGTGTGGCGCAGTCCGGTAGCGCACCGGTATGGGGTACCGGTGGTCGGAGGTTCGAATCCTCTCACCCCGACCGACGACAGGCAAGACATGTCCAGCGACGCCAAGACTTAGTGCCGATCACCCGGCGACGGCTCATGGACTGCCCAACGGACACGGGATTCGCAAACGAGAATGTTGATGAGAGACGCCGGAACGCCCCGCCAGAGCCCACGCCGGATCATCATCGCCGATGATGAGTCTCTGATCCGGCTTGACCTCCGAGAGATGCTGACGCACCTTGGTTACGATGTCATCGCCGAGGCGGGTGACGGTCAGGCCGCGCTCGATCTGGCGGTGAAACTCCGCCCGGATCTCGTGGTGATGGATATCAAGATGCCTGGGGTCGACGGCATAACCGCCGCGGAGACGCTTACCCGTGAGCGCATAGCGCCGGTCGTCTTGCTCACTGCCTACTCTGACCAGATGCTTGTCGACCGTGCAAAAGAGGCCGGGGTTGTCGGGTATGTCGTCAAACCCTTCCGCGAAGCGGAGCTTATGCCGGTGATCGAGCTTTCGCTGGCGCGATTCGAAGAATTCCGAACCCTGGAGCGCGAGCTAGGAAGCCTCAAGGATGCGCTGGAATCCCGCAAGATCATCGAGCGGGCCAAGGGCGTCTTGATGGAAGTGCACGGTCTCCGGGAGTCGGAGGCGTTCCATCGCATTCGCAAAACGAGCATGGACGCGCGCAAATCTATGCGGGAAGTAGCCGAAGCGATTCTCTTGACGCACGAAATGGATCTGGGCAACGCGGCTCCGCCGCCTGCCGACACGGCGGTCGCCCCGGTTATTGCCGGCTCAAAATAGCCCTCGTTCAAAGACCGATCAAGACACCACAGATGGCGAGGCAGAAGCAGGCGCTGTTTGCGGTTCTTCGCGGGTGATCGTCACCGTGATCGTTGTTGGGTCGGAGCTGACCCAGGTGACATTTTGCGGAAGCGCAACAACCGGTTTCAGCTCATATGTTCCGGGAGCCAGGCCGGCGACGTTGACCTGGATCGAAAGATCGTTGGTCGTTAGCGCCCCAATGACCTCCTCGGACGCCACAACCGTCACGGCGACATCTTCAGGTGAGATCGATACAGCAAGACCTGGATCTAGTCCGACGACCTGAACGGCCTGGACGGGAAGCGGCTGGAGCACACCGATCTGCCGGACCTGAACAACGACATCCACCATCTGATCGGCAGGATCGATGACGGTCACGCCTTCCGGCAACCCCGTCAAACTTACCCGGTTGGTGAGCGTTTCGGCGGCATCAGAAATGTCGATCGGCTCAGTTGTAACCGAGATCAGTGTTTCAACCGACTCGTCCGGGCCATCGACCAGCACGGTTCCTGGGTTGCTCTTGCGGTCAACGACTTCATAGCCCTGAGCCGGCTCACCGACAAGTTGTGTGAGCACGACCACACGCTTACCGCGGGCGACAATCGTCACGTTGACGGTGACGACATCCGGTGAGAGTTGGACTTCTGGAATCGGCTTACCCTCTTCGTCAAGCGCCAGTGGTGTGACGGCGCTCGTGAAATCGCGGAGTTGGCTTTCAATCTGAATCGGCGCGATGACTTTGACGATTCGATCGATCGAACTTCTGGGACCGACCGCGGTGATCTCAGACAGGTCCACGATCGACGCGCTGACCTGGCGAGTCGAATCCACATTGCCAATGATGGAGGGCTCGATCACGAAGAGCTCGGTGCTGACCGCCTCGACACGAATTGGCATTCGAGACGGCGTGATCTTGGTGTCCCAAACCCCGCGTGGCGTTTCCACCTCGATCGCAACGGTGGGCTCTCCGGGAGCATCGATTCCATCGAGATCGAGCGAGGCCTTCAGGTCGGCCAGAACGATGTCTTCGATCACGGACTTGGGTCCAGTCACCGTGACGGAGACATCGGTAATCGTTCCGACCACCTCTAACGGAACCGGCAGCTCACCACGACTGACTGGAACGCTTGAAAACACTTTGGTCGTTTCAGGGTCTTGAGAATTCGTGACCCAACCCCACAGCAGTATCGCGAGAACGAGCGATGCGAGGAGCCGCAAGACGTCCGCTCGGTTCAGCCGGATGCGCAGCTCGTGCAAGAGATTTGTCATGGCGCCGGCTTTCCGGATTTGGCCGGCTGATTGCCGCGCCGCTTGACCAGGGGCTGCGTTCTACGTTCGATCTGCATACGGCCGGGAAAGTTGAGCCGCCCGTTGCTGCCCGGGGTGCGAACTTCTGGACGGTCGAGCCGCATCAATGTGCGCAATACGCGGCGTAACCGGTCTTGGTCGAGATTTCGGATCAATCGTCCGTTGTGCGCTACCGAGATTTGACCGGTCTCTTCCGAAACGACGACAGCTAACGCGTCTGAGTCCTCGGTGACCCCGATCGCGGCGCGGTGCCGGGTACCGAGCTGCCCGGTCGGTGAGATATTGTCGGTGAGTGGGAGCACAACGCTCGCTGCCAAAATGCGATCGTCGCGAATAAGCACCGCGGCATCATGCAGTGGCGAGTTCGGATAGAAGATGTTGATCAGGAGCTGACGAGTGAGATGGGCGTCAATCAGAACGCCGCGATCCGCGTAATCCTGCAAACCGGTTTCCCGCTCGATCACCACCAGCGCCCCGTAGCGCAAGCGGGCGAGTTGGGCCGCGGCACGCACAACCTCATCGACCGTGCGGTCGAGATCGGCCTCATTGCTGGCCGGAAACGGGGTGCGCAGCCAGGAACCGGTGTGCCCCAATTGCTCGAGCGCTCGCCGAAGCTCCGGCTGGAAAATAACCGGGATCGCGACGACCAATGCCGGCCAGGTCTTCGAGAGCATCCAATTGAGCGACGATAAATCCAGCGAAGTGGCGACGAAGTAGGCGGCAGCGAGAAAGATGATTGCGCCCCGAATAAGCTGGGTAGCGCGAGTCCCCTGTGCGACCCAAAGCAGCCAGTAGATGATCGCGGTCACAGCGAGAATATCGAGGATGGCCCGGAGGTCACCCAGCCGAGATAGAAGCCAGCCGAATTCGGGCATTAGGTCACCGACGACGAGGTAATCCGCGGGTGAGACACAACTAATTCTAGCACTATGTCGTAGGTGCTTCCGTTTCCCTCATGCAATATGTTGGGCTAGCGCCCTCTGCTTTCACTAAGCGATGCCATTGAGGTCGCTTTGGCTTGAGCGATTGGATCGGCCGGGTTCATCAGGACCAAACGCCGATAAACGCGTTCCGCCTGATGATACTCACCCATGGCTCCGAGAAGTTCGGCCAACTGATAGTACGCGCTTGTGTCGTCGGGCGTTAGGCCGATCACTTGATGGAGTGCGGCAATAGCCTCGTGCTTGTGATCGTTCTTGAGCGCGATGTCAACCACGGCGCGCTGATGTTCGGCGGCCTCGGTGAGCCGTCCCATCTGAAGGTAATAGTTGACCAGCGAGCTGCGATTTCCCACATCGTCCGGCGCCATGGCGATGACTCGTGTATAGAGCGCGAAGGTCTCTTCGGCTAATCCGATCGTCCAGCTCAATTCCGCTGCTTTTTGAAGACTCGCGACGGCGTCCTTGATCAGGCCGGAGCGTTCCTCGAGATCCGCGCGTTGTATGAGCTCGGCTCGGGCCTCGGCAACGAATCCCCGTTGCAGATAGGCATCGATCAGTCTCGATTTCACCTTGATGTTGTTCGGAGCGAGCTGCGACATCTGCCGGAGGACGCCGGCCATCGCTTCAAGCTGTCCGGAAGCGCGGAAATGGACCGCCAGCTCATCGAGCACGGTCAGCGCCGAACCGAGCTGACCAATTTTGAAATACGCCTCGGCAAGACGTTCGCAAATCGGACCGTGATTTCGGGCGCGAGCATGAGCCTCTTTGAGAACCTCGGCTGCACCGGCGGCGTCTCCCCGCGTCAGCAGCACCTCGCCTAACTCAAGGCTGAGGTCTTCGAATCGTGGAACCCTGCCGGCCAGTCCTTCCCAAGCCGGATGGTTCGCGACCTGGTTATCCTGCAGCAACTTAAGCGCGGTTCGTACCGCGGCGACATACTTGTCGACGGACTCGTTCTCTCCCTGAGTCCAGGCCAGCGATATTGCGGCGGAAGCTCGCGATATCGGCGCACCACTGCGCGAACCGGCCGCCTGCGCGAGCAGTTCGCGCCCTGACATATCATTGTTGGCGATCAGCATCAAACCGTGGCCGGCCTGGAGGGTCGCGGAATCTGGCATTGCCGCCGCTGTGCGCGCGTAGGCATCAATGATCGCTTGATCGTGCGTGGACCTGATCGCCGGAATCACCTCGGACAGAATCCGCCAATGATCGTCTTCATTGATCAGTGTCGTGAGTGCCGCGATCGATGAACGGGCGACAACGGGGTCCGCTCCCGCGGCAACCGCGGATTCCCAGCGGTCGAGCGCGCCGCCGCGGTCGCCGCCCTTGATGCGCAGAATTGCGTTCTCGAGAGCCGCGCGAGTATCGCCTGGAATGAGCTCACACAGCCTGATCGAATAGGCGAGTGCCTCGTCGTTCAGACCTTCGGCGTCAAGGATTTGAATCAATCTCGATGCGTAGAACGACGCCTGTTCGGTTTGACCGGCGTCAATGAGGAGCTCCACGAGCCGCTTCAGACTTGGGGTATCGCCCCCGTTCGCATGCAGCAGCACTCGATAGACCATCCAAAGATCATCGTGAGTCGTCTCGGTTCCGGCCAGGCGAATGAGTGCCTCCGCCTGCATACGGGCGCGCCGCACTAGCCGCTGCTTGGTGCAGATCTCTGCCAATCGCAGATGCACGGGTATGTAATCGGGCACAAGCGAAATGAGCTCAACACACGAATCGAACGCGGCGAGCAATTGCATGTTCCTTAGCTCGGAATCGCATTGCCGGAGGATCGCTCGCGCTTCCGCGGGCAACGTCTCTTCGCCCGGCAGCGGAATCGTGAAGATCATCGATTCGGGGGGAAACGCGTGGACGCTGGCCGCGGCCTTCGCTCGCGCGCTCTCCCGAGAGCGGCCGAACGCGGTTGTTGCGCCACGAAGGGCCGCGGTGCCCCCTCGCACTGGAGAGGTTTGTGCGGTGAACGGCGCGGTCGGCGCCAGCGCTGGACGGCTTACCGTCAGGGCTTCGGTTTCGATTGGACCTGTTTTAGGCGCTCCGAGCATGCCTTTGATGCGGGCCGCTTGTTGATGTTGTCCGCGTTGCTCGTAGAGCGCGACCAATTTGGTCAGGACTCCACGGGCTTCTTTGCGGAGACCGGCTCGATGCAGGAGAATCGAGAGTTCGAACAGCGCGTCCGAATCGGATGGGTCTCTCTTGGCCTTTTCCTGCAGGTGATCGATCTGATCGAGCGTTTCGCGAGTCAGGACAGGCGACGGATCCGGCGAATCCTCGCCGCTGGCGATGTCGGCCGTGCCGCTCAGGTTGATTGATGCTGTTCGAACGTCGTCAACGTCTATCCGAGCTGTGACCGCTGAGATCTCGACAGTTTGGGATTCGTTGTTCGTCGCCGGTTGCTGCCGTTCATGCCTGTTCTGGAGTTGAACCGTGACGTCGTTGATCTCCGCGGTCGCGACGGAGACGTGAGCGGTTACAACCGCTTCCGGGGAGATCGCCTCTGTTTGAGCTGCGCCCTGGGCGGTGAACGGCAATGTCTCCGCCGCGATCCTGGCCGTCAGTCCGTGAAGAGGCGCCGTCACATCCTGGTCTGATTCAGCGTGCGAACCGAACCCGGCAAACCGTGCCGTCACGGCATCTTCTAGCTGGGCCGGAACCGGCCGGCGAAGGCGCCTGCCAAAGTGGCCGCTGTCCGAGGCATCAGTTGATTCGGTTCGCTCAATCGGAGCGGTGTGAGCGCCAGCAGGAACCGTGGAGTCCAACTCACCGGCTTGGCTGAAGTCGAGCTCACCGGTGCCGGTATCGACGCCGAGCTGCCAATCGCCTAGTCTGCGACGAGCTCGCCGCGTATCGGCAGCGGGCTGGGGCGTCTCCTGCGCGGGGGGATCACCGATTGGTTTGGTCATCAAAGAGTCCTGGGTCACGGTGAACCTCCGCACAACCCGCCACCGCTCTCACGATGCGAGCGGGCGTGTGCCCAGTCTACGGACCAAGACTCGTCGGGAGAATAGGACCGTGGTATTGAGTGGTCGCCTTAGCCTGTCACTACCGGCCGTTCTGTGACCCAGCGGGCACAATTCGCCGCCGCCGGAAATCCTCGGCATCGATATGGAGATATCGGGTCAATCGAGTGTCGAGTATCCGCGAAAGAACCCGCTCTTCGATTCGTTTGAAATCCTGGTTTGAGGTAATCACCGTTGGAAGTTGCTCGTTGTAGCGGTGGTTGAAGATTTGGTACAGCTTTTCTCGCGCCCAGGGCGTCGTGTTTTCTGTGCCCAGATCGTCAAGCACGAGCAACTGAGCATTACGGATCGCATTGAATCGATCGTCGTAGGCGACACCGCTCCCCGGGTCGAAAGTGGCACGGAGGTGATCGAGCAGATCCGGCACGACCGCGAACAGCACACTTAGCTTCTGGCGAACCATGACGTAATGGGCAATGGAAACGGCGAGATGCGTTTTCCCGGTTCCGCAATTGCCGTGGAGAAAGAACCATCCATGCGGATTACGCGCGTATTGCAGCGCGGCGTCATAGGCCTCGTCGACGCCGTCAACGCCGTCGTCGAATGTGTCGAACGTTCGATCGGAAAAGGCGTCGAGATTCGAAAGTTTGCGGAGCTCCTCAACCAGTTTCGATTCGCGGCGATCGATGGTGCACCTGCATGAGAAAAGCCTGCCGAAGTTGGGATCGCCCACCGGCACGTCGAGGCGAAGGAAGCCCGCGTCGTTGCAAATCGTGCACCTAACGGTCTCGCGATCGATCGAGATACCGCCCGTGTTTGTATTGATTGGGATCGAGATCCCGCGAATCACCTCGCCGATGTGTCTCATTTCGTCCGCCTTCGGGAGCCCTGTCGCCGCGACCGACGACCGCCCAGTTTTCAAGAATACGATTGATATAGCGCCAACTCCGGCGGTTGTAGCTCACCGCCTCGCCGATCGCCTCTTCGATCCACTCCGGCGGATAGGTTTCGAGTGCATCAACCAGACGTTCGGCGATCAGTGGCGTCAGAATGCCAATGTTCTGCTCATACAAACGGAATACCGTCGGTCGCTCCGCCTGAACGACTGGAGCCTCGCCGTCTTGCCAGAGATCGGGTGGAGGAGATGCTGATCCGCGGCTCATGGCCGCCACCTGAGCTTGGTTTGCGATGGTGTTCACATAGTACCAAATCGCGCGCCCTTCGTGATGCTCCGCGACCACTTTGAGGAGCGTCCCTCTACCAACCGCGAGGTCCAATCCGATCGCGATCCGGCGGTCGGGCTCGTTGGGACTTCCTTCAATCCTCAACGCGTCTCGAAGCACGCGATCTCGCACGATCGCCTGTTCCGGCAGCGGATGAGCAAGTCCACCGGCCTGATCGACGAGCTTAAAGACACAGAGCGTCACATGAATCTCGGTGATATCAGACAGCTGGCCGAGCACGTCCCGGAAGAAACCGATCGGGATGCTGACGCCGGGCTCGTCGGTGAGCTGAAACCCGCCAAACGGTTTTGTCACCGCACAGCCTCATCGAGATCGCTCATTGAAATCAGGCCGTTGGTTCGCGGTAAAGATCGAGATCGGCGAAACGAGCGGTCTTTCCGAAGAAGCGAAGATTCGTCTTGCCGACCGGTCCATTCCGGTGCTTGGCGATCGCAATTTCGGCGATCCCCTTATGCTCGGTATTCTCGTCGTAGAGCTCATCCCGGTAGATGAACATCACGATATCCGCGTCCTGCTCGATCGAACCGGACTCTCGCAAGTCGGAAAGCATCGGACGGTGGTCGGCTCTTGCCTCGACCGCCCTGGAAAGCTGGGAAAGCGCGATGACGGGGATGTTGAGCTCGCGGGCGATGCCCTTCAGACCCCGCGAGATCTCCGAGATCTCCTGCACCCGGTTCTCGGAACGGCGACCGCTCATGAGCTGCAAATAGTCGATCACCAGCATGTCCAGTCCATGCTCTGCTTGCAGCCGCCTCGCCTTGCTCCGCAGCTCCATGAGACTGAGTCCCGCGGAGTCGTCGATGAAGATTTGCGCTTCCGCGAGTCGTCCAAATGCGCGGGAAATGCGGTCCCATTCGTGATCTTCGATCTGTCCCAGCCGGAGACGGTGCGAATCGATCATCGTCTCGGTCGCGAGCAGGCGTTGCACCAGTTGCTCGGCGGACATCTCGATCGAGAACATGCCAACGGTCTTGTTGTGCAATACCGCGGCGTTATAGGCAATACCTAGTGCAAACGCGGTTTTCCCGACGCTTGGCCGGGCCGCGATGATGATCAAATCCGATCTCTGCAGACCCCCGGTGAGCTTGTCTAGCTCCGAGAATCCGGTCGGCACGCCGACCAGCGCACCGCGGTTCTTCTGCATGTAGTCGATCTGGTCGAAGAATCGCTCCAGCACATCCGCGATCGACTGGAAGTCGCGAGTTGTCCTGCGCTGAGACACGTCAAAGATCGCGCGCTCCGACGCGTCCATCGCGTCTTCGACGTCGACCCCATCGCGATATCCGATGCTGACGATTTGGGCGCCGGCGTCGATCAGGCGGCGCAGGGTCGCCGTGCGCTCGACGATTTTGCCGTAATACTCGACGTGAACCGCGGTCGGTACGACATTGAGCAGCGACGAGAGGTAGGCGACGCCTCCGACCTGGTCGAGCCGTTCGCGACGCTGCAGTTCGTCGGTCAGCGTGACGAAGTCGGTTGGTTCGCGCTTGTTGTAGAGATCGATGATCGCCTGGTAGATGGCGCCGTTGGCGCCGTGGTAGAAGTCGTCGGCTTTCAGCATCGCCGCGACGCGGATGATTGCGTCACGGTCGATCAACAGGCTGCCGAGAACAGACTGCTCAGCCTCGAGATTGTGAGGAGGCAGTCGATCTAGCGCGGCAACCATTCGACCCCCCTTGAGAGCGGGACAAACCTACGGGTGGTCAGGAGCTGATGAACAATCGAGGAAGTATGGTCGCCGGCACCGAGTCTGGTTTGCCGCCGGCAGCCAAGCAGTTCTCAGGATTCGGTCTCTTCGGACTCTTCAGTCGTTGCCGGCACCGCTTCTCCGGTTTCAACAGCTTCAGCTTCGACATGCTCAGCGGCGACAACCACGGTGACCTGCGGTCGCAGGCGGCCGACGAGGTGCACCGTGACCGTGTGCTCGCCCAGGCTTCGAATCGGATCTTCGAGCACCACCCGGCGACGGTCGACTTCTTGACCGATTGCGGCCGAGAGCTTCTCGGCAACATCGCTGGCCGTGATCGAACCGTACAGCCGGCCCTGATCGCCTGCTCGAGCGGTAAAGCTGAGACGCTGACCGCTGATCTTGTCGGCGAGCGCCTGAAGCTCCCGCTCCTGGCGGGCGATCTTCATCTCGCGGACACGAGCATTCTCGGCCACGGTTTTGAGCTCGCCCGCCGTGGCCACGACCGCAAAGCCTTTTGGAATCAAGTAATTACGGGCAAAACCAGCTGCCACCTCTTGAACAGAGCCCGATTCGCCGAGCTTCTCGACATCCTGCCGCAGAACTACCTTCATCTTCGAACCTTCCCAACCAAGGAGCCGTCAAACGCGGCCAAACACGGGGCCAGTGGGACAAACGCTAAGCGAGCAGCCACCATTTGCCGGCCGCGGTAACTATACGTCCGGCAGGTTGGCCGTGCAACGAAACGGGTCTGATTCAGCCCGCATGGCGCGTGCGACGAACGATCTCGAAGAGCGCGATTGATGCGGCGGTAGCGGCATTGAGCGATGCGACCCGGCCCGCCATCGGGATTTCAGCCACAACGTCGCATGCCTTTTTGACGATCGGTGTCAGTCCCTCTCCCTCGCTGCCAACGACGAGGATCGCCGGCAACGGCAGGTCGCCGGAGAAGAGGTCGACAGCTCCAGGGCCGGTGTCGAGCGCGATCGCCCAACGTCCCGTCGCTTTGAGCAACTCGATCGTGCGGGCGAGATTCGCTTCTCGGGCGACAAGGAGGTGCTCGACCGCGCCCGCGGATGCATTGACGGTTGCGGGGGTGATATCGGCAGCGCGATCGCGGGCGATGACCACCCCAGCCACCGCGGCAGCTTCGGCCGCGCGAAGCAACGAGCCCATGTTCTGGGTATCCTGCACGTGATCGAGCACCAAGATCGTGCCCTCGCGCGCGACGATGTCATCCAATGATGCGATCGGGTATTCCGAGGTCAACAGCGCGATACCCTGGTGGTTGGCGCCATTTGTCAGCGCATCCAGCTCCAAGCGCTGGATCCGTTCAACAGGCACGTCCATTCGCGAGGCGGTTGCGATCGCTTCTTTGATGCGCGGCTCTTCTTTCACGCCAACAGCGATAAAGAGCCGGCGCAATTGCCTGCGGCCCCGCAGACCCTCCAGCACCCCATTGCGACCATAAAGCAGATCGCCGATGAGCTGTCTTGGTTTGAGAAGCTGGCGCTGCTCAGGCTTTGCGCCAGGTCGAACCGGTCGGTCCGTCCGCAATGGTGATCCCTTCGGCGGCCAGGCCGTCGCGTATGTGGTCTGCAATGGTCCACTGTTTGGCCGCGCGCAATTCGTCGCGGATGCTCACGAGCAGATCGACGAACGGCCTCGTATCGCTCATTCCGCGCGCCGGCTGTTCAGAAAGATCGAGTCCAAGCACACCCGCTAGACCGACCAGCATCGCCTGTGCTGAGGCTATTGAATCGTGGGATGCGCCCTCGGATCGAGTGCGATTGATCGCTCTGGCGAGGTCGAAGAGCGCCGCAACGGCCACTGGGGTGTCGAAATCATCGTCCATTGCATCAAGGAAGATGCGTCGAGCCTCCATCGCATCCTTATCGATCGACGTCTGTACTCCGATCGATTCCACACTTGTCTCGTTAGCGCTGTTTGCAGCCGCTCGCAATCGTTCCAGACCGCGCTCCGCGGCCAGCAGTCCTTCTTCGCCGAAGGTCAGCGGCGCTCGGTAATGCGACTGCAGAATCAGCAGTCGAAACGGTCCGGCTAGGCCGCGACTGATGACGTCGCGCAGCCAAACGATGTTGCCGATCGATTTCGACATTTTGTCGCCGGCGTATTGCAGCAAGCCGTTGTGAACCCAATATCGCGAAAAGGGCTGCTTGCCGAGATACGCTTCGGATTGCGCGATCTCGTTCTCGTGATGCGGGAAGATGAGGTCTGCGCCCCCGCCATGAAGATCGACCACGCCACCGAGGTGATGAGAGCACATCGCGGAGCATTCGATATGCCAACCCGGGCGACCGGCGCCCCACGGGCTCTCCCAGCTCGGCTCGCCAGGCTTGGTCGCTTTCCAGAGCGCAAAATCGAGCGGGTCTTCCTTTCGCTCGTCGACTTCGATCCGGGCGCCGGAGAGCAGATCGTCGAGATTGCGGTGCGAAAGCTTGCCGTAGTCGCTAAACGATCGAACCCGGAAGTAAACGTCACCGCCAACCGGATACGCGTAGCTGCCTTCAATCAGTCCCTCGATCATCTCGACGATGTACGGAACCTCTAGCGTCGCACGGGGATAGATCGTCGCCGGTTTGATGTTGAGCGCCTCCGTTTCGGCGTGCCAATCGGCGATCAGTTTCTCAGTCAAAGCGTTGGGATCGATGCCTTCGTCATTTGCCCGGTTGATGATCTTGTCGTCGATATCCGTGAAGTTCTGGGCATGACGGACCTGATAGCCGCTGTGCTCGAGGTAGCGGCGGATCATGTCGAAAACGATCGCTGACATTCCATGACCGGCATGAGCGCTCGCGTACGGAGTGACACCGCAGACATACATGCGAACGACGCCTGGTTCGATCGTTTCGAACGGCTCCTTCCTCCGGGACATCGTGTTGTAGATCTGCAACCGCCCCGTCATGGGCCGCCCTCTCCGTTTCAGTCGAATCGTGCTCGTTAGGTTAGCGCAACGTGCGCTTCCGGTTTGGCTTGCTCACCTTGCAACACGCTCACTCGCGCTTCGAGCTCCTCGATCCGCTGCACAAGGGAGATAAGCGTATCTTGTTGCGGGTCCGGAAGATGCTCGAGCCGCCGTCGCTCACCAGAATGCGGGTCCGTGCAAATGACCGCCTTGGCGGGCACGCCAACTGCCGTGGTATGCGCGGGTACATCCGTGAGCACCACCGCCCCTCCGCCGATCTTCGCGTCGTTGCCAATGGTGACGGCGCCCAGGATCTTGGCGCCAACGCCAACGACAACCCGATCGCCAAGCGTCGGATGGCGCTTACCTCGTTCTTTGCCAGTGCCGCCGAGCGTCACGCCCTGATAAAGCGTAACGTCATCGCCGATGACCGCCGTTTCACCGATCACGACGCCCATGCCGTGGTCGATGAAGAGTCCCTTGCCGATCGCGGCGCCTGGATGAATCTCAATTCCGGTAAAGAACCGGCCCAGGTGGGACACGATTCTGGCAAGGAGGTGTAGGTTGTTCTGCCGAAGCCGCGATGAAACACGGTAGAACATGAGCGCATGGAGACCTGGATAGGTCAACCAGACTTCGAGATTTGAGCGGGCAGCTGGATCACGATCGCGGATCGCCCGGATTTCGTCTGCAAATGGCATGGTTCAACTCCTGCGCGAACGAATCGCCGTTCGCAAATCGCCGACGGTCAGCGCGAGCTGCCAACCGTCAATCGGGGCGCGCGTTCCAGCACGCCCCTAACGACAGGAGCTGAAACCACCGACGGCGGCACCACAGCGCTCCGGTTCAAACCAGCACATTGTGTCGAGCCGTTCCATCGATTCGTCAATCCATCTGTCTAGTACGTGCCGGCGGTTGCCCCGGCCTTTGCTTTGGGAGTCGCGGCGGTCTCTTTGGGCTCACTCTTTGCTGCCGTGCCGGTCTTCTCCGACTTCACGACCTTCTCGGCTGAATCCGACTTCTCGGTCACGGCTTCGGCCGGTTCGCTCATTTCCGATTTCTTCGCACCGTTACTCGAGCCGTTCTCAGATTTGCGGCTGTCGTTCACATAGAAGCCGGAACCTTTGAAGACGACGCCCACCGGTTGAATAACGCGCCGGATCGCCCCATCGCAAGATGGACAGACAGTGAGGGCGGGATCAGTGAACTTCTGATATTGTTCGAACTCTTTTGAGCAGGCCGAACATCGATACTGATACGTTGGCATTTGTGGAACCTCATGTACTCCTGTGAAGACTGTTACCTCATACCTTTCATTGTAGTCAGGCTGATGGGCCCGCTCAATACAGCTATGATAGCTGGTTTGCCGGATTCAACGGCGTTGCAATCAATCGAGCTCGACCGGCGTGAGCTCCTCCCAATTTTGACCGGAGGCGACATCGACCGCGAGCGGGACTCTGAGCTCCGCAGCACTTACCATGGTGTCACGAACGAGCCTCGCGGCGCTCATAACATCCGGGAGATCGACTTCTAACACCAACTCGTCATGGACCTGCAACAGCAACCGCGCTTTGAGATCGGCGCTCTTGAGCCGGTCCGCGAGCTTGAGCATCGCGATCTTCATGATGTCGGCAGCGGTGCCCTGCACCGGCATGTTGACCGCCATCCGCTCGGCAGCCATCCGCCGCATGCCGTTCGAGCTTCCGAGATCTGGAATGATGCGGCGGCGCCCGTTGAGCGTTTCGACGAAGCCGTTCATTGTGCCGACCCGTATCGTCTCATCGAAAAAGCTCTTGACCCTCGGCAACCGGGACCAATATTGCTCGATGAACTTCTGCGACTCGGCGCGGCTCAGTCCGGTGTCACGGGATAGCCCGAATGCCTGCATTCCGTAAAGCAATCCGAAGTTGACTGTTTTCGCTACTCTCCGCATGTCCGAGGTGACATGCTCTTGATCGACCCCGTACACGAGACTCGCGGTCGCGCGATGGATGTCCATGCCGGCGATAAACGCATCCACCAGGAACGGTTCTTCGCTCATATGCGCCATGAGCCGGAGCTCGATCTGCGAGTAGTCGGCGGAGATCAATACCGCATCGTCAAACAATCGCCGATCCGGCCGGTGGTCTGCCACGAACGCCATCCGCACGCGCCGGCCCATTTCCGTCCTGATCGGGATGTTTTGCAGATTGGGATTGACCGACGAGAGCCGCCCAGTCGCCGCGATCGTCTGGTTGTACGACGTGTGGATTCGACCGGTGGCCGGGTTCACCTGAAGCGGGAGAGAGTCCACATAGGTGGAGTTGAGCTTGCCGAGCGTCTTGTACTCCAGGATCAGCGGGATGATCGCGTGCTCGTTCTTGATGCTCTCGAGCACATCCGCGTCGACCGAGTAACCGGTCTTGGTTTTTCGACCCGACGGCAGCTTGAGCTCCTCGAAGAGCAAAGCCGCAAGTTGCTTGTTCGAGTTGACGTTGACCTCGCGGCCGATGGCGTCGCGCATGCCGATCTCAAGCTCGCGCATCCGGTTTTTGATCTCGGCGCTCAGTTCCCGAAGATAATCGACATCGAGTGCAACACCTGTCCGTTCCATCTCGGCCAACACCGGAATCAACGGCATCTCGATTTCGTTGAACAGCCTGGTTTGATTCTGTTCCGCGATCTTCGGCCGGAAGAATTCTTCGAGCGCGAACGTGACTTCAACATCGCCGCAGGCATAGGGCCCCGCTTCATCGACGGGGACCAGATTCATTGTCCGCTGATTTTTGCCGGTTCCGATGAGCTCAGAGATTTCGGTCATCTGAATGCCGAGTTTGGTGAACGCCAGGTCTTTCAAACCCATGTTCTGCTCGCACAAAACGTAGGCGGCGAGCATGGTGTCGAACTCGATGTTCTCGAGCGGAAAGCCGTGCCTGACCAGAACCTGCAAGTCGTACTTGCTATGGTGACCGAATGCTCTGACGTTCGGATCCGAGAAGACCGGCGACAAGTGCTTCCGAGTTTTATCGAGATCGACGCGGTCGCCAGTGGCATGCCCAACCGGGATGTAATAGCTCTCCTCGGGGCTGACCGCGATCGAGATGCCCACGAGCTCCGCGGACATCGGGTCGGTTGACGTCGTCTCGACGTCGACAGCGTACGCACCGGTGTCGCGAATCCGTTCCACCAGTGATGGGAGCTCCGCGGCCGACCGCAAAATGGTGCGCTTGGCCTCGATCACCCGTGTTGGTCGCGGAGGCGCATCCTTCTGTTTCGGTAGGCGATTGACCAGGGTGCGGAACTCCAGCTCACGGAAGAACTCGGTGATCTTCTCGCGGTCGAAATTATCAACCGCGCTGTGCTCGAGATCGCAGGCGATATCGATATCGCGCACGATCGTGGCAAGGTGCTTGCTTGCCCGCAGTCGTTCGATGTTGGCCTCGAGCGCGGCCTTTGCGCGGGGCGGTGTGACTTCGTCGATGTGCGCAATGATCTGCTCGACATCTCCGAATTTTGTGATCAGTGCGGTCGCGGTTTTGTCGCCGATTCCAGGTACCCCCGGAATATTGTCGGAGGTGTCGCCGACGAGCGCTTTATAGTCGGGGATCATTGAGGGCGGGAATCCGTAACGCTCGAGCACCCTCGCGGTATCGAACAACCGGAGATCCTGGAACCTGGGCCGACCTGGAAGCACCACATCGATATGGTCTTCGACGAGCTGGAGCAGGTCGGAATCGCCGGTGACGATCAGCACGCGGAGGCCCTGTTCGCGGGCGCAATGAGCCGAAAGACTGCCGATCACGTCATCGGCTTCATAGCCGGACCGCATTTCAATCGGAATGTTGAGCGCATCGATAAGCTGCTTGACGCGGTCGATCTGAGCAACAAGATCGTCGGGGGCCTCCGATCGGTTCGCCTTGTACTCCTCAGATGCCTCGTGCCTGAAGGTGCGGCCCCCCTCGAGCGCGACGACCGCGTAATCCGGTTTCTGTCCGTCGATGACGTCAAGGAGCATCCGGGCAAATCCGAACACGGCGTTGGTTTGCTCGCCTTTGGCGGTGGCCATGCTCGAATCGATTGCGTGGTAGGCGCGGAAGATCAATCCGAAGCCGTCTACCAGCATGATTGTTGGACGTTCAGTATTCGCCGGCATCGCTACCCTCCAAAGGTTTCAGACAAGAGAGTATAGAGGACATCAGTTCTAGTGAAACGGCAAAAAATGAGTCCCTTGGCGCTGGATTGCTATACTCAGCAGATAGCGGCGTCCCGTCATTGACGCGTCGCGCCCGTGGGGTGCGACCGAAATGACGCTGCGACGCGAAGGAAGTCACATCCAGGTGCGAAAGGTCTCTGCACTTCATGCAGCCATCATCGGTTCAGGAGCTCTCGGCGCGCGTTGTTGGGAATGTCGAACGAGTGATTGTGGGCAAGCACCGGGAGGTCGAGCTCGTGCTTGTGGCGTTGCTTTGCCGCGGGCACGTCCTAATCGAAGATGTTCCGGGGGTGGGCAAGACAGTTCTGGCGAAAGCAATCTCGCGCACGATCGGAGCGTCCTTCAAGCGGATTCAGTTCACTCCAGACCTGCTGCCGAGCGATGTCACCGGAGTGAGCGTGTTCAACCCGCAGACCAGCCGGTTCGAGTTTCGGGCAGGACCGCTGTTCGCGCAAATGGTGCTCGCGGATGAGATCAACCGCGCCACGCCCAAAACGCAGTCCGCTTTGCTGGAGGCAATGGAAGAGGCGCAGGTCACCGTCGATGGGATAACCCACCGATTGCCCGATCCCTTCATCGTGCTTGCGACGGAGAACCCGATCGACTACGAGGGAACATTTCCGCTGCCGGAAGCGCAGCTCGACCGATTCCTTGTTCGCCTCTCTCTCGGTTACCCGGGTCGCGCCGGCGAGATCGAAATGCTCGACCGCCAGCATCGCGAGCACCCGCTCGAATCACTGGCGCAGTCCGTGCCGGTTGAGCAGTTGATTGCGGCCCAACTCGGGGTGAAAGAGGTTCGAGTAGATCCGGCGATTGCCGAGTATATCGTGAGCATCGTCGACTCCACTCGACGGCATGAGGACGTTCAACTCGGCGCCAGCCCGCGTGGATCGCTCGCGCTCTACAACGCGGCTCGAGCGCTGGCCGCGATCCATGGCCGGCCCTTCGTCGTGCCGGATGACGTCAAAGCGCTGGCGGAATGCACGCTTGCTCACCGCGTGATCGTGACTCCGTCGGCCCGCATCCGGAATGTCGACAGCCGGATGGTGGTGCACGACATCGTCCGGACCCTGCCGGTGCCGGGGGGCCGGCCCGAACCCGTGGGGCGCGGTGTCCGTGCCGCGGTTTAGCCGGACGAGGATGCCCCAATGACGGCATTTCGTCTGAGCGTTCTCGTACTCGTCGCGCTGGTTGTCGCTCAACTCAATGATTGGCGACCACTAGATCGCCTCATCATCGCGGGCGTCGTCCTCTTGATCATCACGTATGTTTGGAGCCAAACCAGTCTGCGCGGTGTGACCGTCACTCGCCGGATTCCAACCGATCGAGCCCAGGTCGGCCAAACGGTCTCCGATCAGATCACGCTTCACAATCGGAGCCTCATCGGCAAACTGTGGTTGGAAGTTCGCGATCATTCTTCGCTACCCGGTCACAATGCCAGCCGGGTGGTAAATGTCGGCGGCCGGAGAACCAATGAGTGGAGCGCTCAGACTGTTTGCGCCAAGCGCGGTCGATTCCAGCTCGGACCGGTTTCGTTGCGCTCCGGCGATCCATTCGGGCTCTTTCCGTCGCGGATTCGAATGCGCGGAACGATCGATCTGCTGGTTTATCCCGCGGTGATCGATCTGCCGGCGTTCGCGTTGCCGTCAAGCACGCTCTCGGGTGGACCATCGCCTGACCGGCGTACGCAGATGGTGACACCGATGGTGACCGGTATCCGCGATTATGTGCAGGGAGACGCGTTCAACCGCATGAGCTGGACGGCGACCGCGCGTCTTGGACGGCTCATGGTCAAGGAATTCGATGTCGATCCCACATCCGATGTCTGGTTGATTCTCGATCTCGACCAGGAGCACCGCGCTCAGGTTTTGAAGGGCGAAGCAAGTCCCAGACTGAGCCCGGATGCGATCGAGCGTTGGCTCGACTCAACCGAAGAATATGCGGTCGCGGTCGTCGCCTCGCTGGCGAGATGCTGCCTAAGCCAGGGCAGGGGTGTTGGCATGATCGCGACCGGCTCACATTACGAGATCATTCAGGCTGAACGCTCCGACCGCACGTATATCAAAATGCTTGAAGCGCTCGCGGTCGTGGCGGCAGATGGACATCGAAGGTTGGCTGAAGTGCTCGTCGCCGAGGCCCGGCGCTTCAACCGGAACAGCTCATTGATCGTTGTGACATCATCGACCGATCCCGATTGGGTCGATGCGCTAACAATGCTCACGTCCAGACGAGTCCAGGCGAGCGTCGTGTTCATCGACGGTTCAAGTTTTGGAGGACCGGGCGAAAGTAGCGGATTTGACGAGCGGTTGGCGAAATCCCGATTGAGGTCCTACCGTCTTCGCTTTGGAGATCAGATCGCGGACGCACTTCGAGCGTCGGCATCATAGGAGAAGGATTGGTTGGCTGACGTCGCGATCGGATCGAACAAGAGCGTGCCGGCGCCAGCTCCAAAAGCCGTGGCCCCATCGCGCCCGACCGAGGGTTGGTTCACATTCGCATTGCACCTGGTGATCATCGCGATGACCGCGAGCTCGGTTGTGCGGGTTGACCGGGACGATCGTTCGGCGATTCTGATTCCACTGGCAGCCGGAGGGTTGTTGCTCGGCGGTCTGGTAGCGCGGACCCCGGCGTTGGACGCCGTGGCGCACATCCTTGCCCTTGTCAGCGGAGCGATGAGCGCACTGCTGCTCTTCGCACTCAAGACCGACGGGCTGAGCAAAACGTGGGATGCGCGCGGCCGGAATGTCTATGACCTCGGCCAGAAGATTGTCGACGCGCAATTGAACGTAGGAACGACTCGACTAACCGACGACGATCTCTTGGTGGTGATCGGCGTGACGCTTTGGCTGGTTGGATACAGCTCCGCGTGGATGCTTTACCGGCGTCATTGGCTGACGCCGGCATTGCTCGTGCCGGCCGTCCTTGTTTTCATCAATCTCCGGTTCGAAGATGAAGAGCCGACAGTTTCGCTCGCGGTTTTCACAGTAGCGGCGCTGGTTATGGCCGCACGGCACCAGGCATTCGTGCGCCAGATCGAATGGAGCCGCGCGCGTGTGCCCGTCCCGCGAGGTCTGCCGGCCTGGTTCACCGCGAGCGGTAGTGTGATCGCGGTTATTGCACTCGTCCTCGGCTGGGCATTGCCGGTTCAGGCGCCGAATGGCATCGTCGACGGGGTTGCCGATCAATTTCAGACACGCTGGGAACAGGTTGCGCGGGAACTGAACAAGATCGGCGGTCCATCGCAGCGTAATCAATTCGCGAGCAATGACTACTCGACGTTTGCCGACTCATTCAAAATCGGCGGTGAATTCACCCCTTCCGAGGACCCGGTGGCGAGCCTGGAAGCGTCCGAATCGATGTATCTCGTGCTGCGGCGATACGACCAGTACAACGGACTTGGATGGGCGTCAGCGGTTGACAGCACCTACCAGATGGCCGGCGGCGATTCGGATGAGAAAGCTGCCAGCGTGACCTTTGTCGACAATCAAAATGTAGCGTTGTCGACCGCGATCACTGGCGACAGGAGGCGCGAGGCCGGCGTGATTACCGTGCTCAAAGACAAAGGCGGCCTCCTCTTCACGACTGAAACGTTTGTCAGTGCGAGTATCCCAACCGTGGCTGTGCTCGGCTGGAAGCAGATTGCGACGCAAGAAATCAACGTCGAGTCGGTCGATATCGGTTCGCTTCCAGTTGATCTGCAGGGACTCGTCAACGTTCTGCGCGGTTCGGAGTTCAAGATTGATCCTGCGACCGGCCTGCCAGTTGTCGTCGATCAGGCGGCGGCGCAGCTCATCGAACAAGAGCGCACACGCCTTCGCACGAAGTACCCGGTCGAAACCGAGTTGTCCTTTGGTGAAGGCGGGAGGATCGTGCTTACCGTCACCGGCCGGATTCCAAACTACGACGATATCGAGGCTGTCTTTGCGAATCTGCCGGGCGGACTCCCAGGACGCTATCGGGTCATCGGAATGGAGAACATTGCGAACGAGGATCAACTGCGCGACGCCGGAATGGAGTATCCCGACTGGGTGCTCCAGCGCTACCTTCAATTGCCGGAGACGATAACCGCGGAGACCGTGCGCCTAGCGGCTGATATCGTTGCCGGCGAAGCTGCGTCCACTCCGTTCGACAAAGCCTGGGCGATTCAAGAATACCTCCACAACTCCTTCCAGTATGCCGAGAACAGCGAACCAACACCTTCTGACCGCGATGCCGTTGATTTCTTTTTGTTCGACAAGAAAGTCGGACGGTGCGAGGAGTACGCGACCTCAATGGTCGTGATGTTGCGAACGCAAGGGGTTCCCGCGCGTCTGGTGGCGGGATACCGGGCCGGCGACGAAACCAATGCGTTCGGCGACTACATCTATCGCGAAAAGCAAGCCCACACCTGGGTCGAGGTCTACTTCCCCGGGTATGGCTGGATTCCATTCGAGCCAACCCGCGGGCAGGCGCCATTCGACTACAACGGCGGCGAAACTCTGCTTGAACCCACCGCTTCCCCAACGGATCCGTTCGACCTCGAGCCGACGCCGTCGCCAGAACCTGAGATCGTTCCCGAGGCGACGCCCACTCCTGCGCTCGTGGCGGCAAACACTAATGACGGAGACGACACGTCGTTATCAGAACGGCTCACTAGCAAGCTCGGCATCGTGTCGCTGGCACTGACCGGACTGGCCGCACTTGTCGTCGCCGGATTCGTCGTAGGTTGGGTGTGGGGACTCCGGGGCCTGCGTCCGGGCGCGGCACTCTTTGCCCGCACGATTCGGATTGGGAAGTTCTGGGGGATCGAGCCGAATCCGACCATGACGCCGCGGGAGTATGCGGCCGAGTTTGGGCAGGTCGTCCCGCGAGCCGGCGTGGCCGCTCGTTATGTAGCCGAGCTCTATTCCGCGGAGCAGTACGGCGGAGTTGAGATTTCCGAGGAAGCGCAGCATGGCGGGCGACAGGCCTGGAAGGCCGTTCGCTCTGGGATGTTGAGCTGGCGGCCGTGGCGACGTCAAAAACGGGGGGGCCGGTAACAGGTGGGGAAGAGCGGAGGCGTTCTGGTCGCGGGGGCGATCAATACCGATCTGGTCGCGCGTGTGCAACGGGCACCGGCGGCCGGGGAGACGGTGACCGGCACCGAGTTCAATGTGTTCGGTGGGGGCAAAGGCGCGAATCAGGCGCTGGCAGCCGCGAGATCGGGAGCAGACACCACGATGCTAGGCGCGCTCGGCGCCGACGATTTCGGACGCCAACGCCTGGCCGACCTGGCCGCCGACGGAATCGATGTCGAGAGCGTGCGGCTAACGGAAGGCGTCGCGTCCGGGGTGGCATTGATCACTGTCGAAGAGAGCGGCGAGAACCGGATTGCGTATGTGCCCGGCGCCACGCTCTCGATCTCCCCGGAAACGGCAGTGACCGCGTTCGAGCGTCGAAAACCGTCGATTGTGCTCTCCACCCTCGAGCTCCCAAACGAATCGCTCCAAGAGCTCTTCACCGTGGCACGCGAAGCCAGTGCACGCGTCATCTGCAACGCAACGCCTGAGCCGGCAACCGGCCGCGAACTGTTGCCGCTGATCGATTGCCTGATCGTGAACGAAACCGAGGCATTCGAATTGCTCGGAGAGCAGACCGCGCCCGATTGGCCCCTGATCACAGAACGACTGCGCGCGCTCGGTCCGCAATGGATCGTGATCACGATCGGGCCGGAGGGCGCGGTCGCCAACATCGATGGCAAAATCGCTCTCGCTCCGGCGCCGAAAGTGACCGTGGTAGACACCACCGGAGCGGGTGACGCATTTTGTGGCGCCTTTGCTGCTCGCCTCGCGGAGGGCGCCGACGCGGAGCTTGCGCTGCGCGCGGGAGTCGCAGCCGGATCGCTTGCCGTGACAGTGGCCGGAGCGCAACGCTCGATGCCAAGACGAGCCGATGTTGATCGACTAATTGACAACGTTCTGATTGATGAATGCTGAATAGAGCGCTTGACCAAGCTCGAGGCTTCAGAGCTCTCGTGCCATTGTGCGTTGCACCATAGCGTGAATGTTATTTTTGTTACGCCTTAGGATGATGACCTTCGGACTGATCTATCGCGGATTCCAGAGTATCAAGAAAAGTTGACTTGTAATCCTCGTCAACGTGGCGCTGATTCCATAGGCCGGAAAATCTGACTTTGTCCCGGCCCGAGTAGCGTCCTAGCCATGATTGAGATGGAGGATCGATGTTTTCTTGATTCAGGTCACTCACCAGGGCAATCACGTTTCGCTCGATCAGACCACGCAGCGAGTTTGGTCCAGGCGCATCCTCGACTGGAAGCCACAAGAACGGTAGTCGTCCCAAATAGTCAGAAACCGCGGCTTCGACAGGTTGTTCGGCCGCGGCCAGGGCTGCTCTGTCGATGCAAAGCTGGGCTGAAGCCCTTCCAATATCGCCTTTGACCCCCCAGGAAGAGCATTGTGGACAAGCTCCGCTTGTGATTAAAGCCTCGCCGACAAGGAGCCTGAAGATTGATCCGCGATGGTTTCCACCAAATCCGGTTGAGTTTCCGGCATGTTGCAGCAAGCGCTGGCGTAGTGTCGAGCGGGCGCCTGCGCCCAAAGCATGCGTCCCCACTCTGACCAGCCTGGGACCGTGTCCGCTGCCGGTGCGAGCTTCGGCTGAGTCAAAAAAGAAGTAGACACCCCGTTGTGGCCAACTACTTGCCGGAGGGAGCGCGTTCAGAAACCGTTTGCCGCCGGAGTTCGCTTCCAATCTCTCGAGAAGACCATAGAGTCGAACAAGATCATTCATTCTGCTCGTCGTCATGCTGCTAACCACGCTAGTTGTTCGCCAATGCGAAGGCCCACCATAGGTATCTCCACCGTGTATCCGTTACGCTCAAGAGCCGGTGTCAAAAACTCGCGGTAGCGCTCTCCAGCAAAAATGACTATTCGTCGCTTGCCTTGCAAATTCAGTTGGATTTGGCCGTAGACCTTATCGGCCCAGGCTCGCCGCTCCGCCACACCGGCGGAATTGAGTGTCTTCTCATATGGCGCGATGCGCGTTTCGGGCGAGATCAACCCGTGCTGGGCCGAAAGTATCAACCAATCAGCATTGCGAGCCTCGATGAATGCTCGAACTGTTTTGAACCAAACCGATTGGTAGAGCAATCGGGCTGGCGCTGGCTCGTCCATCTTTTGGCTTACACACGAAACCAGAATGAGCGCATCCGTGAGATCCAGCTGTGCGTTTTTGTGAGAGAACTTCGAGACCTTAGCAGGTACCACGCGTGGCTTCAGCACCGCATATGCGGTTTGGTAGCGAATTCCCAAGCGTCGTGCTATTTCAGCAGTGCTCATTCCTTCGCGGGCGAGCGCCCGAATGTTCTGCGAAGCAGTCATACCCCACATCCAGTTCAAGAAGCGCTCGGTGTGGTCGCCCGTATATCGTCCGAGTTGCCGTGCGGCTCGGGATCCACGACCAAGCAGCGGCGTTTGTGCTACTAAATAGAAGGGAACATGCGCGATTGGCGCCGAACGCCGGTGCCGCCACGAACTACGAGCGTTTGCCAATTGTGTCGACCGCCATAATGACAGTGAAAGAGAGAGTCACTCTATGGGATCAAAGTCCCGATTGATGGCGGCGCAGTTGGCAGACTGAGGAGGAGCAAACACCGAGCCCATTCAGGGACGTGCTGACGTATCCAGAACGCTCCTGCGCGAACTCTCTTTCAAAGGCATTGATTCGCAATGTACCATCGGGTGGTATGGTGCCGCTTGCAGTTTGATTTAGATAGTTCTCGGGTTTCAAGTCCGCTGATTGAGGAATTTCTTTGATCACGACGTCCGCTCGTCGCACATTCCTCCAGAACTTGCCAAGCGGCTGTTGCGAAAGCTCCGGATGATCAGCGATGCGATCACCGATCAGGTCTTGAGGGTTGCGCCAGGCAACCATTTCGAGAAGCTTCGCGGCGATCTTGAAGTTTTTCATTCAGTCCGCGTTAACAGGCAGTGGCGCTTGTTGTTTCGTTGGGATGGACGACACGGTGAGGCCTCCGATGTCTATCTTGATGACCATAGTTTGAGATGAGGGAAGAAAGCGATGCTAAAGACGAAGCGCAAACCGGCCACGGTAGGAGAGATACTGGTTGAAGAGTTTTTGAAGCCTTTGGGGCTCACGCAGCAGGCGCTGGCCGATGCGATGGGTGTTCAACGAAAGCATGTCAACGAGTTGTGCAATGACCGGAGAACCGTTACCGCGGCGACCGCTCTGATTCTCGGTCGGGTGTTTGGGAACTCGCCTGAGCTCTGGCTGAATGTCCAGCGGCGGAACGACTTGTGGGAAGCGATGAACAACCCTCGCGAGCTTGAACGTATTGAGCGTGCTCGTCCGCTCAATGTTGCGGCCGCGTAGTGGGGATCCAAAACCCTCAACGGTCGCCACGGTTCTTCGCGACTCGCTTCGTAGCGCGGCCCGCAAGGGTTGCACGTAGCAGCGTGAAGCCTATGAGTTCCCGAGCGACTCGATCTCTCTGATCATGTCGTATGGAAGGCAATTGGCGCATGCCATGCGCCTCTGCGAAACCTGGAATGCGGCTCATGCAAATGAGCCGCGATGTTTCCGAACAAGGAGATAATGCAACTTTAGTTGGAGGTGCCCACCATGATTGCAGTTGGTATCTTGGGGCGGAAGGGGAGGGATTCGAACCCTCGATGCGGGTTCACCGCATACGCGATTTCCAGTCGCGCGCACTAGGCCAACTATGCGACCCTTCCTAAAATGAATCACCGGCGAGCTCAAGAGCTAGCCGGCGCGGCGGAGAGGGTGGGATTCGAACCCACGCTAGCTCATCACTAGACCGCTTTTCGAGAGCGGCACCATCAACCACTCGGACACCTCTCCACTCACCATTCTACCAAACCCAGGGGCGGGATTCGACCTGAGAAATTGATCCCGGATTCTTGCTCCCCAGGTGATGCCCTTCGAGATCGCCCGCCTCTCCGTTATCATGCTCAAACACGTGGCCGTACAGTGCGCCGCGACGGAAAGGCCGGGCAGGTGGACGTGGATCGCCAGAGCCGGGATGGAATGATCGTGCTCGTGGTCTGCCTCGCGCTGATCGGATTCTCCGGGCTCGCGCTGGGTCCGAGCGCGGCGGTCTTCCTGGCGACGATCGTCGTGATTCTGGCCACCTTCGTCTCCCAAAAAGCGGCTCTGTTCGCTCGCGATGATTCCGAGATTCACCTCGCGCTAAAGGAAGAGCTCGACAAAGTCGCGATCGCCGGACCGACTGAGCTGACGAGGCCGGCGGCGCTCACCTTTGACGAGGAGATCATCGCGGCGATGGAGGCAACACCGGCCGGGGCGATCGCTGCCACCGCTCCAGGTCCAGATCGTCACGTCAGATGGAGAAGCGGATTTGAGGGATCTCGAGGGTCTGCCGGCAGCCGGCTTCGAACCGAGGTTGCGAGTGCGAGCGCGATCTCGACTCTCGTTTCAGGGGTGGTCGCGGGGAGCCTCGGGTTCATGCTCTTCGCCGATCTTGGGGATATCCCGGCTGGTCTCTTCTGCGACGAGGCAGAGATCGGAGTCAGGACACGCGAGCTCCTTCACAATCAGCTCACGAGTTTCAACATCCCGTTTTTTTATCAACACTTCGCGTACACCAATTTTGGAACGCTTCCACTCCTCGCCTCGGCGCCGTTCGTTGCGCTTCTCGGACTTTCTGATTTCTCGATCCGTCTGGCGTCCTTGTTCTGGTCGATTGGCGCCATCGTACTGCTGATCGCGCTGGTGCGACGGTTGGGCTGGAGTTTTGGCGAGATCGGTGTTCTGGCATTCGCCTTTTCCCCGGTTTTCATTCATGTCGCCCGGCTCAACTTCGGACATGGCCCCTCGCTTTTCTGTATCACCGCCGCGCTTTACTGCTATGCGCGCGCCCATGACAGCCCGCAATGGCGGTGGCCGCTTCTGGCGGGGATCGGATTTGGTCTCTCCGTGTACGGAAACCTGTCGTACTACCTGGCGGCGCCGGTCATTTTGGCTGGACTCGTGCTGGGTGAGCTCGTGGTCCGCCGATCCGATTGGAAGGGATACCGTCGCCTGGCGACCACGCTGGCGGCGACCGCGCTCGTTTGGGTGCCGGTGTTGATCAAGGCGCTGACCGACGAGCGGTTCATGGATCGATTCAAGGACAAAGACTTCTCACCCGATCCGTTGCTCTCCGTTGACCGGATGCAGACCGCGCTGAGCAACTACCCCAAATACTTCAGCAGCGACTACCTCTTCACCAAGGGCGAATCCGCGATGCCCGGCGGCTTCATCTCCCGTCATTCGGTCATTGGCGCGGGCGAACTGACATGGATTCTCCTGCCGCTGGTGGTCGCGGGCATCGTCGCAGTTTTCCGCATCAAGGAGCCGCGCGGCCGGCTCTTCGGCGTGGTCGGATTGACTACGCTTGTGCTCTATCCGGTGCCGGATATCCTGACCACCGGCGAGCTGAATCCGCCGTACACATTTGCCATCTTCTCGACAATGATCTCCGTGGCCATTCTGGCCTCGCTTGGCATGCACTGGCTGATTCAGCTCGCGCGACAGCAAAAGGAGCTCAAGATCCACCCCGGAGCGCTCTCGGCGGTCGTGCTGGCCATCGTCGTCGTCGGCGGGGTCAGGTTCTACGCGGGACCGTATCAGGACTATCCAGATGTCTCGGCGGGATACTACGGTTGGCAGTACGGTCCCCGGCAGGCAATTGACGCGTTCAAGGAGTACGACGCGATCTACGATCGTTTCCTGCTCGACGGCGACTTCAACGAGGCCCACGTGTTCCTCGACTTTTACCTGGCGGACGACGAAGACGTGCGCGCGAAATCGGTGATCGGCGGTTTCGACCAGGTGACGCTCAGCCGGCATGAGCTTTTCGCGATCCGGCGCGAGCGCTACGACGAGATCATGATGGGCAGCGATCGAATCCGGCTGTACACGCGGGTGGTGGACGTCATCCGGTATCCGGCGGGCGAGATCGCGATGTACCTGGTTGATGTCAGCCCGCGGAACTATCGCGGCATCCAGGGGATGCCCAGGTAGGGTTGGGGAGACACAAAAACCCACCGGTCGATGTGACCGATGGGCTTCTCTGGTACGCCTGGCAGGAATCGAACCTGCGGCCTTTGGGTCCGCAACCCAACGCTCTATCCCCTGAGCTACAGGCGCTCGCGCGGAGCGGAAGAAGTATAGATGATCCCGTTGCCGGGCATCAAAAATCGACGCCGGCGCGGCGGGAAGGGAGGGATTCGAACCCTCGGTGCGGATTAAAGCCCGCACAACCGCTTAGCAGGCGGCCCCATTCGACCACTCTGGCACCTTCCCGTGGTCTGGGTCATCGATTGTTAATTGGGCGGAGAGGATAGGATTCGAACCTACGGAGCTTTCGCTCAACTGTTTTCAAGACAGCCGCCTTAAACCACTCGGCCACCTCTCCGC
>CAYJPA010000073.1:8153-31707 GCA_964371945.1 uncultured Sphaerobacteraceae bacterium | reverse complement strand
TGGCTTCGTCCCGTTGCGGTATCCGGTCCGGCCCTCCCCGCGCTCATACCGCTCCACCAGCCCGCGTAGGAAGTCTGGATCATCGATCAGGGTTTGTGCGGCGACGCCGCGTTCACGACCATTGCTCGTGGCCATCGAGTTCTCCTCCATTGATTCGCGTCGTGATACCGCTATCGTGGAGGACGGTGAAACCTAGCGATCCTAATCAATTATACGGCCTTCTTGTGAATCGCCCATTTACAGTACCTATGAACGATGAATAGCAGTCCCCAAGTCTGGGTAAGAAGCATCGCTAAGTTCATCCCGACCGCTACCCCAAAAACATCAAAACGTCGAATAAGTAAGATATCTAGAATGACGTTAAGAATCCCGAACGCGATGACGCTCAAAACGCGAAACCATATAAAGCCAAGAGCGGTTAGAAGCACGACGAAGACGTAGTTCCACGTCCATTGGATAAAAAGACAGGCTAGTGCGAAAACGAACGGCCAAGAAGGTACATATTGAAAACCCACCCAGTGCTTAATGATGAATGGACTTGCAATGGCTAGAATGCAAAACGCAACGCAGGCGAGCGCCATCGACTCTTTGAGGATTCTCTGAAATGACCTACTTATCCATGCCCGATCGTTGACCGCGTTTGCTTCGGCAATTGCTGGCCAGACCGGCGTCGCGATCATGTTAATCGCTGCGTACGCGCTGAAGAAGAGCTGGTATGGAATGGCGAACAACGGAACGGCTGATGCACCAAGCGCTTGCCCGATCACGATGATCGGAGTTTGAATCACAAGCAACTCGCCCCACATCCCGGTAAAGAATGCCCAACCATCACGAAACACAACTCTCAATATGGGTCTTGAAAACGCGCCAATTGATGGCACAAAGTCGTGTCCGAATCTTTTCCAAACGAGAATCCACAGGGACGCATCCCCGATTGCTGGCGGGATGGTCACCGCGAGTGCAAACCAAACGAGTGGCTGCCCGCCCACAAGCGCGATCAATCGATCCGACTGAAAGTAGAGGATCGTGACGCTAATCAGGGCCGCCAATTGTTCAATACTATCCGACAACGCTCCCCAATATCCCTGCTGCTTCGACGACAAGATGACATCTGGCAACCGCCTACTCAGGAAGCCAATGTTCACCGTTAACAGGAGCGCTGCGGTCAATCTGATGTCCAATTGAAAGGAGATATCTCGTAAACCCAGCACTTGTTCCACGGGTGCAACGAAAACGGCTAGGATCCCAACGGCGGAAATGACGAGTCCAATCACCGTCAAGAGAATCGTTCCGGTAGATACCAGGGATTTGATGGCCGCCCGATCGTCCCTGCCGATTGCCCCGGACAAATGGTTCATCAGCGCCGACGACATGCCCGCGTCCGACATGTTAAACCAGGAGGCGAAGGACAAGAGTATCAACCAGGCGCCGTAGAATTCCCGGCCCAGGACGGAAAGAGACAGCGGAATGATGGCAAACTTAACGCCGATATTGAGTGCTCGGTTGGCTAGCAAAGCCAGCATGGTGATTCGCGCCTTGCGGAAACGACGGGTTTCGTCGCCCTCAATGTTCAGGCCCAATCTTGAGGAGAGTTTCCGCCAAACGGTAGTGTTCATTTTATCTTGTTCCACAATGCTAACACTTTATCGATCCGGTCGACATGAGCTAAGCTTGGAAACCCGAAGAATCGACTCATCCGCATGTATCCCGTGCTATTCCGAGCGCTTTTGCGGCGCTTCCAAGCATCCCGCACAACCATTCTGACGTCGGGCTCCACCGAACCGTGAGCAAGCATCGTGAGAACACCGCCAATCGACTTATCGGATAAGTCAGCCAAGAATTCCTTCAAATCTTCCAGCGTGACTACTCCTTGTTCCAGGGCTTCTGCCAAGAGCAGGCGACGACTTGCACGGACCTGGGAGCCGGCTCGTCGGCTGCGGATCTCATTCGTACTTGCGTTGTGACCGTGATACGTATAGATCGTGTCATAAGCGGGACCATAGATACACGGTGCCGACATCGCGATTCTGGACCACATCAATGTGTCCATTCCCATTACGTAACGATGGTCAAAGCGTGGCATTTGTTTCAGGATGTCGCACGCAACTACCACTGTGCTTGCGTTTATCGACCCGCCGAGCAGCGCGTCAAACACGACATCCTTTGCTGGCACTACTCCTCCGCCTCTCGGCGCTAGGGCGGCGTGCCAAGGTGGAAGGTACTCTCGATAGATTTCCAACTTTCCGTCATAGTCATGAGCCTCCTTGTGACCTGCATGGTAGATGCCTGCATTGGGATACTTCGCGTAGAGTGATGTAGCCAACTCTAGATGATCCGGTTCCCATATATTGTCATCTTCGAGTAGCGCAACGAGTCCTGTCTCGGCCCAACGCATCACGAAATCCCAGTTGTCAGTCATATTGATTTTGCTTTGGCGCGGTACATACGTGATGCGGTCGTCTTTGTGCAACTCGACAATATTGCATATTTCTTCCTGGCTCGCGTCATCGCCGACTACAATGAAATCAGGTTGAACTGACTGTGCCAACACTGACTCGAGAGCCCGTTGGAACTCCCTTGGGCGCTTGTAGGTTGGTATTGCGGCCGTTATGACAAATCGAGGCAGGGTTGTCATTGAAAAACCGATCCTACTCGAAACGTACACACGGTCAGCGACAGACCGTGACGATTTTAGGAGCAATCCCGTGTCCTATGAGAAGCAATATGGATTGCACACTGATGTCGTTTGCTACAAATTCGGTATCACATAATTTTATCTAGCCATGTTTTTGGCACGTTATTCCCAGTTAGCTCAAGATCTTCCAGGTATTGAAACTCCTGCGGACCGAGCTGTTTCGCCCATTCCACCATCTGGGTAACGCCTTGCTGCAGCGAAATCGATGTTTTGTAACCCAGGTATTCTCTCGCTTTGTCATTCGTGCAGTAGGCGTGCATCACTTCTCGAGGGCGAGGAGGGAGGTAAATCGGCACATCGTCGATGCCGAACGCCTCCAGCACTGTGTGCGCAAGGTCGTTGATGGAGTACTCCTCAAGAGGTCCAACATTGATTATGTGACCGCAAGCATTATCCGCAAATCCAGCTCTCGCAATATAAGGAGTAACGTCATCAATGAACGAGAAGGCACGGGTTTGGTTGCCATCTCCGTAAATGATCGGTTGGAGTCCTTTCATCGCGCGATTCACGAATATGCCGACGACGTTGCGGTAGGGATCCCAAATAATCTGACGTGGTCCATAGACGTTGTGTGGCCTGATAATGGTGTATTCGATGCCGTGGACGTCCGCGAGAACCTCGATCGCTTCCTCCATGGCAGTCTTAGCGATGGCATAGATGTCTTCGGGTTGCCGACGCATGCCCTCATCGAACGGAGGTGTTTGACTGCCGTATACGCTCATTGACGAGCATACAACGATCCGCAAACAACCAACGTTGATCAAGGGAACGATCAAATTCAGAAATGCATTGTAGTTATTTTCTGTTATGAGCCTGGGCATGAACTGAGACAGTCCCTCATGTGCCCATGCCGCAAGGTGGTAGCAAAGTTCCGGTTTGACCTCGCGTACGAATTCTTCCACGACTTGCGCATCTCGTAGATCTAGATTGTGAAAGGTCGCTCGGGCCCTTTCCGTTACATTACTAATGCGCCCAATCGAGCAATTGTCGATGCCATGGACGGTATGGCCCGCATCAATGAGTTCATCCACGAGGTGAGATCCCATGAATCCCGCGCTACCTGTAACGAGAATTCTCATTTGGTTATATCCTTTGTCTGACTATATATTTCGGTAAACGATCGAACCGTTCAGCCTTACCGATCTGCGGATTCTGGCCGCAGATCGGTAAGGCTGATGTGCTCACCGCTCTTCAAAAGCGTGTTGTGAGGGTCCGCAGCCAATGCATCAACAATCCGCTCCGCAGATCTCCCGTCGCCATACGGGTTGACTCCTCGAGCCATTCGCTCATAAGCGACAGGCTCGTCAAGCAACCGGTTCGACCATTCGACAATGCGCTCCCGGCAGGTGCCCACAAGGAGAACGGTACCAGCCTTTATGCCTTCTGGCCGCTCAGTCGTCTCGCGCAGCACCAACACCGGCTTGCCGAGGCCCGGTGCTTCTTCCTGGATGCCTCCAGAATCCGAGATTACGAAATGGCATTGCTGCAGGAGCCAAACCATTGGTCGATAGTCAAGCGGTGGTATCAAGATAATATTTGCCACCGCGTCTAGAGCGGCATGCACAGGTTCCCAGACGTTCGGATTCATATGCACCGGGTAAACGATGTATACGTCGTCCCGTGTCGCGATCTCACGCAATGCTTCACAAATCTCGACGATACCTCGCCCGAAACTTTCGCGGCGGTGTGCCGTAACTAGAATCAGCCGCTTTTTGTTGATTGGGAGAATGGCGAGCGGTGGGATCGCAGGATCATACGGCAACGTTACAGCCCACTGAATCGCGTCGGTCACCGTATTACCAGTGACAAGAATTCGTTCTTCTGGCACACCTTCACGGCGGAGGTTTCCAGCCGCCCATTCAGTCGGCGCAAAATGGAGATCGGCAACCACGCTGGTGACACGCCGGTTGATCTCCTCGGGAAACGGCTGCCATTTGTCGTCTGTGCGTAATCCTGCCTCGACATGACCGACTGAGATCCGCCGGTAAAATGCGCCGAGTGAGGCGGCCATCGCGGTCGTCGTGTCACCCTGGACCAGCACCCAGTCCGGCCGTATCTCTGCCAGAATCGGATCGAGTCCGGTCAGGACCGCAGCTGCGACACCTGAAAGTGTCTGATCCGGTGTCATCACGGCAAGGTCGTAGTCTGGCTCGATCTCGAACAGGTTCAGAACCTGATCAAGCATCTCCCTGTGCTGTCCAGTGACGCAGACGACTGAGCGAAAGACTCCCGGGTATTTCGCAAGCTCGCGTATAACTGGAGCCATTTTGATGGCCTCTGGACGCGTCCCAAAGACGGAGAGGACTGTTATCACCGCGACGTCACCGCAACCCGTTCGGGAGCCTTCCCGACGCCCAGTTGATGCACGTCAAATCCGCCTGATCGCCAAAGCGCAGCGTCCAGGCAGCACCGGGTGTCGACGGCAATTCTTCCGCGCATCACCAACGGCGCCGGGTCGTCAGGTCGCAATCCTCGATAAGCGGTGTGATCGGTGAGGATGACGAGCGCGTCCGAACCCGCCAGGACGTCGATCAGATCGTTCGTCAGAGGCGTTCCATCCGGCAGTGCCGTTGCGTACGCATCGTGCAATCGGAGCGTATATCCTCGTTCCCAAAGCAGAGAGGCGATCTGCATCGCCGGGCTCTCCCGCAGGTCGTCAATGTCCGCCTTGTAGGCAAGGCCCAGCAGTGCGATCGTCGGGTGCTTGATGCCCGCCACCACGCCTTCGATCAATTCGACCACCACTGCGGGCTGGCCATCATTGACCTCTCGAGCGGCACGGATCAGCGGTGTTACCTGGGGAGCAGCGTCGACGATGAACCAGGGATCAACCGCGATGCAGTGTCCGCCAACGCCAGGACCCGGTTTCAGGATGTCAACTCTGGGATGGTGGTTCGCTAGAGCGATCGCCTCGTTAACGTCGATTCCGATCGCTCTCGCTACGCGGCTAAACTCGTTTGCGAGTGCGATGTTGACATCCCGGTACGTGTTCTCCATCAGTTTCACAAGCTCGGCAGTCGTCGCATCGGTCAGGAGGATCTCGCCGGCCACGAATGCACGATACAGCGTAGCGCCGGCCTCTGCGGCAGCTCTCGTTTGCCCGCCGATGACGCGGTCATTTTGCACAAGCTCCGTCAGAATCCGGCCTGGGAGCACCCGTTCCGGCGAATGCGCCAGCAGGAGATCCACACCGACCTCCAGACCGCTCTCTTCGAGAATCGGAATGAGACTCACGGTCGTACCAGGAGGCGAGGTGCTCTCAAGGATGACGAGGTTGCCCGGACGGAGAAGCGGAACAATCATCCGCGCTGCATTCTGGACGAAGCTCAAGTCCGGCTTGTGTTCGTCTTGGCACGGTGTCGGAACCGCCAGAATGAATACATCCGCGAGCACGGGCTCGGTGGCGACCTGTAACTGTCCACTCGAGAGAGCAGCCTGAACGAACGCCGCCAGCCCAGGCTCTTCGATGTGAATCGCACCTCGCCGCAGCGTCTCGACGACGTCCGTGTTGGTGTCAACACCTAACACTTGCTTGCCATGGGTGGCAAACATCGCCGCGGTCGGCAGTCCAATGTAGCCCAGCCCAAGGACACAAAGACGATCGAGGCGGTAGGGCTCAAACGGCATGGAATGAATATCCTCGAGTGGAATCGCCTAGCATCGAGTGACTCATGCGATCGTCGCCACTATCCGGCACAATCGTAGACGATGTCGATTACTCGAGAACGCTCGGTATCGGTCAGGCTGGAACCGGACGGCAGACAGAGTCCTTGTGTGAAGAGTCCTTCGGCGACCTCACCACCGATCGCCTCGCACTCCGCGAACACGGGCTGCAGGTGCAGCGGCTTCCAGAACGGGCGGGACTCGATATTCTCCGACTCGAGCGCCAGCCGCACCGCCTCCCGGTCGGCGCCGAACCCCGCGGGATCGATCGTCATGCACGTCAGCCAGCGGCTGTGTCGTCCCCACGGCGCCTCCGTTTGAAACGCGATTCCGGGGAGACCGCCAAGCGAGCGCATGTAACCGTCGAAAATACGACGTCGCGCCGCGACCCGTTCTTCGAGCACCGCGAGCTGCGCGCGGCCGATTCCGGCCAGCACATTGCTCAGCCGGTAGTTGTAGCCAATCTCCGTGTGTTGGTAATGCGGCGCAGGTTCGCGCGCCTGTGTCGCCAGCTTACGAGCGCGGGTGGCGATCGCCGCGTCATTGGTAACCAGCATCCCCCCACCCGAGGTCGTGATGATCTTGTTGCCATTGAACGAGTAACACCCGGTCTCGCCGAAAACGCCCGGCGAGCGGCCCTTGTAGGTTCCTCCCAGGGCTTCAGCCGCATCCTCGATCAATGGCACGCCGTATCGATCGCACGCCTCGAGGATCGGATCGATATCCGCGCTCTGCCCATAAATGTGGGCGAGAATAACCGCTTTCGGCAACCGCCCGCTCTTGGCGCGAGCGTCCAGTGCCTCCGCCAGCAACGCCGGATCCATGTTCCACGACGTCCGCTCGCTGTCGATGAACACCGGTCGCGCGCCCAAATACGCGATCGGGTTCGCGCTCGCCGAAAAGGTGAACGACGACACGAGCACATCGTCGCCCGGGCCGACGCCCGCCACGACCAACGCCAGATGCAGCGCGGCGCTGCCGGACGAAAGCGCGACCGCGTGGTCCGAACCGACGAGCGTGGCAACATCCTGTTCGAATGCCGTGACGTTCGGCCCGATCGGCGCGATCCAATTCGTCGCGAATGCCTCTTCGATAAAGCGCATCTCGCCGCCGCTCATGTGCGGCGGCGAAAGGAATATCCGCGATGAAGTTGCACCGGCCGGCGTGGGTAACCCACGAGTCTGTGTTATCAGTGTGCTTGCCAACGTCAACCTACCTTGCCAACCGCATGATGCATCTCATTGGTCGGCAGCCAGAGGGATTCGGGATACTCATTGAATATACCGCCATCGATTTCGCCAACCAACCCGATCACCTCAGCCCGAATCTCTTCGGCGCAACTCAGCTCGCTGATCCGAATGAGCCTCGTCACGATATCCCGAGAGTGCATCGTCCGGTTTGCCGCTGGCCCGGTGGTCGCCTCGTCCAGCACGCGGATCTTCGGATGAGCGGTCACACCGGCCGTTTCGAAGTCATGAGAAAGTTCTTCCCTGATTTTTTCGCCAGGTCGCAGACCGGTGTAGACGATCTCGATGTCAGTGCCGACTCTCAACCCGTGCAGCCTGATCATTCGCTCGGCAAGATCCTTGATCGCCACCTCTTCACCCATGTCCAGCATGTAAATAACATTACGATCGCCAAACGCACCTGCCTGGACGATAAGACCGGCTGCTTCCGGAATGGTCATGAAATAGCGCTTCATCCGGGGATCGGTAATCGTGATCGGACCGCCGGCCGCGATCTGCTTTTCAAAGGTCGGGATGACGCTTCCGCGGCTACCCAGCACATTTCCGAATCGAACCGCTCCGGCGCAGAGTCCCGTCTCCTGTGAAACCCCGCGGAGCACGATCTCGGCAAGTCGCTTCGTCGCGCCCATGACGCTAGAGGGGCGAACTGCTTTGTCGGACGACACCAGAATGAATCGCTTCACGCCGGCACTGACCGCCGCTCGAGCTGTTTCATACGTACCGATCGTATTGGACCAAATCGCTTCTTGTGGATACTCCTCCATCAACGGAACGTGCTTGTACGCGGCGGCGTGAAAGATGATCTCCGGTTGGTAGCTTTCAAAGATCGCGCCAAGCCGCTTGCTGTTCGTGATTGAGGCGATGACCGGAGCGAAGCTGATCGGCGAGTCTATCGCTTTTAACTCCTGTTGGAGATCGAAGAGGTCACTCTCATTAATGTCGAGTCCAACAAGAAGGTCAGGTTGGAGTTGGGCGACTTGACGAACAACCTCTCGGCCGATCGAGCCTGCCGCTCCCGTGATAAGCACTCGGCGTCCTCGAATGAATTCCCGGCAGCGGTCCTGATCCACCGCGACAATATCTCTGCCCAGCACATCGGTGACCCGAACCGCCTGTAATCGAACCGCGCCCGTCTGGTTGTACAGCGCCTCTCCGATATGGGGCATCTTGAGCACCTGGGCCGTGGATTGTCGAGCAAGCTCGGCGATGCGATTGACAACGATCTCGGGCGCGGATGGAATCGCGATCACAACCGCGTCAATATGTTCGCGGCGGACGTATGCGGGGATCGCGCCAGTGGTTCCGACCACGGGCAGGCCGCAAATCCGGGTACCGATCTTTGTCTGATCGTCATCGACAAAGCCGACCGGCCAGTATCCCCAGTGAGGATTCCCGCGCATCTCTTTTGCAATGAGATTGCCACCGCTCCCCGATCCCACGATCAGCGTTGCTTTGAGCGGCGCACCAGTGCTCGAGAACTGCTTTGGAAAAGCGACGCTCCCAAGCGATTGCTGGCCCCGGGGAATCGCCGCGCTCAAACCACTCAAGCCACGCCGCGCGAGACGAGCCGTAAGGCGGAGGTCGGATGCCAGGAATGCCAGCGCATCCGTAAACGCCAGCCACATGCCACGGAGCATCACTTTGAGGTCGATTGTCAGGCGTGCGTGCCTGACGTAGTAAAGATCGTACTCGAGGGCAAGCCGGGTATCGCGCGGGGCCTCGGAGTACCTGAATCGCACCTGGGCGAGGCTGACAAGACCAGGGCGCATCAGATGACGAAGGTGAAGGTGGAAAAGTTCGCCGGATCTCTGATCAATAGTGCCAACCGGCTCGGGACGGGGTCCAACGACCGAGATGTCACCGATCAACAAATTCCACAGCGAGGGAAGTACATGTAGGTGGTTGTGGCGCACGAGGCGCCGCAATTCGTTGGCCCATGGACGGCCGAGTGTCACGTCGCCCTCGATACGAGAGTCGTCTGTGCGAAACAGCTTAAGGTTGAAAATACTGTTGTCTTGTCCATAACTTGGAACATCGATGATTACGGGTCTGCCGCGAGTCAGAAAGACAATCAGCGCCGTGAATCCAATCAACGGAAGCAGCAGCAATCCACCGAAAATCGCAATTCCAAGGTCGAACGCACGTTTGGACTTTGCATAGGTCCCTTGAGCCACGCGCTGTCGAACGTCGCCGACCCACTCTTCGTTTCGCACAAGGTCGAGCGGGACACGGCCAAGCAATTGCTCGATGATGAAGAGTTCTGAGAAGAGCTCGACTTGGTTACCGCGAGCGTCTGTGATCGGCTGCTCAATTGAAGAAGGATCGGCGACAACAATCGCGACCCCTTGAGAGGCCCGAGCGAACTCAATGGCCTCGGAAATATTCTGGACTCGTTGTAACGTGGTGTAATTCTGCCCCCCGTATCGCCAATGCACCCCCTTCCATCGCCGACTCTCGAGAAGCCCAGCGAGTATGGTTGAATCGGGACTATCACCGACCAAGACCAGCGTGCCGGGCGACGTGCCGAATGCATTCCGGGTGCTTTTCATACGTTGCCCACGGTGTGCGTCGATGATGAACGTCCTTTTCGCACCAGTCGCCTAATCACTGAACGCTCTCCGGTCGCTGCAAATGAACAACCCGCTTGTTTCCAAGGAGCGAGGCGATCTAGTGATAGAGTCAATTACATGAGTTAATTGTAGCGCCTGAAGCCTCATTCGAATCTGGTGCAAACGGCTCTCGTGAAGACACCATTGATCGAGGTAAGTACTCGGTTGCCACTGATCCCCCTTCCGTCCCAGCAGACGGCGGATTTCGCACTCGGAGGCATCAAGCAGTAAAACCGAAACGATTGCGACGTCATTGTCGATGTAGGCGGTCATCATTATGCTTTCGATGACAGCCACGACACGTAATCGTGCGCCAATGCACGGCTACACTGCTCAACGTTCGGGTTTAGTCTTGACCTCTGAAGTTTTCTCTGCTGCTTAACTATACGCAGTCCAGTGGGCACCTGCAAGACCCAAGATCACGTACAGTGAAGCAATACCAGACCACGTATACTTCCCGATCACTCCTTGGAGGATACACAAACCCACTATCGAAACGCGTGCTCCGATAGGATCTCGCTCTTGCTCGATGCTCAGGTTCCGTTCTGGCCGGATCTTTTCCTACCGAGCGGAGTGCTGAGCAACTCGCCGCAAGCGTCGCGCGATAATCGCGATCCCAGCACCCGCTGCCGCAAGCGGCGCGAACCACTTGTTGCTCGTGCCGTTACTGCCAACGCCTGTGTCCGGAAGCTCGCTCGGCGGTGTCGTCGTGCACTTGCTGTTCGGATCCAGCGGGTCGGAACCGCAGTCGACCTCGTCGCCGTCGTTGACACCATCATCGTCGCTATCCGGATCGTCCGGATCCGTGCCGAGGTCTTCCTCTTCGTCGTCACTCAGGCCGTCGTCGTCCGAATCCAGCACGACTCCACCCGAATCTTGGTGGGGGCTAGAGAGGAGCTCCGTGCGTCGTCCCGATGAGGCGGCGGCCGGACTGGCCAAAATCTCCGCGTACGCCACGGCGGCGGATGTCGCGATCCCAGCCATGGTCAGCCGGCGGATCAACTCGCGGCGATCAATGCGACCTTGCAGAAACGATTCAACAACTTCATGCTTCGACATGCTGATGGGTCCCCTTTCGGTTTCAGGAACGGTGGGACGACATGAGGAGTCGGCGCCCCTTTTACCGTATACAGTACGTACTATCGTCCCATCTTGGCCACTTTAGCCCATGCACACCATAATAGCAAGCGACGTATCGACAATGTGGGGGTCCTTAGGTATTACGTCCCTCGTGGCTTTTGCCCAACTCAAGGATGCGGCAGGCTGACCAGACTGAGCTTCCTGCTGTTGGTGCTCGTCGGCCGCGAACGTGAAAACCTCCAGCCCCTGCAATGCATTGATCTCGTCCGGTCGTGAGAGCACGCTGGCCGCGCATCTCCTCGGCGTTCATTTGCCGCCAATCACGGGCCACCGGTGGTTAGCCATGGGTTGTCGGCATGGCGCTGAGGGCGAACGTCGAGCTGTTACGGTCGTGTCAAATTGGCGACCTTCGCGCTCACCACTGCTGAGTCGGTGATCAAATACGTCTGCGGTTTCTGCAGAACCGGATCAAGCGTGTCCGACAACGGGACCAGCTCACCGCCGATCGTGTCGAGCTCGAAGCTTTCATCGGAGCACTGCGAACGGTACTGATCGGCCAGCGTTACTAGCTCAGTGGAGTCGAGATCGGTGCGAACATGATTTGAAAACGCCGGGAGTATCTCATTAATATCCGATGCGATGTTTCTCCCACCGCTGACCTGGATCAATCCCCGCATGATCTGTTGCTGGCGCCGGATCCGGCCAATATCGTAATCCGCCTCGCCGCGGTAGCGTGCGTACCTTAAGGCTTCTTCGCCGTCGAACGTTTGCGGTCCGGCGTCAAACAGTACTGTTTCGCCGTTCTTCAATTCCGACGGGACATTGACGGTCACACCACCTACCGCATCGACCAATGCTTGAAAGCCCGCAAAGTCGATCAGTGCATAGTGATCAATGTCGAGCTGGAGGAATTGCTCGAGCACAAGCTGCTGGTACTGGACTCCGCCCAGCATCAATGCATGGTTAACCTTTGTCTCACCGTAGCCAGGTAGATTGACCTTGGAATCGCGCGGAATAGCAAGCCCACGGCAGGCGCCGGTCGCGGGATTGAGATAGAGCACCATGATTGCATCCGGCCGCACCCCGATATCGATCGGGGCGCCCTCGCGTGCGTCGACGCCCATCACCAGAATCGTGATCGCGTCCTTGGAGGGATCCTTGACCCCGGCCGCGACTGCCGCGCCGGAGGCGAGATCGCCGACATCGCCCGTCGCATCTTTGAACTTGCCAAACACCCCGTCGTCTTTGGCTGTTCCGTCAGCGGGTAGTATCCCTGCCGTCACGAGCGCCTGGCGCGCTGGCTCGGTGTCAAAAACCAGGCCGGTCGGTAGTCCATCATCCGTTTGTGTGGAGTCCGTCACCTGTGGCGGCAGCTCGCTGATCTCATGCAGGGTATTCAGGGTTGTTTGCGCACGATAGACAGCCGCACCCGCCACGCCCGTCATCAAGACCAAGAGGACGAGCGGAAGAACGACGAGCTTTCGACGATACCAGCGCGTTCTCCGCCGCCGGCGCTTCCGAGTGCTTGTCGTCGTGGACGCCGATACCGTCACCGGCGCGCCGGACAGTTGCGTGATCGACTGCTCGACCGGTGACACGGGTGTCCAGGTTGTGCCACCGATGCGACGCCGGGTGTTTTCGGCGTGGGAAAGGGCGCCGTTACTTCTGCCGGGAAGAGCAGCACCACATTGCCCGCAAAAACGATCGTCCGCGGGAGCGCGATGTCCGCACGCTGTGCACGTCAGCGTATGGACAAGATTGTCTGTGGCATCATCGGTTCTTGAGCTCATCATGTTGAACTCATTGCGATGACAGGTGAACCATCTAGCTGGGAGTGCATCGCTTCTTTCAATATCGCCGGCCAGGACAGTGCGTTTCGAAAGGACGCGGACGCCGGCATGTTCTCCGAGAATGCTACAACATCACTGAGACCACCAGTCCGTGCATACAAGTTCTACCGGGTGCGTTCAGATCGTCAACCGTCCACCATCTTCTCCCGCACATCGCTCCGAGTTGCGGATTGACGAATGCGTCATTCGGGGGCCATGCGGAAATCCCACGATCATTGGGGAATTCCTTCAGCTCATACGAATCAGAACCCGCGCCTGGTTTTCACGCTTCATCCCGGCGGCGGACGTGGATGAGGCTACTGTTCGTTAACTGGTTCGCCAGCACTCATGGACGATCTTCCACGAACCACCGAGACGATCGCGCTCCGCGCAGCATTGAGGATCGCATGGAGATGAGACAATCTCTGCCTCACTACGCGCCTACTTCTCTCCCGGAGGTCAGAATGCTCCCGCGATGCACGATTCATTGGCACTGGCTGACCGCCGCCCTGCTCCTGGTGAACATGATGACCCTGCGTCCTGCCGCCAACGCCGCGGCGGCCGAGCCTGAAGCGGCCGTTGCCGGCCGACTAGGAGGCACGCTGGAGACATTTATCGAGCGCTTCGGGGAGTCGAATGCGTTTATTCCGGCATTAGGACCGCTCTACAAGGTTGATGGATTCGGTCTCCTCGTCGCCTATGTTGAGGGCTATAGCGATGGCGATGGATCAGATCCAGATCGCACACGACGGCTCAACCGCATCACGGCGAGCTCCCCGCGGCCGCTCGATCACCCGGCGGTGGAACCGGATCCCGCGGACTGGTCTATCACGGACGCAACCGAGCATGTGATGTCGTTCCTGCCGGCTGATGCGGTGCTCTCGGACCTCGATCACGGCGAGGACGGACAGCAAGCAGCCAGTTGCCAAAGCGATGCCCTCGACGAGATCTTTTCCGAGCGTGCAGCCATGCAGTGCCGGGTGGTGCTCATCATGCCCACCCCAACAACGGTGTCGTACGTGATCATGACGCTCATCCCGGAAGATCAGGCCAGTGACGATCAGTTTGACGCTGTCGCGCCGTGCGCGGGCGCCGTTGAGTGGATTAAGGACGCTGGCGAACGATTGAGCGCATCGCAAGCGCTGCTTGGTGAGGTTGGAGCGATCGATGAGACCGATCCGACGGCGGTGGCCGCGTTGCGGGATATCGGCACGGCATTTCGAAAGCTCGCCGCCGATCAGCGAGCCAGCGACCCGCCCGGAGTAACCGCGCAAGCCAACTTCTATCTCATTTCAGCCCTTACGACATACGCCGGCGCGATCGAGACGGCCGCGGACGGCGTCGGGCAACATGACGAAACACTCATCGACGAGGCCGTGGCGACATTCGAACAAGCCGAGCGCGATATCGCGCGGGTGACGGCAGAAATGGAACAGGCGAGCGAGGCGTGCGCCCTCCAGCTCGGGACACCAGTACCGGCCGCATCTCCTGCATCTTCGTAGGGTGACCTCGATCGCGCCGGCAGTTCGATCCGGATTGCCGTCGTCACTGGATCACGGAATCAATTGTCCTTGGATGAAGGTCATCATCCGAACCCACCGCGGGGTCTGATGGCGTACGCCAACATGCTTGAGCTGGTCGCCACCTCCTGATTGGGCAGGGCCCGTTGAGCTCCCGTGCTCAACAACGGAGGGGGTCGTCGCCATGGGTGTACCATCTGGCGTCTGGATGACATGCCCGGGCCAATAGCCGTACTCGAGGGAGGAACCGATCGGTGGTCTCGAAACGCAGAACAACACGAGCAAAACGCGTTGCCGGCACCCCGCTCGTCTCGGTCTTGATCCCGACGCGAAACAACGCTCCGTTCCTGCGCGAGGCGCTCGATTCAATCATCCAGCAAACCTATCGCGCGATCGAGCTCATCATCGTCGATGACGGATCGACCGACGCCACCCCGGAGATCCTGGCGTCGTACGCCGAGGCGGACCCGCGCGTTCATCTCCTCCGCAATGACGTGAGCCTGGGTGTGGCGATGTCGCTAAACCAGGCACTCAATATCGCTCAAGGATCGCTGATCGCGCGCATGGACACCGACGACATCTCGCATCTCGATCGTCTGACACGGCAAGTGGCTGTTTTTGAGCGGCGCCCCGAGCTCGATTTCCTGGGCACGCGGGCCGTGTTCATCGACGAGGATGGGCGTCCGTTGAAACACCGGTGGTGGATCATCCCCGAGCACCATGACGAGCTCGCTTGGAAGCTGCTGTTGACGAATCCAATCTGTCACCCGTCGGTCGTCATGCGGGCTGACCTGCTCCGGGCGGCGGGTGGGTATGATCCTGCCTACCGGCTCGAGGACATGGAGCTCTGGACGCGCCTCGCCTGTTCGACGACGTTGACCCATCTGCCCGAGTCGCTCATGGCGATCCGGATTCCGGTCGACCGGCTGCGTGAAAAGAACGCGGAATGGCGACCCCATATCGACGCGGTCCGGCTCCGGTACGCCGAGCGGATCCTGGAGCGCCCGGTACCGATCGAGCTCATCCGTATGCTGGCTGACTATTTTTACGGTCCGAGATGGATGACGCTCGCTGCCCCGGATCTCCTGATCGACGGAAGCATGCTGCTGGTGGAGCTGTTCCAGGCGATGACGACGAAAGGCATCTTGCGTCACGGTGCGCACGGTCCCGCGTACCAGCTCATGAGCACGCAGGTCCATCGGTTGTCCTCGGCAGCGGCCCTGTATGCCGATCAGTTCCCATCCCCACCCCGCTTGGCCGCGTCGAAGGACGAGGTGGACGAGACCGCGTTGCCCACATCTGCAAGCGATGGACGATCCACCATGATATCTTCACGTCGACAGAGCGGCGACGTGCCAGGATGAGCACAGAGACCTCGTGTATGAACGGCGTCGTGATGCAGCGCATCACGAACCCGGCGTCGCACGTTCACTCCCCTCCTCCTCTCCCACATTCGGAGCGGAGCGCGAACAAGGGGAAGAACGATTGAATGATCATGATGTCAATGGTATGTAATTTACGCTGTCCGCACTGACTGCCCGGAGGCTCCAAGTTGGGGCTCACCAAGGGATGACAGCATCTGCCACACGGCGGCAACGGTGAGCAGCGTACCTAACCTTTGATCGTAATACTGCTCAATTTGTCCGGATTCCGGACAAATTTGATTCCTCACTGTCATCAATGAGTGCCCACCGGACAGGTTCCCGCCTCGTTTCGACACATGCCCGGAAACCGATCGTGATGGATATCGGTACGAAATACCAGCGAATGTGGATCGGCGTACGGCGGGCGATCCGCTCCCCAAGCACCAACGTCGTGCGTGATCTGCAGCGGCGTTAGGAGGGGAGTAAGGCGAGCACTTGCTGGAGCTCACTCGTTGCCCGTTTTAAGTGCTCCCGCTCATCGTCACTGAGCATGGCAAAGTCAGCTTTGTCAATCTTGAGCCGGAGATGATACGCATTCGCGTCGAGCTGCTTGATCGCCTCGAGCGCGTAATCACGTCCGGTATGGCGCTTGATCAAGGTGGAATCAAAGAAGATGCGCTGCGCGGGAATCGTCTGCTCGCTGGTTGCCGGCCGCGGGGTATCACGGAGTGACGTACTCACTGGCGAGTGCCGTGGCTCCGCGGGGACGATGGGCTCGGCGATCGCGGCAATGACGGATACATTTGGTCTAAACCAAGGCGCCGGTTCCGGCTTTGGGTGATCGCCGCGTGCAGCCTGCAATGCGGTATCGGTGAACGGCGTTGGCGGCTCAACCCAGCGCATTCGCACCGGTTGGGGCCTGGGAATGGATACGACGGGCACGCTTGGCTCTCCAGGACGTTGGTCGTCATCCACCCGCCGCTCCAGTTCTGACCGCCGGCGCGCCTCTGCTTGGCGGATCAGCCGGAGATCGGTGACGTTGAGCTCCCCCGCCTGCACCCCGGCAAACAACTCGTCTCGCTCCTCCTCCGGCATCTGGGTCAGCAGCCAGGCGGTCGAGAAGCCGACATCGTGGCGCTGGGCGGCATCGCGGAGTGGTCCTTCCGGCAACTTCAGGAGATCGAGCCGTTCCTGGACATAGCTCCGCCCGACCCCGAGCGCATCCGCGATCTGTCGCACCGTGAGCTTGAGCTCGCGCTTCATTGTGCCCAGGAAAACCGCCTCTTCCCAGTAGGAGAGCGACTTGCGGGCAGCGTTCTCGACGAACGTGATGCATCGCATCTGATCGTCAGTGCGCTCGACCAAGACGGCCGGCACCGTGGCCAGTCCCCCGAGTTTGGCCGCTTCCACGCGGCGATGTCCGAACACGATCTGGAGTGGCCCGTCAGGCTTGATCGGGTCATGCCGGACCTCGATGTGGCCCATGAAGCCGTAGCTGCGAATCGAGCCGGCGAGTTGCGCGAGCGCATCGTCATCGAACAGGAACCGTGGCTGAAAGGGATTCGGCGCCAGATGGCCGATTGGGTACGAGCGAATCCGACGATCGGACGCGGTTGGCACGGCGGCCAGAACCGCTCCGCGTGAGGTCGCCCCCACGGTTTCGGATGCCTGACGCATCGATTCCGATTGCTCGAGCGGCTCAAGCATCGGATCGGACGGGTGAGCGACGCGCGGATTCATCATTATGGATTGCATATTCCTTAATACTACAGCGACAGATACAGCGTACACTCCAGATGTGTCTAGTTGACACCATCATGGAGGGAGACGCATGCACCCGGGAGACGAGGAGTCGGTCTGGAGCGCGGGACTTGATGCCCTGCACGCCCGGATCGCGGGGCGCTTTCGGCGGTCGGAGGCGCGATCACGGTCGAAACGCTACCTGGCGGGACTGCTTGATCGGGTTGAGCGGAAGAACGGGTGGCAACTGGCCGAACACCTCGGGGAAGCCGGTCCGCAAGGCGTGCAGCGCCTGCTGAATGGGTCGGACTGGGATGCCGAGGCGGTCCGCGACGATTTGCGGGCGTATGTGGTGGACCATCTGGGCGCACCCAACGGGGTGTTGATCGTCGACGAAACGGGGTTTCTGAAAAAGGGCACAAAGTCAGCCGGTGTTCAGCGCCAATATAGCGGTACGGCGGGCCGAATCGAAAATTGCCAGATCGGCGTCTTCGTGGCGTATGCCAGCGATGCCGGGTGTGCCTTTATTGATCGCGCGTTGTACCTCCCCGAGCCGTGGGTCCAGGATACGGAGCGGCGACGGGAGGCTGGCGTCCCCGAGGCGATCACGTTCGCGACCAAACCGGAACTGGCCCTGGGGATGCTAGCGCGGGCATTCACCGCCGGGGTGCCCGCGGCCTGGGTCACGGCCGACGAGATCTACGGCGATTCGCCTGAGCTTCGTCGGTGGTTGGAGGTGAACCGCCATCCGTATGTGCTGGCCGTCGCCTGTGCCCAGATGATTTGGGATGGTGGTGTCCAACGACGCGTCGATCACGTGATCGCGGAGTTGCCGCCGGACGCCTGGGCGACGTGTTCGGCGGGGGCGGGCAGTCAAGGGGAGCGACGTGCCGATTGGGCCTGGATTCGCCTGCCGTATGACGGCAGTGCCGGATTCGCCCACTGGCTCCTCGTCCGGCGCGGTCTGAGCGATCCGACGGAACTGGCGTACTTCCATAGCTACGGACCGGAGGACACGACGGTGGCGGAGCTGATCCGGGTCGCAGGCATGCGCTGGGCGATCGAGGTCGGGTTCGAGGACGCCAAAGGCGTGATTGGACTCGATCACTATGAGGTTCGCAAGTGGACACCCTGGCATCGCCACATCACCCTGGCCCTGTTTGCGCACGCCTACCTCGCGGTGATGCGCCACAGCGTGACCGGAGACGAGGGCAAAAAGGGGGGTCCGCCGATCTGCTGCCCTTGACGATTCCGGAGGTTCGGCGATTGATCTTGATCGCGACCGACGACCCAGCACGCTGGACTCACCAATTGGCCTGGTCTCACTTTCGCCGGCGTCACCAGGCGATCGCCAAGCACGCCCACACGATCCGGCGCGCCGACCCCCAGCTCCGCACCGGCGACCCGCCGCTCCAGGTACTTGAGCATCCCCTTCTCGAATTAACAGAACAACGGTGGCGACGAATACAATCACTGCTGCCTGCGGAAACCGGGATGGGGCGTCCACGTCATGACGACCGGCGAATCCTCGACGCGATGCTGTGGGTGATGCGGACTGGGGCCGGGTGGACCCAACTCCCGGAATCGGTCGCCCCGGCAGCGACCGTCCGAGCACGATATCGACACTGGCAAGAGAACGGGACGTGGACCTCGATTCTCACCGTCCTCAAGAGGTCAAAGCGCAACGCACCACAATAACTGTCGCTGTAGTATTAACACGAGAACAAAAAACAGCTTGACCCAACGGGTCAAGTAAGAAGCGGACTCTGTATGGAGATATGAGCGATTTATAATATGGCCCGTGGGTTGAATCAAGCCCCTCACACCAACTATCCTCGGAAAGCATTGTTTATGCAGTGGCCGTGTGTTATTGAAAGGCAGACGGCTTCCTGTCCGGAGCTCCGGCGCCCCCGGTTCGGCATTGCGCCTCACTTGATCGCAATTCTTGGTAATCCTCGAGCGACATTTTACCGAACGATCTTCCGAGGGGACATTCGTTGGTTTCGAAGTCGTGCCATCAGCTGACGAACGGGACTCGTTGCGTTGTCCGGCATCGAACCACCACGAGTATTGATGCCCTTGATGTACTCATTGCTCCCGCACACATTTGATGACCCGTGCCTTCACCTCGCCGGATCCGATCGCCGGAACTGTGTCAATCTTTGGATCACCAATGGCCCCGCACCGAACACACAGAGGAGCGAGCAACGTGAAACTGGGTATTCAAACAGCGCATCTTCCGGGTCACACGCTTGATGAGCAATTCGCCGCCGCCGCCCGGTATGGGTTCGATGCGGTGGAGGTGACTGTCGGGCCGGCGTTTGATCTACGGGAACGATATGACGATGTGCGACGGGCAATCGAGCGTTCAGGCCTGCCGGTGTGCGCGATCTGCACCCACTCGATGCACGATCCACTTCTGCCCGATCTCGACGAGCGGCGGCGGCGCTTTGCCGGTCTGACCGAGCTCATCACCATGGCCGACGAGCTTGGCGCCGCCGGTGTCGTCTCTGTGCCCGTGCGCCCGCCGCACACGTTCCCAGGGGTAACCGATCTCGAGACAATGGCCGTAGCCGCGTTTCGCGACTGGGTGACTGCTTTGCCACCCGGACGCGCCGCGGTCTTCCTGGAACCGCTGAACCGTTATGAGGCCTTTTTCCTGCGGCGGGTGGACCAGGCCGTTGCGATCAGCCGCCAGGTTGATCATCCTCGCGTCTTGGCGCTGGCGGATTTCTTTCATATGAACATCGAGGAAGCCGACATGGCGGAGCCGATTCGCGCGGCAGGGTCTCACCTCGGGCACGTTCATATCGCGGACAATAACCGTGCCCAGCCCGGCGCCGGCTGCCTCAATGTTCAACCGCCATTTGCCGCCCTCAAAGCAATCGACTATCAGGGGTACGTCAGTATCGAATGCTCATCACTCGGCGGGCCGCTGCGCTCCCAGGGTCCAGACGCGATGTTGAGCGAAACCGTGCGCTATCTCCGCAATCAGTGGGAGAGCGCCTAGAGCGCAACAAATTGGTGGTGCCGCCCAGCCACAACCTGAAATGATTCCGCAATGCAGCGCGCAGTAGGATGATATGACCGTTCAAGAGGATATCGATTTCGTGGAACGAATGCCATTTCATAGCGTTGAACCTGACGTGCTCCATCGTCATTAGCCGATGATTGCATCGTCGTATGCCGGACAAGTGCCTAACGAGTGCCGCTGTGGCACCTCATTGGGAGAGTAGATTAGACGTACTTGTTGATCACGGCCTCCTTGAAGTGTGTCGAGCTCGAGTGGAGCATCCGAGTATCTTGACGTGGCCTATTGGCTCAGCTTGAACGTGCCCAGGGCTCTCTGAGCACGCGGGGTGGTGACGGAGCGGGCCACGATGTAGGCGCGAAGCGCCACACGACCAACATCCGCGTCCGCTCTTCCTGGGCTCCCCCGGCGCCGACGGCCGGGCAGAATCCGGTTACGACTGCCCGATTGCGATCACGGTGCCGTCGAAGAGGCCGATGTAGACCGCGCCGTCGACAACCGTCGCTGATGTCATGCCGGTGTTGACGACGAACGACCAGACCACCGAGCCGTCGTCCGCGTTCAGCGCGTAGATGGCCCCATCGTAGCTCCCGATGATAATCATGCCATTCGAATAGGCGGGAGAGGCACGCACCTGTGCGCCTGTTGCGTAGCTCCATCGCTCCTCGCCGGTATCGATTGCAAGCGCGTAGATGGCGCTGTCTTCGCTTCCGACGTACACCGTGTCTCGCGTGACCGCGGCAGATGAGTAGATCGCACCGCCGGTGTCAACGGACCAGAGTTGCGCGCCATCCTCGGCCGACAGCGCATACATGGTTCCAGCGGTCGATCCGATGTACACGACGCCGTTGCTTACCGCGGGCGTCGCAAAGACCGCCCCGCCCGTGCCGAACGACCAGAGCGACGCCCCGGTGCGGGCATCAATAGCGTAGACGAATCCATCATCGCTCCCAACGAAGACCCGTTGTTCTGAGACCGCGGGCGATGAGCTGATCGACGCGCCGGTCTCGAACCGCCACCGCTCACTCCCATCGGTTGAATCGAGCGCATACACAAAGCCGTCATAACTTGCCACATAGATTGTTGATCCCACGATCGCCGGCGATGCGTGGATTGGACCGCCGGTGAGGAAGCGCCATTGCTCTTCCCCACTGTTTGCGTCAACCGCATAGAGATTGGCATCAAAGCTGCCAACGTAGACGATCCCATTGATCACGGCCGGAGAGGAAGAGATATCCTCGCCGGTTTGGAACGACCAGAGCTCCTCGCCTGACGCTCGGTCCACGGCATACAGCACATCGCTGTTGCTGCCGAAGAATGCGCGATCGCCGGCGACCGCCGGCACCGAAAAGACGGTATCTCCAGTATTGACGCTCCAGATCACCGCAAGGGGGTCCTCAGGCACAGGTCCGACTTCCACACCGGTTCGCGCGGCATTGCCGCGGAACATTGCGCGATCAATCCCCTGCCCTGTCGGTTTCTCCGTTGCCGTGGGCTCAGGGGTATTGGTCGCTGTTGCCGTGGGCTCAGGAGTGTTGGTCGCTGTTGCCGTGGGCTCAGGGGTATTGGTCGCCGTTGCCGTGGGCTCAGGGGTGTTGGTCGCCGTTGCCGTGGGCAGGCTCGTTGGAGAAGTCGTCGGCGTCGCGCTGGATGCCGACGTCGGCGATGCCGTCATTGTTCTGGTCGGCGTGTTTGCCGGCGTTGCCCGCGGTGTCACGCTCGAGGTTGGCGATGGCGTCGCCGTCGCGGTGAACGCGGCCGTCTCACTCGGCCTCACCGTCGGTGTTGCGGCCACCGTGGATGTGCTTGTCGGTGTGTGCGTCAGGGTCGCTGTTGGCATCACGGTGTGCGTCGCAGTTGGCGTTTCGGTTGGCGCCGGCGTCATGGTCGCGGTGGAGGTGCTTGTTGCCGGCGCGACGGTGGCCGATCGAGCCGGCAGGATGAAGGTTGTGGTCACCGTGGCCCGTGGGGTCACGCTCGGGGTTGGCGATGGCGTTCTCGTCGGCGTGGCGGTCGCGCTGGCCGTGGCTGTAGACGTCGCGGTCGGCTCAGGAGTCACTGTTGGCGTTCTGGTTGGTGTTTGTGTCGCGGACGCGGTCGCAGTTGCTGTTGGGGAAGCGGTTGGCGTTGATGTCGGCGTCCTTGTCGGTGTCGCCGTTGCCGGCACATCGGTGGGCGTCGCGGTCGGCTCAGGAGTCGGTGTTCTTGTTGGCGTCATTGTCGGAGTCGCAGTTGGCGTTCTGGTTGGTGTGTGCGTCGCAGTTGGCGTTTCGGTTGGCGCCGTCGTCATGGTCGCGGTGGAGGTGCCTGTCGGCGCTACGGTGGCCGTGCGAGCCGGCAGGATGAAGGTTGTGGTCACCGTGGCCCGTGGGGTCACGCTCGGGGTTGGCGATGGCGTTCTCGTCGGCGTGGCGGTCGCGCTGGCCGTGGCTGTAGACGTCACGGTTGGCTTAGGAGTCGGTGTTCTTGTTGGCGTCATTGTCGGAGTCGCTGTTGGCGTTCTGGTTGGTGTTTGTGTCGCGGACGCCGTCGCAGTTGCTGTTGGGGAAGCGGTTGGCGTTGGTGACGGCGTCCTTGTCGGTGTTGCCGGCACATCGGTGGCCGTGGCCGTCGGCGTGCTGGTCGCCGTTGGAGGCGTGTCGGTGGCCGTGAATACTGGTGTTGCGGTTGCCGCCGGCGTAGCGGACGGCGTACGCGCCGGCAGGATGAACGTCGTGGTTGGCGTTGCCCGTGGGGTCGCACTCGCGGTCGGTGATGGCGTGCTCGTTATCGTGGC
>CAYJPA010000073.1:0-8053 GCA_964371945.1 uncultured Sphaerobacteraceae bacterium | reverse complement strand
TCGATCGGAATCCCAAATCGACTGGTGTGGACGAGGCCGACGGCGACGGAGTCAATGACGGACTGGGCGTGAGACTCGGCGTGATCGGGCTAGCCACCGCCTTGATGTCTGGACTTGCGAGCTGTTCGAGCTCCGGAGATGCGACCGGCGAGGCAGCGGGAGACCCCGCGATACCTGGCGTCCCAGGGGTTGCCGTCAGGGTCAGCTCGCTACCGGGTGAGATCGACGCCTCAGGAGTTGTCGAACTGGCAAACGACGTCAAACTCGCGGTCGCTACCGCTGTGCTGGCCAGATTCGTATCGGGCCCGGCCATTTGCGTGGGAACGGCGATCCGTGGTGGCGCTGAACCACCGCCGGCGAGTGTACCGACAAGTACCCCGATCAGCAGGCTCGCCGCGATGGAGACGGCAATCAGGATGAAACGCGTGCGCTCGACTCCGCCCTTCATGGTGCTCCTGTAGCCACGGCTGAGTCAGAAAAAGTCGCCGTCGACGTGATGCTTCGCGAATGCTAGGCCATCATTGTACTCAACTCGAAATCGTGTGGTCCGTTCAACGAGAACCGCTGATCGCTCGCTCAGGGATTCGAACATCAGAATTTTTTTGACATCATGTCAATGTGAAACGACTCTGATCGTATCTCAGAGGTGCCTTCAAGGCAGTGTTGCACGGGCGGGAAGGCACCGTACCAAGACGTCCACGGCACGAGCCGGTTGAGCGTGACGTGATGCTGCTGATCTCGGGAAAAACATGTGACGATGCCCGTTGAGCAGGCGGCAACGCTCATCCAGGATGCAGGCAACGAACAGCCGTGATCGATGAATGAAGCTATGAGCGACATATCCCAATTAGACAATGACAAACCACGTCACCCAGACCCATGTATCACTCCACGCTACTCCTGACCTCTCGCCGGAGACTTGATGGCCCATTTGTCGGAGACTTGATGGCCCATTTGTCGGAGGGGAGTCGTCCATGCCCCGTGGTGGCCGCCACTCACTTGATAGGTCGAGCGCGAGTGTAAACCTAGGTTTACACTCCTGACTCTCTATTGGGATATGTCGTTTGACGGCGACTGGGTACCCGGCGGTCGATCCGTTCGCGTTGCGTGGCATGCGAAATGCGGCACGAACGGTGCCGTCCGCGTGGTAAACACGGCTTTGCGCGGGTACACCGAGAGGAGCAGTCATGGACTCGACGACCGGACAACTTCAATGTCGCGCGGGTGATCAGGTGATGACGAGCGACGACCACAAGCTCGGGAAAGTAATCGCGGCCGATCCAAAGTTTGTCACCGTGGAGCACGGGCTCTTGAGCAAGTCGCAGTATCTCATCCCGACGAGCGCCGTCAACACCTGCCATGATGGCAAGGTCTTTTTGAATATGAGCAAAGATCAAATCGCCCAGTCCAAGTGGGACATACCACCGCCGATCGAAACGGACGCGGGCAACCCGCCAATGGCGTTGTAGCGTGATCTCTCCCAACGGATCCGTGAACTGGTGACGACATGCACGAGTGGCGGGTAACGTCGTCCGCCACTCCTTTTCGCTCAAGACCTCCTGATCAAACGCTGTTCGGCCTGATCATCGCTCTTCGACGATGGGCCCTTCCTGCCTCGCCAAGGAAGCATCACCGGGCGCCTTGAATCCATCGCGTTGCCAGGATCGCTCATCAAACGCTCCGCTCGCCGTGTTGATTGTTCCGAACGAGATCGACGTAGAGCGCGGTTATGCACGCAACAACGAGTACTGTCCGTTGCGGGTCGTACGTGACGGCTGCCTCTGATGGTGCTTGGTCATTATCGGGGACGACCTTGACGACCTCCATGAGAACGCGGGGCCGACGACGTTTCCTCATTTCGACGATTGCCGGCACGGAGGAATCACGCGGATCCGCAACGACCGGTTCCGGTGGACGGCTCGCCCGGCGATGAGGTGCTGGGTTTCTGCACGTCTGACGGGAAGGTTTCTTCCTCCCGGACATGCAGGCGGTCGACATACCATGTTTCATAGCGTGCGCCCTCGTCATCGCCCCAGCGTCCGAGCACGTAAATGTTCTGCCGCCCGATAGGTTGAACGGTGATCACTCCCCGCTTTTCAAGCTGGGACAAATCGCTGCTGACGGTGCGCATCGAGACCCCGCCGAGCTGCTCGCCGATCCGTTCCCGGTCGAGGGAGCAGGCGAGGTATCCCCGCGCATAGAGCATCTCGAGGCCCATGGAGTGGAGCCGGCGCGACCGCCAACTGTGGCGGCGCATCAGAAGTAGGTCGAACATCCAGGCGAGCGGACAAACGCGAAGTACGCCAAATTCTCAAGATCCCGGAAATCGATCAGAATGAACTGGCGGTTGAAGCAATCTGCGCTCATTCGCGCAACCGGCTCAGCGCCGCATTCAACCGGGTCATCGCGTGCTCAAGCGTGCGCACCGCGGTTCTCCGGTCAGCGGCCGACACTTTATCGCTCAAGGCATAGTCCAGGTGCGCGGTCAACCGATCGATTTCGCGAACCGTTTCGAGCAAGGGAAACCGCGTCGCGACGGGTAGCGTACCCGGTGACCGCTCAACCGGATGGGAGGCGCGCAACTCCCGGGCCAGGGCAAGCGATTGATCCCCGCTCAACCCGGATTCGACGATCTGGCGATAGGCGGTGGTCTGGAGCTCAGGATCACGATTGAGCTGCCGCAGGGCACGGCCATGTTTTTCGGTCAGCCCGCCGCTCCGGATATCTTCCTGGACCTCCGGCGGGAGCGCCGTCAGCCCCAGCAGGTTGTAGACCGACTGCCGGCTCATGCCGAGCAACCGGCCGACCTCTTCCCAGGAGTGTAAACCTAGGTTTACACGGAGCCGCCGCAGGGCATCCGCGCGATCGAGCGGGTTGAGGTCCTCGCGCTGGATATTTTCGATCAGGGCGTCGATGTAAGAGCTGTCATCATCTTGCTCGACCACGACCGCCGGCAGCTCCTCGAGGCCCGCGAGCTGTGCCGCCCGGAAGCGCCGCTCGCCGGCGATGATTTGGAACGCGTCGCCCTGGCGGCGTACCCGGATCGGTTGCAGCACACCGCGGGCCCGGATCGAATCGGCCAGCTCGGTCAGCGTCGATGGGTCAAACGCGCGCCGCGGCTGCTCCGGATTGGCGACGATCCGTGCGATCGCGATGATCTTTGCCTCGGCGAGTTGTCCGACGCCCTCTTCGCTGATTTGGAGCACCGAGGCGAGATTGCCGCGGCGGGAGACATCGCGCGATCGCGTCAGACCGGCGCTATAAGCTCGCGGTTTCTCACTCATCGCCGTTCCACCTCAAGCGCCAGGGCGCGATAGTTCTCCGCGGCATCCGATTTGGGCGCGTAGGTCGTGATCGGAAGCTCAGCGAACGCGGCTTCGCTCAATTTCGTTGCTTGCTTGATCACGGTCGTCAGCGTCTGCTCGCCAAAGGTCGAGCGGATCTCGGCGAGCACATCGCGACCGAGCGCGGTGCGGCCGTCGACCATTGTGCACAGAATGCCAAGGACACGAAGCTCTGGATTGAGACGTTCGCGCACCACATCGACGATCTCAAACAGCGCCTGCGTGCCGCTCATCGCCCAGCGCCCGGCCTGCACCGGCACCAGGAGATCGGTGGCCGCCGTCAGCGCATTGATCGTGAGCCGGCCCAGATTCGGTGGGCAATCGATGAGCGCGTAGTCGTAGATGCCGCGGATCTTCTTGGTGATGGCGCTGCTCAGGATCGTTTCGTTGGCGACCATTTGCGGCAGGAGCACATCGGCGCGCGCCAGATCGAGGGTCGATGGCACGAGATCGACACCGCCGATCCCGGACGGCACAATCGCGTGCTCCATCTTGACTTTTGGATCGAGCAGGATCTGGGCAATCGTCATACGGTCGTCTGCATAGGGGTCGATCCCGAACCCGCTAGTGGCATTGAATTGGGGATCGAGATCGACCACCAGCACGCGACGGCCGAGCTCAGCGAGCGCGGCGGCGAGGTTGATCGTCGTCGTGGTTTTGCCCACACCGCCCTTTTGATTGCAGATCGCGATGATGCGCCGCATCGTCTCCCCCCTTACTCCGCGATCGCGGCGCCGCGCGCGACGAGCTCGGCGCGGCATTGCGCGGGCGACAACGTATTGAGCAGGGAAATGAATGCGAGCGGATCGACGACCTCGAGCGCGGCACGCAGTTCGGGCAGCGCGAATCCGGCGCGGCGACCGGAGCGGACCACGTTGAGCCGGACGACCGCGTCCTGGTCAAAAAACCGGTAGCCCTGTTCGCCAACGGCAAGCGGCTGCAGCAGCCCAAGCCGCAGGTAGTGCTCGATCGTCGCTTTGCCGAGTCCGGTCAGGCGGGCGAGATCGCCGAGGCGGAGTGCGGCGGTGGATTCGGCGGTGGTCTCCGGCTTGGCGGCCATGGGTCCTCCGGAACGTGTCGAGTGGACGAGCGGGCAATCCGATCAAGCGGGGTGTGTAGTGTACTACACGGTGTACGTGCGCGTGCCAGCGAGTCAAGTGTGTAAACCTAGGTTTACACGCGAGTGCTCTCCGGCCCGGTTACTCGCGCGCGCGACCGGCCCGTCCGGTTTTCTGGGCGACGATGGCCGCCGGTGTTGGTGTGCGGCCGTCAACGCGGCGGGGCAAAGCGGCCGTTCTCCGCCCGCACACGCCGGGTCTCACGGAGCTTGGCGGTCCGGAACTTCCCGACGGGTCTTGCTCAACTCAATTCAGAACACCTATTCGCTTATTGAGCGGGCCCAGGACGAACGCAACAGGCCTTCAATGGCAAAACCCCGGTCCTGGCGTGCTCACGGGACCTCTCAATCGCTCTGCGCGAGGCATGTTGAACAACCGGGCGCGAGCAGCGTGTCGACAGCCTGCCGCGCGTCGTGGTTCATAGGCGACTACCACTCAAGCGCCTGTTTGACCGCCTCGGGATCTCGCTCGATCACGCGCAGGAAGTTCCTCGCCGCGCTGTCGGGCTCACGGCGGCCGAGCTCCCAATCGCGCACCGTGCCAAGCGGAAGATGAAAACTGGCGGCAAATTGCTCCTGTGACAGGTGAAGGCGCTTACGGATCTCCCGCGTGTTCGGCACGGGCTTCATCCGTGCCAGCTCCTCAGCCGTCAACGGGGGATTGTCAGGATCGGACGCCGCGTTTGCCTCGATTTCCTCCTCGGTCATCGATCTCACGTAGTCCCAATCGGTCCGACTCTCGATGGCACCCGTCGAGCCATCGGGGAGCACGTGCACGATGGTCCCGTCATCCAGTTGTCTTGCTCTGATCATATCTTGGCTCGCTCTTTGACAAGGTCCCACTCGAATTCGATGCTTGCCCCTCATCCTCTATTCTACGGCACTGCCGTACAACATCAAAGGGGATTTCATGAGGCTATCGGGGGGGCGATCGGCCACCAATGCGTCCCACCGGTGTCAGGAAGTCGGGTCTCCCGTACGTTTGGTACTGACAGTGTTGGGACGCATCAGCCGGCAGGTGCGCTCGTCGCTGCACGATTGCACGGCCCCCCGGGGATTGACCCGCAAAAGCAGCCACACGCCGGCCGCTTCGGAAACTACTACGCGCGCGAAAGCGATGCTCCGGTTCGGTGATCAGCGTGCGAGGAGCCCCTGGTTCGCCATGCGCTGCTGGCGGTGTTGGCCGATCAGCGGAGCCGGGCGAGGACGGGGAGTATCGGGACACCGGTCCCGGCGAATTCGTCGTCAGCGGCGCTGAGAAGCGCTGAACGCGTTGGGTGGAGTCATGGCCACGTTCACCCTGTCCCGTGCGTCTGACGCCCTCTGACCGCACACCGGAGCCACGGGTGAGCGTGTTGGGTCGTGTCCTGACGTGCGATACCCCGGTTCCGCGCGTCTGGAGCCAGCTGAGCGATCCCCGCGCCCATCTGGTCGCCTCGCGCGGAGCTGGTCGTTGTCATCAAACCTCGCCATGACATGCGGGAGACCCTCGATGTCATCACGAGGTTTCGATCTTTGGTCTTAACTCCCCTTCGTCATCCCTGGGGCAGTCGCAACCGTTTGGTTGGTATCCGCTAGCGATCGCTCGCGTCGTTTTTTTGGGTGATGATATCTTCGAGAACGCTAAACCAGTACGCCATTTTTGGTTTTGAGCCGCTCGCCGTCCGCTCCGTTTTAATATGTCCGGTATAGCGTTGCGTCCGGATTCGGGCGGCCTGCACCGCATCCAAGAACTCGTCGAGCGGCAATCCCGAGGCGGCAAACAGTTTCAGCGTCCGGGTTGCCGTGCTTTTCACCGGTGCCTGATCGGCAAACTCGCGAGCGATATCCGTCACAACCCAGGTGATTCGTTCGGCGTCTTCTTTTGACATAATGAATAGATCATTCGAATCATTCGAAGGGTCATCTCTGTTGTTTTCTTTGTCTGTACTCTTTGTTAATGGTTGCTGGATAGGCGCAAGCTGGGTTGCAGGTTCCCCGCGATCTAGCATGCTGGTTTCCCGCATCCTTGGTTGCAGGTTTCCTGCATCCTTGAGTGCGGGTTTCCCGCGAACTTGATTGTGGAGGAGCTCAAAGACCGTTTCCCACTGAATACGGAAGTAGAGTTTGGCCGGAAGTCCGCGTTTTTGTTCTTCGATAACGCCGAGTTTGCGTAGCTTGGCTCGTGCGGTTTCTTGCTGGGTACGGGTGAGGGTGGTCTCTTCCTCGAGGTCTTTCTGCGTTTTGTAAATCCAGTCGGGATCACTGCCTTTGTTCGACCAATAGGCAAGTTGCTGGAAGAGGAGCGCCTCATTGATCCCACCGAAGAGGCGAGCCAGCGTGGGGTGAAATGCGATTGGGCGATCTGAGAGAAATGTTCTCAGGATGTCGTACTGGTCCAACACAAAAAGCCCCCTACAAACGGACTTGACCAATCCGCAGGGGGTTGATACGCTCACGCGTGCAAGGACGGGCGTCGGTTGACCTGCGGGTCGGCCGGCGTTCTTTCGTTTGTGCGCTCCTATCCTACGCACTGTGACTGTGATGTCAACCGTTCACTGGACCAACTCCGGTGGGATGGGGACGGGCGGTGCGGCTGGCCCCGGCTGAGATGAGATGCCGAGGTTTGGCTTGGGATCACGGACATTGATCTGAGCGCGGTCGCCGGGCCGCGGCGAGCCTTCACACGGGCGTGCGCACGGTTCGTGTTCGAGCAGCGCACACCGGACGGCGCGCCGCGGTATGCGGGCGCTCGGTGTGGATCACGATTGCACCGCGGCCGATGTGCTGGAACTGGTTTGGAAGAATCAGCCAACGGCAGAGCGCGGTATCGCACTTGACGACCGCTGGGTCCGCAACGCGGCGAGCAGCTTGAGGTTTCGCTCCGGCGTGCGAATCGGGATGATGTGGAGTGGCAGTCCTTCATCGACCTGGAGCGTCACCGCCCGCTCGATGAAGCAATCGACGACCTCATCCGGGTCATCGACGTCGACGACCGCCGTCACGAACACCGCATCCTCGTTCTCCCCGAGCTCGGTCGTGAATGTGGCGCCGGGATAGCGACGTTGGATGAGTTGGGTCAGCTCCGCGATCGCGGCCGTCATGCGGGGATTAGAAAGCAAGCTCGACGTCGAAGCCATGGTTGGTTGCCTCATGCGTCTCGGACAGCCGCAACGAATGTACGTGCGCGGCGAAGTGCGCGAGCGGCCTGGATCTCCGAAACCAGATTGATCGAGTAATCGGCTGTCTGGCGAAGCAGGAAGAATCGCTCGAAGGTGTCACGCAAATCAGCCGGAAACCGCTTGCGCCGGTTGATCAACTCGCCCAGGAACTGGGCTTGGACCGTGTCGTGACCCCAGCGCCAGCCGCTCGGCCGGATACCCGCCTGCAGGAGCGCTGCCACCGCAGCCTGGGAACACGCATAGTACGCCCTGGCGCAAATCTGATAGCGTCGGTTGGTGAATTCGCTCTCGGCGCCAGTAATACTCTCCTCTGCTTTGAGGATGTAGATCGTGCTGTTGTTTTGGTCGCTCATGACCAGATAATACCGTGCGCAGCCACGGGAGCCGTTGACCGCGCGGGAACTGGCCGATCGGGAAATCGAATTTATCCG
>CAYJPA010000072.1:0-31898 GCA_964371945.1 uncultured Sphaerobacteraceae bacterium | reverse complement strand
GGATTGAAACATCAGCGAAGGTAAGCCGGCCGAGTTTGGTCAGGTCGTCGCACCCTGTTTGATCGCAGGGTGAGGATTGAAACATCCTTCACCCGTTGCAAGTACTGATTACGGGTCGTCGCACCCTGTTTGATCGCAGGGTGAGGATTGAAACTGGAAGGGCAAGCCCCATCTGTTGCCGCAAGCGGTGTCGCACCCTGTTTGATCGCAGGGTGAGGATTGAAACATAGTGCAAGTCGAGCATCACCCCGCCGTTCGGTTGTCGCACCCTGTTTGATCGCAGGGTGAGGATTGAAACCAAGAGCACCCGCACGTCATTGGGCCGCTTGGCCCCGGTCGCACCCTGTTTGATCGCAGGGTGAGGATTGAAACGAACCGTGCCACCGCGAACATCGGCTCCGCGAAGTCGGGTCGCACCCTGTTTGATCGCAGGGTGAGGATTGAAACAAAGCGGGCGGCTTCAACACATGCCGCACGGTAGGCGGTCGCACCCTGTTTGATCGCAGGGTGAGGATTGAAACCTCTATCTCGCAGTGCATCACCGAAAGGAACGCTCGTCGCACCCTGTTTGATCGCAGGGTGAGGATTGAAACGGCCAGCAACGCTCCGCGGTGTTGGCACGGTACGCGTCGCACCCTGTTTGATCGCAGGGTGAGGATTGAAACAAAATGAAGGAGCCGGTCGACGGCGCGATTCAGGCGTCGCACCCTGTTTGATCGCAGGGTGAGGATTGAAACATGATCATGCGGGTTTCGATGCCGGCCGTGTTCGCCAGTCGCACCCTGTTTGATCGCAGGGTGAGGATTGAAACGCTATTGCCTACGGACCCGCTCAATTGTTGGAGCGGTCGCACCCTGTTTGATCGCAGGGTGAGGATTGAAACTCGTTTCCGAAGCGCCTCGACATCAACTCGTCGTGTCGCACCCTGTTTGATCGCAGGGTGAGGATTGAAACAAGTTACATAGCGTTTCGCCCGATGTCTCTCAGCAAGTCGCACCCTGTTTGATCGCAGGGTGAGGATTGAAACCCTTACGTCAGCCGGGAAATCTTGACGCACGCCCCGCGTCGCACCCTGTTTGATCGCAGGGTGAGGATTGAAACTTTGTACGCTTTCGCCCAATCCAGGGCGGCATACACGTCGCACCCTGTTTGATCGCAGGGTGAGGATTGAAACATCAGCCGGCGATAGGCCGCGCTCGACATCTCGCTAGTCGCACCCTGTTTGATCGCAGGGTGAGGATTGAAACGTATACGATCCGCTTGTCGTCGGCCCGGTCCGGCGTCGCACCCTGTATGATCGCTGGGTGGGGACTGGAGTGGGCTTGTGGTTCACCCCAGTTATCGATCTCTTGACCATCGACTTATGTCGGGGTTGCGTCCTCGATCAACGTACCTCCTGGTCGACTGGCCGTCTTGTCGACTAGTCGACCCCGTACACCTCCCGCGCTTCCTGCACCGTCACGTAGCCGTTCTCGATGTCGGCCAGCACCAGCTCGCGCGCACGCTCTCGGGGATTGCCGTAGCCGCCTCCGCCGGCGGTATCGACGATCAGCAGATCGCCTTTGCGGAGCGGAAAGTTCGATTTGGAGGGCACGGCGATCGTTTCGCCGTCGCGTTCCACCAAAAAGCGCGACACCTGCCCCGGCTGCCCGCCGAACAGCCCCCACGGCGCGATCTTGAAGCGGTCCGAGTAGCAGTTGAAGGTCACGTTATTGTCCAAGATCCGGTAGACGCGGTGCGCGCCCAACCCGCCGCGGAATTTGCCCGCGCCGGCCGAACCGCGCCGCATGCCGTACTCCTCGATCTGCATGAACGGGTAGTCGGTTTCGAGCGCCTCGACCGGGATATTGCTGCAATTCGCGAGCGGGCAATCGACCAGATCGGCCCCGTCCGCGGTCGCGCACGATCCCCATCCCCCGCCGACCACCTCCATGAACACGCGATAGGCATCGTCGGTCATCTGCCCCATTCCGACCGCGTTGGTCGTATCCGTGCCGGAGGTCATCACCTTGTCCGGCATGGCGGAAGCCATCGCCAGCATCACCACGTTGTAGACGCGGCTGCAGGCATTATTGCGTGCGCGCACCGCGACCGGCCGGCTCGGATTGAGAAACGAGCCGTACGGGATGTGGATGTCGACCGGACGGTAGATGCCGTCGTTGACCGGAATCTCGCCGCCGCCCAGCAAGAGCGCGACCGCGCCCAACGCCGACGAAAGCGACGACGTATGCGGCGAATTGATGATGCCGCGTGTCTGCGGCGCGCTGCCGCTGAAATCGAGCCGCATCGAATCGCCGCTGACCGTGATCTTCACCGCCACCCGAAGCGGTTCGCCGGTGAAGCCGTTGTCGTCGACGAAATCCTCGCCCTCGTATTCGCCGTCAGGAATCGCCAGGATCGCTTCCCGCGCCAGTCGCTCCGAATACGCCTGAACCTCGTGCGCGGCGGTGAGCACCTGCTCTTTGCCGAAGCGCTCGATCAGCTCCAGCAATCGGGTCTCTCCGGTTTTGTTCGCGGTGATCTGCGCGTAGACGTCGCCGAGCACCATATCGGGCGGGCGGACATTCCCGCGGATCATCTGCTCGAGCACGCCGCTTCCCATATCGCGATCGAGCTCGAACCGGATCAACGGAATCCGGAGCCCCTCGGCAAAGATGTCCCCGGCCGATGCGTTCGGCCCGGCCGCGCCGCCGCCGACATCGATGTGATGTCCGATGCTGGCGCTGTATGCAATCAATTCGTCCTCATGAAAAATTGGGGTGAAGAGCACGAAATCGTTGAGGTGCTGACCGCCGCTATACGGATCGTTGGTCAACAGGGCTTCATTTCGGCGGATAGTGCTGAGATCGTAACGTTTGGCAAACGCTTCAAACACGGTGCTGAACGAATTCATATGGATCGGGCAAAACTGCGCCTGCGCGATCACCCGTCCGTTGGCGTCCAGTAGCGAGGTCGAGCAATCGCGTGCCTCGCGGATGATGGTCGAGTAAGCGGAGCGGACCAGCTTCTCGCCCATCTCCTGCGCGATCGCGGCGAGACCCTGACTGACGATATTGAAAGTCGAAGCGTCCATCTTCATTCCGTTGCGTCCTTCTCGAGCACGATCGCGCCCGCGGCCCCGACCGTGAACCGCCAACCGGGCGGAACGAGCGTGGTCGCGGTGGGCTCTTCGATAATGGCCAGTCCCGCGCTCGCGAATCCCTTCGGTAGGTTCTCCCGCCAGTAGAACCGGCACGGAGCTTTCTCGCCTCGGTACGTCACCGTCGCGTTTTCGGCAGCAACCTTCCCACTCTCATTCCGTTCGAGGTGCTCCAGTGCACCGCGCCCGCCGGGCACTCGCGCGACCAGGCGATAGGTGACGATCTCGATCGCATCGATCGGCGCCCGCGCACCGTACCGCGCGAGATGTGCGATATGGAACTGATTGGCTAGATAGTTAACGCCGCCGGCCGCCAACTGCTCCAGTTCAACGGGAACAACGAGCTCGAATCCTTGACCGCGATAGCGCATTTCGAGCTGGGTTTCGACCTCGATTTGCTCCGGGCTATATCCGTATCCGCCGAACTCCGCTTCCGCTTCTGACCGCAACCGCGCGAAGATCCCATCCACCTCCAACACGATCTCAGAGGTGAGCGATGCGAAGCTCGTTTGGCGGAAGGTCCGTTCGAGATCCGCGACCAGCAATCCGAGTGCGGAAAAGAGCCCGGGATACGGCGGCAAGATCACCCGCCGAATCCGCATCTCGTCCGCAACGAGCGCCCCGACCAGCGGACCCATCCCACCGTAGGCGTAGAGCGCGTAACCGCGCGGATCGTGACCTCGCTGCACCGAAACGAGCCGGACCGCGCGGTTGATATGGGCCGCTCCGATATCGATGACCGCCTGTGCAGTCGAATCGACCGGCTGTCCGAGTACCGCGGCGAGATGAGAGAGCGCCGCATCCGATCGATCGGGAAAGAGCCGCATTCGCCCGCCAAGAAAGTGGTGCGGCCGGATCCACCCGAGATGGACCACCGCATCGGTCGTCGTCGGGCTTGTTCCCCGGTGTCCGTAGCAGGCCGGCCCCGGATTTGCGCCCGCACTTTGCGGTCCGACCTGCAACATGCCGCCTCGGTCAACCCAGGCAATGCTGCCGCCGCCCGCTCCGACATTCGCGATATCGACACTTGGCATCCCGACCGGCAATCCGTCGAGCGCCCGCTCGGATGTAATCTCGGCGGCCCCGTTTCGGATCAGGCAGACATCGGTGCTGGTGCCGCCCATGTCGAGCGTGATCAGATTCTGATCACCCAACCGCTCCGCGATGCGAATCGCCGCGATCACGCCCGCCGCCGGTCCGGAATTGAGCATTTCGGTCGGCCGCGCTCGGATCCCGCTGCTCGGCAGAATTCCGCCGGACGACTGCATCACGAACAGCGGCGCCCGTACCGCGCGATCCGCCAGGTGCCCCTCGAGGTGGCTCAGGTAGGTGCCGATCTTGGGCGACAAATAGGCGGCGATCGCCGTGGTGCTGGCGCGCTCGTACTCGCGGAAGGCCGGCAGAACATCGCTCGAAAGCACGACCGGTATCCCCGGAAACCGGTCCGTGATTAGCTCTCGCGCCCTCAGCTCGTGGACCGGATCGCGGTATGAGTGGAGAAAGCAGATCGCGAGCGCTTCGATGCCGCGCTCTTCGACAAGTCGCTCGACTTCCGCGACGAGCTGCGCCTCGTCCAGCGGCGTCTGGATCTCGCCCTTCACGGTAATCCGCTCGGTTGCCTCGCCGGTCAGGGAGAGCGGAATGATCGGGGCCGGCTTTTTGGAAACGACCGAATAGACATTGTCCCGAAGTTGCCGCTGAGTGATCAGCACATCGCCGAAGCCGCGGGTCGTCAGGAGTCCGGCGCGGCAGCCCTTGCGTTCAAGCACGGCGTTCGTCGCGACGGTCGATCCGTGGAAGACGGCCGACACATCGCGAATCCGATCGCCCAGTGCTTCCTCCAATCCGGCGATCACGCCGATCGAGGGGTCGCTCGTCACGGACGGCACCTTGTGCGCGTGAACCTGACCGGTCTCATCCAACCAGATCAGATCGGTGAAGGTCCCACCGACCTCGACGGCCATCGCGATCACAGTTCGGCCCCTTCCATCGATCAATGCTCCGTGAGGTCGCCATTGTCGCAAACCCTCGATGAATGCGGCACCATTTGTCTTCCTGGTACGTTATTGATATGCAACGTTAGGTCGATGCGACGCGCGTGAATGCCAGCCCCGCGCACAATGTCGCCGACGGCCTTGAGTACCCGAAGATGAGCGACCGGATTGGTCGTTCCAGTCCAGGAGAAGTGACGATGAGATCATTGAGATGGTTTGTCTTAGTTACGTTGTTCGCGGCGCTCGCACTCCCAACGTTGGCGTCGGCTCAGGACGCGACCGCTGTCGCAGGGAACGCGACGGGAAGGGTGACGGTACTCGGAAGCGGTTCGGTCACGGCCAAACCTGACACGGCTTCCTTCACGCTCGGCGCCGAAGCCACGCGGCCCACGGTTCCAGAAGCGCTCGAGGAATCGAATGCGAAGCTGGCCGCCATCATCGCGGCCGTGAAGGAGGCTGGTGTCGCCGCCGGCGATATCCAGACCGCATATTTCAGCGTCTACTCGGTTCGCGACTACAGCAAGCAAGAGTCGCAACCAATTGCCCCGATCGTCGGTTACACGGTTTCCAATCAGGTGAGCGTCACGATTCGAAACATTGACTGGCAGAGCGGGCTGCCCTCTGAGGAGATCGGCGCCGTGATCGGCGCGGCGATCGAAGCGGGCGCGACCGATGTCTACTCAGTTTCGTTCTCAGTCTCCGACCCAACGGCTGCCGAACGTGAGGCTCGCGAGCTCGCGGTGCAAAACGCAAGCGATCGCGCTGGGCAACTTGCGGCGATCGCCGGCAAAGAGGTCGGTCAGGTTATCGCCATGAGCGAGGGCGTGAGCTATGCGCCGCTGGGGTATGGGTACGGGTACGGCGAAAGCGACGGTTTGGGCGGCGGCGGCGGAGCGCCAATTTACGGCGGCACCGTCGAAATCGTGGTCGACGTCACGGTCGCCTTCGAGCTGATCTAGCCCAAGTGAAACCGGCCGCCTTACATCGGGCGGCCGGCTTCACCTTTGGCAAGTTGCGAATGTGTCGCGATATTTGCCGGAAGCGTTCTCAGCCCAGGAAGGGCTGGGCGCCCTCTTGGCGCGGCGTAGCCTCCGGTTGATGAGCGCTCTCACATCGCAACAACACTGAGCCGACCGTCTGTGACCAGACGGCCGGCTCAGTGCGGAGGTCGATCTTCTAGCTAATTACTTGGAACGACCACGACTGGAGCTTCGGCCCTGCGGACCAACTTCTCGGTGACGCTTCCGTGCACCACCCGGTCCAAACCACCGCGTCCGTGACTCGCCAGCACGATGACATCACCGTGGTTCGCCGTTTCACAGATCCGCTGCACGGCGTCTCCGATCTCAACATCCCACGTCACCGATATCCCGGCAGCCTGGATCTGGACCGCGATCTCCTCAAGCGCATAGCCAGCGTTGTGCTCCGCCGCGATCGCGGCATCGTGCGAAACGGCATCGGCGGCAACCTCGCCGAAGGAAAGCCCTGGCGCCAATGCGCCTGGAGAAACGCGGATCAAATGGATCGGTCGCCCCATTCGCTTCGCCAGATCTTCAGCGATCGGGACCGCGCGATCAGCCAGCTCCGAACCGTCGAGCGGAACGATGAATCGACTGATCGCCGCCGGACCAAACGTGGATTCGGCATCGAATGGCCGGACAATCAGTACCGGAACGCGCGCGGAGCGAGCGACTTCATCGGTGACGCTTCCGTATCGCCACCGGCCGAGGACACCCCGGGCGTGACTCGCCATAACGATGAAATCGATTTGCTCTGTCGTCGTCAATTGCAGGATTCGATCCGCCGGGTCGCCGAAGGCAACGTATTGGGTGATCCGCGGAATGAGCTCAATCCAGAAGGTCGCGGCCCTCTCCGTAACTCGTTTCGCATGATCCTCGAGCTTCTCGATGTCTTGATCGGTCATCGGCATATCGAATCCGCGAAACGTTTGCGGCGGCTTCGGGCTTGGCGCGACGTGCAACAGCAGAACATCGTCGCCGGCTCGCGCGATCGACGCGGCGTACGCGATCGCGTGATCACCCAGCGGCGTGCCATCAATGGGGACAAGCATTCGAATTGGATTTTGCGGCAGATCGGCCATTGTCGTTGCCTCTCGATGTCCTGGCGCCGGCCGGAAGCGAAGAAAGATGCACTCAGAGGGCTCCGCTCCTGACCGGCTGAAACACCCCTCAACTGCCAACATAGCGGCTGTCTGTCTGGTGCGCGCAATAGCTTGGTCCTGAATGCTTCAGAATCGCAACGAATTCAGCCCCGGCACATGCCGGGGCTGAACTCCCTTGGTCCAATCACTGTGAACTGGAGCTCTTTACGGGGTGGTGTCTTCCTGGTTTGTCCGGTCGTTGAGTAGTTGCACCGGACAGGCATCCAGTTCGAAGATCGTCCGGTACGCTTCGACCTGTGCCGGGGAGACCTCGGCCGCATTCGTCACAAGCAGCCAGTGCGCGCCTTCCGAGCGGGGAGGAGTGGTCAGTGATCCCATGTGGCGATACCTCGTGCGCGTTTCCGGCAGCAGCTCACTGGGATCAACGCCGCCGGTCACTTCTCGCGCCGGACCCGCCACGATCGGCATTACATCGAACACCGCCTTCATCCCGGCATGCTCCGCGCCTTCGGCCAGCATCACCCCGACCACGGCCACGCTTTCTCGGCGGATGGGTGGACCAGATGCATCTCCATCGTCTGGCTCTGGCCGTCGACCGAGTGATCGCTCGGTAGGTGGAAATGAAATTGCTTGAGATCATAGGTGATCCCGTCCAGTACGATGCGGCCGCCCGTGTCGGCCTTGATCTCGATCTCGTGTCCATTGTTCTTGATGTGGAGTGGAGAAATTGGCTGGTAGGAAAACTCGATGTTCGGGATATCCGCGCCTGTTTCCCCCGTGATGTCGATCGGAGCTTGCGCGGTTTCTCCTGAGCATGACTTGTAAGTAGGATCAAGATCGCCCCAGTGCTCAGGACCCTCATCGCCCTCGTAGGTCCGATGAGTGTGCTCGGTTTCCCCGGCCTCGGGCGTAGCATCATCCGCGAAGACCAGACCCCAGCGTACGCCCAGACCGGTCACGACCGCGGCGCCCGCGGCCAATCCGGTTAACCTCACCGCACTCCGGCGGTTCAGCTTTTTGATCTACAAAACATTCATCGCACACGGTAAAGCTCCACCATGCATACTGTCGTTCGGCTTCCGAAGCAGAAAAGCGAATTGTGCCGGAGCCGTTAAGTAATTGATGTGCTCAATAGTCTGGGCCGTCTAGGTCAAAATTGGATGCCCGATGATGCGTCCGCGGGGAACCATTGCATTGTCATCGGGCCGGACATCAGCCGCGTTCACGACTGGCGGAGTCGCGCCATAGGCGCCGGCGGGCCGGTGAAGACGTGTCCGAACCGAGAACCATCCGGCGTCGATCCGGCCCTCCCGGCTCCAAAGCACCGCCGTCCATGACCAGTCCGCCGCCGGCGCTCCTCCAATTTTCGACATGCTTGCGATCGAGCAGCTTCGATGATGTTAGTGCGGCGGTCGGCAGATTTTCGCTCGCGGCCTTTGTGGCGTGAATGGAGTGCTAGAAAAAGGGTCGGTATGCTGGAGGTGTTCCCAGAATGTCGCGATCATCACGTTTGGCAATCGGAATGCGCACAAACTGCCGTATTCGAGGGCGCCGTCCGTGCATGATAATTTGCGTCCTCTCGGGCACTCACCAATGAGAACCGAGCGTCAACAAGGCCGTGGCGAGCCCATGCAGCGCGCTGATTTTGCCGGACTTCCGGCGGCGAATAATTCAGGTGATCGATGCCGTGGTTGAATCAGATGATCACCCCGGCGAATTGGAGCAGAGAAGGAAGCAGCGAACAATGGGGAAAATTAGCCTTTCCCGTCGTCGATTTATCGGAGCGGTGGGGGCAACGGGGGTCGTGACCGCCGGAGGCGCGCTCTCTACTGGCGGACCTGGATCCAACCAGGCGTTCGCTCAAGACGCCCAGGATGACGGCGCCGCAACCCCAACGCCGCTCGGAGATCCAATCCCACAAGAATTCAACACCGAAACAAACTGGCCCGCGGAGAATCTCGATCTCCAGGGCACGCGCGATGTCAAAGGCACCAATATCAGCGCTGCCACCGTCGCACGGCTCGGCGCGGCATGGACCTTTCCGGTCTCGGCCTCGGCCGCATTCGGCGCCCTGACGGCGAATCCATCGATCGCTGACGACCTCATCTTCATCCAGGATGCCAGCGCCAACGTTTACGCGCTGAACAAAGAGACCGGCGAGCTAGTTTGGGTCAACATGTACAACGATGTTGTCCCGTCCGGCGGACCCAACGGCGTCGCCGCGGCCTACGGTTTGCTGTTCACCACGCTCGGCGGAGCTGCCGATGTCGTGGCGCTTGAACAGAAAACAGGCGCCGAGATCTGGCGGACGAATATCCAGGGACCGCTGAAGGAGGGCATTACCACATTCCCCGCGGTGCACAACAATGTCGTCTATGTGAGCACAATTCCAGGCTCTTCCGAGGGCTTCTATGGTGGCGGCCAGCGCGGCGTCATCCACGCGATCGACGCGGCGTCTGGCACGGTCCTCTGGTATTTCGACACCACCACCGACAACCTCTGGGGCAATCCGACGGTCAATTCCGGCGGTGGGTTCTGGCATCCGCCGTCCTTTGACGAAGAAGGCAAGGTCTACATCCCGGTCGCAAATCCTGCGCCCTACCCCGGGGCCGAAGGCTGGCCGTGGGGCAGCAGCCGGCCAGGAGACAACCTCTACACCGACTCGATCCTCAAAATGGATCCGGCAACCGCCACGCTTGACTGGTATTACCAGGTCAAGCCGCACGATCTCTTCGACCTCGATAACCAACTGACACCGATCCTTGCCGAAGTCGACGGCCGCAAGGTCGTCTTCACCTCTGGCAAGCACGGGTTTGTCTATGCGCTGGATCGCGACACTGGTGATCTTATCTGGCGAACGCCGGTCGGTACGCACCAGAACGACGAATTCACCGAGGTCGACGCCGGCGTGAGCCTTGAAGTCTGGCCGGGAACGCTTGGCGGCGTCGAAACGCAATATGCGTACTCCGCGGCCAGCAATCTCCTGATCTGCCCGGTTTATGAGCTCGCGAGCACCTACATCGGAACGGGATTCGATCCGAATGCGGGATTCGACTTCACCAAGGCGACTGGATTCCTGGTCGCATTGAATGGTTCTGACGGTTCAATCGTCTGGGAGACCCCGCTTGCCTCTGGTCCGCTCGCGGCCGCCACGATCACGAATGACATCGTTTTCACCGCTGGACTCGATGGCGTGATTCTGGCGTTCCATGTGGCCAATGGCACAGAGGTCTTCCGCTACCAGGCGTCCGCGGGCATCAACGCCCAAGCTGCCGTCTCGGGCGACTATATCTACTTCCCGGCTGGAGGGCCGCTGTTTCCGCCGGCGTCGACCGCGGGTCCGGCGCCAACTCCGGCGCTCGAGATCATCGCACTCAAGCTCGGCGGCACGCCCAAACAGGCAACGCCAGTCGCCCGATAACCGGCCGGCCGGCATAGAAGACGACAGGGTCACTCGCAATCGCGGGTGACCCGTCTTCGCGCCGGTTGCGCCGTCATGAATTCGTGGATGCTCGTTCAACGAGCGACGACGTCTGCTTGGAATGAACGACAGGAACGATTTCGAAGGTGCCGAAATCGTGCTCCTCCCACCTCAAGACCCACTCCTGCAGCAGGCTTGCATCATCGCACTCCATCAATTGGAAACATCGCCCAAACCCGGCCTCGACCCAGATATCGACATAAATCAGCCCATCCGGCGTCCCCGGCCACGCTCACGAGCATGCCGGTATATCTCACGCACCTTCCCTGGTTTGAAATGCTCCACCACCATGAACAGCATGCCCATCTCCCGCTCTTCGAACCATTGTCACTCCTTGTGTCGCGTTCGAGGACATCTACCCGCGCCGTTGCGTCGGGTTTCTTCATGCGCAAACCTCGCTGTGAAAAAACAACCAAACCACGCTGAAACTCATGCCAAAAAGCACCGCGCATGTGCTATCCTGCCGCGACCCTACGGCGACACGATGCAATATTGCGAATTGCGAGGAGAAGACATGCGACTCACGCCCGATATCGCGCTCGTTGGCGGCGGCAATTTTGGGTTCAACATCTCGGCGCCCCTCGACTGCCACATCTATCTCATCGACGGCGGCGACGAGATCGCGTTGGTTGACGCCGGCATGGGCGGCAAGCACGGCGCAACCGATCAGATTTTGGCAAACATCGAAGCCGATGGTTATGACCTCAGCAAGATCAAAACGCTGTTGTTGACCCACTACCACACCGACCACGCCGGCGGGAGCGCCGATTTCAAGCGCCGGCTAGGCGTGACGGTGGTTGGATCGCCTCTCTGTGCCCACACGCTGTCGATTGGCGACGAAGAAACCGTGAGCCTGCCGTTCGCGAAGAAAGCCGGTTTCTATCCCACCGACTACGTGTATGAAGCGTGCCCCGCCGAGGGAACTTTGGTCGATGGCAAATCGTTCAACATCGGCCGGCTGAAGGTTACCCCGTTCGACACCGATGGACACTCACGTGGGCATGTTTCGTTCCTTGTCGAAGGGGGAGACCGGAAGTGTATGATCTTGGGCGATTTGGTCTTCCACGGCGGAACGATCATCGCCCAGAACATTCCCGACTGCTCGATCCAGGAATACGCCGCGAGCTGCATCAAAATGGCCAAGGTCGAGTTTGACGCGTTTTTGCCAGGACACTTGAGCATTTCGCTGCGCGATGGCAAGCGACATGTCGATATGGCCGCCGCCGCCTTCAACCAGCTCCTGATTCCAAAGAACGCGATTTGATTCGACTTGTTGGCCGCCGGTTTCAGTTCACTGCCCTACGCAGGCATGACAGGATCAGCTTGGGCCGATGAAAAAATGCGGTCGAGGATGGTGGTGACCGCGTTCGCGTCGTCGAGCCACTGTTCGTTGTCGATATCCCATGATCGAACCCTTGCGAGCATCCGTGCCATCTCGCCGGTGTAGGCCGGGTCGATACCCGGCTTTTTGAGTGCCTGCCACTCGTGCCAACCCGGCTGATAGTCGCCGATCGCATTTCGCACATAGAGCTCGTAAGACGGCGGCTCCAGCCCGGCAAAGAGCGTGCCGTTAGCGCCATAGAGCTCCATGCGCCAGGTCTCGACCCACGGGTGCACCTCCCAACCGGTGATGTCGAACGTGACGAGCTTATCCTCGTAATCGAGGATCGCCCCGCTCCATCTTCATACATCAATCCACCAAGCGGAATCTGAACCGTATCGCCCTGGACGAGCAGCGTGTCGGTCTTGTACCCGTGCGCTCGCACCAGCGGTCCAGCAGGCAGTTTGAGGATCGAGCCCTTCACCGATCGCGGATTGCCGAGCAAATGCACGATCAAATCGATCATGTGGCAACCGTCCGTGTACAACAGTCCACCAAGATCGCCCGGAACGCTCTGCCACGGCTCCGCCGCACCTCCGACAGGCGCGGCCGCGTGCGTGCGGACCAAGGTGATCGGACCCAACACCCCCTCGGCCAGAATTCGTTGAATGTGTGGAATCACCGGAGACGAGCGCAACTGGTAACCGATCTGAAACGGCACCGGATGCGCGCGAAGCTCATCCAGCATCGCACGCATCGCCGGTAGATTCGGAGCGCCCGGCTTTTCCAGCATGATCGCCTGATTTCGCAGGATCGCCTGGCTCACGTACCCGGGATTGTGCGTATCCCACCCTTCGATCACCACAAAATTAACGCCTGGCTGATCCAGCAACTCCTCCGGGCTCGGAAACGCCGTCAATCCATGATCCCGTTCGAGCGCATCGCTCAGGCGCTTGTCCGGGTCGTAGCATCCAACCAATTCCGCACTTGGCTCGGCTCGAAGCAAGTCGATCCGGGGAAAGATATGCGGATGGGTACAGCCGGCAAACGCGGCCGCGATCCGTTCCAGCACGGTGACGTTGTTCGTTTACGACTTCCGCTTGCTGTGGGGATCCAATGCGTCTTGAAGTCCATCGCCAAAGAGATTGACCGAAATAATCGTGATGGTAATAGCGATTCCTGGAAAGGCTACCCACCAAGCGTGATTGAGATAGGTCAGGGCCGATTTCATATCTGCACCCCACTCCGCGTTCGGTGGTGCAGTTCCAAGTCCCAGAAAGCTTAGAGACGTCGCAATGATAATTGCCCAGCCAATCGCTGTGGTAAAGAGAACCAGGATCGAAGTTGCGATATTGGGTAAAATATGGCGAAACATCACGCGCCACGGTCGACATCCCATTGTCACTGCCGCAATGACATACTCGTCATGCTTCGCGGAGAGAACTGAGCCGCGGACAAGTCGCACGAACGGAGGGATTAGGGAAATACCGACGGCGACTTGAATATTCTTAAGTCCAGGTCCAAGGACCGCAACAACGGCCAGGGTCAGCAATATTCCTGGAAATGCGAGCAAGATGTCAACGAGGCGCATGATGACCGAGTCGACCCAACCGGCGCGATAACCGGCGATCAATCCGGCGACAACGCCAATAGCGGCCGCAATCATCACGCCCAACAGTGATGAGCTAAGCGTTAGGCGGCCACCATAAAGCGTGCGACTAAAAACATCTCGCCCGAGCTGGTCCGTCCCAAATGGATGATCGCCGTTGGGGGAAGTAAGCTTCGGTCCGGTACTGATCTTTGTCGGCTCAAACGGGGCGATTCGACCGGTCACGACATCTAGACTGACGATAATCAAAAGCAACAGGATCAACGCCGACACAACCGCGGCCCTATTTTTGTTGAATCGCCGAAGGAAACCGCTCAGCCGAAACGCCGCGTCGCCAGGTCTCTGAGATTCGTGATGCTTGGAGGCGAGCGATCGGCCCTTAATTGAGGTAACCATTCGGAATTCCAACCGGTAACTACGAATAACGAATGCGCGGATCGAGCAATCCGTACGATAGATCAACGAGTAGGTTTCCAAGAACGTAAACGCCAGACAGTACCAAAACAATCGCCTGCACCATCGGAAAATCGCTTCCGAGGATGCCGCGGACGAGTAAATTGCCGATTCCGCGACGAGCGAACAACGCCTCGATGACGACCGCGCCGCTGAGCATGTTGCCAAACTGCAAGCCCAGCATCGTGACTACCGGGATGAGGGAGTTCTTGACCGCGTGTCGATAAACGACCTGCCTGTTCGACAGACCCTTCGCGCGCGCGGTCAAGATGAATTCACGGCGCATGACTTCGATCAAATTCGCCCTCACGAGACGGGCGATGATCGCGGCGTATCCCCAGCCCAGGGCAAGCGCCGGCATGAGGAGAGTGTCGATACCTCCCTGACCGGTGGCCGGCAGCCAATGAAGCTTGAGCGCGAGGAGATAAATGAGAAGGATCCCAATGAGGTAATTCGGCATCGCAACACCGAAGAGCGCGACGAGCATCGCCCCGCTGTCAAGCCAGGTCCGTTGCTTCAATGCCGCGAAAAGCCCTAAAGGGAATCCGATCGCCATCGCCACGGCCATGCCCGCGACGGTGAGCTTCAGCGTGTCGGGGAACGCGCCGCGCATCTCTCGCCACACCACGGCACGGGTCCGAATCGAGCGTCCAAAGTCACCGCGAACCGCGCGGGAGATAAAGGATCCGTACTGTTGAGTCAGAGGGCGGTCGAGGCCCAACTGATGTCGAAGTTGGTCCTTTTGCTCGACCGTGACGCTGGTGCCGGACAGCATCACGTCGACCGGATCGCCCGGCAGAAGGTGAACCATCATGAAGACAGCGATGGAGACGCCGAAAATCGTCGGCACTGCCATTGCGAGACGCCGAAGGATGTACGTACCGATTGCTCACATCCCTTCAGCGGCGTCGAGGCCGGAAGCATCCGGCTGCGACAAACAGTGACGAACGAACGCCGAGCGTAGTGTGAAGAAACGCCCGTATTCGCCTCACAGCGAATACGGGCGTTCGCTTGTGAGTTAGCTTAAGAACCCAACGTCATAGAAATTCGGATAACCCTCCGCATTTGTTTGGAGATTGTCCATGTCGACGCTGGCTTTTGCCGCAAGAACCAACCGCTTGTGGAACGCGGGCAGTCCGCCGACGTCAGCGATCACCTTGCGCACGGCCTGATTGTAGAAATCCGCACGCTGCGTGTCGTCGCCGGTGGCGAGTGCGTCGGAAAGCAGCTTCTCGACATCTGGATTGGTGTAGTTCGACCCGTTGCCGATTCCAAGCCCGGCCTCCGAGAAGAAGGCGGTAAACGGACCAGATGGATCCGCCCACCAATAGAAAGTCCAGTTGGCGGTATGAGGGGCGTCGGCGCCAGCGTTGATCGCTTCCCACCAGGCCGGAAATGCCAGGCTTGTGATCTTGATATCCAATCCAATGGCCTGCATCTGCGACTGTACTGCCGCGGACATGTCATCCATGCCGAAGTCAGCGACGATATAGAGATCCACCGCCAGCGGATTGCCGTCTTTGGACCGGATCCCATCACCTGTCCAACCGTTGTCTTCGAGCAACTGCTTAGCGCCTTCGACGTCAACTTTGAAGAGGTCCTTGGTCGTCTCGTCGTATCCGACCATCGTCGGCTCGAGGAGGTTATACGCCGGCGTCAACGTACCTTTGAAGAGAAGATCGACAATTGCCGCCTGGTCGAAGGTCATCATCATCGCCTGGCGAACGGCCAGTTCGCTGGTCGGCGCCTTCGTGGTATTGAGGCACATGATCCACGGAGCGCCACCCGCTGCTCCCGAGAAGGTCTTGTAGTTGCTATCTGCCTGGAGACTGGTCAAATCCTCCGGGCCAACGCGATCGATGACGTCGATTTCACCGGCCATAAGCGCTGCGAGGCGGGTCGCATCCTCCGGCAGAAGCCGGTACACAATGCTGTCGAGAATTGACGGCCCGGTATGATTGAAGATCGACGGCCCCCACGTGTAGTCGGGGTTCCTGACGACGGTGATGTGATCGTCGTGGACGTGCTCCGTCATCATCATTGAACCCGCGCCTGTCAAGTGATCCTGATAATCTGGACCCCATTTGGCGATTGCGGTTGGCGACTGTGGCGAAAGCCAAACCGTGGTCGCCATGTTGAGGAAAGAGCCATTCGGTTGCTTGAAATTCACCTTGACCGTGTAATCGTCGATGACTTCCGAGGAATCGTAGGGGCCGAGCGCGGCTAAGGCCGCGCCTGCTTGGGTGGCCGGATCAATAATCCGATCGAATGTGAATTTCACCGCTTCCGCGTTGAATGGAGTTCCGTCGTGGAACTTCACATCATTTCGCAGTTTCAGCGTGTAGGACGTGAAATCCGGGGCAACTTCCCACGAGGCCGCTAGTCCCGGATAGTAGGTTGGATCGCCCGGCTTCTTCCAAACGATTCGGTCCTGAATGTTTTGGTTGATCAGTGCCTCAATTTGCAGGGTGCCCCCTTGCGGATCGAGGTTCGTGACTGGCTGCCAGAATCCGTAGGTGAGCGTTCCGCCCGGTGCGGCGGTCGTTCCTTGGGCGCGCGCCGATCTCGCCGGCATCGCATTGCCGGCGAGGAGCGAAAGCGCTGGAACCGCGAGTCCGAGCGAAGCCGCTCGTTCGATCAGTTCACGGCGAGTGAGCTTCGATTTCACGAGGTTACCGTCGAGATCATGCTGACTCATTGTTACCTCCACACCCATAACCGCGATCGTGGAGCGCCCGACAGTTACAAACGCTCCCAATGACCCTGGTCTCCGGAAACCAGGGTCGCGCCTCGATTCCAAGCCTTGACGATTCGCAGCGCGAATTCTGAAGTCAACATTGCTCGTGGAGCCTGACGCCCGTATTGGACTTATCGATTTTTGTTCGTTCCGCTTGTCGATAGCTTGGTGGCGGCGAGTATAGAAACGGTCCTCACATGTGTCAACAAGTAGGAGGGGATGTTTGAGAGTTTCTTACGTATCAGCTTCACTCGATTACCGCTTGCTCAGTGCGGTCGATAACCCCGACGACGATCCGCCGTTGTTTTGCCGGCAATGCGACGCAACACCGCGACGAGCCCACCGAGCGGCATCGATTCCGCTTCGACTCGATCGTTTCGTGGAATCACCCCGATGAAGACGGTAAATTGGGCTCGGAAGTGCAATCCTTCACGCGCCGATCGCGCTACCGGCGCTACTGGAAGGAAGAACCAATGGCCGATCTCCACCCCCTATCCCGTCGCAAGACCCTTGAAGAATGGGAATCGTGGGTCGACAAGGCGATCAACGATGCCCGCGAACGAGGCGAGTTCGACAATCTGCCCGGTCACGGTATGCCACTGCAACTGGACGTCACGCCATTCGCCGGCTGCCGCGAAATCGGATTCGGAATCCTCAAGAACGCCGGCATGGCGCCCTACTGGGTCGAAGTCAACAAGGAGATCATCACGCTATCAACAGAGCTCGATGCGTTGCGGAATCGCGCGAACGAGATTGCTTTCGCCCTGCGTGCCGGTTCGATCACAGTTCAGCCAGAACCGGAGCAGGTCGCCAAGCGCCGGTGGTGGCAGCTCTTCCGCTATGTCGAGCCGCCTCGCCGCCAATCGCGCGCGGAGCAGGATGAGCTCAACCGCTCAGAGCTCGCGCGACTCCGGTGGGAGTATCTCGCCCAATCTGAACTGCTCAACCAGAAGATCGCCCACTACAATGCCTCGATTCCGCGCGACCTCTGGCAGCTCGCGCAACAAACACCATCGCTCGCGGACGCGGAGCGAGAATTCGACGAAGCGTGCCGGTAGATACCTTCACCCCGTCCCTCTCCCGCCGCACCGGGAGAGGGGAATGCAGGGCAATAAGTCGCGATCAGTCCTGGAAGGACTTCCGAGACTGAGCCCTGGACTTCAGTCCGGGGCCGACGCCTATCGACACTACGCGATCGGACTCACCTGGATGATTAACGGCGACCGCTCCGGCGTCACCAAGCACGATTCGAGACCGTCCCGCATTTCTCCAAGCGCGCGATCCAGCCGGTCGAAGATCTCATCCACCGTGAGCGCGGCGCTATCCGCGTAGTACGGCACCGCGATGATGTGGATCGCGAGCGAAACCGGGAACGTGCCATCCGTGACCACCCGGTGCAGCGTGATCCCAGTCAGCGCCCCGTACGACGTGATCGTTTCGTACCCGAATCGCCGTTCGAAGCTGCTTCCTTTGATCTTGGTGACCGTCACGTCGAGCATCGACGCCCGCAACCGCTCTTCGGTTTGACCGTGATAGCTCTTGACCTCGCTCGACGACGAAAAGAAGTTGCTTTGGGCCGAGTAGTAGAGCGCATGGGTCGAAAAGGCCGGATTGCTCTCCCAGAACGGTCCCTCAATGTGACTTTGATGCTGAACAAGTGCATTCGATTGCCGCCTAAGCGTGTACTGATCGCTGCTTTCGCCCGTCATCTTGACTGGCGATCCACTGAGCTGGGTCGGCCAGGCGAAAAATGGCGCGCCCGACGAAGAGCCGAGCTGGAAACCGGGTGTCCACTGCCCGGCGAAGGCATTCGTCAGATTTGTCCGCTCGATCTGACGTGACCAGTTCAACTTCTCGCCCTCCGCTTCCGCGAGCGAAAGTGCTTCGTCGGCGGAGGGTTGGCGGCCGGTGAAATCGGCGATCGCGACGGTAACGAGGTCCGTTCCTGAGCGCGACGCGAGCACGATCGCCGAAACGCCGGCCGACGAAACGGACGCCAGGATCGATTGGCCCTCGACAATGATCAACTCGACCAAATCGAGCGATCGAACCTCGGCCTTGTCCGCCGATCGCCCGGCGCTGGTCAATGCCGCGATCAGACTGGTCCAGGCGATCTCGGCGTCATTCTTTGACGAGAAACCGTGATGAACGCACGTTTGAACGGCTCGCCCGCTCGAGCTCGACCGCGATCCGTCCGTGAGCATCGAGGCGTACCCGAACGCGAATCCACCGACCGATGTCTTCACATCATCAGACCAGCCGGGGGTATCACTTGAAGCGAAAAAGACCGCGGGCGGACCTGCGAGCGCAAAATCCAGTCCAAACTCAGACAATCCGGCCTCGCCCGGCAGAAGCACGCGGCTCGCCGGATTGACCAGCTGCAATGATGAGCCGTCCGCTGCCGCCGCCCGGCCCGGACCAGCGAGCGATGGGACACCGCCGAGCGCGGCGGCGAGACCCGCGCCCGCGGCGCCGCCGACGACACGACGACGATTGATCGGGCGAGACAACAGGCGAGACGACATCGGGGACGAGGGAAAGCGAACACCGTCCATGGTTAAGCTCCTCCGCTGGGAAATCCGCACCATCGCTGGCTGCGACGGCAGACGTCGATGCATGGCGGACGCCTGAAGGCCCGCCGGGTCCCGCATGGGGTCCCTCCTTTCCCGCTCGCCCTGGGCGTGAATGGCCGGGGCAGCATGGCTCGCCCTGCCGTTTTGGCTAGGTAACTCTCTGAACGCCCAGGCGTCGCAATTGGTTTCACGGTTCAGGTAAGGATTTGCGGACAATCGCACCAAGCACCAAGCACCAAGCTCCAAGCACCAAGCCAAGCTCTTAGCTGCACGCGCGGAGCGGGCGCTTTCACTCATCGTCAACCTGAGTGCTCTGACCAGCGTTCTCTGTCGTGTCCGGGGCGCGCCAGCTCACCGTCATGCTGAGGCACGAAGCATCTCCCCGGCGGGCGTTGTCTTTCCGCGGCTCCGCGGCAATCGAACCAGAGCTGCGCCGGTGTCGCCTCAGCATGACGTGGGAACCGGAGGTCTCCGGCCAAGACAATCCACGATGGACACTGCACTTAGGAGCGAAGGATCTCGCCGGAAGGCGGCATCTGAACCCGGACGGCGATCGATCGAGAACATTCCCGGGCACGAACCATGCATACCTGAAAGCAGTTGCGTTGAAAGGAGGAACCATGAGCACTTATATCGAGCGCAGAGACAACGTCAATCCGAAGCAAGGAATTCGTGATCACGGTGATGTCGCATTCGCCGACCTCATCAACCACAAATACCCGATCGACTCACCCGAGCACGTCCGGGCAGCCTGGTCCTACATCAACCACAAGGACAATGCGGCCGAGTACGACAAAGACGAAGTGAAAACAATCAAAAACCGCATCAAACGGGCGGCCAAAAAGTACGGCGTCGAAATCGAGGCAGACTAGACCGAACTGGCAGCTGAAACCCGCTTCAATCCATGAAGCGGGTTTCATGCTCCCTGCGAATCGGACTCAAAAGATTCCGGCGTATCGTTCCTCTCCTGATGTGCGAGGAGTCGCCGATGCCTGAATCGTCAGGGCTTTCGCAGGATCTTTTCCATTGCCTTTCCCTTAGCGGGCTCGTCGACCAATATATCCAAGTAGCGAATCTCCCGCATGAGTGGATCTTCGATTTCTTCCACGCGGACTCCGCACACCACGCCTTTGATCAGCGCGCGCGAAGGATTCATCTGAGGAGCTTCCGCAATGAAGGTCTCGCAATCTGACTGTTTTTCTAGCTGCGCGTCGAGCGCTTCCTGATCATATCCCGTCAACCAACGAATGACTTCATCGACTTACGCTTTCGTGCGACTCTTTCGCTCTGCTTTGGCGACATATTCGGGATAAACACGCGCGAAGCTCATCGTATAGATCCTATGTTTTTTCATTTCCCCTCCTGGATACTCGGAGTTCTCGACCTACAAAGACGAGAAGGAAGATCTTCCGGACGGTTCATCGGATTTTCAAGTTTGGCACATTCAACCGGGGTTTTCGGGTACCACCTCTGAATCCCGAAACCGGAACCGCATCAAGCGCGCCGCAAGGCAGCTCGTCATCAGAATCGAAGCCGATCAACTGTCTCGGACGCGAAGATCGTTAACGACGAACGCAAGCGGCAAATGCCGCTCGCGTTCGTTCGTCGTTCTCGTCAACTCATTGAAACGGGATCAGGTGAGCCGCACCGCTCCGTACCAGCGGCTGGCGTAGTAACTCGACCCCAGCTCACTGATCACCACGCCCGTCGACTCGTTCTGCGCGTGAATGAACTTGCCGCCGCCGATGTAGATCCCCACATGCGACAGGCCCCAGGTGTAGGTGTTCTGGAAGAAGACGAGATCGCCCGGTTGCAGATTGCCCTGCGCGATCGTCTGCCCTGCCGATGCCTGGGTGAAGAGACCGGCGCCGATGTCGCGGCCGAGCACATTCTTGACCACCCAGTAGGTGAAGCCGGAGCAGTCGAAGCTCGACGGTCCATGGGTCGCCCACACATACGGGTACCCGAGGTACTGCATCGCGAAGTCGACGATCGAGCTGCTGCCCGTGCTGACCCCGCCGCCGCCGCCGGAGGTCGAACCACCGGTCGTTGACCCGCCGCTGGTTGAACCGCCACTGGTCGATCCGTTGCGATCGCTCAAGGCGGCATTGGATTTGTTCAGGTAATCGCCGTGGATGTACCCCTCGAGCCCGTCCCAATCCACTGGATAGAATCCGCCGGAAACGGAGCCGGTTATCAGCACCACGGTGCCGCTCGGAACAACCGCCGCGATGCCGGCGCTCGTCTTCGCCCCATACCGCAGATTCACATTTGCGGAGGTCTTGGCACGATTGCCGCTCTTGAGTCCGCTGCTCGTTGCATCGCCGGTGGTATCGGCCGACGAAGTAGAGCCGCTGGAGGCCTTCAAGTAGCTGCTGTAAATGAACCCGTTGCTGCCCTTGTAGCTGACCGCCGTCCAATCGCCGGTGCTGCCGCTACGCAGGCCGACGGTTGCCCCTTCAGGCACGACCGCGATGATCGATGACGATGTGCTTGCCCTCGAGCGCAGCCGCACGCCTGTGCCACCGGTTCCGCTCACCTTTGCGGCCTTGGAGGTCGTTGTGCTCGATTGTCCGGAGGTAGAACCGGTTTTGGTGACGTACGAGAGGTAATCGACCGCAACGTAGCCCTTCTTCGAACCGCACAGAATCGGTTGGAATCCGGAGCTCGCCTTACCCTTGAGGGTTACGGTCTTGCCTTCAGAGATCACCATTAAAACTGCCGCGCTGAAGCTGGCAGACGCCCGGCAGCGCAATCCATCGCCATTCGTGCCCGAAACGACGGCCGAACCGGTGGAGGAGGTCGATGCCATCTCGACCACGCCAGCGGTCGTGATATTTCCGTAGGTCAGGTACTGCTTGGCGGCGAAACCAGCACGACCGGAGCAGGTCACTGCCTGCCAGCTTCCGGTTGAACCGCTCCGCAGTGAAACCGCGTTTCCTTCGCGCAGAACCGTGATCACGCTGCCGCTATTCGATGCTTCGGCGCGGCATTTCAATCCGTCTCCATTGGTTCCAGAAATCACGGCCTTGCCGCTGATCGCGCCGGAGCTTGTGCTGGCGCTGGTCGATTGTGGGGCCGCACCGCGGCGATCGAGAAGGATGAACTCGGAGGCCGCGTAACCGTCGGCGCCGTCGCAAACGATCGGCAACCAGCCGTCGGAGGCGTTGCCGCGAACCTGCACGATGGAGCCTTCAGCGAGCACCGCGACGACGGCCGAGCTCGCACTCGCCTCCGCCCGGCAGTTGACTCCGCCGCCATTCGTGGCGAGCACAATGCCGGTACCCGAGAGCACCGGTGTTCCGAGCGCCGCTTCTTCGGTTGGGGTTTCGCTGGCAGCCGGTGCGGAAGTTGCCTCTTCGGTTGAGGTCCCGGTAGCTTCGCCGGTTGCTTCTTCCGCCGGGGTTTCAGTGGCTTCGCCAGTCGCTTCTTCAGTTGAAGTGCCCGTGGGCGACTCAGTGGCTTCGCCGGTTGGCGACTCAGTGGCTTCGCCGGTTGGCGACTCAGTGGCTTCGCCGGTTGGCTCGTCGGTCGCCTCGTCGGTCGCTTCTTCAGTTGGCTCGCCGGTCGCCTCGTCGGTCGCTTCTTCAGTTGGCTCTTCAGTCACTACTTCGGTGACTACTTCTGTCGCTTCTTCGGTGATTTCTTCAGTCGCTTCTTCGGTGATTTCTTCAGTCGCTTCTTCGGTGATTTCTTCAGTCGCTTCTTCGGTGACAGCTTCGGTGGACTCTTCGGTGACTTCTTCAGTTGCGATTTCCGTCGCTTCTTCGGTAACTGGATTGTTGGGATCGATGATGGCGACAAAGTCAGCGGATATGAATCCAGCTTTCTCTTCGCAGATCACCGGCCGCCAGTTGTCGACCGCATCACCGGTCACCGAAACCGCCGCGCCCTCGGGCACCAGCGCGATCACGTCGGCGTCCGCATTCGCCGCTACACGGCAGCGCGCGCCTTCGCCGCTGGTGCCAACGATCGTTGCGGGAATTCCGTCGGGGATTGGTGGGGAGACCGCGCCCTCGTCGGCTGCAACCGATTCGTCGCTGGTCGATTCCTCAGGGATTGTCTGGTCACCGGACTCGGACGCTTCATCCGCGAGGAATGCTTCCGAAATGTAACCGTATTCATCGTCGACGGAGACCTGGTACCAGAGCGAGCCGTCAGCCGCACTGGCCGGGCCGTCAATGACGTCGACAACAGTTCCTTCTGGAATTGTTCGAATTTCTGGGGCCTCTTGCCCGGGGTAAGCTCGGAGACGAACACCGTCCCCATTCGCGTAAGCGATCCGTGCCGTACCCCCCAGCCTGAGGTTTGTATCGGCATGGACGACGCTCGGTGTAACCGCTCCAGCACAAAGTCCCAATAGCACAGCCACCATGAGACCTGAGCGGGCGAGTGCGTGAAAGCCAAACACGGCCCTTCCCTTTCAGTAACAGAGCTTCGCACGGTTGAGCAGCCACTCAACCTCCGGCAGGCTTCGGGTGTGCGGGTCTCCTGCCTTTGCCTCCCCGTTCAAACGGGTTCGTTGGGCCGCCGCTGCCCCACTGACAACGTCGCCTCGTACCGGGACAATCCTGAGTCCGAGCGTAGTTTCCACGCCGCGGGCCGATGCGTCAACCAGACTAAAGTCGTGGAAGGGCGAAAAGTACTCTCACGCGGCGGACTCGAGTCGCCGCATGTTTACGCAACTGACCGGTTCCAGGTGACCCATCATGTGGAGCCTTGGAATACACCTCGAGCAGGAATGGCCGGTCGTCGCTTCAGACGGTGGCCTTAAAGATGAACAGCTACCTTCTCCTTAGTCCGCGCTTTGTGCGATGAAATGCCGGTGACAGGGAGGATGGTGAAGCGAATTGGCGAAAACGACTAACAGGCCGTTACGCGCGACCGGAGCGCTGCAGATGGCGCAAGCCCATTTGCGGATATGGTGTGAACGTGCGCCGTCCCGTCAATGTCATGTCCATACTCCTAGGAAAAATCGCCATAAAAACCCCGTTCACAAATCCATCCCGGGCGTCGCAAAAGCGACCCAGCGCGTTGAAAAAATCGAAGTATTGCCTGAGGCGCGCCAGGAAGGGCGACTTCAATGTCCGCGCTGCACGTCGGTGACGCACTCAGCGACATCCATCAGTGAGGCGGATGACCTTTTTGAGCAGCACTGTCGGTTTCTACCAACCCGCGCCCTTTCGGAGGGCACCGAGCTCGCCGGCCGCGGCCGCTTTCGCGTCATCGACATCGATGTGTCTGAAGGTTGTGATTTCCGTTACTAGTCCACTACTTGGCTCATCGACTCCGGCAGTCTCCCGGGCGCGGATGTGAGTTGTGCGAAGAGTGAACGCGGAGACGAGGAAGATGGCAAATATGAGTGCAAGCAGACCTTGCCTCGTTCGGGACACGATTCTTTACTCCCGCAAGCGGAGCGTAATCGCCGTAGCACCGAATGGGTTCGCGTCCAGGCAACGCGATGGTGATGGCAGTGCTCGTGTCCACGATGTCAAGTCGAAACGCGATTCCGGTTCGTCCATGAGGATCGGCGCAAGTTGGTTGATCGCCAGGGCCACGGGATGACAACGTAAGCATGTGCGGCGTAAGTTGCATCAATGCTCGCTGAGGCGATATCCCTACCGTAGCAAGGGTCACTTGACGTGGTGCTGACGAGGCTGATCGGGTCGCGCGCTCAGCCTGAAAACGGCGCGGTGCTGCTTGTCACTCGAGAGTCCCCAACAATATCCTCGCGGTGCTTTCATGCAGTTGACAAGAGGTTGATCTTCCCTACAATCGGACTCTCTTCGGACTATCAAAGCGTGTCTCTTGGGCGGTTCCTCTACCGTTTTGGTGGAGCCTGATCAAAGGAGATGATATGGGCAGCGCAGTGGGTGACGGGAGTCAGCGGCTTGCCGGAATTGCGGGTGTTAGCTCGGTTGTGTTGGTCCTCGCGTCATTCTTCATTGTAGGTGAGCCGCCCGCGGTCGACGCACCGGCCGCGGAGATCTCGACATATATTGTTGACAACCGAACGGCCGGGTTAGTGTCCATTGCGATGTTCTCGCTCGCTTTACCGTTGCTCGGGCTGTTCTCTGTCGCTGTCAGAAAGAGATTGGCCGCTTTTGTCGACGAGGATCTCGCGACCCTCGGACTCTTCTCTAATCTCCTGTTCTGGCTTGTAATGGCTTTCGCGTCGTCGATTTTCTATGGCGCTGCATGGGTTGACGGCGTTGTCGAAACCGTGAGTCCAGATGTGCTGCATGTGTTGTGGAACGTCGGATACGTCCTTTACATGATGGCGTTGCCGCTCGGAGCGCTGTTCTTGGCGCTCGCAGCGGCCGCGGGACTTCTTGGGGCGTCCCCGAAATGGCTCGCGTGGGCAACGGTCATCATCGCCGCGCTCCTCCTAATTGGCGTCGTTGGCATACTCGATCCAGACCTGAACCTCATCGGTCTGCCTGGCATCTTGCTATTCATTGTCTGGACACTCGTCACGAGCGTCATCATGCTGCGCGGAACCAGTGATCGGCCATGAGCACCAGAATGGGCGCCTAGCGCGGGCTGCAAGAGAGACGCGATTCACTTCGGAAGCATTCTCGGCGCCGGAAGGTCCGGGTGCCCTCTGGGCGCGCCATAGCCTTCGGATGCTACCGGAGACGAATCGGGACTCATCCTTTTCGAATTCGAAGAGCGCTCAAGAGATTGGAGAAGACGACTGGATCGATCGACATCGGTTCGATCTCGGCCTGGAGATCGCGCACGAACGCGTGGTCGAAAATGCTCTCGAGATGGCGATAGAATTGCCTCTTCGGTACCGGGTCGTCCCACGAGACTGGAACCGGTTCGCCGAACTGGCGGGATCCCGGTTCTCCGAGCATGATCGGCGCTGAGTCCCTGGGGGACAAGCCGGTGTCGAGAGGCTGTATCGTGACTCGCCAGCCAGTACAACTTCTTCAACCCGTGCGGACATATCTTGAGAGATCGCAAGGTAAGCTCGCCACAAAGCGCCTCGTCAATGCACGATGACCGCATTGAGCTCGGTCGATGCCCGATCGCCTACTACTGCTTCGTGCGGCGCTGAAACCATCACCACCACCTTGATCGATTCGCCTCGCTTGAGCGTGAGCACAGAATTGAGCGGTGTGGCCGAGCCGATCGCGTACACCGCGGACGTCCACCCAATGCGATCGATCTCCGTTTGAAGCCTGAACGACACCTTCTTCTTTGTGGGGTTCGAAACCTGAAAGATGTACGAGATCCGGCCACCGGGAATCACGCTTCCGTTTGGAGACATGACGTCGATATCGACTCGTCCCTTCGGTACTGCCGCGGCCGAGGCGACGTCGCCCTCGGGAAGCCCGGCGAGCAATGGATCATCCGGCGGTTCTTCCTCCATTTCCTCGGCCGGAACGCCGGCCAGCATCGGATCGGTCACGTCCGATTCCGTCTCCTCGCCGCTCAGCGGAATTCCGGCGAGTGACGGATCGCTGACCGGATCGGTGGACGGAGAATCGACTGCCAATCCCGCCAGTGTCGGATCTTCGAACGGGGGCGGCGCACCAGACTCTGCTGACGTTGGTGCCGGGCCTGATTCGTCCGGTGCGGCATCGCTGTCAATCTCCTCCGGAAGATCTGGTTCCGTGGCGGGAACCTCCGGCGCTGCCGGCTCGACATCCACTGAAACGCAGGAATCGATCTCCCCATCTTCACCAATCGCAACCGGAGTCGCGAGTCCTTCTTCTTCTATAGAAGAGGCGTCGACGATTGTTTCGATGCTGTTCACCGGCTCGCCGTCGCAGTCGAGCTCATCGCCGGGCTCGATGGGGTCGAGCGCGACAGGGGTCGCGGCAAAATCCAGTCCTGGATCACCATCCGCTGCCGGCGCTGGAGAAGGATCGAGCACGATGAGCAAGGCGGCGACTGCAATCAGGACAGCGCCCAGTGCGACCATTCTGCCGATTCCAATTCGCCATGCTCGACTGTTCATGCTTGATCCGCTCCGATTCACTCGATCTCTAGCATCACGGGTGTTTCCGATGCGGCGAGGATCGCGGTTTCTCCGGTTGCGGGATCGATCGATTCGATTCGAACTGAAAAGCTATAGACCCCCGGCAGCCAACCGGTCATCGGCAGATACCGTTGGCGAACGTTGAGTGGGCCGGTCTCGATTGGTGTGCCGGACGTCAACGGGTAGTCTTCGACGAGCTCTCCATCGCGCTCGACGTGGAGCACGACCTGACCATTTGCTATTTGTGTGCCGGGATTCTCGATCGAGACGGAAACGTCCACGAACTGGATCGGGGCATCATCGGCCGCCCGCACTGCAACGGTCTCGAACTCGTCGACTCGAACAACCGCGGACGCCTGTGCCGTATCGACAACCGCGAATGGCATGTCGACGATCGACGCGCTTCCGCCTCGATCATGGTCGTCGAGCTGCACCGAGATTTGATAGTCGCCGGTGTCGAACGATTCGGTTAGTCCGATCTCGAGCATCGTCGTCGTCCCGGCATAGACCGAATCCATCCCGACTTCGACATCCAGTTTGGTTTCTCCCCTGGGATCGAGAACCCGCACACTGCCCGCCGGCTTCAAGTGAATGTTTCCGGTGTTTCGCACTTCGATCAGGAGGCTGTCGATCAGGGCATTGTCCCGGTACACAACAGAGCCGATCTCGAGTCCAGGATGCTCGTCTCCCGGAACTCGGATCGCGACGGCGATCGCCTGCCGCAGAATTTGGTCGACCGTGACCGCGCCAGTGCCTTTAACCGGTTCGGCATTTTGGATGACCAGACTGGTCACATATTCGCCGGGCCGGACGCCGGGTGGGACCGTCAGCTGAAACTCGACTTGAAGACCCTCACCGTGAGGGATCTTCACCGTTTGGGTTGGGTAGTCGAGCCAGGTTGTGGCGCCGGAGACCGGCGCATCGGAAAGGTTCACCCCAAGACCGCCATTGATCAACGAATAGACATCGGCGGCGTAGGTGAGGATGGTGACATCCGTCTTACCGGCATTGCTGAGTGCCACGGTCAATGTCTTTGAATCACCGGGCCTGACCGTCTCCGAAAAGAAGATCTCATCGCTGTTCGCGGGCTCGATGCCGAGCTTTGGCATGTCGTCCTGAGCGACTACCTTGGATGTCTGGACCCAAAACGATCCAATAAGCAGGAAGGCGAGGGCCATCAGGGTGAGGAATCCGGCCCCACGTGGGGCCGGATCTTGATTGTGGGCGTTCATAAGATTGCAGTCCTCCTATGGACGCGACCAGCGGACCTTTGAAGGTGGCAACTACGGGCCGAAGGTAATGGTGACGGTCAGCGTGCTCGTGTAGGTGCCTTCAACGCTATCCTCCGGCACGATCAGCGAAACGCCCAGGGCCTGGGTGTAGGTTCCCTTGCCATGATTTGCATTTGCCTGCACGACCTTGCGAGCAGAGTCCAGGGTGCCGACCGGACTCGTCGACGGAACCATCGGGCCATTCGACTCGCTGACGCCCTGGCCGACGACCTTGATCGGCGCGGCCGCCGATGTCAGTGCGAAATTGCTCGCTGGGATACTCACGCCACCGTATGTGCCCGTGTAGGCGAAATTCGAGGCGACGACGGTCACGTTCCACCCCGCGTTCGTGCCGCTCGAGTCATCGGCGGTCAGTGACATTGTTCCGGTCTTTGTTTGGTCGATGTGAGCGTAGTTCACCGCGCCAAGCGACAGATCCTCAATGCTTGCTGTGCGGGTGCCGCCGGTGACCGACGTGCTGACGCTGTTGCTGGCAAGAGCGCCGCTCGCCAATCCTAGTCCAACCACGAGGGCCATGAGCCCTCCCGCCATTCGTTCCCAGCGACGCCGGGTAAGGTGACCAGTAGACACTTGGGGGGGTTCCTCCAGATGATCCAAGCAACCAATGCACCTACTTCAGATGCAGATCGTCGGGGAGGGACATGTAGCCCGACTGGCTGATTCTTTCATCCGGGGAGGTGGTCAGGTATCGCCCGAAAGTTGCAGAACTCTCGGAAGTGAATCGGTATTGAAGTCCGGTGAAATGCGGCTAAGGTAACGGACGACTTCTGGGCCACGTCGCATGCCGGCTGACTCTCCGAGAGTCGGATTCGCGGTCCTGGTCGAGGGTCAGCTGCCCGCGCAGATAGTGACTGAGATCGCGAGCTCAGATGCGAGTGCCGAGGGATCGCCCGGCAGTGCTCGAGCAATCGTGACCACCATTTGGTAGTTTCCTTTACCAAAACCAGGCTGTGCGGACATGATGATACGAGATTGCCGTAAATTTCCAGCGACGAGCTCCGAGGAGAACGGTCCGCCGGCATCATCGATCCCCTGGCCCACAATCAGGCGCGGCAGCGTGACCGAAAGAATGAAAGTGGATTGCTCATCCGCGGCCATCAGAGTGTCATCCGACCCGGCCAGGCCGATTGTCACCTGCCAGCCCGCGCCGGTACCGCTCAAGTCATCGACATAGACCGTTGCGGTACCGATCTGGAAGGGACGGCCGTCAACGAAAACGATCGGTTCGAAATCAACTGCCGAGACATGTGCGAACCGCTCACCACCGATGACCCCAATGCTGACCGCGTTTTTGGCGTAAGCGAACGAGGGTGCCGTTGAGGACATCGCGAGAGAGATCGCGACAAAACGGACGAGAATAATAGTTGGTTTCAGTAACCGATCCATGATTGTTCGTACCTGGTCGGCGGATAAAAAGCCTCATTGTCGCGCCGTCGTCTGACTCGAGTTAAGCCTATGCGCAACCGGGCCATATGGCGATGCGCGGCAGGCGCTGTTCTTGCCAGGTGCATCAGTCGAATTTCGATCTCCGCACGGATGAGCTGTTCCGACGCTCTGACTAGCCGCTTCGCTGAAGCGCTTCGACGTTCGTCAGCGCCTCTATTCCAGTCAGGCCGGTTGCGCCTAGGACCACCGCCGGCGGTTGGACATCACGGCCGGGTCAATAGTCATCAGCGTCATGACTCAGCACATGAGCCGACCGATAGCATGTGACCCTTCAGATCGTGCCTGAACCGGCATCGCCTGTTAAGATCCCGAACTGAAGTTCGTGCTGAACGCAATTGCAGAAGGGATGTCCGTGCCGTACGCGGAGATCAACGACATTCGCTTGTACTACGAGGAAATGGGCGATCCTGCAGGGACGCCTTTTGTGTTGATGCATGCCGCCAGCAGCTCGATCGATGACCCCGACTTCTCCTGGTCGGAAATGATGCCCTTGTTCTCGGGCGCCGGTTACCGGGCAATCCACATCGAGCATCGGGGTCACGGCCGCACGAACAATCCTGCCGGAAAGATCACCTATGAGATGATTGCGAGTGATGTCTGCGCCTTCATCGAGCAGCTTGCGCTCGGTTCGTGCCATATCGGCGCGGCATATTGTGTATCGATCTCAAGCTTCAATCTCACCAATCGAACATACATCGGACAGCGATGGATCGAAGCGTCAGAGTGCGGCAAATTCATGAATTTCGCGCGGTGATTCCGCACCTCCACTATACCGATGATCGATGCATCAGCGAATTGGGCTATCGAAGTATGGCAACAGGAAAAGCTATCATCGGTCATAAATAGGCGTAACGAAATATGCTTCCGAGAAAATCAGTTGATTGGACGAGGAGGCTCGACTACTCGATGCTTCGAATTTCGCAGGCCCGACGAATAACTGGTTAAGGCAAAAAATTGATGAATGCGTCGTATTTCATTCGCACGAACTGTGCTATCAGATCTGGCTTCATTGTACATTCCAATTCTTGCACACTCAGGCATAATGCTCAATAGCCGAATGCACTCAGGCGTTCATTGTCAAAATCACCGACTTGGAGTTGGCCCAGTCATGAAACAAAAGTCGCCCAGACTTCCGCGCCTGAACCTCGCAAAGTATCAGGCAACGAGTGTGTTCATCCAGGGCTGGCACGATCCGAGCGACGTGACGCCAACTGTGTTGCAACACGAAATTAATAAGGACCCAAGTCCCGCAGACGATGTCGGTGTTACACATCAGTGGCTATATTCCACTAGAGACGGGGCGGAACACTCCGTATCGGCTTGTATCGGTCCGGGAGGCGGACAACCAGGGCAAATCGTTTTTTGGATCAGATATCGATTTCCTGCTCGTTTGTTCACCCCCATCGGCAAAGAAGCGCGGAGTCAGGCAGAGTTTTTGAGACTGGCTACAGCACTAGGTGCGCCGGCGAGAGCCACGGGCACAGTTGATTTTCGGTTCAAGCGGGTAGATCAGGCATCACTCTGGTTTCCGCTTCCAACTAAGCTGGCCGGAAAGTCAGGAGATGTTGACATTGAAGTACGTGGTGTACGCGGTGTGCGACCTGCAAGCGATGAGCACCCATTTGGTTATTCGTTCATCTTGGAGCGACCTGCTTCTAGAGATGTTTTCGCCACAATCACCGTCGGTCTAAGTAGGTGCTGGTAAGTTTTCAGCTGATGGGCGAGGTTTGCGCTTTGCGGA
>CAYJPA010000071.1:0-32266 GCA_964371945.1 uncultured Sphaerobacteraceae bacterium | reverse complement strand
ACCTGCGAAACCCCACCTCTCGCGACGCCGATTGCTAAAAGCTCGCGGGCACCCGGGACAGCCTTACGTACGGTGAATTGATTCCAATGCGGTTAGGATCTCGGATGTGACGAGGGAATCGTCTTCGAGCGATCGTGCTTGATTCAGCGCTATGCGCGCGACCGATCCGCCAAGACGACCTAGCGCCCAGGCTGCGTGACCGCGGACGAGCGGTTCATCATGTGTCGAGAGCGCTTTTGCGAGTGCAGGAATGGACGATTCGTCGCCGGCATTTCCAAGGGCGACCGTAGCGTTTCTCGCCAGTCCTCGCCGTTTCGCGCGAAGCACCGCCGAGCCGCGGAACGCCGATCGGAACTCCTTTTCCGACATGCTTATGAGCCAGTCGAGGCGTGGAAATGCCCGGTCGACCGTGACTGGCTGAAAGTCGGGGTCTGCAGCGGCCGCCGCGGCTCCTGTATACGGGCAAACATCCTGGCAAACATCGCAACCGAACACCCAATCGCCGAGCTGGGGTCTGAGCTCCATCGGAATCGACCCCCGCTGTTCGATGGTTTGAAACGAAAGACACCGTGGGGTGCTAATTGTGTATGGGGCGACGATCGCGCCGGTCGGGCAGCGATCGATGCAGATCGAGCAGCGACCGCAATTACGGTCCAGGGGCACATTTGGTTCGAGCTCCAGATCGAGCAGCAGATTGCCGAGCATGACCCAGGAACCGTGTCCCGGCACGATCAAGCACGCGTTCTTACCATACCAGCCGAGTCCGGCTCGTGCGGCCGCCGCGCGATCGACGATCCGGGCCGTATCAACCAAGAACCTAGCCTCCACGGTCCGCCCGGCCACGCGCTCGATCGCGGCGTGCAGTGACTGCATTCTGCGCTTGAGCACAACATGGTAGTCGTTGCCCCAGGCATAGCGTGAGATTCGACCTCGAGGCACATCGACCGGTTTCACGGCGGGGCCCGACCAGTATGCAATTCCTAACGAGAGTACTGTCCGGGCGGAGGAATGCAGATTCCGCGGGGAGGCAGAAAATCGAGCGCGCTCAGGTGTAAACCAACTGAGTCCGTCAACGTGACCCTGATCGATGTGCGCCTCCAGGTGTTCATCCAGGTCCTCGAACGCATCGGCGGAGGTTATCGCGGCGACCGACAGGCCGTGCTCGATGGCCAGCGCTTTGACTCGACGACTAAGCTGGTCTCCGCTCGAAGCGTGTGGGTAGAAGCGCAAGAAGGCCGGAGCGTTCATGGAGCTGCCGGGCAGTTGTCTTGGAGAAGTGCGATCGTTTCGTCCCAATTTGGCTGTGAAGTTTGCGCGCCAAGCGCCCGAGTCGACCGCGCGGCGACCGCATTGCCAAAACGCAATACCAGCCCCCAATCCCACCGGCTTGCCATGCCGAACGCCACCGCGCCCGCGAAGGCATCACCCGCGCCGGTTGGATCGATAACGTCGACCGGGTAGGCTGGTGCTTCCCAGAAATCGTCGACCGTGAACGCGAGTGAACCAAGGGATCCGCGGGTAACAACCGCGGCCCGGAGGTTCTCCCCGCGCATGCGGCCGCGAACGCAACCGATAACCTCGCTCAGGTCGCTGCCCCCGGTGATCGAGCAATACTGTCGCTCGTTGCCGACCACGACGTCGTGTCGCATTAGCAAATCGAATGAATCGGGGATTGCTGGATCCTCCAGGTACGTGAGCGTGCCGAGCAAGCGAGCCCCGGGAAGCGTGTGGGCCGGGAGATCGAGCAGAAACCGCCGGAGCGGCGGATCGTCAACATCGACGAGGACGACATCGTTCGCGAACAGCCCCGCGATGTCGATCTGATCGCCCAGCCTCAAGCGCGCGCCCTGATGCCAGAAGATCGTGCGGTCGAATGGATTCCGGCTGACGATAATCGTTCCCGCGTCGGTCACTTGATTCTTGGCTGTCGTTAGCCATTCAGTGTTGACACCGAGTGACGCGAGTCCTTCGCGCAGGCGGCATCCTTCAGAATCGTCGCCAGCGAGCGCCCTGATCGAGACCTCGGCACCGAGCTTTGCCAGCGCGGCAACCGAGTTTGTGGTCGTGCCACCGGGTCCGGCCGATATCGCACGAACGATCGCAAAATTGCCGCGGTCGGGATAGCGATCGACCACAATGAGTCGATCCCAGGTCGCCAGGCCGATCGCACCGATTCGCGGGCGACGGGCAGGAAACTCCGGCAACCGATCGTTATCCGCCATACGACATCAAGATGACCCGTGCGGGCGCGCCATCCCCGTCCTTGATCTTCAACGGCAAACAGACGAGTTGGCAGAACCCCGGCTCGACCTCAGAGAGATCGAGGCCCTCGATGGCGATGACGTCGTTCCCCAGGAGCATGCGATGGACAGCGCCGTCGCTCGTAAATGATTCGAACGAGAGATAGTCGACCCCGACGAGCTTGATCCCATGAGTGATGAGCCAGCTGCTCGCTTCCAGCGAGAGTGCGACATAGTCGGTTTCGAGCTCCAGGGAACCGGTATGCCACTTATTGGAATTGCTCGTCTTGAAAAGCACACGGGTCGTTGCTGGATCGATTTTCGCGGCCTCGAGATCGGCTGGCTCGATTGTTGCGATGCTGTCAGGGACTTCGACGACCTGGCAGGGTCCGACCCAGCGTTCGATTGGAATTTGGTCGAGCCGGAGTCCGTCGTCGATGAAATGCCAACCAGGATCGACATGTGTGCCGGAGTGTGTCGGACAAATGATCTGAGTGGTATTGCCCGGATCGCCTCGAGCCGTCCGGCTCAGGGGACGGAGCTCGATTGCAGGATCGCCGGGCCAGACCGGGAGATCGGCCGAAAAGGGAATCGTTATGTCGAAGATTGTTACTTCAGGAATAAGATGCATTACAGACTCCGAGCGTGATACATGTGCGAGTCGATTGTCGCACTCAGACGTGTGCGATTAGTAACCGGAGAGATGCGCCATATTGTATAAAATGACAAAATCACATAGAATAACGTTGTTTGGAATTGGTAACACTGTTCGGAGTATCGGATGATTGTCGACAAGCCACCAACGGTTGCGCCGCCCTCTCGTCGCGAACGCCTTCGGGTCATGATGTTCGACGACATCCTCGCAGCCGCTCGCCAGATCGTGCAGGAGCACGGCTTCAAGGAGCTCTCGATGCGCGCGCTTGGCCGCGCGGTCGGCGTTACCGCCCCGACGCTTTACGATTACTTCCCGAGCAAGGATGCAGTGCTCGACGCGCTCTTTCTTGAGGCCGTGCGCATGATGCAGCGCGATTTCGAGATCGCGGTCGCCTCGGAATCATCTGGGCCGGGGAAGCTGCAGGCGATTGCGCATGCCTATCGGCGATTCGCGTCCAACCATCCAGATCTCTTTATGCTCCTCTTCGGACGAATCGACTCCACCTATCGTCCCGGCGAAACGCAGAAGATCACCTGCATGGGTCTGAAGGAGATGCCGGGCAAGGCGGTCGTCGATTCGATCATGAATGGCGAAATGCGCCAATGCGATCCCGAGGTTGCGGCGCACCTCCTGTGGACCGCGGTCCACGGCTTCGTGATGCTTGAAGTGAATCAAGTTCTCGAGGACTGCACGCCCGATATGCTCGATCAGATGTTCGAGAAGAACCTCGAAATGTTGAACGAGGGCCTTCGCCCACCCTAGTTATCTCAAGCTGCCTCAAGTACCCGATCAGTCGTAAGATGGTCTCCCGCGGGCATGTCCGCACCGGTTAGCGTCTGAAGGGGGCATTGTGCTTGACGTCGCGTTGATGCTTGAAGGCCAGGACGACCTCAATTGGGCGCGCTTCAAGCGCCTCGCAGCAGCGGCCGAAGACCTCGGTTACGCCGGTCTCTACAGTTCAGATCACTTCACGAACGCCGAGGGCCCGGTGCTCGATTCGCTCGAGCTTTGGACGGCAATGACGTATCTTGCCGCGACCACGAAGCGGATCGAATTTGGTCCGATGGTCTCGCCTGTTTCGTTTCGGAATCCGGTTGTCACGGCATGGACCGCGGCCGCGATCGATGATCTCTCGGGCGGCCGTTTTCGGCTCGGACTTGGCGCGGGCTGGCAAGTCCGCGAGCACAAGCGGTACGGCTTCGACTTGCTCGACGTCAAGCCACGGTTCGCGCGGTTCGACGAGGGATTGCAGGTCATCACGCGGCTCCTGCGCTCCGACGTTCCGACCTGGTTCAACGGTGTCTATTACCATCTGGAAGACGCGCTCTTGCTTCCGCGACCGCGGCGCCCGGGCGGGCCGCCGATCGTGATCGGTGGGAATGGACCCAAACTGACGCTGCCTCTCGTGGCGAAGTACGCGGACGAATGGAACGCGGTCTGCGTGACCGGAGAGCGGTTCAAGGAGTTGAGCACGCAACTGGACGGATTGCTCGCAGATGCAGGACGGCCGGCGAGCTCGGTCAAGCGGACGCTCATGACCCGCGTGGTGATCGGCAAGGACGATGCCGATGCCGCCGCGAAAGTTGAAGGCGACGCAGCGGAGCTGCGAGCGCGAGGCGTTATCGTCGGTGGACCAGAGCGGATCGTCGAGGCGCTTGGAGCCTTGAACGATGCGGGAGTCGAGCGTGTGATGGCGCAGTGGCTGGCGCTCGACGATCTCGACGGTGTCGAATTGCTTGCGTCGAAGGTGCTCCGTCAGTTGAACTAGGACCGTGCTCCTCGTAGGCGATACGCGGCAGAGCTAACGCGCACTCGTTTGCTCGTGCCGGCGAGGATGCCGGCTCCGATTACGGCCACGAATCCGGCAAGAACCGCGACGAGAAACAAGCGATCGAAGCCCCACTGGTCGGCGATCTCCGCGCCGGCCAGTGGCGCGGCGGCGGCGGCAATCAGGGGCGTCAACGCCAGCATCTGGTACGCCGACCGCCGTTCGGGAACGGCGATGTCCATCAGGTAACTGAAATTGCCCGCGACAAAACCTCTCGTGGCAACGCCGAGGACGGCGAACGGTGCCGCCAGAATGTAGAAAACAACACGCTCATCGGTAACGTGATCTCGGTACAGATCGCTATCGATCGCGTATGGCAGCGATAGCACAATCAGCGGGGCAATGACCTTCACGGCCGTCGCCGTTTGAATCGCGGCCCTGGCGCCGCCGAATCGGACGATCCCCGCCCACAGCGGCGCTGAGAGGATTGATCCCGCGGCGAAGAGCATCAAGAACGTGCCGATCCAAATCGACGGAAGAGCAAATTCCCGGCGGGCGTAGATTACGTAGAACGGGTCGGCGAGCGTCGTTGCGCCGCCGATCAGCCCAAAGAAGGCAAACCGCCGAAACGCGCCGTCGGCCAGCACGCCGGCAAAGTCGCGAGCACGCGGTCTCCTGCCGGCAGCGCTTTTCGGCTGAAAGAGCCGCGGTTCGCGAATCCTGCCGATGAAAAAAGTCGCCGCTGAGATCGAGGTGGCCGCGGCGATGAAGATCAGCGAGACATTCCTCGGGAAGCCGGGGCCGCCCGGTTCGAAGACCTCGCGGGCCACGAACGCGGCTCCGACCGCGATCACGCCGCCCCAGAGGTTGCGCTGGCGAATCATCCGTGAGCGCAGATCACCGGAAACCCCGCGCGCGATCAGTTCGTTGACGGGCAATTGCGCAAAGCCGGAAGCGAGGCTATACGCGATGTAGCAGATAAAGAACGCTCTCAGCCGCTGGTCTTCGGTGACATCGGTTCGATACGCGGAATAGGCGAGAAAAATCGCGGCCGCGGAACGAATGATCGAAGAGCCGAGTGCCCACGGCAGTTGCCTGCTGGAGACTCCGGCGAACCAGGGCGCGACGAGCTGCGGCAGGTACCAACCGAGGAGCGCGACACTCGCGACAAAGCCAAGGGTTCGCAACGAATCCGTGAGCTGGGAAGCGAAGAAAACGAGCACGATTGTCGGATGAAACAGTGTTTCGCCGACCGTTAGCAGCACGCCCGCAATAAACGCCGAGAGGGAGTTTTTGGGCGGTCGGCGTCCCGCCGAAGCAAACGACGTCACCAGAAACTACCTTGGCGACGCTCGATTTCGGACAGGTGAATCGCGCTAAACCGGCACGGCGGGGCAAGATCATCCATGGGCGCATTATAGTCGTCGCGCCCTGATGCACCGAATTGAGATGCCGGTCACCCAGTGCGATGGCGGGATGGCGCGATCAAGTCCGACGTGTGATCGCGCGGCTGCACCTTTTTGTCGTCGAACATTTCGAGCAACGAGAGCCCTTCGAAATCGAAGAACTCATACATTCGCATCATCGCTTTGATGTCGGGATCGGCGTTCAGATAGAGCCCTTCCATGAGTCCTTGGAAAACGCGCGGGCCGACAACCTTTGAGAGCTTGTTGTTCTGGATGCCGATAAAGAGTTTGTAGTGGTCGATCAATTCGGTCGCGGTCATCTGGGAATCGAGATCGGAGCGAATGATTTTGCCGGACGACATACGGACTTTGAGCCCGTTCTCCATCGCAAACCGGTTGAGCTCTTGCTCGAACTGCATCGCGTCGCGGCTGTGCTCATAAAGCACCAGCTTGACGTAGATCGATTCCGTCGCGAGGTTGAAAAGCTCGCACACCTTCGGCTTGTTCGGCGGAATTGACTCGACGAACCGGCCCTCGGCCAGTTCAAAGAGCGCTTTAGCGGCATCGAACTGGGAAACACCGCTCGAGCGCGCGATCGAGCTCACATCGCGCCGCCCATCGACGTTACCGAAGACGCGGCGCAGGTGTTCCGGTACCTGCCGCTCGATCAGATGCGGCCGCTGCCGGAAGATCGTGAAGACGGAAGGGACGAGCGGGCTGATTTGAATCCATTCGTCGACCCGGCGCGTGCCTTCGATGATGAGATGGTTGCCGTCGACCGTAACCGCGACGCCGCCCTCGCGAATCACCTCGCCGGCTTTGAACGTGAAGGCACATTGCGGCCATAGGAAGAGCGTGTAAATCGCTGATTCAAGTAGCAGTTCGTTGCAGCGGTTTACATCTTCGCGAGACAACAGCCCTCGATCGACCAGCTCCTGGATCATCTCCTCGTCGCGATGGCCCTTTCGACGGGCCTTGAACGCTTCGACTTGCTGCCGGTTGAGGCGGCCGATTCGCACGAGCATTTCGAACAGTCCGGGCAACTTGTTGCCGGCGGTGACGTAACAAATGCGACCTTGTTCGAACGAGATCGTACGGGTGTTCCAGCCCTCGATCAGCGTGAGCGTTCCGGTTTTGCCCGAAAGGCCGATCATTTGAATAATGTCGGAGATCAGAAAGTTTCCGAGCCGGCCCTGGAGATCGAATTCCGTGGTCGAGTCGGCGGAGTCTCTCTTTTCGTTCCGCTCCACAATGCGATCCTCTCATCGTCCACGGTGTATTGCACTCAAGTACCAGTTTCGCCAGTGCGGTGTGGTTCCACCATCGCCATTGGGTCGGATTTTGGGAGACGGGCGGGTGAGATCAATGGGTACGAGTGGGCTAGGTCCGGGGCGTCGTCGCTCTATTTCGACCAGGGGCGACGATCGGCGAGAGTTGTGCCAGCCCACGCGTCACAATCCTTTGTACCGCTTCGCCGGTGTCCCCGATGGTACTTAGGTCGATCCAATTGCCGGTTTCGGCTGTTGAGTTGTCAGCAAATAGGACAAGGACGGATTCGGCGCCGTCCTCCGCGCGGTTTGTTCCGGCCCACCCGGCGATTTCTGTCTTGATCCCGCGCGTTGCGACATAATCGATGACCTGTCGCCATATCGAGCGATTGCTCAGAATTGGAACCGACGGAAGAGCCCCATCACCTTCGAGCAGCACTTGTGATGCATGCGGGTCGAATACCACGACATCGATTGAGTCTACGCTGTTGATGCCAAGTTCGCGCTGAAGCTCCGCGCGTATTTTGGCGTAGCTGACCGGAATCAGCTCGGGAATGATCATCGCCGCTCCGATGATCGGCATGAAGTTCGCATCGCCATTCCAGCGCGGCACGACATGCTCGTGCAGATGCTCCGCGACTCCCGCTCCAGCCACCGAACCGATGTTCATGCCCACATTGAAGCCGTGACAGTCGAGCACCTGTCGCAACGCTCGCAGTACAGGCGGCAGGATGGTCGCCATGTCAGATAGCTCGTGCGGATCGATCTCCTCCGGGCTGGCGACGTGCTGATTTGGCACGATCATCAGATGGCCGGTGTTATAGGGATAGAGATTGACGATCACGGCCGATTTTGACGACCGGTGGAGAATCAACGATTCGACATCGTCGTCGGCCGCGATTCGGTTGCAGAAGATGCAACCGGTTTCCTTCGCGCCGCCGCCGACGTATGACATCCGCCACGGCGTCCAGAGTCGCCTTGATAACCCATCGAACGGTGGGATGTCGTCGTCTTGTGTCATCAGTCGATCTTACCATCGCGAAGCCGCTTCATTCCGAGTGCCGGTGGTAAGATTCGCCGGGGGAACGCGAACCGCGGTCGCAGCCCGAGCCGTCGGTCTGAGAAGAGCGCGGAGCGGTTTCATGGAAGGCCACCGTGCAGCATAGCCAAGTCCTGGTCGGAGCCGGCCGTCCAACGAGAGCGCGTGCCGGTTTTCTGAGATCGACCTGGTTTCAGATCGCAATCAGGTCCAGCCAATTCGTTGCCGATGGCGCGATCCTCTACGCCGCTTTTTGGCTGGCTTATCAGGTTCGATACGAGTGGCAATGGGGCGGTCCCGTTCGTGTTTCTGACTTTGAGCCCTTTTCTACGTTTCAGAGCCGTGCATTCTTCTTCGCGGTGATCGCGCTGCTGACCTTCCTTATCCGTGGCGTCTACCGGCTGCCGAGGTCGACCGGGCTGCTGGATGAAACGACGATGGTCATTGGCGGCGTCACCACCGCAATGGCCGCGATCATCCTGACCGCCTTTCTCTCGCGCTTTGTGCCATCGCGGCTCGTCTTTGTGTATGCATGGGCGATCGCGATTGGATTGCTGATCCTCAGGCGATTCATCACGCGATCCGTGCGGCACCATCTGTGGTCACGTGGGATCTACGTGGATCGGGTATTGGTCGTCGGCGCCGGCGATCCGGGGCGGCGGATCATGCAGGCGCTGATCTCGATTCCATCGTTCGGTTACCGGGTCGTTGGCTTTGTTGATGACGTCCGCGCGGGCGATGGACTGTCCGTCGCTACCGAAACCGGACTCGAACGGGCGGACCGGCTCGGCACAACGCAGGATTTGGAGCGAGTCGTCGAGGAGTACGAAGTCGACGAGGTCATCATCGCCCTGCCGGCGACCGAACAGGGCCGGATTCTTTCGATTATCGAGCACTGCCGGAAACAGAATGTCGAGTTCAAAGTCGTGCCGGATTTGCTGCAGCTCTCGCTCGACCGGGTCGATGTAGGCGAGGTCGCGGGTGTCCCGCTCGTTAGCCTTAAGGACGCATCGATCGACGGTATGAACTTTGTCATGAAGCGCGGAGTCGATATTGCGATCGCGATGACCGTTTTGGTCGTGATGGCGATCCCCATGGCAATCATCGCGCTGTTGATTCGTGCCGAGTCGGTGGGGCCGGCCCTTTACCGTCAGCAACGAGTTGGCCGCGGCGGGGAAATATTTACCTTTACCAAGTTTCGCTGCATGGTGCAGAATGCCGATGAACAACGTGCCAGTTTGATGGCCGAGTATGGCCACCTCGATCCCCGGCTCTTCAAGCTCCAGAATGATCCTCGCTTGACCCGGATCGGCAAGGTTCTCCGCCGTCTCAGCCTTGATGAATTGCCGCAGTTCGCGCACATCTTGCGCGGCCAAATGAGCTTTGTTGGTCCTCGACCTCCAATGCCGGAGGAGGTGGCGACGTACGAGGACTGGCATCGCCAACGGCTGCTGCTGACGCCTGGGCTGACCGGTCTGTGGCAGATCAACGGTCGCAGCAACCTCAGTTTTGATGAAATGGTGCGGCTCGACCTTTACTACGCCGAGAACTGGACTCCGTGGCTTGATATGAAGATCGTGATCCGCACAATTCCCGCCGTTCTGACAGGTCGTGGAGCTTATTAGGACTACTCAGACCGTCCTCCCCTCCCCATATGTTGGGGAAGGGGTCAGGGGTGAGGGCCGTCGTTGACACTACGTGAGTTGATTTCAGTCCTGCTGAAACGCTGGTGGCTGGTCGTCCTGGTGCCGGCCATCGTCTTGCCTTTGCTCCTCGTGCGGTCGCGAACGCAGTCATATCAGACCTCGTTCAAGGCGGTTGTGCTTCTTCCAGGCGATACAGAGATCCCCGGGAGCTCTGAGCGGCCGGAACTGATGGTGATGGACGATCTTCCGACGCTGGTCGAGTCCCGGGTCTTTGCGGAAGCGGTCGCGCGCGATCTGGCCGCGAAGCAATTGACCCTGACTGCGAACGACATTCAGGGCTCTGTAATTGGCAGCCGGTATAGTCGCGCGCTCACCGTTACGGTCACGCGCGACTCCGCGGGCGACGCACGTGAGATCGCGGAGTCGGCCGCGTCGATTCTTCCGGACCAGGTCAATGCATTCTTGGTCGCGGACCCAGCCGAGCCCGCGACAGTAAACATTATTGATCCACCGGGAGAGCCGACTCGATCGCGCCCAAATCAGACCATCGTGACCATCGCGCTGACGCTATTGGCCGCCGCGGTCGGAGCGGGAATCGCTCTCGTGGCGAATGCCTGGAATCTGGAACGACCGCATTCTTCGGACTAAGTGCCTGGGCTAGCTGACTGCGCCGGCATGAAGCCGATTCTCAGATGGGTTGATCGCACCCGCGATCAACAAGCCGCGCTCCCGCATGCTGATGATGGTCCGCCACAGCGTGGCGTTGTCCATCGAGAGCTGAGACGCCAGTTCGTTGATACTCGAGGCGCCCGCCTGCAATGCGGCGGAGACAAAGACCTCGAGATCCGACAATGTTTCCGCGACGGTTTCGACATCCATCGACAACATGAGCGGTGCGTCTCTGTCCGGCAAGAGATCGCGGAGTCGAACCAGTTCATCGGAGCGGCGTGTTGCTTCAAGGATGATGCGATCCGCATTGAGCGGAACAATTTCAGTGCGAGCGGGTACAGCCACATCCTTGTGGTAGATGAAGATGCCGTGCTCGACCGCGATCACCCGTGACAGGATTTCCACGCATTGCTCTTCGACGCATTGCGAAAGCTGCGCCTCGGTAACATATGAGTGCTGAAGCAGCACACTTCCGAGCGGTTGAGCCTTCGGGCCGTTCTCCTGTCTCAGCAACGCCTCGCGGAGCTGCTCCGCGTCGAGGAACCCCATTCGGACCAGCATGCGTCCGAGCCGGAGCGCCATGTTGGTCGACGTAACCAGAATCATCTGCCCCTTGTCGAGGTAGAGACTGACCTCATCGCCATTTGCGCTGATCGCGAGCTTGCCGGTTTGGCGGCGAAGAGCAAGTAAGTACAGGAGGTCCGCGACGCCGATGTCGCTCAATTCGCCCATAAACGACACGTCAGGAACCTCCGCCAACGGGATAACGCACGGGAGAGCTGGTCCAAGACAACCAGTATGAACCGATCCGCCGGGCGAGCGTGCCCACTGAAAGTCCCGTTCTTCGCGCTTGCTTCCTATGTAAATTGGGAAAAATACCCTGAGAGGTATGGTCGGGTTTCAAGCTCGTCGAGATCGCGACGGACCAGACTAACCGGTGGAACCTGAGCCGATTGACACGCCTGGGCGACCAGCGAGATCGCGGCGTGACAACGAGCAGCGACCTCGCTGACATTCGGCGTGGCCCTGAACCAGGAATCCGCCTCGGAGATCAACAACCTGGCGGCCGATTCGATGGAAAAGACATTCTCAGTCGTTACCAGCGCTCGGTCAGGTCGTAGGCTCTCCCAGGTAATGCCGTTGTGAACCGCGGTGAGCGCGATCCAGTAGAGGCACTGCGAGCCCTCCAGTTGAACGTCCGAAGCGAGATCGATGTGATGATGTTCGCCTGTCAAAACTCCGGCAAGCTCTCGCAGCTCATCCGCGATTCGGGGTGTCAATGAGTCATCCGAATTTCTCAGGCGCTTGGACGTGCTCGATTCCGCGGTCAAATCGTTGTTGCGAAGGTACTCGTAGGCGCCATACCAGCGCTTCGTTCTGGTTTCGAGCGCCATGCCGTCCGATGAGTCGTAAACGTCGTGCGGATCGAACCAGCGGTCGCGCACGGTTTTGAAGCCGCCGTCCTCGTCAATCTTCCGGAAGTAACAGGTTGGATAGCCTTCGTGGCAGGCGGCACCGATCTGTCGCACGGTGATCAGCAAACTGTTGAGCTCGCAGTTGATGTAGATGTCTTGCACGATCTGCTCGTGACCCGAGGTTTCGCCCTTCTTCCAGAGCTTTGCCCGGCTCCGGCTCCAGAGATGGGTGCGTCCGGTCGAACGGGTTCGTTCGAGCGCTTCTTCGTTCATGAACGCCATCATGAGCACGGCGTCGGTGAACGCGTCCTGAATCACGACGGGAATAAGGCCGTCCAGATCGAATTCGATGCGTGGAGAACCGTTGGATTGACCAGTCATGGTCGGATCGGGATGCCGTGATCGGCGAGATATGCTTTGGCCTCGGTGACGCGATATTCGCCAAAGTGGAAGATTGAAGCCGCGAGTACGGCGTCCGCTCGTCCCGGTTCCAGGGCCTCGACCAGGTGCTGCAAATTCCCAGCACCACCGGACGCGATTAGGGGCACATTGACGACCCGGCTGATCGCTTCGAGGAGTTTGAGATCGTATCCGTCCTTTGTCCCGTCGCGGTCCATGCTGGTGACCAGCAGCTCGCCGGCTCCGAGCTCAGCGGCCCGTTGTGCCCACCCGATCACGTCCAGACCAGCCGGATTTCGGCCGCCGTGCGTGTAGACACCCCAGGAATCGCGTTCCGGTTCGTATCGAGCGTCGATTGCGACCACGATGCACTGGCGTCCGAACCGGTCCGCCCCTCGCGTGATCAGTTCTGGATCGTGGATCGCGGCGGTGTTGATCGAAACCTTGTCGGCGCCCGCGCCGAGCAATTGCCGGATGTCCTCGACCTTGCGAACGCCACCGCCAACGGTCAGCGGAATGAAGATCTCGCCCGCGGTGCGCTCGACCACATCGATCATCGTCGCGCGGCTATCGGAGCTGGCGGTGATATCCAAGAAGACAAGCTCGTCGGCGCCCTCGGCGTTGTAGAACGCCGCAAGTTCGACAGGATCGCCGGCGTCGCGGAGATTGAGAAACTCGATGCCTTTGACGACACGACCATCGGTTACGTCGAGGCAGGGGATGACGCGCCGGGTTAGCGTGGTTGCAGTAGCGGTTGGTGCGCTCACGATCGAACAACTCCTGTTGCGGACCGACGAATTGCGTCGACCAGATCGACGCGACCATCGTACAGCGCGCGGCCAATGATCACACCGCCGGCGCCGGCGGTGCGAACGGCCTCGACATCGCTGATTGTTCCAATCCCACCGGATGCGATCACCGCCGATCCCGCGATCCCGATCATCTCTGAAAGGGATTCGAGATTTGGACCGGAGAGCGTTCCGTCGCGGCGGATATCGGTATAGATGACGTGCTTCACGCCGGCTGCAGTCAATGATCGGGCAACATCCGTGGCGAGCACATCAGTCTGCTCCAACCAGCCGGTGGCCGCGAGTTTGCCGTCGCGGGCATCGAGCCCAGCGACGATCCGATCGCCCCAGGTCGTCGCGAGCTCGGCGATGAGCGAGGGCTCGCGGATCGCCGAAGTGCCGAAAATCACCCGAAGAACACCGATGCCCAACATTGACTCGGCGTTTTCGGCGGTGCGAATGCCGCCGCCCACCTGAATCGGGACGTCAACAGAATTGACGATTCTCTGGATCGCGGCGAGATTGACCGGCTCTCCCGCGACCGCGCCGTCGAGGTCAACAACATGGATCCATTCGGCGCCAGCGTCCGCCCAGCGCTTTGCCGCGTCGGCCGGATCGGCATCAAATGCGGTTTCGCGCGCAAAATCGCCTTCGACCAGTCGCACGCAGCGTCCGCCTCGGATATCGATCGCTGGATAAACGATCACCGGACCGCGCCCGCCAACGCCTGGAGATTCACCTGATCGACAAATGCCCGGATCAGCTTCAGCCCGGCATCACCACTCTTTTCGGGATGGAATTGGGTGCCCCAAACATTGTCGCGTACCACGACACTCGCGAATCGCTCACCGTATTCCACCGTGGCCGCGACATCAGTCGGTTCCGATGGCTCCGCGATGAACGAGTGGACAAAGTAGTAAAAGTTTTCGTCACCTTCGTCGCCTAGAGGGCTGGTTTTGGAAACCCGCGAACTGTTCCATCCCATATGCGGGATCTTGACGTCACCTTTGATCGAGCGGACGCGGCCAGGCATTAAGCCAAGCCCGCGATTGCCGCCCTCCTCCTGCTCATCGAACATGACCTGCATACCGACGCAAATCCCGAGGAAGAGGCGTCCCGATTCCACGACTTCCTGAATCGCGTCCGGCATGCCGAGCCTGGTGAGCTGCTCGACCGAGTGCCCGGCGTGACCTACTCCCGGCAGCACAACCGCGTCGGCGGAAAGCACGACCTCGGGATCGCTTGTGACCGTAACTTCGGCGCCTGCTGCTTCAAGTGCACGGCTGATCGAACGTAGATTGCCCGCGCCGTAATCGATGACCGCGATCATGCTAGAACCCCTTTGGTGGACGGAACCCGCGTAGTATCTCCAGTGAGGCGGGTCGCTTCGCGGAGCGCGAGCGCGGCCGCTTTGAAAATCGCCTCCGCCGCATGATGCGAATTGCGCGCACGCAGGAGATCGATGTGGGCGGTAAGTCCGGCATTGATGACCAGCGCCCGCCAAAATTCCTCAACCAGACTCGCCGCGAAATCGACGCCGATTATCGGCTCCGGCATCACGGCTTCGAAGTGCAAATACGGCCGGCCGGAGCAATCGATCACAGCCCGTGCCAGCGCCTCGTCGAGCGGGGCATAAGCGTGCCCGTAGCGTTGAATGCCCTTGCGATCGCCGAGCGCCTGCCGGATGCCCTGGCCGATTACGATACCGACGTCCTCGACCGTGTGGTGCGGATCCATCGCCGCATCTCCCGTGCAGGAGATGTCAAGGTCGAGTCGCCCGTGTCGACCGAGCGCATCCAGCATGTGATCCAGGAAGGGAACGCCCGTGCGCGCGGCGACGGCGCCGTGACCATCGAGATTCAACGAGAGCGCGATCGTGGTCTCCGCGGTTTCGCGGCCGATAGTGGACTTCCGAATTCGCGCGACGAGATCGTTCATGTCGGTAGTCCTCTCTCCACCATCGTCTCCTGAAGCGCATCCAGGAAGATCTCATTCTCATCGGTGGTGCCGACCGTAACCCGCAGGCAATCCTGGATGCCAAGCTCGGGACGTCCGAAACTGCGAACCAGGACGCCACGCTTAGCCAGATCCTGAACAATGCCTTCCGCGTTGTCGACCGGCAATCTCACGAGCAAGAAGTTCGTGGCCGAAGGAAGCGGCGTCACTCCCGGCAGCTCGCGCAGTTGATCGGCGAGCGCTTCGCGGTCGGCCACGATCCGGGCGACGATCCCATTCAGGTAATCGAGATCCTGCAACGATGCGATTACGGCTTCGACCGATGCCATTCCGACGTTATGGAATGGTGGTGTGGCGTGCGACAGGTAGGGCACCATCGACTTCGGAAAGAGCCCGTAGCCGACGCGCATACCTGCCATGCCGGCAAACTTGCTCATCGTGCGCCCGATCAACACGTTTGGGTATTTGGCCATCAGCGGAATGTGCGAAACACCCGCGAACTCCGCATATGCCTCGTCGATCACGACCAGGCAGGGCGCATTGGCGCAGATCTTCTCGATCGAGTCTTCATCGAGCACATTACCGGTCGGGTTGTTCGGCGTGCAGATGATGATGAACTTTGTGCGCTCCGTCACCGCCGCGAGCACGCGATCCGCGTCCAACTGAAAGTCGGAACTGAGCGGCACATCGACCGCGACGCCCGCATGGAGCGAGATCAGCATCCGGTAGACGCCAAACGTCGGCTCGGAAATGATGACTTCGTCGCCCGGATCGATCACGAGATTGGCGAGCGTCGTCAGGACGTCATCCAGACCCGCTCCGGCGACGATCTGTTCCGCCGGAATGCCGGTGTACTCGCTAAGCGCGGCACGGAGCCGGGTCTGTCCAAAGTCGGGATAGCGATGAGTCTGATCAAACGCTGCCAGGGCCGCGCGCGCTTTGGGCGACGGGCCATACGGCGACTCGTTCATATCGAGCCGGATCAACCGCTCCGGAAGGGAATGCGGACGCGAGGGCAGATACGACGGGAGCGCGCGGATAACGCCTCGAAGCAACGATTCTGGTTGGAATGCGACACTCGGCGATGTTTCCGTCGCTGCCACGTGACTCTCCTTTTCCGGGGATCGATTTAGAGCAACAGCTTATCAAGTGATGATACGAGGATTTCGGAGGCTCCGGCTTCACGCAGTCGTTCGATGCATTCCCAGAAGACCTCTTCCTCGATCGCGGTATGGATCGCGACCCAGCCTTCGAGCTCGAGCGGGATCACGGTCGGCGACTTCAAACCCGGCACGACCGACTTGATCACATCGAGTTGTGAAGCCGGCGCGTTCATCATCACGTATTTGTAGCGTTTGGCGGCCTGGACCGCGCCGATCCGGAGCATGAGCCGGTCGATGTACGGCCGCTTTTCCGGGTCCGCCATTGATGTCGGATTTGCAACCAGCACCGCTTCCGATTCGAGAATCGTATGAATCTGACGAAGATCGTTGAGCAACAGAGTTGAACCGGTGGCGGTGAGCTCCACGATTGCGTCCGACAGTCCAAGACTCGGCGCCATTTCGACCGAGCCGCTGATCGAGATCACTTCAGGCGTCGCGCCATGCTCGGCGAAGAAGCGGCGAGCCGAGTTGGGATAGGACGACGCGATCTTGACAGACTTCACATCCTCAAATGTCTGGTATGGTGAGTCGCGTAGAACCGCGACCACGAGCGCGCAGTACCCGAATCCAAGGGGAGCGAGCTCGACAACATCGACGCCATCCTCGTAGATCAGATTGCGGCCGACGATTCCGAGATCGGCTGTTCCGAGCCCAACATAGCCTGGAATGTCGTCATCGCGGCCGTAGAGGATCGAAAGCGGGAAGTTTCGGCAGCGCGAAAGTAGCTTCTGACCGTAGCTCTCGAACTCGAGCCCGATCACGCGCAGGAGCTTAAGGGTTTCGTCGGTGAGCCGCCCATTGCGTTGGATGGCAAGCCGGAGCCGGTTGTCGCCGTTGATAATGGATTTGGACATAACGGACCAGCGTCTCTCCCGGCAGGCTACGGATGCATTCAGTAGGGGTGGATGAGCGGCAAAATCTGCGTCAATCTGTGCCGATGTTTACCAGATTGTGACGAATCGCACAAGCGAATGGCTAGGAAATCATGAAACGCGCAACAGTGAAACGAACAAAGGCGGAAGAAGCTGCCGAGGCACGAACAAAGCGAGGTCTCGACGTAACCATCGAACGAATCATTCCCGGCGGCTCAGGTATCGGTCATGCCGAAAAGATGACCGTTCTGGCGCCATTTTCAGCTCCGGGCGATGTGGTTCGCGTGAATATCGACAAAGTGCGTGGAAACACTGCATTTACCACCATAAGAGAGGTGGTCGAACCGGGCGCGCAACGGACTTCGCCGCCGTGTCCACACTATGGACACTGCGGTGGCTGCGACTTTCAGCACCTCTCTTACACTGCTCAAGTCGAGGCCAAGGCCGAGATCATCAAGGATTGCTTTCGGCGGATCGGTGGAATCGAATTGCCCGAAGTCGAAGTCGTGCCATCGCCGTTGGAGTGGGGCTACCGGATCAAGGCCGATTGGGCGGTCGATCTCGCGAAACCGGCCTTCGGTTATCACGTTCGTGGATCGCGCGATGTTTTCGACGTTCAGACCTGCCCTATCCTCAATCCGATCCTCGAGAACGCCCGCGATCGCATCCACGACGGGATCTTGAGTCGTGACATCTTGGCCGAGAGCGATATCCAGGGCGCCGTCTCCGGCAATGCGCTATCGATCACACCCATAACCGATGGATTTCCGACCGGTGTGCTCACGCTCCAGCTTGGAGAGGAGCGCTACGGCTTTGACGCCACGAGCTTCTTCCAGGCGAACGCCTCGATCCTGCCGTCCCTGGCGGAGCATGTGCTTGCTGAAGCTACCGGAGGAGCAACAGCAATCGAAGGCGAGGCGGTCGACCTTTACTGCGGGGTCGGGCTCTTCACACTGCCGCTTGCGCGCCGGTTCAGCCATGTCACCGGCGTAGAGACGAATCCGAAATCGGCGAGTTTCGCCCACGAAAGCGCAAAAGCGGCCGGATTGACCAATGTCACGATCTCAGGACTCGCGGTTGAGCAATGGCTCCGTCGCAAGGGCACGCGGCTGGCTTCGACTGCCACGGTGGTGCTCGATCCGCCTCGGATCGGAGTGCTTCCCGAGGTGTTGAGTTGGCTGGCACAAATCTCGCCGGCGCGAATCGTCTACGTCTCGTGCGATCCCGCGACGCTGGCGCGCGATCTCAAAGTTCTGGTTGCAACCGGCTTCGCGCTGCAGGGTGTGCGAGGATTCGATATGTTTCCGCAAACGCATCACGTGGAAACAGTCGCGACATTGACGCGAGTGGGGTAACTAAGCGTTTGGTCCGGGGAGGTTTGGGTGCTCGCCAAGGTCTTCAGCTGCGCGGTTGTCGGGTTGGACGGGGTTCTGGTCGAAGTCGAGGTCGATGTTGGCACCGGTCAACCGGGCATGGTTGTCGTCGGATTGCCGGATCTCGCGGTCCAGGAAAGCAAGGAACGTGTCCGCGCCGCAATCCGTAACTCAGGCGGCCGCTTCCCGCATGGCAAAGTAACGGTCAATCTCGCGCCCGCCGATCTCAAGAAGGCAGGACCAACCTACGATCTCCCGATCGCGCTCGGCATCCTGATCGCGTCGCATCAGGTCCCGGACGGAAATGAAGACGCGCTGATCGTCGGCGAGCTCTCGCTCGACGGTGTGCTTCGGCACACGCCGGGCATCATCTCCATGCTCTCACTGGCCGCGCAGAAGGGGATGCGACGCGCATTCGTGCCCGCGGCCGATGCTCCGGAAGCCGCGTTGATCGAAGGCGTGACCATCTACCCGATCCAGACGCTTGCCGATCTGGTCAATCATCTCAACGGCGACGTTCCGATCCCGCCGTTCGAGCCAAGCGACGAGCCGGATGAAGTCTTCACAGCCACCCGCATCGACTTTTCGGAAATACGCGGCCAGGAGCACGTCAAACGCGCGATCGAGATCGCGGCCGCGGGCTCGCATAACATCTTGATGAGCGGACCTCCTGGCTCCGGCAAGACCATGCTGGCGCGGTCGATGCCGTCAGTACTACCGCCGATGACGATCGACGAAGCACTCGAAGTCACCAAGGTTTATAGCGTGCGCGGCCTGCTGCCGTCGGATACGCCACTGCTCCGGGAGCGTCCGTTCCGGTCGCCCCACCACGGCACGAGCTCGGCCGGGTTGATCGGCGGCGGATCGTGGCCGCGTCCCGGCGAAGTCAGCCTGGCGCACCGCGGTGTGCTCTTTCTTGACGAGCTGCCCGAGTTCAGCGCCCAAACGCTCGAAATGCTCCGTCAGCCGATGGAGGACAGGACTGTCACGCTCGCTCGCGCCTCCGGCACCCTGACCTTTCCCGCCAACTTCACACTTGTTGCCGCAATGAACCCGTGCCCCTGCGGCTTCCTCGGCGATCCAATGCGGGAATGTCGTTGCCAGTCGTCAGCGATTCAGCGCTACCAGAAGCGGATCAGCGGTCCGCTTCTCGATCGCATCGACATTCACATCGAGGTGCCGCGGGTCGAGTACGAAAAGCTGGCTGAGAAGCGGGGAGGGGAGCCATCGGCCACCGTCCGCGAACGCGTAACCGCCGCCCGCAAGCTCCAGGAAGAGCGGTATCACGGAACCGGACTTCACGCGAACGCCGACATGGGCCCAAAGGAGCTGGCGCGCTTCGTCACACTCGACGAAACCGGCGAAGGCATGATGAAAACCGCTGTCCGCCAATTGCAGCTTTCCGCCCGTGCTTACCACCGGGTGCTGAAACTCTCGCGCACGATCGCGGATCTCGGCGCCTCAGACGTCGTCACGGTCCAACACGTCGCCGAAGCCCTGCAGTACCGGGCTCGGCAATTGAGCGTTTAGTCAGCGAACCAAACGGGCGAAGACCGTACGCAATGGCTACTGGACCTAATCAACTCTCCTTTTTGGACACTAGCGGTCTATTAACGAGGAATTTTCGCACCCGGCTCGCCAGGAGCTGAACGTCACCACCAGCGCTGAGACCCAAGATCCATTCCGCGAGTTGTCTTTTCGCGCAATTGAGATCAAGCTCATTGTAGCGAAGGAACGTAACGAGCGCGATTGCCGCAACGCGTTTGTTGCCGTCGACAAATGGCTGCGTTTCGGCGATTCCGTGGGCAAGAACGGCCGCTTGCAGATCGATAGTAGCGGATTGATAGTGCGCGTATTGCATTGGACGATCGAGAGCAGATATGAGTCTTTCGTGATCTCGCAAATGATCTTCTGCTTGTCTGTCGGTGATGTCGAAGATGTCGGCATAGAGGCCGACCACGTCTTCAAATTCGAGGTAAAAGATGCTGTGGGTTGAAATTGGTTTGTGCACGCACGCTTATCGAGAGGATGGCTCGATCGGGGCCTCATCACGGTCGTGGGCAGCGAGGATGTCGATCGTTTCCCGATAGTCCGATATAGCATCTCGACCGATTTCTCGACGTTGAGAAACAGACATAGGAATACCCTCCGCGACCGGGTGGCTCTTACGGCCGGTTTGCCTCACGTTCCGCGTCACTTTCGCAACGAAATTGGCGAAAATTGTTCCCACTGTTATCCTGTTTCACTCCAAACCGATCAACGTTTCAATATGAGCGCCGCAATTATCCGTTACATTCGAGCCTAAATTGTCAGGTGACGCTAGTCAAGTTCAGCAGTCCGAAACAGCTCTGCACGTCAGCGATGTAGGTTACAGCATTGTGACCGAACTTCGAACGGTTTCATTTCCTTTGATCGGCGTTAGAGGCGAAGGAGGAACAATCGTGAGTTCCGACTGCCTTCAGCTTGTGACGACGCTTGGTCCGCTGGCAGCGGACGGTCTCGGGATGATTCTTCCGCACGAGCACATCTTCGTCGACCTGCGAACGTGGGACCAACCCGGATACGCGGAGGCCGGCCAGGCAGATGTGATCCGGCTCATGGGGCCGGAGATCGAACGAGCGCGGCCGGCTGGGGTCACCGCGATCGTTGAGCCGAGCACTGCCGGCGTTGGTTGCCGCGTTGACATTCTCCGGGCCGTGTCGCTCGCCACCAATTTCCCGATAGTCGTCCCGACCGGCGTTTATCGCGAGCCTTGGTTGCCAGATTGCGTAAAGGCAGCCGGCGAAGCCGAGCTCCAGCAATGGATGATCGAAGAGCTGACCGGAACCATTGAGGGCACCGACGTCCAGGCGGGGTGGATCAAGCTTGGCGCTACTGACGAAGGTTTGACGGATGCTGAATCGAAGATGGTCAGAGCGGCCGCTGGCGCCTCGGTCGCAACCAGCGCCGTGATCGGCAGCCACACATTGAGAGGTCATGTGGCCAGAGCGAAACTCGATCTCATCGAACAGGCAGGTGCGGCGCCAGACAAGTACATCTGGATCCATGCACATCAAGAACCGGAAATCGGAATCCACCACGAATTAGGGCCCCGTGGCGCCTGGCTGGAGTACGACTGCATCGGCGAGCCCGAATCGGACGAACGGTATGTGGATTTGATTCTCTGCGCCATTGATGCCGGACTCGGCGACCGCGTGCTCCTCAGCCACGATCGCGGTTGGTACGATCCCACACAACCCAGCGGCGGCGCTCCGCGTCCTTTTACCTATTTGTCAGAGACCTTCTTGCCGAAACTCTCTGCAGCAGATGTGGATGGCTCAACGATCGATCGCCTGACGCGGATCAATCCCTTTGTTGCATTTGCGCATTGAGAAATGGACGCGATCGGATTAGGAGAGCTTGAGCGGCGGTTGTACGGGGGTTCTCCCGGTCCGCGACGTGATCGCCGCGCTGATTTCACGGGTGATAATAAGTGCTGAGTCGATCGGCGATATCCGGTTCTGCCATCAGTGGATGTGCGGTCCGTTCAGGATTCGAAGTTGCTCGCGATTTGGCTTTGTCAAGCATCTGGCCGAGGTCGGTTTGCCAAAAGCCGTTTGGTACGCTGTACGAGCGTGCGCCCGCCGGCCAAAAAAGCAGTTGAAGAACTGATTCGACCGCGGTCATGACTTCTTCGGGATTACCCGTGACTTTGCCCCGCGTGATAGCCGCGAGGCGGAACAGATCGCGCCCAACAGGGCCATTTCGAAGCTGCTCGCGGTCGAGCTTGACGGAGATCGCCGAGCAAAGACAGGCCGACAGATTTCGCCACTCCTTGTAGAGGCGTGAAAGCATCTGGTCGATCGCGCGTTGCTCGATCAAACTGGTTTCCTCGTGCGACTCGTTGGTCGCCGGAACAATCGCTAACAAATCACTCATCACGGCTCCGGGACTCGACAGTGCCGCTCGAAATCCTGAATATATTCAGCAGCTCCCGTGCCATTGTTGAGTCAACCACAACAATGTCGATCCATCTTAGCGAAGCGCGACCACTTCGGTGAAGTCGAATGAATGAAATCGATCATCGAGTCACTGCTTTCACCATGTCTCCCGCGGGATGTGCCTTTCTTCAATCGATCGAGCGCTTCGGAATCGGACCGACGGATCTTGCTAATCCGTTGACTACTTTTCACCTTGTTGGTTATGCGCTCTCGGAGGTGACAATCTGGAGAGCGGACCATGACTCGGCATTGCTCAATATTCTCCGTGAAGGCCCAAGGCTCGTCTCGCTTGCTCGAACAATCTTTGAAACGTCCGATGCGGGCTGGTGGTTTCAAACGCTAGATCGGCTCCGCAGCTCTTCGCAATGAGTCCGGCAGGCTCGGGCCCGAAAGGTCCCTTTTTGTCGCATCCAATGGCCGCAGTTACGCCGGGGCCTTCAACGCGATGGGAGCGATATGCGCAGAAACCGGCCTGGGGTCTGTACACGTCGACCGAGGTCGATCTTTGCAGCTCGTACTTGATTGGCTCGATCGATTGCCTTAATGATCTTGGCCCGGTCACGTACCCATACCCGCGTTTCCGCATGACGATCGCGGAAGGGGCCAGAGTCTTTGAGATTGACGGACCTGAAGCTTGGCATCGACTTTGTTTTCGTTACCCAGATTCCGGGCCGGGCGGATTGCTGGGAGGGCTGGTCGTGCCAGACTTCGCTGCCGTCGCTTGCGACTGGGACGCCGTCCATCTCTCACTCGCCGGTTTGCTGACCGCTGAGCAAGTTGTTGTTCAAGGTACCAACGGCCGGACCGCATTGCAGGGTTGGGAGGCTGAAGCGACGGTTTGGTTACGCCGAGCGTTTGATGATGTCACTCGGCTTCCCGACTTACTTGAACCGCCAGTCGACGGACCCTGGATGCTCACAACGCCTTAGCTCCGGCGTGCGACCGTTGCCAGCACCACGCGGTTGGTTTCGGTGGCCTGTCGCTCCAGCGTATCGGCGTCGGAAACACATGCGCTTCCCGCTTTCCGGTCGCGCATGAGATCGGCGTTCACCCGCACATTGAGGAGTGCGGATTTGGTTGCGGCCTCAGCCAGCAGGGCGCCTGTTGAGGCATCGGTCAATGCATGTTTCGTTCCGTGCTCGGCCACAACCGTCAACACGGTCAGTACCTCGGCCGCCTTGCGAGCGATCGTAAGCGGAACGTCGGCGGCGTGTTTGAGCGCCTCGTCCAATGCTGCTCGCCGAAGTTGCTTTTCCTCCGCGGTGGTCCTGGGAAGTGCTGAGGCGGTGCGATAGCCGGCGTAGGCTTCCTCATCCGCGGTTGCCAGATCGAGCAGCTCGCCTCGAAGGCGCACGGCATCAGCAGCGGCTTTGCGCAGATAATCAGGATCAACCGGGGGCGATTTGCCGGCCAGCGTCAAGTTGCAGACCATTTCAGCCAGCGCGGAGGCGAAGGAGGCGACCATCGCCGCGACGCTACCGCCTCCCGGAGTGGGAGAGCCGGCGGCAACCGCCGCGGAATAGGCCTCAACTGAGAGCGACTTCGAAGGTGTAGCTGAATTCAACTTCTTCCCCACGTTCGATCAATCCGAGGAAACGCAATTGCGTTCCAGGAGATCGTACGCGAAGGAGCGAGCCGCGTCGTCAGGCCGGCATGATCTCGAGCTGATCACCAGGCCGGATATCGTTGACATATGCGGCGCCTGCGTTCATTTCGATGACACCGCCCGCGTTTGTGAAATCGAATCGCCACGGCGGCATCGCGGGCCGGATCTTAGTGACGGTGTTCTGCTTGTCGAGGAAGATCAGGTCGATCGGAAAGCGCATGAAATGCGTGTGGATGCCCCGAGCCGGTCGAAACATCACTCCGTGGCCCTGCGGCATTTCTTTGCGGAACATGAGACCCTTGAACGCCTGCCAGGGACCGTTCGCTTCAGCGATCGCCTCTGCTACTACGGCGCCCGTCCGGACATTGACGACCTTGTTCACCTTGTTTCCCATTCGTGTCCTATCCTCGATCCATCACCCGCACGATCGACCCCCCCAATGAGGCGCGTCAATGTTGTAGTTGATCGAGATTGAGACAGCGATCACCCATACGTTGGAACTAATCGGCGGACCCGGAGGACCCCGGGGGCGATCAGGGTTCCCTGGCGATACGCTCGAGCTCGGCGATGAACCGCGTTTCGTCTTGAAATTCGAGTCGATAAGCGGACTCGTCCGAGCTCGGCGCCGGCGGAAGAACGAAGCTCACCCAACCGTCGATCGCCCCTTGACACAGCAACTCGGTCACGCAAGCTTCGAACTGGTTGTAGGGCATGTCTGGCGTAAGCACGCGGTAATACTGTTCGCCCATGCCGTTCCGGGTCCAAATCAACCTCACAAGCTGCCGATGCTTGGTACGTAGATCGGACGCGACAAGCTCATTTGCCAACAAGCCGCGCAAAATCGCGGTCATTTTGCCAGTGGGCCGCATAATGTTGGCGCAAACGGGGCAGGCATCGTCCGGCGCATCCGCGTGCCGAAAACTGCGCCGGCACGCATCGCACCAGAGATAGGTTTTCGTGGTATCGGTCATCGAGCGTCGTTCCCGCTTCTTGTCAGGTATCGATTGTTTCAAGTCTAGACAAGAGACCCGGCCGCTTGCGCAGACCGGGTCCAACCAAGCATTTCGGATGGAGACTTAGTTTCGGAGTCCGCGCTGTTCGTAACGGTCCATTCCGCCGCCTTGGCCGCGGTTGACCGCCCCTGGATGCTCACCGATGCTGTCCGCCCAGACCTGAATCCGGTGGGTGATGAAGATGCCGCCTAGGATCATCACGATCGCGCCGACCACTTCGATCGTGTCCGCGAGCACGCCGTAGTCGGCGAGGTTGTCGACCCGCAGATCCCCCAGCCAACGAAAGAAATCGCCCATGTCCTAACTCCCTCAACGGCCCGACTATTTGACCGTCAGCGTTCCGACCATTCCCGCCTCACGATGGCCGGGAACAGCGCAGTAGTACTCGTAGGTTCCGGCGGCGCCGGTGTTGAAGGTAATGGTCTTGGTTTCGCCGCCGGCCATGTCGCCCGAATGAACGTTGAGCTCATCGATGTCGAATGAGTGCGTCAACGCTCCTGTGTTGGTCAGGTTGATCGTGACATCGGTATTCGCGGGGAGTTCCAACGTGGTTTCAGCGAACGCGATGTCTTTCATTTCGATGTGATAGGCGCCGGCGGCGGGTTCTTCGGTTGGAGCCGCGGCAGTCGGCGCGGTCGTCGGCTCGGTCGTCGGATAGCCGCCAGATGCCTCGACTGCCTCGTTGTAGACCTCGTTCCAGTCCACGTGTTGAATGAACGTGACCAGCTCTTCAATTTGGTCGTTATTCAGCGGGCCGGCGTTCTCTTCGCCCCAGGCAGGCATGATCCCGCCCGGAAGCCCATTATGAATCGTCTTTGAGAGGTAGGATGTTCTGGCTTCCAGTCCACCGGGATACGGTGTTCCGTCGGCACGAACACCTTCCTGGTTGAGCGACGTGTTTGTACCGCCAAGTGCAGCTCCAATTCGACCATCGCCAGCGAGGCGTCCTTCGCCGGCCGGACCGTGGCATGAAAGGCACAATGAAAGATAGTTCGCGGTCGCGCGTTCGATTGCGCTGTGCTGAAGCTCTTCTTCTTTGGCCGTGATCCGGTTTGATTCGTCGGCCAGGTAAAGCACCAGAATGGTGGAGAGCGCCACCAACCCGACGATCACCATTGTCGCGAGTCTCTGAACGGCTCCCACGCTCGCGGCTCTCCTCTTCTTGCTCGAGTGCAATCACTCTCATCGGAGTCGCGGCCATCGACCAACCTGGTGCCGCAACAAACAGTTCGTGCCTTCAGCAGCGTTCCTAAATCGGAAGTGCCTGGCTTGGATCGTATGCGCTGCGCTCGCGAATATCGCCGGTATCGACAACCACATCGCCCGATGGGGCAATTGAAACGGCCATGTAATCCATCGGTCGGGGAGCGGGTCCGCCGGTTCGCTCGCCCTCGTAGTTATACAGACTCCCGTGGCATGGGCAATGGAACTGATTTTCTGACTGAACCCAAGGTACTGTGCAACCAAGGTGTGGGCATTTCCAATAGAGCGCCATCAAGCCGTCTTTTGTGTGGACGAGGAAGAACTTGCCGGGCGTATAGGCGAAGGGTGGACCGTCAACCGCGGGGATGTTGTCCGCCGCCACGGTCAGCGCTTTGCCGAATGCTCCCGTTTTGTTCGGCCAAAAGAACCTGACAAATCCAAATCCGAACTCGGCGAGGATGACAAGCACCGCGCCAAGGGTCGCGTTGCGCAAGAATCCCCGGCGAGCGATCTTCTTCGATTGAAGCGACGTGCCGCCGTGCAACCGAGCGCTGATCGAGGCGATCCTTGCGATCAGCCCGCCCAGCACTACTCCGAACAGCGTACGAATCAACGGAAACATCGTCCGTACCTCTCTATGCGGTCACGCCCCGGCTCGCCGGCGACCCCGGTGCATCGACTAATGGTGCGTGAGCGGGAGATTCCATGGCCAGGTCAAATCCTGTCCTGGACCTCTCAGCGACGTTCCGAAGATCGTCAAGACCCAATACGCGACAAAGAATCCGGTGAAGAGCGCGATGATGAGCTCGCGCCGAGTTGGCCGGAACATTGTCTGAACCGCGCCGACGAGAACGCCGATTCCGATAAGCATGACGATAGACGGGTAGACCGTGTTGTAGATCAGCTCGGAACCGCCTTGCTCCTTGATCCAGTTCCCGATTCCCCAGCCGGTGCGCTTTGGAGTGATGATTTCGTCCGCCACGATCATCACGGAAACAACGACCGCCGTGAAGAAGGCGGAGAATCCGATGATCTTGCGGCCCTTTGCCGAGGTGCCCAGGATTCCAACGCCGAGCGGACTGCGATCGAAATAGGGGATTGCTGCAATCGCCCCTAACGCCGCCGTCGGCACGATCACGCCGGCCAATCCGGCGTTCATGTGCAACAGCAGCTCCTGCAGATTCAGAAAGTACCACGGCGCCTTCGATGGATTCGGTGTTTTGTTGACGTTTGCGTGCTCGGTCAACGGAGCGCTGACGAAGATCGACAGGAGCGTCAGGATCATCAAAAAGACAGTCGCGCAAACCGCTTCGACGACGACCAGCGACGGCCAAACCATCACCTCATCATCGGCCAGGTCGGTCGGCCGCGCGAGCGCGCGTCCGCGTACCAGCTCGAGCAGTTTCTGCCGTTTCGCGTCGTCGATTGGCGAAGGCGCCGATCCTGGTTGTGCGGTTAGTTCGGCCATCGTCCGTCCCTCTCGAGGTTCAATGTGCTCGTCGCTTTCCGGTACGTCAATCGACTACAGCGGACCAGAGATGCCGCCGTCCTTGCGAATCCGCCAAAAATGCACGGCCATCAAGAAGGCTGCGATCAGCGGCAAAAAGATCACGTGGAGGGTGTAGAAGCGAACGAGTGTGGATTGGCCGATCTGGTAGTCACCCACGAGCAGGAAGTTGATCTTCGGTCCGAGGATCGGGGCCGCGCCGCCGATATTCGTGCCGACCGTGATCGCCCAGATCGAAAGTTGATCCCACGGGAGAAGGTAACCTGAGAAGGAGAGCAGAAACGTTACGACCAGCAGCAGCACGCCAATGACCCAGTTGAACTCGCGCGGCGGTTTATACGATCCCGTGTAAAACACCCGGCCCATATGCAGAAAAACCGCGATCACCATCCCCTGCGCGGACCAGCGATGCATGTTTCGCATGAGAGACCCGAAGGTAACGCTGGCCTCGATATCCTTCATGTTTTGATACGCCAGATCCGTGGACGGGACGTAATAAAACATGAGCACGATACCGGTCATCGTCAAGACGAGGAACATGAAGAATGAGAGACCGCCCAGACAGAAGGTGTACGTGACCTTCGTCGCGTAGCGCTTGATCTTGACCGGATGGATGTGCAGGAAGACGTTGCTTGCAATAATCAACGCCTGGTTCCGCTGGGTATCGGGATACCCATGGCGGACGATCGACCGCCACACCGCGGATCCGGTAATGCGATCGGCGAGCGTTTGCTCCCGCCTCATGCGCGTTTCCTCCTCGGACCAGTTTGGTCGTGATCCCTCACCGTGCAGGGAAGCCTGTTGATTCGCACTCGTGATGCTCTGGACCCGTTACCGCAATCCGGCTGAATTCGCGCGCCTTGAGCGGTCGGTCGCAACGCTGGTATTGTGGAGCGACCGCGACAGACGGTCAAGGCTTACCGTGCCGCTTCTCCGGAATCGTTGCATCATCTCCTTTGACGTCCAGAAAATGCCGCCTCCGTAACCGCGTGAAAAAGCCGGCCACTGGCCGGCTTCATCGTTTTCGTCCTTCGGTGGGCACAACAGGACTCGAACCTGTGACCTCACGGATGTGAACCGTGCGCTCTAACCAACTGAGCTATGCGCCCTCGATAAAGACGGCGTGCTGAATTTAGCACACCGTCCCATGGGACTCAACCGGCCACGTTCAGGCGAGCAAAGCAACGCACTCGACCTCGATCAGGACGCCGAGCGGCAACTTCGCAACTTGGACGGTGCTCCGAGCCGGCGGATTCTCGCCAAACCTGGTTGCGTAAATCTTGTTGAACGCTGGAAAGTCATCCAGATTTGCCAGGAAGCAGGTCGTCTTGACGATTCGATCGAACGACGATCCGGCAGCCTCGAGAATCGCCTCAAGATTGAGCATCACTCGTTCAGACTGGTCCTCGATCCCACCCTCGACCACCTTCATCGTGGTCGGATCGAGCGGAATCTGACCGGCCGTGAAGACGAAGCCATTGGCTTTGATCGCCTGCGAATACGGGCCGATCGCCGCGGGTGCATTGGACGTTGTGACTACCGAAACTGATGATTGGCTCGAGGATTGATTCACGATGCAGGTGCCCTTACGCTAAACTAGTTGTAACAGTGAAATCGGCATCCACTACGGATGTCGGTGCGCTCGTTGACGTCATGAGCCGGGGCAGTCTAGCAATCGAACCGGTCGACGGCAATTCCAGACGATGTTGCCCGTGAACAATGAGCGCTCGTGGGTAGCGATTTGAATTCCAGCAACCGTCCCGCGCCTCTGGCTGGTTGGATTGAACGGCACACTGCATCGCATCGAAGAGAGAGCTCGGGAGACGTAAAGGTATGAGCTCGATACCTCGCGCAAACCACTTGCCTAATTTGTCCCGCCAATGGGCACATGCATTGGAGGTTGTTCCACCAGCCTCCGTGGCGCGCGTTTCGCTGAGGATTATTTCCGTGATCGCGCTCTTTTTCCTTGCCGCCGCGCTTGGACTTGGTCTCTATGGGTACACCCATGCCGATCGCGTTTACCAGGGCGTGACGGTGGCCGGCGTTCAGGTCGGCGGTATGACCGGTTCGGAAGCACGGATCGCGGTCCAACGTTCGTACGATGAGTACCTCAGACAGCCCGTCACGCTGACGTACGAGGGTGAGTCATTTACCGTCGTTCCGGCGAATTCCGGCATTTCACTGGACAGCGCATCGTCCGTGGATCAGGCAATGCTGTTCGGTCGCGACGGGTCCATCTGGAATCGTACGCAGTCCTGGGCACGTGCCCTTCTCCGCGGGAAGGACGTTCCCGCGGTGCTTATCGTTGACCAAGACAGGCTCGATCGGACGCTGACGAAGATCGCGCCAAACATTACCTTGGCACCTTCAAACGCGTACATCAAGCTGAGCTCCGGAGAACCGGAGATCATCGGAGAGAAGCCTGGAGTTGCGTTCGATCTTGGAACGACCAGTCATTCGCTGCTTTCGCATGTATCGTCGCTGGAATCGAACAGTGTGGCTATTGCCGCCCCCGCCCTCGACCCATCAGTTAAGAAGGAAGATCTGGTCGAGCAGCTTGCAGCGGTACAAACCACGGTCGGCACCGCCCTAATTCTGTCTGGCGTGGATCAGTATTGGGCGGTCAAGCAGGACGATCTCAAGCGGATCGTGTCGGTGCCCGGCCCGGGACAGCCCGTAGAGATCAACGAAGTCGCGATCCGGGAGCTCGTACGTGGCATCGCCGGGAGCATCGAGCACCCGGCGATCGATGCCAGTTTGATCGTGAACGATCGGGGAGAACTGCAGGTCATTCCGAGCGATGCCTCCGTCGATGTCAACATTAACGCTTCAGTGAACGCGATTGTTGCGGCGCTGGAAGCTGGGACCCACGACGTTCCGCTTTCGATCAAGCGCGAGCAACCGGCGATCTCCGACCAGCAGGCGCAGGATGCACTTCTGAAGGCGGATCAATTGGTCGCGGACGGTCTGACGTTGACCTGGAAGAACGGCTCCGCTGAGTTCGGCCGGCAGGATCTCATTGCCGCGATCAAGGTCGACTACCACCCCGGCGAGAGCGAAGCGATCTCGCTCGGATTTTCCCCCGAAGTGATCGGGATTTTACTTGGACCGGTCGCTGAAATGATCAACATTGAAGCCGTCAATGGCCGTTACCGGTACAGTAGTGGTGAGGTCAAGCTCGTTGAAAAAGGCTCGAACGGGTTGAGCGTCGATATCGACAAGTCGACTGACGCGGTGATCGAGGCAATCATGGGCGGAACGGGGCTGGCTCCGTTGACGGTCAAAACGGTCAAGCCGGAGTTCACAACCGCGAACGCCGAAAAAATCAAGCTGGACGATGTCCTTGGAACGGCCTATACCTACTACGGCAATTCGTCGGAGGCGCGGCGACTCAACGTTGAACGTGCAGTTGCGCTCGAGTCGGGATGGCTGGTCGCCCCGGGCGATGTCTTTTCCTACTACGAGTTCATCGGCAAAGTCGATGAAAAAAACGGATTTGTAACCGGTCTGGGAATCCTCTCGGATGGTGAGGGCGGAATCACGACCGCGCCCGTGGTCGGCGGTGGCATCTGTCAGGTATCGACCACGATTTTCCAGTCGGCGTTCTGGGCCGGTCTGACGATTGTCGATCGCACACAGCATCCCTATTGGCTGCAGAACTATGGCCAGCCCCCGACTGGCATGAAGGGGTTGGACGCCATGGTGAACATCGAAAACGACCCGGCGGAGTCGCTCGATTTGCAGTTCAGGAACAACACCGGTAATTGGATCGCGGTCGTGATCACGGCCGACGGCGAAAACGTCACATCTCAAATCATGGGGACCGATCCTGGCTGGACAGTCACCGTTCAAGGAAACGAGCCCAAGATCAACAAGCTCGTCAATCCTCCAATCGAAGTCATCTACCAGGATTCGCCTGAGCTCCCGAAAGGCGAAGAAAAGCAGGTGGAAACCGCGCAGCAGGGGTTTGACGCCACGATCGTGCGAATTACGAAGGATCGCGACGGCAACGTGATTGACGAATACACGCTGACCAGTACGTACGTGCCGTCGGTGAACCGGGTTCTTCGGGGCACCGGCACGGGCGGGTAGCTGTCCTGCCGGCACAGTATCGACAGTAGCACTGGCGGTATGCGGACGCCCCGTTCGCGCGTTCAAAATTCCTTGACACCCCGGCAGGTCTTCTGTATCATTCACAGGCTCTTGAACAAGAGGGCGAAAGCCGACGCGCTCAGCGTGTTGGCAGCACTTTCTAAAGCTCGCGGCGACCGGGGAATCTGGTGGTACGCGGAAGACGGAG
>CAYJPA010000070.1:0-32746 GCA_964371945.1 uncultured Sphaerobacteraceae bacterium | reverse complement strand
TCGTTCGGCTCATAACCCAAAGGCCGGGGGTTCGAATCCCTCCCCCGCTACCAATTTTGCAAAGAGGCGATGACCGAGCCGGTCATCGCCTCTTTTGTGTTCCGCCGCCGCGATTCGGTCAGTCGACCGTGAAGGAACCGGAAAACTGCTCTTACTTGCGCCAGAAGAGAAGATGCGTGACGCCGCTTGGACTCGGGACCGCTTCGAAGTGAAACCGTTCAAGCAAATGGTCGTAACTTTCCCAGAGTCGCTCGCCCTTGCCCGCGGTGAACGGAGCGACGGAAATGTGCATTTCGTCGATCAGGTCTGCATCGAGAAACTGGCGTACCGTGGCGACTCCTCCACCGATTCGGACATCCTTTTCACTAGCTGCTTCTTTCGCCAGTCGCAACGCCTCGTCCGGACTGGCGCTGATGAAGTGGAAGGTCGTGTCAGAGAGCGTGAACGACGGCCGGACATGGTGCGTCAGCACAAAGACTGGGGTATGAAACGGCGGGTTGTCACCCCACCATCCCTGCCACTCTTCATCCTCCCACGGCCCGCGCTGCGGTCCGAACTTGTTCCGGCCCATGATTTCAGCGCCAATATTGCGGTCGTAGTCGCGTATGAAATAGTCATCGAGTCCACGACTACCCTCCGTGTTTGTGTGAAACGGATGACTCGCCGTCGCGATTGCCCAATCCATGAGTTTCATTGGATCCAGGTGGCCGAACGGACGCTCGAGGCTCTGGCCTTCCCCTGAGCCAAAGCCGTCCTGCGAAATCGCGAAATTCTGAACTCGTACCCGCTGACTCACCTCATGCTCCTCTCACGCGAAAGCTCATCCGGCGCGGAGTGTCGAGTGAGCGATTAGCTCTGAGTATTGTCGATATTCGCGCCGGCGATTCGACAATTCAGTGAGTAATCTGAAGGTACGAGGAGGTGTGCAGGCATGGCCAAGCTGATTTACGTGACGAACGTGTCCCTCGATGGCTACATCGAGGACGAGCATGGCAACTTCGACTTTGGCCCTACCGACGACGAGTTGTTCGCGTTCTTCACTCACCTCTTGCGGCCAGTGAGCACCTACCTCTATGGACGGCGCTTGTACAACGCGATGGCGGTCTGGGAGACCGACACTGCGCTGGGCGGCCGCTCGGAGCTCTTTGCCGGCTTCGCAAACGTCTGGAAGGCGGCGTCCAAAATCTTCTACTCGACCACCCTGGACGCCGTGTCGACTTCCAATTCCCGGCTCGAGCGCCACTTCGACGCTGACTTGGTACGCGATCTGAAGGCGTCCGCTTCCGGTGATCTCACGGTGGGGGCGCGGCTTTCGCGGGGCACGCGATCAAGGCGGAACGGTCGATGAGTGCCAGCTGATCATCCGTCCCGTTCTCGTCGGCGGAGGCAAACCAGCACTACCCAGTGGGACCCGTGTGGAACTTGAGCTGCTGGACTATCGCCAACTCAGTACTAGCGTCATGTACCTCCGCTACAGACTCTCGTCCTGAGCGTATACGGCCCAGATCGACCACTAGGGCTGGACAACGATGGGAGCGGACTCGAAGTGGCCAGCGAGGCCGGTTGGATCGGCGCGGTTGTCATCGCCGTGGGCATGGCCCTCGACATCGATGTTGGGCAGCAACCGGTCCAGCCAACGAGGCAGCCACCAGTTCTTGTCGCCGAGTAGCTCCATAGTCGCCGGCACAAGCAACATGCGAACAACCGAGGCGTCGAGCAGTACGGCGACGGCCAAACCGACTCCTAACAGCTTGATCGCTCGATCTATGTCCAGCATGAAGCTGCCAAACACCAGCACCATGATCGCTGCCGCCGCGGTAATGACTTTTGCCGTTGCTGCCAGACCGTCGGCCACTGAACTGCGACTGTCGCCGGTGCGTAACCACTCCTCCCGAACCCTTGAGAGCAGGAACACCTCGTAGTCCATCGACAGGCCAAAGACGATTGCAAAGAGCAACATGGGCGCCCATGGCTCGATCGGAGCCGGTTGCACTCCCGTAATGCTGCTCAGCCAGCCCCACTGGAACAGAGCCACAACCACGCCGTATGCAGCCCCGATCGAGAGCAAGTTCATGATCACGGCCTTCAGCGGAACGAGCAGAGACCGGAACACCACCATCAACAAGATGAACGAGAGCGCGAGAACGACCGCGAAGACATACACGAGTCTTGATTGGAGATAGGCCGCGTAGTCGAGATTCACGGCGTTGGCGCCGGTGACATTGACTTGGAATCCGACCTTGTCTTCGACCGGTGGGAGGACATCGTTGCGCAGCCGGTCGACCAGCTGAGAGGTTGCCTCCTCCTGTGGGCCCGTTGTCGGTACCAGATTCCACAGTACGGCGGCGCCATCGACACTGGAAACGGCCGGCGACACGAAGGCGACGCCGGAGTCTGCCCGGACAGCGGCCGTGATCGCCATGAGGTCTTCGGAAGTGCTGTCCTCGGATATCTCCGCGACCAACAGCAGCGGGCCCGAAAAGCCGGGGCCGAAGCCTTCGACAATGAGGTCGTAGGCTTTCTTGGTGGTAGAGTCGGCAGCAGCATTGCTTTCATCGGAGAAGCCAAGACGCAGTGAGAGTACAGGCACTGTCAGTACGAGCAGGATGGCGGCCGCAATGATGGTTCCGGACCATGGACGGTGCTGAACGATCCGACTCCAACGGTACGCGAACGACTCGTGCTTCGGCTTCGGACGCGGCATCGGAACTTCCCGCTTGAACTGACCGACGAAGAGCCCAGCCAGCATCACGAGGAGTGCAAGCACAAACCCCGCCGCGGCCAGGGGGACGATCTTGAGTCCAACCCCGAACATGCCCAACGCGACCAGACCGGCGGCCACAAGTCCGCGCCAGCGGACGATCTCGACTCGCTTCCCGGCGAAACCTAGTAGCGCCGGTAGCAACGTTACCGAAGCGAGTATCGTGACGGCCACGACGACGGCTGCCGATATGCCGAGGCTTTGTACGAACTTGACCCCGACCAGCATCAAGCTGAGCAGGGAGATCACGACTGTGCAGCCGGCGAACACGACCGACCGGCCGGCGGTGTCGATCGCGATGGCGACCGATTCCCGCGGGCCGTGGCCGCTGTGGAGCTGATCGCGGTAGCGGGTGACGATGAGCAGTGCATAGTCGATGCCCACGCCCAAGCCCATCATGATTCCGAGGATTGAAGCAACCTCAGGTACAGCCAGCACCTGGCTTATCAGGAAAACGATGCTGATTCCGATGCCAATACCGGATAGCGCCACGCCAACGGACAAACCCATGGCCAGAACCGAGCCGAGGGCCAAGATCAGGATGACAATGGCGAAGGCAAGACCAAGCGCCTCTGACAGCGGCGCCCCGGAGACGGCAAAATAAAAGGTGCCCCGCTCGACGACCAACCCGTCAATCTCCGGCGTGTGGTCCTTGATGAATTTACTGATCTGCTGAGAGTCGGCCGAGGCGATTTCGGAGGGCATGTCCACGTTAGCGTAGGCGATCAACCCATCCTCCGAGACTTTCTCGGAACCCTCCTCGCTGTAGGGACTAGTGACGCCGAGCACCCCAGGCTGCAGGGCCACGGCCGCGAACAACTCCTGCATGGCCGCCTGCACACCTGGATCGCCGACCCCTTGCTCGGCCCGGAAGACGATGGTGCCGCCGGCATTGGTGCCCTGGCCACCGAAGTTTTCTTCGAGGATATCGAAACCAGTTCGGGATTCCGAGGCGGGAAGATTGAATTCTTCGCGAAAATCTCCGCCCACGGTGCTGGACAGAGCGATACCGAGGGCGAGGACGGCGACCCAGATGCCCAAAACCAGCTTGCGGCGATCATGGCACCAGGCGCCCAGTCGAGCGAACATATCTAGGTCTCCTACAGGGCTGCATAGGTCATCGGCAGATGAGCCTCGTCCTCATAATCTACGAACAGCAGAGACCTGTCGTCCGGCGTTCGCAGGCTTCGCAACTACCGCGCCCGCGGTACAGCTCCCGCTTGTCGATCCGGCGATAGCGCCGCGATCAAGTGAGCTCGTCGTCTACTGCGACCGCGGTAATCGATATGACTGCTGGAAGACGACGACACGAACAGCAGTGACCTCGATCATGTTGGTGTCCGGGCAATCGAACCCGCCAGGAGTTTCGGACCTCCACCGAACAGCAACCATCGGAGAACAGTCCATGATCGAAGTGAGCGAGCTGACTAAAAGTTACGGCGACCAACTCGCCGTCGATAACTTGAGCTTTATCGTCAAGCCGGGGGTGGTGACCGGCTTCCTCGGTCCTAACGGCGCAGGCAAGTCGACGACGATGCGTATGATCCTCGGCCTGGACAGACCGACCGCGGGCCACGCAACTGTCAACGGCAGGCCTTTCGCGGAGCACAAGGCGCCGCTCTATGAGATTGGCGCGCTGCTGGAGGCCAAAGGCGTCCACCCTGGTCGATCCGCGCGCGACTACCTGAGGGCGCTCGCGGCGACGATCGGAATCTCAAACGCCCGCGTCGACGAAACACTCGATCTCGTCGGTTTGAGCGATGTCGCCGGTCGCCGTAATGGTGGCTTCTCGCTTGGGATGGCCCAACGGCTCGGTATCGCCTCCGCGTTGCTGGGCGATCCGCACACCGTGATGCTCGACGAGCCGGTAAACGGCCTCGATCCCGAGGGCATCCTGTGGATCCGTAACCTGCTCAGGTCATTGGCAGCGGAAGGACGGACGGTCTTTGTCTCTTCCCATCTGATGAGTGAGATGGCCCTTACGGCCGAGCACTTCATCATCATCGGCCGGGGGCGGCTGATCGCCGATGTCTCCGGGGCGGAGCTGGCGGCGATGACTCAGCGTGTCACCGTAAGGGTCCGGACGCCGCACGCCAAGGAGCTGTGTGACGCGTTGGCCGCCGGCGCGGCCGATATCGTGATCCGTGCTCCAGACCTGTTGGAGGTCGCGGGTCTGGATGCCGGCGAGATCGGCGCCCGGGCGTGGGCCGCGAACCTGCGGCTGGAGGAGCTGACGCCGTTGCGCGCCTCATTGGAGGAGATCTTCATGGACCTCACCAAGGACGCCTTGGACTACCACGGCGCCACCGGCGCCCACGACGACATACGTGAAATGGAGACCGCGGCATGAGATTGACGAAAGCACCCGTTCTCATGTTCGCACCGGCGCCCGCCGACGCTGGGTCGGCCTACAAGGTCACCTTGCCGCGGGTGATACGCTCGGAGTGGATCAAGTTTCGCTCGGTGCGCGCGACGATCCTCGCCATCGGACTCACCGGTCTGGCCGTCGTGATAATTGGGGTGCTGGTCGCGATGCTCAGCGGCGGCTCAATCGGCGCCGGCGACGAAGTCGTGTACGATCCTGTTGGCAACAGTCTCTTCGGTGTCATGATCGACCAGCTTGTATTGGGCATGCTGGGGGCAGTGTTGGTCACCTCGGAGTACTCGACCGGACAGATCAGATCGACGCTCACGGCGGTGCCGAAGCGACTCCCGGTGCTGTGGGCGAAGGTGATCGTTGTGGCCGGAGTGACCTTCGGAATGATGATTGCCACTGTATCGGTGGCCTTTTTCGCCGGCCAGGCGCTTTACCGCGGAGTCGGAACGGCGGCGTCGCTGAGCGACCCTGGCGTGCCAAGAGCACTGCTCGGCGCTGCGGTGGCCCCGACGGCGATCGCGGTGATGGGCGTCGCCTTCGGGGCGCTGATGCGTCAGACGGCCACGGCCGTCGGCATCTTGTTCGGGCTGCTATTCATCGCGCCGCTGTTTCTCCAATTGCTCGGCGGGGTGTGGGGCGATGTCGGCTCGTACCTCCCATCGGAAGCAGGGCAGGCGATGATGAACACCCTCGTCGACGACCCAGAGCAAATGTCGCCGCTGGCCGGCCTCGCCGTCATGTTCGGATGGGTCAGTGTGCTTCTGACCGGCGCCGCGATCATGCTTAAGCGTCGTGACGCCTGAGACAGCGCCGGCACGATCATCGGCCCGATCCGCTCCGAGCGGGTCGGGCCGGCAGCGTGTCGCCGAGCCGATTCCGGAAGGACCGCGGTACGGCGGGATCGCCGGCATCGATCTCCTCTCGTGGTTGAAAGCGCATCCAATCGTCGTCGATCTGGCGATTGCCACGGTCATTGCCGTCGTGCTGCTAGCCTTCGAAGCGGCCGACGGGGGTGAGGTCGGCGCCACCCTCGACGCCGTCGACTTCGTGGCTTGTGCCGTTGCGTCCGGGCTGATCTTGCTGCGCCGCCGTGCACCGCTCCCGGTGCTGGTTGTCGCACTGGTCGCCGGCGTCTGGTCGCTTGTTCCTGATGATGATCAGGTCGTGCTGCGGGTTGCAGCCTGCTTTGCCCTGTACACCGTGGCGTCGACTTCCGGCCGCCGGATGGCTTGGTCCTCCGGGGCAGTGGCCGCCGGGGTGCTGTTCCTGGCGGCGGCGATCACGTACCCCGGTCCATGGTTCGATGGCGAGAAACTGCAGCAAATAGCTTGGATTGCGGTCGCTACCGCGGCCGGCGACGCGGTGCACAGCCGGCGGGCCTATCTGGTCGCAAGGCATGAACGGGCCGTGGCGCTGCGGGAACGCGCCGAACGAGGGCTCGAGGAAGAAGCGCACCGCCAGGTGATAGAAGAACGCCTGAGGATCGCTCGCGAACTGCACGATGTGGTCGCCCACCACATCGCCGTGATCAATGTACAGGCGGGTGTCGCTACCCACCTCGTACGCGACGACCCCGCCGGCGCAGAGGAAGCGCTCGCACATGTCCGCCGCGGCGCCAAGAGCGTGCTTGACGAGCTCAGCGGCATCTTGAGCGTGATGCGCAGATCTGACGACACGACGATATCGACAGACCCGCTCCCCACGCTCGACCAGCTCGACCGGCTGATCGCCGGCTACACCGGCGCCGGCCTCGAGGTCGAGTGGCACACCTCCGGCGCACGCCAACGCGTCGCGCCGGCAGTTGCGCTTGCCGCGTACCGTATATTCCAGGAGTCACTCACGAACGCCAATCGAAACGGAAGTAGCCCGCGCGCCTGCCTCCGTGTCAACTACCACCCGGATAGAGTCAGTGTTGAAGTGCTCAACGACATCGCTCCAGGCCGTCAGACGACCGGGAGGGGAGGCCACGGCATTATCGGCATGCGCGAGCGGGTCGCGGCCGCCGGCGGCACGATCGACGCCGGGCCTACCGACAATGGCCACTTCCGGGTCTACGTCACCCTGCCGGTGACAGGTGAAGACCGATGACGATCCGAGTAGTGCTCGCCGACGACCAGGCCCTAATCCGGGCCGGATTTAAATCGCTCATCAACTCCGCCCCGGACATCGCTGTCGTCGCCGAAGCCGCGACCGGAGCCGAGGCCGTGTCGCTCACCCGCTCTAGCCGCGCAGATGTTGTTTTGATGGATATCCGCATGCCCGATATGGACGGCATTACCGCTACTCGCCTGATCACCACAGACGACGACATGGCCGGCGTCCGCGTCGTCATGCTCACCACCTTCGAAGTGGACGAGTTTGTCATCCAGGCAATTCGTGCCGGTGCCAGCGGCTTTCTCGGCAAAGGCGTCGAGCCGGCCGAGCTGCTCGACGCGATCCGCTTCGTGGCCGGCGGCGACGCACTGCTCTCCCCGCGCGCCACCCGCGGCCTCCTCGCGCAGCTCGCCCACAACGCGGCCGGCCTCCAGGCCACTGAACCTGACGAGCTCAAATTGCTCACGGCCCGCGAACGCGAGCTTATGATCCTCGTCGCCACGGGTCTCAGCAACGAAGACATCGCCGACCGCCTCTATCTCTCCCCGCTCACCGTGAAGACCCATGTCAACCGGGCGATGATGAAACTCGGCGCGCGCGACCGCGCTCAACTTGTCGTCCTCGCCTACGAAGGCGGCCTTGTCCAGGTCGGCCGGTACCCATGAGCCATCGCCCCGGAACTCAAACGCGTACCTTCGCTACGTGGCCAAATATCAAGAGGTGAGAACCGGCCGGAACAGGGGCAACTAACTCATAACCCGACAGTTGGGGCTCGAATCCCTCACCAATAGCATCCAATGCCGTCCGCACTGCGCTGCCGGCCCCTCAACTTAGGAACCGGAAGTCGGTCTTCATGAACGGATCGATCAGTTCGTGAGTCGCATGCCGCCATTCGCATTCACTCATCACCTCACCGCCTCGCCCGTTTACAGCCTCGACGCCCTACCCTCTTACCCGCTCGAACCCCCTTGCCGCTCTCAACCAAATCCGCGTAGAGTGCGGTGATCGTTTCTGGGTCGCACGTTCATGCAGTCGACTCATGCAATGCCGCTGCGAACCAGATCAGAAAGGTACCGATTGAATGGGATTCTTATCGAACAACGCGAGCGGCGGACCCCGGCCGATAGACCGCCGCTTGATCGCGGCCGGTCTCGTCGCCGGCGCCGCGGTCGGGGCATGGGCGTCGACCAAGTTGCGCTCGAGAACGGAATCAGAACCGGTGACTGGTGTCATCGACTGGGAGCAGGCCCGCACCATCGCGATCAACATGAACCGCGGCAACACCTTTACCGCGACTGAACGAGCCCGTCTTGATGGGTACTATCGCGATCTCGTCGCCAGATGCATCCCGATCGTCAGCGACTACATGGGCACAGAGCTGCCTGAACCCTTCGACAAGACCTTTGCCTTCGACCGGGTCGATTGGGTCAACGCGAATCTCGATGCGTTCAAGGTAATGTTCGCGCCAATCGAAGCGCTTGGCGCCACCGAGCACGCCGGCAAATCACTCGCGGCCGCAATGTGGGGTGGGTTCAACCGCACGGTCGTCAGCACCGAGGTGGGTCTGCTTCTAGGCTACCTGGCACGCCGGGTGCTCGGTCAGTACGATCTCGCCCTCATGGGCCGCGAACCTGTCACGACCGGCAAGCTCTACTACGTCGAGCCCAACATCAAGATGGTCGAGTCGACGCTTCGAATCCAGCCCGACGAATTCAGACTCTGGCTCGCGCTGCACGAAACCACCCACGCATTCGAATTTGAGGCATATCCCTGGGTTCGGGCGCACTTCAACAACCTGCTCGAAAACTACTTCGAGTTCTTCAAGCAGGATGTCGATCAGCTCAAGCAAGGTTGGAAGGCGCTCAAGGTTTACGTCGAGCGGGCGAGATCGACCGATCGCTCCGGGGCCTCCTGGATCGAGGCATTGATGATGCCCGCGCAACGCACCCTCTTCAACGAAATGCAGGCGCTGATGTGCATTGTCGAGGGCTACTCCAACCACGTCATGAACGCCGTCGGCAAGCAGCTTATGCCGAGCTATGAAACCATCTCGACCCGCTTCGAACAACGCCGGGCCGGTCGTGGAATGGCGGAACAACTCTTCGCCAAACTGACCGGGCTCGACATGAAAATGGAGCAATACCGCCTCGGTGAGCGCTTCATCAACATGATCGCCGAACAGCATGGCCACGACGCGGTCAAGCGAATCTGGGAAGGACCGCTCAATCTGCCGTCGATGCCCGAAATCCGGCACCCAAAACGTTGGATGGACCGTGTTCTCAACGGCCCGGCCGTTCCCGCACCGGCAGAACCGGCCGTTTTCGCTGCAACGCCGTCTGAATCGACCAGTGTCAATTCATCTGACCCATCGTCAACTTGAGCACCCACCCCACCGTCATCTTGAGCCTGTCGCAAGATCTCTCGTTCGAGGCCCGTCGCCGCACCAGCGGAGAGCGCCCTTCAGGGAGCTCCTTCGACTCCGGCCGCGGCCTCCGCTCAGGATGACGACTGGACTGCACGGACCAATCGGACCGCGGTTCCCTGGACGTGCCTGTCAACACTAATGCAGAAAATGCCGGGTTCCTGTAAACAGCATTGCGATCCCTGCACGATCCGCCGCGGCGATTACCTCGTCATCTCGAACCGATCCGCCCGGTTGAACCGCCGCCGTGATTCCGGCGGTGTTCGCCGCCTCAAGCCCATCCGCGAAGGGGAAAAAGGCATCGCTAGCGAGCACCGAGCCGTTCGATCGTTCGCCGGCCTTCGACACCGCGATTTTTACGCTCTCGAGCCGGTTCGGTTGGCCGCTGCCAAGGCCGGTAACCGCCTCTCTCGAAGCAAGAACAATCGCGTTCGACTTGACCGAGCGGCAGACGTTCCAGGCGAACAAGAGATCTCGCCGTTCTTCAGCGGTTGGTTCGCGATTCGTGACCGTTCTCCATGTCGTTGGATCATCCGACCGCCGGTCTGGTACCTGCACGAGCAATCCGCCTTCGATTGCCCGTAGCGTCAGCCGCTCGGTGCCGGTTACCGGCTGATCGACTGCCAGGAGTCGCAATTGCTTCTTGCGGCTCAGCGCCTCAAGGGCATCGGGCGCGAACGACGGCGCAACGATCACCTCGAAGAAGATCTCGCCGATTCGGAAAGCGGTTTCGACATCGACCTCGCGGTTCAGCGCCACGATCCCGCCAAACGCCGAAACTGGATCGCCGGCAAGCGCAAGATCGAACGCGTCCGCTAGGTTGCCCCGCAGCGCGAGTCCACAGGGAATCGTGTGTTTGACGATCGAGACTGCTGGACCATCGAACAGGCGGAGCGCACCCCAGGCGGCATCGGCATCGAGCAGATTGTTGAATGAAAGCTCCTTGCCGTGCAGTTGCTTCGCGCTCAGTATGCCGCCAAGCGGCGCCCCGGCAACAAGTCGACGGTACGCCGCCGCGCGCTGGTGCGGATTCTCGCCATAGCGCAAATCCTGGGTTTTGCGGGCGGCAAAATTGAGCTCTGCTGGAAACTCGTCTGAGTCGCCGCGAAGGTACTCGGCAACAAGCGAGTCGTACGTTGAAACATGCCCGAACGCACGAGCCGCGAGGCTCCTCTTCCGGTCGCCGGACACGTTGCCGGAACGCAATTCATCGAGAATCCGTTCGTACTCGGACGGATCGACCACGACGATCACGTGCTCATGGTTTTTGGCCGCGGCGCGGATCATCGCCGGACCACCGATGTCGATCTGCTCGACCGCGTCGTCGAACGTGACGCCGGGCTTGCTGACGGTTGCTTCAAATGGATAGAGGTTCACGGCGAGCAGTGGGATCGGGGCGATCTGATGCGCATCGAGTGCGGATTGGTGCTCCGGCAGATCGAGCCGGGCCAGCAAACCACCATGAATGGCCGGATGGAGGGTCTTGACACGTCCGTCCAGAATCTCCGGAAACCCTGTCACATCGGAGACCGAGATCACGGGAATGCCCGCCCTTTCCAGCGCCGAATGGGTGCCGCCGGTCGAGATGATCTCCCAGCCAAGATCGACCAACCCGCGCGCAAATGCCTCAATCCCGGTTTTGTCGTAAACGCTCAACAGCGCTCGCATCCGGAGCAATGCCCTTTCATGATCTCGAACCGCGAATCCGCCACACTGGGATACTAGCATTTCGGTGTATCGTCACTGGGGTATTGAAACGAACGAGGGAGTCGACCGCGGTGGTCATTGAAGTTTCGAGCGACGATCCGGCTTTCCAGTTCAGAGCCGACCTTCCGCCTCGCGTCAGCGCCAAACCCGGCAATGCAATTCGGTTTCAAACGGCGGATACCGCTTATGCCTCGATGACGGGCAGGCAGATCGATCGAGGGCGGGTCGACTTCCAGAAAACGAACGCGTTGACCGGTCCGGTCTTCGTCGAAGGAGCCCTCCCAGGCGACGCGCTCGGAATCACGATTGACTCGATATCAGTTGCTGGCCGGGCGTTCGCCGTTTACGTCGCCCGCTGGCGAACCGACATATTCGGGCTCGCGGAGTCTCAGGTGATCGAGGTCGAGATTCGCGATGGGAGTGCAATCTTGCCCAACCGGGGGCGGATCGAAGCGCGTCCGATGATCGGGTGCATCGGAGTCGCGCCGGCCGCCGGCATCGTGTCGTCATTGAGTCCAACCGCTGCCACCGGCGGCAACATGGATTTGGTCGAGCTGTGCGAAGGCGCGACGATCTGGCTCCCGGTCGAAGTCGAAGGTGCATTGCTCTCGCTCGGTGATCTGCATGTCCGCATGGGTCGCGGCGAGCCGATCGGATCAGGACTCGAGTGCGCCGGCGAGGTTATCTCAACGATTCAAATCGCACACGGACGGTCGATCGCTGGCCCCGTGGTTTGCGATTCGACGCGAATTCACTTTGTCGGAACCGGCCGGAAGCAGGACGAGGCCGAACGCATCGCGGTGCGAGCGTCCTGGGACTGGTTGACGAGGGACGCTGGCATTGACCGCGCCACTGGATTGGCGATCTCGGCCCCACTGCTCGATCTGAATCTTGGCGGACCAGCCGGCGCGAACGTGGTCGCCAGCTTCGAGATCGCCGCGCTTCAGCGAGCTGGCGTTGCGACGAACGTCTGGCCGTTGTCATGAAATTCAGTCGAATCAAGCGCGACTCACGAAACGTATTGACAGGACTCGTTCCCAGGTTAGGCTTCCGGAACAATCGAGGAATCCTTCGGCTGAGACAACACGCGGGGAGATGCGACTGGTGACACATCGATTTGGCATCGTGCTCGGGCAGCGCATGTCCTGGCCGGATCTGCTCACACGCTCGCAGGAAACAGAAGCGCTCGGATTCGACGCCTTCTTTCTGGTCGACCACTTCTACGGGCTGAAAGACCTCGACGACCCGACGCACGAGGCATATACGATGCTCGCGGCTTTGGCGCCCTTCACCCAGCGCGTTCGCCTTGGCGTGATGGTCTGCGGCAATACCTATCGCAATCCAGCCTTCCTGCTCAAACAGGCGATCACGGTCGACCACGTCTCCGGCGGACGGGTCGATTTCGGTGTCGGCGCGGGTTGGGTCGAGCGCGAGCACGAGGCCTTTGGCTGGGAGTTTCCGTCGGCCAAGGAGCGGGTCGACTGCTTCGCCGAAGCGCTCGAAATCTGGAAGCAGTTGCAGACCCAGGAGAGGACAACATACGAAGGAGCCCACTATCAGCTACTCGACGCTCCATTTCAGCCGAAATCGCTCCAACCCGGTGGGTTGCCGGTGTTGATCGGCGGTTCAGGACCTCGAATGCTTCGCTTAACCGCAAAATACGCCGCCATCTGGAACATCGTCGGCACGCCGGAAGAGGCGGTAACCGCGAACGCCCGTATGGACGAAGCCTGTATGAAGGAAGGCCGTGATCCGGCGACATTGGTCCGCACGGTTAGCCCTTCGATCAACCTACTCGCTTCCGTCGACGCGTTCTCGGAAAACGTGGCCGCGTATCACGCTGCCGGTATCCGCGACATCTATATGCCGTGGCCGCGGGTCGAAGCCGAACTACCGGTGTTGCGCGCGGTTGCACGCGACCTCATGCCCAGATTCCGCGGTCAAGACGCTATCGCAACGTCTGAATCGACGCAACCGCCGCGCCTGGCAGCAATTACCGCCGAAACCGCCTCGATCGCTGGCGAGATCACCGACCTGCTTCAGCAGAAGCTGCTCGGCTGGCTGATTGATCATCCGGACGAGCGATTCGACGGCGCCGCGCTCCAGGCTGCGCTCGGGATCGAACGCCACCGCGATGTCACGCGCGCCTTCGCGGCGATGGGTGAACGATTCCGTGAGCGTGGCGTGGCCAGACCCTGGAACGAGGCCCAACGCGGCTACTTGATCGAACCGGCCAAAGCCGAGCTGCTAAAAGCGGTTGCCAAATGAGTAATCCAGCGAGGTCGTCGATGGGAAAACGTCCACTCAAGATCGGCGTCGGCCTACCCGACGCCGAAGGCACGATGGACGGCAAAACCGCGACCTGGTCTAACTTGATCGCAATGGCAAATCTGGCGGAAGACCTCGGGCTAGACTCGATCTGGAATCAAGATCACCTGGTCTTTCGTGGCGCGCCCTGGCAGTCATCTGGCGCGCCGGACGAAGGCGTGTGGGAATGCTGGTCGGTGTTGGCCGCCCTCGCCGCGGTCACCAGCCGGGTCGAAATCGGACCGCTCGTCAGTTGCACGAGCTTTCGCAATCCAGCGCTACTCGCCAAAATCGCCGGCACCGTCGATGAGATCAGCGGCGGCCGCTTGATCCTCGGGCTCGGCGCTGGTTGGCACGAGCCGGAATACGAAGCGTTCGGCTATCCATTCGACCGCCGCGTTTCCCGTTTCGAAGAGGCACTGACGATCGTCAGCGGACTCCTGCGCGACGGCGTCGTCGATTTCGCCGGCGACTTCTACTCGGCCAGGGAATGCGAATTGCGACCCCGCGGACCGCGACCGTCGGGTCCGCCAATCATGATCGGCACGCGCGGCGACCGGATGCTTGGCTTCACCGCGAAGTACGCCGATCGTTGGAACGGCTACTTCTCGCCCGGCTGTTTCAAGCCCGCTGAGCTGGCGCCGCTGCTTGCCAAAGTCGACGCCGCATGCGAGGCAATCGGGCGTGATCCGAAGTCGCTCGCCCGTTCCTTCGCGGTCTTTGTCGATCTGGATGGCGACGCGCCGCCGTCGAATTCGGTCAATGCCGGTGGCGTCGAACCGCTTAGTGGAAATCCGGCCGAATTGGCGGAGCAGTTCCGCGGTTACGCGGAGGTCGGGATCGACCATCTCCAGGTGCTTGTCCATCCAATGACCGCCGCCGGCATCGAGCGGCTTGCACCGGTTCTCGAGATACTCGATCAGTAATGGCCAACGAACCGAGAGGAGATTTGCAGTGAAGATCACCAAAATCGAAACGATCGTGCTCGAGGACTACCCGTCGCTGCTCTTCGTTGGGGTACATACCGACGAAGGACTGACCGGTTGGGCCGACACCTTCTACATGACCGACTCCGTGCGCGGTTACATCCACCAGTACGCCGCGCCGATGCTGCTCGGCCGAGATCCGGTTGCGATCGAGCTTCACTGGCGCCGCCTCTACGAAATGTCGGCCAATATCGTCGGCAAGGGCGCGGAAATGCGCGGTCTTTCCGCGATCGATGTCGCACTTTGGGACATTCTGGGCCAGGCCGCCGGGATGCCGATCTGGCAACTGCTCGGCGGAGCCGCCCGCGATCGCATCAAAACCTACAACACTTGCGGCGGTCCCTCGTACGGGCGTCCAACCAAAGGCGGAGGCAATTCCTACGGCACCGACCGCAAAGAAGGCGGTCAATACGAGGACCTGATCGCCTTCATGACCAACGCAGATGAGCTTGCGCTCGATCTCCTGAGCGAGGGGATCACGGGCATGAAGATCTGGCCATTCGATTACATCGCGCACAAACCAGGAACCTACGACAACTGGCGCAATTTCCGTGGACTCTTCGACACCCAACAGGACATCTACGGTGGTCAGCGGATCGACAATGCCGATCTCAATATCGGCCTGGAGCCTTTCCGCAGGATTCGCTCAGCGGTTGGCGACAAAATGGAGATCATGGTCGAGGGCCACGGCTTCTGGTCGCTTCCGGCCGCGAAGAAAATCGCGCATGCGCTCGAGGAATTCGAGCCGGCCTGGATCGAGGACTTCATACGGGCCGACGACATCGGCGCGCTCGCGGAACTGCAGCACAGCACGTCGATCCCGGTGCTGGCGAGCGAATACCTGACCACCCGCTACGAATACAAGCCGGTGCTCGAACAGCGCGCGGCCGAGATCATTATGATCGACCCGACCTGGGCGGGCGGCATCACCGAAAGCAAAAAGATCGCGACCATGGCCGAAACCTGGAAGCGACCCGTGGCGACGCACGACTGCACTGGCCCCTTCACGCTCTTCGCCGGCCTTCATCTCGCGATCAATCTCACCAATGCGGTGTACCAAGAGACCGTCCGCGCCTATTTGCGGATCACCTATCCCAACCTGGTGACGAACGGCATCGAGATCGTCGACGGCCACATCCTCGCCCCAACCGCCCCCGGCCTCGGAACCTCGATCCTCCCCGATCTCCGGACCCGCGCCGATGCCAGCGTTTTAGAGAGCGTGCTCTAGTCCGGTTCGGCCGGGTCAAATGCAACGAAGGAGCGGATCGACCTCGCTCCGCCGCGCGGCAACAATTGGCAACACTTGGCAACAGATTTCGTCTGTTTCGTGACTGGCACATGGAATCTGTTGCCACGCGCCAGGAGTTCGCTGCAACCCCGATTTTCGCGGACAGTTTACTAGAAGATTGATTAGACAAATTACCTGCTAGTTGATGAAAGGCAACGCGCGGGGTGTTGCGTTGGAACCTGGCCTACCTCCCTTGAACTGATTTCTCGTCACCAAGGGAACCGAGATCGTCGACGGTCACATTCTCACCCCGGCCGCACTCGGCCTGAGCACGACTTTTTTGCCCGGGTCCCAAACACTCCCCGACGCGATCGTCTTGGCGTCGAACTTGCCGCGGCTGACTCGTGTGCCGAGGACGATGGAACCGCCAGCAAATGGTCGGTGTGGGAACGGGATCCACCGATCGAACCGCGTAGCGCGTGGCGACGAGCGCTCCGATCAACAGGGCGGTTCCGGCGGCTCCGGTCACGAATGCGCCAAGAATCGTGCCCGCGACGACCGGACTGACCGCCAAGGACGCTACCCAGAACGTCATCCCGGTCATGCCCAACCAAAGCGCGCTTCGGCGGCTGGTGCGCCGGACAACGCGGTCTCCAGCAAATCCGGTGATTACTCCACCCAGAGCGAACGCGGAAAAATGAAGACTCGCGGTGGTGTAGCTGAGATCGAGTCGAGCGCGAATGAACCGCATCGCCGGACCGATCGACGATTCGGGAAAAGCAAAGAGTCCGAGGATGAGGAAAAGCACCCAAGTTGGAGGGACTCGGACGAACGCGGTCGATTGGGATTTCGTGCCGCGCCGCCCCGCGATCACCGATGACCTTTCACCGCCCCGCTTTCGGGATGTAGATCGGCATCAGCTGGTGATGCCTAATCAGCTGTTCATTATGGCCCCGATGACGAGCACTCGGACGCCGGGTTTCGAAACGGACGAGCAAACTCCGATCGCCATCCCTAGTAAGATGCAAGTTGAAGCATTCGCGATCGGCGAGATGAACCGCGCCATTGAAGGCCGTTTCGGCAGGGAAGGAATAGATTCGATGACACCTGAAGAGAAGCTCAAAGAGCTTGGGATCGAGTTGAAAGAGGCGACGATGGCGGCTCCGGCGATGGTCGTCGGAAAAGTCGCCGGAAACCTGCTCTACCTCTCCGGGTCGACGCCACCACCCCGCGACGGCAAACCCTGGAAGGGCCGCGTCGGCGAAACCTACTCGGTTGAAGAAGGCTACCAGGCGGCGAGGGAAGTCGCGATCTTGCAGCTCGCTGCCGCGAAAACGGTGCTCGGAGACCTCTCCCGCATCAAACAGGTCGTCAAGGTGCTTGGTATGGTCAATTGCACCCCCGGCTTCGAGCAGACCCCGCGGGTCATGCACGGCTTCTCGGATTTGCTCTTCGAGGTTCTGGGCGAAAAAGGCCGGCACGCCCGCTCAGCGGTCGGGTTGCAGGCACTTCCCGGCAACGTTCCCATCGAAGTCGAAACGATCTTCGAGGTTGAAAGCTAACGGCTAGCTGTAAGCTCCAAGCTGCAAGCAACAAGCTCCAAACAACGAGCGATGGAAACCGTCAGCCGGCTTCTGCCGGGTTTGTAGGTTCAGCACGGGGTCTTAAGCCCCGTGCGAATCTGCCGCGATTCAGGACCTAACCCGGACCTGAACGTCGCGTAATCCCGAATCTCCCGCCATGAATTCCAGCAGTGCCCGGCCCTCTTCGTCAATCGCCGCGAGACGATCCCCCCGACACCTGCTTGAACAACTCAACCGCCAGCGTTGCGTTCGACTTCGAGCGGGAGATTTTTCACGTCCCGGCCACGAATCCCTCGACCAGCAGCGCCGGCGCCATCCCATTCTTCATTGCCACACGGTCGCGATGCCTGGGATCGAGGATTCGGGACCGGTCGGCGAACCCGATGATCGCATTGTCATAATCCGCCAGAAATCGAGGGGGGCGGGCGCCTCGGGCTCCGGCAGTGGTGAGTTCGGAACATCGAACAGCTCTACACCCTGCTCATCCCTAAACGTCACAAGATCGGCCCTGAGGCGCTCAACGACCTCGTTCAGTCGCGTCAGTCCCGACCATGTTTGGATATCGCGAACCGATGCTGGACCGTACGCGGCGAGATATCGCAGGGCGATCGAATCCGCATCGGGACTCGGTGCGAGCGGGTCCCCGATCCAGGTTTCGGCGGTCGTGTGCGTCGCTAGACCGCGTTTTCCCCAGACACCGCGCGGCGGAATTTGGACCAACGGCAAGAGAGCGCGCGGCTTGCGATAGCACATGCGCGTCGCTCTCGGGCCAGTCCAGCAGCAGCAGGTCGCCAAGCTCTTGAGACGTACGCGGCGCTTCTTCAACGATCTGCCGTGCTTTGCTAGACAACTCTTCGAGATCAACACCGTTTAGCATCTTGCCGTACGTCGTGTTCGTGCCTCGGGAGATCACTGGTTGCACGACGGGCCGCAACATGAGGCAATCTTGTACTGACACCGGGTGAATCGTCGATCGCATCAGCGCGATTCGAACAACCTGGCATTGTTCGTTCAGATCCGACAATTCCTGATGTCGAAACTCCCTGAGCCTCGACCACAATCCGGTATAGGGCGAGCTCGGAAGCTGCGACTGCATGCCGGCAAGGCGCTCGATCGCTTCGAGCGCTGGTAGCTTTGCCTTCCGCGGCAGAAGCTGGCGCGCCAGCAGTGCTCGATTGAGCGCTCGTCGACACAAAACACCGCCAGACTCTGACTTTTCAACCACCACCACGGCTCATGATCCGTTCTGCCCCCAACCAGCTCAGAAAAGTCTGGCATAGAATGAACGCACGTTGGCGGTTTGAACCTTCGATTTCGGGACAAGGAGTGCATGTGACAGAGATCAAGCGCATTGCCGTGATCGGACTTGGCACGATGGGCCATGGCATCGCCCAATCGTTCGCCGTGGCCGGGTTCGAGGTGATCGGGTTCGACGAGTATCCGGCGGCGGGCGAATCACTGCACAACCGGATTCGATGCAATCTCCTGGATTTCGTCGAAGCCGGTTTGATATCGCCCGATCAGATCGGCCCGGCACTCGGACGGATCACCATTTGCACGACTGAAGCGGAAACCGTCCACGAAGCCCAGTTCGTGACCGAGGCGATCCGGGAAGATCTCACCGCCAAGCAAGATCTCTTCGCCCGCCTCGAAGAAATCATCGCGGACTCGACCATCCTGGCAAGCAACTCCTCGACCTTTCCAATCTCCCAGTCCGGCTCGCGCTTGCGCCGGCCGGAACGCGCGATCGTGACCCATTGGTTCAACCCACCGCACATCGTGCCGGCGGTCGAAGTCGTCGGAAGCGAATTGACCTCAGAAGCGACGATTTTGACCACGCTGAGCGTGTTGCGTCAGGCGGGCAAACTGGCGATTCGGATCAACAAGGAATTGCCAGGGTTCCTGGTAAACCGTGTCCAGATCGCGATCATGCGCGAGGTCTGGGATCTGCTGGATCGGGGTGTCGCATCGGTTGAAGATATCGACGCCGCGATTCAAGGCAGCATGGGATTTCGGCTCGCCGCGCTTGGTCCTCTGCAGGTTCAGGATTTCGGCGGCATGGATATCAATGCCGAGGTCTTCCGCCAGCTTGCGCCCGAGATCGCCTCGGGCGTCGAAATTCCAGGCATCGTCCAACGCATGGTCGATGCCGGCCACTACGGCTTCAAAACCCTGCACGGCTTTTACGAATACACGCCCGAATCAGCCGAAAAGGTTCGTTCTGAACGGGATCGGCGATACCTGACTCTATTGAAACTTTTTCATCAGCGACAAGCACCGGCCAATTAATTGGGTTTGCATTCGGTAGGGACGCATGGCATGCGCCCGTTTCCAAGGCCGCGAGGTTCAATCATTGGCCGGAGTAGTCGAAAACCGAGGACGCATGGCGTGCGTTCTCGCGAAGGAAAACCGTCCGCAACGCTACCGAAGCCCCTCGGCCTTCGTCGTGGGAGAGGGTTCTAGTTTGAAAGGGAATCTGCGATGAAGATCACCGATCTCAAGTGCGCGGTTATCGGGAACAATCCCATCGTCCGCATCCTGACCGACGAGGGGATCAGCGGGTACGGCGAAATCGAGGCGTACAAGCCGTACCTGAAAAGCCACGTGCTGCTCTTCCGCGATGCCGTGCTCGGGCAGGACCCGACCGATGTCGAGCGCGTCATGCTGCGCATCCGCCAGCGCGGTTCCTTCAAACCCTGGGGCAGCTCTGTCAGCGCGATCGAGATGGCGCTCTGGGATATCGCCGGCAAGGCAGCGGGTCTCCCCGTGCACAAACTGCTCGGTGGCAAGGTACGTGACAGGGTCCGCGTCTACAACGGCGCGGTGCGCCAACCGATGCTCGGTCAATCTCCTGAAGACTATGCCGAAAGCGCCCGCCAGATGAAGGCCTGCGCCGAGGGCTTCACGATCGTGAAGCAGGGGGTGGCATTCCACAGCCAGATGAAACACGAGGTTCCGGATTTCTTCTACGGAAATGCCCAGGAGCCGACCTTTCATGGTCAGCTCACCCGCGGACTTCTTACCGAGCGCGGGCTCAACCACGTCGTCGATTGTGTGACCGCGATGAAAGAGGTTCTTGGCGACGAGATCGGACTGGCGCTTGATTGCGGTCCCGGCTGGACGGTGCCCGACGCGATCAAGCTCGCCCGTGCGCTCGAACCGCTCAACATCATGTGGCTGGAGGATCTCCTAACTGGCGACTACGTGCCCTGGGTCCACGCCGACGTCTATCGTGAAGTCACGATGGCAACCACTGTTCCGATTCATACCGGCGAGCAGATCTACTTGCGCCACAATTTCAAGGACCTGCTCGAGAAAAAAGCGATTCGGATCGTTGGACCCGATCCGTGCGATGTTGGTGGAATCGCCGAGCTCAAATGGGTCGCGGAGTATGCCGATCTCCACGGCATCTTGATGGCGCCGCACGGCACCGGCAACGGATTGCTCGGTCTCGCCGCTTTGGTTCAAGTTTGCGCGACGCTTCCGGCAAATTACATCGCGTTCGAATACCCGACCGGCCATCCCGACTGGTGGTACGACATCGTCGATGGTCTTCCGAATCCGATCGTGGTCGACGGTCACATCGAGGTCTGCTCCAATCCCGGCATGGGGGTTGAGCTTAACGTCGAGCGTGCTTCTGGGTATCTGAAAGACGATGATAGAGGCTTCTTCGACGACTGAGCCCGCCCCGATCAGACTGGTTCCAGCACCCCAGACTCCGGTCTAGGCGACCGCGGTAATACCGACGGATGCCGCGCGACTTCAATATGGAAGGGGTGAACAACGTCAGACGATCCCACCATTCGCTGGTCCCTCGCAAACCCATTCGGTATCCAAACCGACGAAGCCGCTGACGGCTGGTACCCCGGTCACGCCACCGACATGCTGGAGCTCGATTCCGCCGTCATTCTCGTTTCAACGGAGAAGGGGGGGGGCGTTTGGAGCATCTCCACGAACGGAATGACGATCCCGCTCTCTGATAGTTGGACCAATCTGGACGTCAATTGTCTGTGCGGCGGTCCGGACGATTCCCTGCAGCACTTCTTCGCCGGCTGCATGGGCGAGATCATCCGAGAAACCGATCTCGGCGGGAACCTTCCACTGCTTTCATGGGTGCTGGTCAACAATCCGCTCCCGGCCGGCGCCGGCGATGTCCACCGCATCGTCGTCATCCGCAATCTCTGCCGGATTGTCGGTGCCTGCGATGGTGGGCTCTTCTAGTCGACGATTCCCTCGACTCGTCCGAAGCGCGGTTGCCTCGTCCCTGGCGGTTCAAAACCGGCGCCTCGTGATCACTATGTCTGGAAGCAGGGCCGTTCATTACGCTCAACTCGGGCAGGACCTTCAAGCGCGTCGTCGATGGAACGCATCTCGACGCCGATCTTCATGCGCTTCGGTTCTACCCGTTGCATCCGGGTGACGTTCACACCTTTTTGTCTGCAGTGACGGCGGGATTGCACGGATCAACCTCGATGCCTTTCTCGGACTCGTCGGTCAGCCATACCAAAGCAACTACAATCGGTTGTTGCCGGCACACCAGTGCTATGCCACCTTCGTCGCGAGGCAGTTCTACGGCACGTTGTCCGCCTCGATGACTGAGTTCGGCCTCATCTCAACAGGCAGTCAGGACAACTGCAATATCTACTGTCGGGTGGATCCAGCCCCGACGCCCTGGACTCGAATCAACGGCGGCGACGGCGGCTGGAATGCGTTCATGGCAGACAGCGGACTGCTCCACAACGTCATGGGACAGCCCGTGGGCGCGGCCAATGTCGGACCCGGTCCGACCGTGACCGACATCGGCGTCGTGCCGATCGGACCTCCGCCCCGTGATCCCACGGGAATCCCCGAACCGGTCGGCGATGCCGTTCGCCGTCCCACCTATCGCAAACCCGACGGACAAACCCTCTACGCGATGTGCGGCACCGGCAACGACGTCCGCGGCTGCTTTTCCGACAAGGCTTCGGGCGGCCCGTACTACTGGGAGTTGATCGCAACCTTGCCTGCAAGCGTCGCGATCTCAGCATTGGGTTCGTTCCATGGCGGAACGATCCACGCCGGTACGGCCAACAGCAGGATGTTCGCGGTCGATTCCAAGCAGGGCACGTTCTTGGAACTTCCGGTGGTGCTGCCGAAATCAGCCGGGATGATGGCGTCACCTGGCGGCAGGCCTCGATGGGACTGCCGCGCAATCCGCACCGTGCGGACCTGAGATTCGAAAGCACCCGGCAGGGCGCCGCGCTCTTCCTCAGGACTTTCGGCCGCTCTGCCTATCAAGTCAAACCGCGGGAGCAGGGGTAGCTCCACACGCAAAGCAGGAGTCTGAATCGCGGCGACTCAGGATTCGCGCATAAAGCGACGGCCACTGGTACCGGACAACGATAGGAGTACAACCCAAGCAATGACCGCTGACGTAATCAACACGATTCTGCGAGTTCACGCCGGCGTCAAGATCGCTGAGCGCCGCGATCAGAAACCCGTTCTGGCCCAGGAACTGCAGGCGTACTACCGCTCGATCTTCGAACCGGACTCGACATCCGCCGCCGCCTTTCCGCTCGCGGATCGATATCTGGTCGCGATCAGAGTCGCCTCGCATACCCAAAGCGAAGCCGTCGCAAATTGGAATGCGGACCTCGCGGTTGCCGCCGGCATTCCGCCGGAAGAGATCGAGCGGGGCCGCGATGTTTCGATTCCTCGGAGCGATTCGTCACCGCTTGGCGGCGCGATTAGGCACGCCGATCTCCTGACGACGAGTCCGTCAAGCGCGCGACCATCCGATCTGCAGGCGCTCAAGGACGCCGGTTTCACGCCGGCCGGAATCCTCTCGCTCTCTCAGGTGATTGCCTTCGTTTCGTACCAGCTCCGGCTGATTGCAGGACTTCGTACCTTTGGAGAAGACTCATGACCATGCCGCTTCGCGAAGTCTTCACGCTCGACTTCCTCGGCTGGAGGCCCTGGATCGAGCGCGCAATCGATACCGGCATCTCAACCGAGCAAAAGGAGAAGATCGAGGCATTTGTCGGCGGCGGCACAATCGCCGATTACGGCCCTGTGCTCTCGAACGATTTTCCAGCTTACCAGGCGCGTGCGAAGGTCCACCGCCACGTCTACACCTCGACTGATCCCGAGGTAAGTGCTCGCCGCGGGCTCGGCGCAACCACCACTTCGCGCATCAACGGCTGTGTCTTCTGCGCCTCTGTGCATGCCCGCATGTTCGCGAACTTCTCCAAGAAACGGGACCTGATTCAGGAGTTTCTCGACGAAGGGATCGATGCCGAACTCCCGCCCCTCGAACGGGCGATCGTCGATCTCAGCGCCAAGACCACGCTGGACCCGGAATCGTTGACCTCAGCCGACTTGCAGCCGCTTCGCGACCTCGGTTTCGATGACCTCGGCATCCTCGACGTGATCAACTACGCCGCATTCTTCGCCAACGCCAACCGCCTGATGTTGACCCTCGGCGAACCGCTTCCGCCGGTGGCCAAAGCGGGTCAATAGCCATGGCCTGACAAAGATCGCCCAACCTACACCTGCAAAGGCAATTCAGCGAGCACTGATTTCACTGCCGCGATTGACCGAGCGACATCCGGCTCATTCGTCTGCCAGTTGCTAACCGAAACCCGCGCCGCGCGCTGACACCGCCAGGTCGTGCCGGTGAAAAAGGCCTCACCGGTCGCGACGGTCTTGGCGATCACCGCTCCCGGCAGCGATCCGATTCCGATCACAAGCGCTTTTGCATGCCGGCAGCAGCGCTCGATCAAATCGGCAATGCCGGAGCGCCCGAGCTCGCGGATCGCGGCGTACGTCGCGACGTCGCGGCCACGGCGCGACCATTCCGGAATCTAATCGTTCGGTTCGCGGGCCAACACCGATCGCTGCAAGTAACTCACGTCATACGTCATCGCCGCGCGATGCGGTTCGGGGTTCGCGACGAACGCATATCCGCTGTCATACGGCACATTGAGCCACTTATGTCCGTCGGTGACCCAGGAATCCGCCGCTCCGACGCCAGCGAGGAGATGACGATAGGCCGGACTGGCATTCACCCAGGGTCCGAATGCGCAATCGATATGTGCCCACGCTCCACGCCGATGGGCGATCTCGACCACCATCGGGAATGGATCGAACGCACCGATGTTCAGATCGCCTGCGTGCACCGACACAATCGTCGCAACCCCTGGTTCTCGAGCACGGGCGGCGTCCAGAGCCTCCCCTGGTCGTCGGCCGGGAGCGTTTCAATCGCATTCAGCCCGAGCCCGAGAAAGCGAACCGCCCGGTCGATTGAACCGTGATACTCGGTGGAAGTCAGAATGCGAATCGGCGGCGCTCCGGCGAGACCGTCGAGCTCGACATCCCATCCGCGTTCTGAACGCAGGTGATTTCGCGCTGCCGCCAGGCAAGTGAGGTGCGCCATCTGGCTGCCGGTGGGAAACGCCGCGCTCGCTGTCGCCGGCAATCCGGGTAAATCCTTGAGCCAGTTCCCCGCAATCTCCTCGATCACAGCTTCCGCCGGACCGCGGGCATTGCTCGCCGCGTTTTGATCCCAAGTTGCGGTCAGCCAGTCCGCCGCCATTGCGGCAGGCACAGATCCGCCGATTACCCACCCGAAAAAGCGTCCGCCCGCGCTTCCGATGATTCCGCCCGCCGTGTCGGCAACAAGCTCGTCGACAACTGTCGCAGCGTCAATCCCATCGTTCCGAAGTTCCTTGCTAAGCTGGGTTCTGGGATCTTCGAGCGTCGCCGTCGCCTCAACTGGCGCCGAATCAAGCGACTCAAGATGCTCCAGTGCGCGGGCGAGCGCATTAATCAATGGTCGTTTGAAAGCTGAGCTCATCATTCCCCTCGTGCTGACGGACCGGGTTCAGCTGAGTCCCACCGGGTACAACCGCACCCGATCCGAAACGGCGAGGAGTAGAACCGACCGGCAATGATCGATTGAGGTGCGAGTTTGAACTTGAACTATCTCGCCACCGGCGCGTCTCAAAAGTAGGTTAGCCAGGTCAAGCGGGCTCGGACATCCAGAAGTTGCGGTCGAATTGTGCCGTCGCGGTTGAAGCCGTGCGCTCGCCCAATCAACTGAGCCAGCCAACAACTATGGGTGTCCCGTGAGCTCGTCCGGAACCGGCCAGAACGCCGAGCACTGGTTGCCGCTCAGGCAACCCGCCTCCATCGCGGCAAACGCTGCAACTGGAGAAAGAGGTACATCCTGCAGGCGTCCCCGCGGAACGACGTGCACTCTCGCCACATTGCTCCCAACGCGAACAGCAATGAGCATCGAGCGCGGCGTGTCCGCACCTCCGCCGGCCGCATAACTGAGGGCGATGGCCTGATCGCCAATTGTTCTCAGACTTTCCACTGGGCGCATGTTTGCGTAGAAGGGATTGACCTCCAGGATCGTCTGGAGGTTCGCGACCCAATCCGCGGCGGACGATTCGGTTGGAAAATGAAGCAACGTGACGCCGTACAACAAACCGTTTGCCGTTCCGGCATCGACTCCTTGCCAGAGTTGGTAAACATCCGTCGCGTCGGCGTAGGTTTTGATCCGGTTGGCCGCCGCCGTCGCACTCTCACCGGTGAGTGGGACATCCGTTCCTTCCCATCGATAGTAGGCATCGTCATAGGTGGCAACTACGCCGAAGGTGGTGACGAGCCTGTTCAGCGCATTGCCCAACGATTCAGGTGTTGGTGCCCGCGACGCCAGCCGCGCTTCAAGGATCGATCCCAGCGCCTCGACCGTTGCCGCGTCGGGTTCGGCAATTGCACCGCGGTCATAAGCAATCAGTGTCACCCCGGCCACCAGGTTGCCGGAACGGAATGTCAGATCGAGGGAGCGATAGTCGACCCCTTCGACCGAGCTGAGCCCGCTATCCTTCGTCAGTTCGAATTGATCGCCAAATTGCCGGCTGGCAGGCACATCGACGGCCGAGGAAACGAAATGCTCGTCCTCCAGGTAGGCAAACCCGGCGGCTGCTCCCACGTCGTCAACATATTCGGTAATGTACGAGCGAACGCGCTGGACGGGCACAGATGGATCGCTGGCAGAAGGTCGACTCATTGACAAGGAGTAGTAGCGATACCATCCGTAGCCGGCCAGGATTTGCTCTACCCCGGCGGGAGTTGTGTTTGCTCCTCGGTATGTGGCTTCGTTAGCTCCCACGGACGTCAAGTCGTCGAAGAACGCCCCGTCGTGGGTCCATCCGGCTCCGACTAGATCGCTGGGCCGAAGAGCATGCGCCGCGAGATCGATTCCGGCCGTATTATCGTCGCGACAATGCAGCTCGATCGTCAACTGATCGACTGTTGGATCGGGATTCTGGATGCCCGCGGGCTCTGCGCAAGCGGGGAAAACCTCGATTATTGATAGCGAGAGGTCCGCATCATCCGGAATGTTGGAAATGGTCGTCGATCCATCCAAGGCCCCATCGTCGCCATCGCACGACTTGATGGATAAGGGCTCCTCCGTGGGCCCGGTGACCGTCTGGACCAAATGGGCGCACGCGCCGGTCACCGGCTGCTGATTCTGATTGACCGTGAAGATGACGAGTTGCCAGCCTTCCTGAGCACCCACGCCAGCGGGTCCCGCCGCCGAAAGAATCAGAAAAAGCAGCACCATTGCTCGAAATCGCACCGGTTTGTCCTTCTATGTGCCTGAGGGGACTCAGACCGCATCATATCTGATGACATAGATGGACGCGCGGCGAGAGAATCTAGCCGTATTGCGCCGAGCAGATCCCGTTTCGCGTCTGTATTTGAAGGCGCAAGGCCTTGAAACCTGCAATAGCAGGAGCGTTCCTCGCTGTCATGGGTAAGCTGGCTTTGGTACCCCAAGCGGGAATCGAACCTGTGACCTTTAGCCTAACTGGCGAGTGCGTTCTCTGTTGATTTGCCGACGAGTAGAAAAGCGCCTGATGCCGCAGCTTTGGTGGATTCTCCGGACTACACCAACATCCGTATCGCAACCAACTTGAGGCCGGGTAAGAACCCGCCGTGTCAGTAACAGCGATAGCGCCCCCGCGACCGAATGGTCGGCTTTCGTAGGCACTCGCCACGGCCTCCGCCTGCGATTCAGCGGGTCAGACGGTACCCATTCGGCAGATGGCGGCGAAGAGCCTCAACCACCGAATCGACGTCGCCACCCTTCGGGCCGGTCAACGTCAACCGCACACCCACTTCGATCGCTTGCTCCTTCTCTTCGTGCCTGACCGCCTCCAGGACTGCCAAGTCGCGGCGGAGCATGAGGCCGTGCGACAGCGCCACGCCGGTGGCCAGCACCGTCACGCCGAGCGGCAAAGCGATCTCCGAGGCAAGTTGCGTGGATTCGGAAACTCCAAGCGCCTCCTGCATCACCTGGTAGACCGTCATCGCCAGCCCGATTACCAGCGCAACGAGCCCGCCACCGAACACCACGAACAGGTAAGTGCGGCGGCTCGTGGAGAGTTGTTCGGTTTGCGGATCCGCCGCGAAGCGGGCCCGGATTTCCGACCAGTACCACGCCCACACCGCGCCGCCGCCGATGACAAGCCCCATCGGTCTGCCGATATCGGACCGCCAGGTATCCTCGGTCCCGACCATCCGCACGACTTCAGCGAAAAGCATCGCGGCGCCGGCGCTCGCCATCACCAGGCTGACGAATGCCATGAAGTAGCTCAGCAACTGCCGGGCCGTCAAGAAGCTCAACGAGAAGCCAATTCCCGCGGCCTCGGCCATCAGGCGACGGCGGTGCATCAGCCAGAAGGCAATGAACGGCAGGGTCGCCAGCATCGGTCCGGCGATGATGCTCAGACGAGTCTCGTGGGTCCGTTCGCGAACGTCCAAGACGAAGCGCGCAATTCCGTCGACGCCTTCAGCGAAGTGAAAGATCGCCATGGTTGTGGCAATGACCAAAATCGACAGGAGGTAACCGCGACGTAGGCCGGAGCTCCGCCGGCTCTTGCCCCACCAGCTGGAGGTCGCCAACAGGCGTTCGGTGAAGAACCAATGTGCCGTCCAGACCAGACCGCCGGTCGCGGCCAGTGCTAACGCGGAGGACAGCGGTTCGCGCCACCAGCGGCCAGGCCCATCGTCTCCGGTCAACGCATCGACGACGAGTCGTATCAGGTCCGACGCGCCGAAGAGCAGCACAAGCGCGCCGATCACGCTCGCGAGGTAGAAACCCGCCTGCGGCAGCAGTGCGCTGAAGTGCTCGGCCGTTTCGTCGCGGATGGCCCGGCGGTAGGCGATGATGTGGAACGCCCATAGTGCGCCGGCGACCATCACGCCGGCCAGGGACGACACGACCGAGTCTCGCTCCCACGGGTCGAGAAAGCCGCCCAGCAGGCGCTCGGTTGAGAGCTCAATCACCGCGTTCAGCCCCTGGATGATGATCTGAAGGCTGACGAAAACCAGGCCGGTGAAGTACGCGGCACGAATCAGTGAACGTCGCTCGGCGATGGCTCCGGCGCCTCGGACAGCCCGCTGAGCCATTCGCCAGTGGAGGTACCAGATCGGCGTAGCGATGACGATGAACGGAATGCTGAAACTGAGGCGCTCACGCTCCCAGTCAGGGCCGGCGTCAATCCAACCGGCGCCGGTGATTGCACTGAAAATCTTGTCGAGCCCGAGCCCAAGGAGGTTCGCCGCTCCGATCGCGGCGATCACAAGGGTCACGGCAGAAACCGTGTAGATGTACAGACGACGGACGGTCAGCATCGTGGACGGTTGCGAAGCCATATTTCCATCTTCTTCGCGCGGCATGGCCGCGGGCTGGCTTGTCACCACCACACCTCCTCCGCGAGCGCCGCAACTGACGCTCTCAGCGACACTGTGCGCTCCGAGGTATGTCAACTTCGCATCAGCGAGCGCATGCGGCGTTCAATCCTGTCCCAGCGGCTTGATACAACTGAAGATCGGCCGAACACATTGGATCGTCGTTGGCGCGACCCGGAGCAGGCGCGGCGCTTCCCATCGAGGCGCCGTCGAGGACCCGCCTCGCAGGTATCGTGAGCGATGCAAAGGGAATCAGCGCCACGCTTGGCGACCACGGCACCGAACGATGGGGTCGATAATCAGGTTGGATGTCTGGCCAAGACTGCGCGCCGTCAGAGTCGACGAGTGGCGTTTGCATGGTGTAGCGGCGCCTGGCGGACGCTCGTTGTCGCCCCGCAGTCGTTCCGAACTACGCCGCGTTTCGGCGGAATCCTCAGCGTTGGCTGACTCAGAGGCACAATTCTGGGGCCATTCCCGGCGCAGTGCCGGGTGCCCCAATCGTCAGTAGGCCTTGGGGCCCGGGTCCGTAGATCGACGAGGCGCCGTTGGACAGGGCTGCCCGAACCGGAGAGAAGAGCGAAGTATGAGGGAGCGCTCGACGATGGTTCCGTATAGAGTCGGCCTCGCAAGGTATTGCGTCGCGGGGCATCGGCTCTGTCCCATGCGTCCCTTGCTTGACTCCGGTGAGACCTCGCCAATTCGGTCCCGGCTATAATCAAACGGTGAGGATCGTTAGCTGGAATTGCAATATGTCGTTCGGCCGTAAGCGCGAGCTCATACTGGCGCTGCGACCCGATGTGCTCATTGTCCAGGAAGCGTCACGCGGGGACATCGAGGATCTGCCTTCCGCCTTCAAGCACTGGGTCGGCAGCAATCCTCACAAGGGACTCGCCGTCGTCGCGTTCGCCAATCACGACTACCAAATCAGCGACCTCTACACCGACGAACTGCCGTGGTTCGTCCCGCTGAGAATCGAAAACCTGAACCTGAACGTTCTCGGCGTGTGGGCCCATGTCAAAAACTGGCAACTCCGGTACGTTCGCCTGATGCATGCCGCACTCGACCATTACCGGTCGCTCATCGAGAGCGCACCGGCGATCATCGCAGGCGACTTCAACAGCAACGTGATCTGGGACAAAAAGCACGGGAAGCACAAGCACAGTCTGCTGATCGACCGGCTGGATGCACTCGGCCTGAGGAGTCTCCATCATGAGCTCAGCCGCGAAGAACAGGGACGGGAGCAGCTCGACACCTGGTACATGTATAGGAAACGCGACAGGGGTTGTCACATCGACTATGCGTTCGTGCCGCGTGAACTGATCCCCGGCAGCGCGCTCAGCATCGGCGACCCCGAAGAATGGCTGACCGCAAGCGATCACATGCCGCTCAGCGTCGAAATCTCGGACTCGGCCCTCGTCGATGCGGGAAATCCGACCGGCCCCGGTGCGCTAGGCAGGCAGCTTCGCGAGGAAACCCCGCACAGCGCTCAAATACGCGGCGGGCTGCTGTCGACGGATGTTGTGTCCCGCGCCCGCGATGTGGACCCCCACGATCTGCGGCAGCAGCTCTCGTAGGCGAGCGGCGCTCTCCGGCGAAACGATCGCTCCCTGCTCGACATCCGCGGTGATGAGCAGGACCGGACAGGTGATGCGCGGCAAGATCGTCGCCCAGTCGACGGCCGTGGCCCCGGAAGAGCCGAGTAGGGCCAAACCGCGCCGATCGAACCGGATCTTCGAGTCCGCCCACGGACCAAGCTCAGCCTCCGGCCAGTCCGGCGATGCCGCTCGTTGGTTCGCGATGACCTCGTCGCGACTGAGCCGCTTCGCGTCCTCGACCATCTGCGTGATGCTCGCCACAATCTCCGGCATCCGGCTGTCGATGTGTCCCCGACGCGTCATCCACCACGGCGGCGGGTCCTCCAACAAGATCGCCCTCGGCAGATCCGGGTGGTTGCCGGCCAGCGCGAGAGCGGTGATCGCGCCCATCGAGTGACCCAGCACGATCGGACTCTCCAGCCCAAGACCCCGGATCAGACCGGCAAGATCGTCGCCCATCGTGCCGGCATCGTAGCCGCCCTCCGGTGCACTCGACCGCCCGTGACCACGTGCATCGACCATGATCACGTCGTACTCGGATGCGAGCACTTCGGCGATCGGCGTCCAGCACAAGCCGTCATCCGTCACCCCGTGCGCCAGCACCATCGGCGGCTTACTTCCACCCGTCCGGGTGTAATGCAGCCGGACACCATTCACCTCAATGTCACCCGCTTGCCAATCGCTCACGATACTCTCCAGTCTCACACCTGCCGCGTCTGGCACAGCCCCTCGCTTCGTCCGGACGCAACGGAGGACCCAACGTCCCCATCATCTCATACCGTCGAGCGCGCGGAGGCTGTCGAGATGATCGGTTGTTGCGCTGCGCCCCGTGCCCTGTGCCCCGGATAGGAATTCAGCCTGCGGCTTACGCTGAGTCCGGACTAATCACAAACTCGCCGGACTCGGCGCAGCAGAACTCGAGGATAAGGGAGTGATCGAAGTGGTCCGCGTCGAAAGGAAGGGGTGCGCCCGCGGTCCCAAGTCATCGCGACTCATTCCTGGATAGCGACCAGACCAGAATAGGCGTTTGCCATACGCCCTTTCACTCTGCACGGGGGAACCGGTCGCCAACAACCCCGGTAAGGAGCCAGATGCTTCGGACAGGCCCGACCGCGCTCAACCCAGCAACGGCCGGGCACCTTCCTTTGGTGCGGCGTCGCACGATACCTCGGTGCCGGAAGAGGCCTCGATCAATCACCCTCACGCCGGCGCGATTCACCAACCCAGCTTGCACGCGAACAACAATTCGCTCGATCTCTGGTACCCCAGGCAGGAATCGAACCTGCGACCTATCGCTTAGAAGGCGAGTGCTCTATCCGCTGAGCTACTGGGGCCTAGTTTTCAAAGAGTTTCGTGTATCCCGCCTTCTAATCGATGGCTCTCATGGACGGTTATGCCCAGACGGTAAAACTGCGGCAAGCTGAGTCCTTCTTTTCGACTCCTCAACTTCCGATCCAGGCTACTGCTGTAATCGGCCGAAGCTGCAATTATTTGACGCCCTCCTTTCTCGTTCCTGCGCAGGAACTGGGCCGCGGAGGATACCACATGACAGACTGGCCAACATGGACCCCAGTCACCGATTTCCCTTTGGTGATCTTGACCAAACAACCAGATTTGAAGGGGGAATCTACCGCGCCTATCGGTTCTCGACTGCAGTCATCGTTCTCCGCTACTTAGGCGATCCCGGTACTGGTCACTTCGATGTTTGGTCAAATGGGTGCAGTCCAATAGCCAACATTTTCAACAGTACCACCCGCACACAAGCCGGTATAGCGCGGATTGCGGCTGTAAGCTCCTCCACCACTAAAACACGGACCGGCAAGGCCAGCATCGTCGCCGGTGTCCCCAAAGGGTCGCTCTACCGACGAACGGATAAGTTGTATTTAGAATAAGCCCTATGTCGCAGGCGACACCCACAGAGATGAAAATGAGGAGGGAGCG
>CAYJPA010000069.1:2973-33004 GCA_964371945.1 uncultured Sphaerobacteraceae bacterium | reverse complement strand
ACTAAGCCTCGACATGTGCTCGTCACCGGCGGTGCGGGTTTTCTTGGAATCAACCTGATTCGGTACCTGCTGGCGCGAGGGGTGGAGGTCACCTCGCTCGATATCGCGGAGTTCGCGTATGAGGACGTGCTGGATCGAGTGCGGGTGATTCAGGGCGATATTCGCGACTCGCCGGCGGTACAACTCGCGCTTTCCAACTGCGACGCCGTCGTCCACTGCGCTGCTGCGCTCCCGCTCTATCCTCCGAATGCCATTCATTCCACCGATGTGACCGGAACGAGGATCGTGCTCGAAACGGCGTTGAGCATGGGTGCCGGCAGGGCTGTTCATATCTCGACGACCGCTGTCTATGGTATTCCCGATCACCACCCGCTGGTCGAAGACGACCGGCTGGAGGGCGTCGGACCTTACGGTCAGGCCAAGATTCAGGCCGAGATGATCGCGCTCGACGAACGCGCCAAAGGGCTTGTTGTGCCGATCTTGCGTCCAAAGTCGTTCGTCGGGCCGGAACGTTTGGGCGTCTTCGCGATGCTTTACGACTGGGCGCTTGACGGACGAAACTTTCCAATGTTGGGAATGGGGAAGAACCGGTACCAGTTGCTCGACGTTGAAGACCTCTGCACCGCGATCTGGCTCTGTTTGACCCTTCCGGAGGAGATCGTCAACGATACCTTCAACATCGGCTCTCGCGAATTCGTGACGATGCGGCAGGAGTACCAGGCGGTGCTCGATGCGGCCGGACATGGCAAACGAGTAATCGGATTTCCTGCCGCTCCAGCAATCGTGTTGCTCCGCGTGCTTGAAAAGCTGCACCTCTCGCCGCTCTACAAGTGGATTTATGAAACCGCGTCCAAGGATTCATACGTTTCGATCGACAAGGCACGCGGGCAGCTGGGATGGGAACCGATCTATTCCAACAAGGATGCGTTGCTCCGCAACTTCGAGTGGTATCGGGAGAATAAGGACCAATTCGCGACTACGTCCGGCATCAGCCATCGCGTACCCTGGGGACAGGGCATTCTTGGGTTGATCAAGCGTCTCTTCTGATACATTGGTTGGCATATGGTGGCTGAACAGGGTCAAGCCAGCGCGATTCCCACCGTCGTTCCAGCGACAGGAATGCGGCTGCCCGCGATTATCCGCGCCCTTCGGCCCCTGCAGTGGACGAAAAACAGCCTGGTCATGGCGCCGATTATTTTTGCCGACCGGGCATTCGACGTTCACTATTTGCTCCGGTCAATCGGAGCGGCGATTCTTTTTTGCGCGGTGAGCAGCGGCGTCTACCTCATCAACGATCTTCGCGACGCCGAGCAGGACAGACTGCATCCCAAAAAGCGCTTTCGCCCGATCGCGGCCGGAGAAGTCTTTCCACGCAATGCGATGATCATTGCCGGGCTTCTCCTGGTGATCGGATTGCTTGGATCATTGGCGATCAGACCGGCGCTGACCGGGATTTTCGGGGCCTACATCACACTGATGGTCGCTTACTCATATGGCCTGAAAACTGTTGTGATTCTGGATGTGTTCGCGATTGCCGCCGGTTTCGTCATGCGCGCCGCTGCCGGCGCGATCGCGATCTCGGTGCCCGTTTCGCCCTGGCTCTACGTCTGCACGATGCTCGGCGCGCTTTTCATCGGGTTTGGAAAGCGACGCAACGAGCTGACCACCCTCGAGCATCTCGCGGCAAAGCATCGGGCGAATCTCGACGCCTATTCGGTGCAGCTGCTGGATCAGATCATTGGGATTGTCGCTTCCGCGACCGTGATGACTTACTCCCTTTACACCTTCGACTCCCCGACGGTGCCTGACAACCACGCGATGATGCTGACGATTCCGTTCGTGCTCTACGCGCTCTTCCGTTACCTCTACCTGATCTACCGCCGCGAGCTCGGCGGGAGCCCAGAAGTTCTGTTGGTCACCGACAAGCCGCTCTTCCTCTGCATCATTGGTTGGGGCCTGACAAGCGTGGCGATCCTCTATATCGGCTGAGTTTCTTTCAGGAGATGACATGCAGAGCTCGGGAGACCATCGACCAGAACCGCCGGGCGCCGCGCCGCCGATTCAGATGCTTGAAAGTTTCCTCGACTTTCTGAGAGCAACACTCCTCTGGAAACTCGATGGCCTGACCGACGACGAGATGCTCCGCCCCGGTACTTCATCCGGGGTCAGTTTGATCAAACTCGTCAAGCACTCCGCGGGCGTCGAGCGTTGGTGGTTTCAGATGCAAATGGCTGGGCTCGAGGTTCCAGCCCCGTGGAACAAAGACGATCCTGATGCCGACTGGCGAATCGAGCCTGATGAAACCTGTGATGGAATCATCGCCCTCTACAAAACCGAGTGCGAGTGCTCACACGAGATCGCTTCCCGAGTCTCATGGGAGGATATTGCCAAGGGGGATCGGTCCCGCGCTAATGGACTGACCGTTGGCTGGATCATGACGCACATGGTCGAAGAAGTGGCGCGACATTGCGGTCACGCCGACATCCTGCGCGAAGCGATCGACGGCGCGACCGGCGAGTAGGCTTACTCCCAGGTTTCCGGCTCCAGATCGGCCAGCACCTGAAGCGCGCAATTGCGTCCCGGCGCGCCGAAAACACCTCCGCCCGGCCACGCACCTGAACCGCATAAATACAGCCCATCGACAGGCGATTGGTAACCGGAATAGCCGGGAACCGGCCGATTGCCAAACATTTGGTCCGGCAAGATCTCGCCGTGGAAGATATTGCCTCCGGTGATGCCGATGATCCGCTCGATATCGGGTGGACCGAGCACGGAAATATGCTCGATCGCGTTCGGAACGTTCGGCGCGTACTCGGCGAAGGTGTCGATGATGTTCTTCCCGATCTCGTCGCGTCGCTCGTCCCAGCTGCCTTCCGCCAGGTCATATGGCGCGTATTGCACGAACATACTCAACGTGTGCTTGCCGGCGGGTGCAAGACCCTCTTCGGTCGCGGTTTGGATGTAGCAGTCCATGAATGGTCGCCGAGACGGATTGCCGCGCTTGCAGTCGTCCCATGCCGTTTCCAGATACTCGATCGACGGATTGATCGTGATTCCACCGGTGTGTTGAGGTCCGACTTCGAGTCCGGAATAGGCCGTGAAGTTGGGGAGCTCCGAAAGTCCCATCAGGACTTTGACGACTGAGCCTTTGACCTTGATCTTCTTGATTCCCTCGACGTAATCCGCCGGGAGATGCTGCTCGCCGACCATGTCCAGAAAGGTGCGGTGGGGATCGGCGTTGGAGAGCACTAGGTCGGCGTTGAATCGGCGGCCGTCGAGCAGTCGCACCCCTTTGGCATGACCGTTGGCGATCTCGATCTCCGCGACCTCGGCGTCGGTAATGATGTCGACCCCAGCTTGTTCGTCGAATGCCGCGATCGCCTTCGAGATGCTGCCCATCCCACCGTGTACGAAGCCCCAGGCGCCTTGATGGCCGTCGATCGACCCGATCAGATGGTGGAACTTGACGTAACATGTGCCCGGCGTCAGGGGACCCGCGTTTACGCCGATGACACCGCCCGTGCACAGTGGTGCCTTGAGCTGTGGCGATTCGAAGTAGTAATCGAGCACCTCAGCGATGCTCTTCTGCGTCAGCGTTCGCCAGTCCTCCAATCCCTGCGGGCCCGAGAAGGCGGTTTCGATCTCGGATAGCGATGGCGCGGCTGCCATCATCAGCGGGCGAGTGCGGGCCAAAATGCGATCCCACATCTCCCAGTAGACGTCGTACGCGGTTACGTCCTTGGTCGAGAATTTCGCGATCTGCTCTCGCGTCTTGCGGCCGTCCAGGAATGACATGTAGTACTGACCGTCGGGAAATGGGCAGAAGTAGGTTGGGTCGAACGGACGCACATGGTAACCATGGCGTTCGAGCTCGAGATCTTGAATGACCTCTGGTAACAACAGGTTGCAGACGTATGAGCAGGTGGAGAGGTGGTAGCCGGGGAAGGCTTCTTCGGTAACGGTCGCACCGCCGATGATTTCGCGGCGTTCGACCACAAGCACCTTTTTGCCGGCCTTAGCGAGATACCCGGCCGCGATCAACCCGTTGTGACCTGAGCCAACGACGATTGCGTCGTACGTCGAAGTTGATGGAGCTGCCAAGGATTCCTCGCTTCTTGGTGTCAAGCCGGAGTTCGGAAGATTTAGCTTATCGCGCCCAGTCATTATCTACGGATCGCGGGTCTTGAGGCGACAGCGATTCCGGTCACTACCTGTTTTCACGTCCGGGAAACACTAAGAAAACGACACGGCCGAGCGATTCAGGCTCGGCCGCGTTCTGTATGTCTCGAATCGTACGGTTTAGTCGATGACGGTGACGGCGGTGCCTTCGGGGGCCCAGCCGTAGAGGAAGCTGGCGACATCGAGCGGGAGATTGACGCACCCGTGGCTCATTGGCGTGCCGAAATTGTTGTGCCAGTATGCCCCGTGGATCGCGTTCCCGTTGTTGTCAAAGTACATGACCCATGGCACATCCGGCACGTTGTAATACTCGTCGTTGATCGTCCCGTCCATGGTCTGAATGTCGTACTTTACCAAAACGGAGAAGTATCCGGTCGGCGTAACCGTTTCCGGCACATCGCCGACTCCAGTGCTGACATAGGTTGAGGTGACCACGACCCCGTTTTCGTACGCCCACATCGCCTGCTGCGAAATTGAGATCACGATTTCTTTGTACGAACCTTGAATCGGACCAGGACCGGCGCCGAGCATGCCACCGACACCGATCGGCGGCTGGAAGAGTGCTTCGTCATAAACAGGGATGTCGAGCGGCTGGGCGACCTTTTTCGTATTGATCTTGAGCTTCTTTGCCAGTTCTTTGCCGATGGCCCGGGCGGTCACGCCATCCTTTTCGTTCCAAACCAAGACCGCGCGCTCGAAATACTGGGTCGTTACGCCCTTCGAAAGCTGGAATTCCTCGGTGATCGGCAGACCCAACATCGGCTCGCCGCCATTGGCTTCCCAAAATGTCTTGAAACCCCAGCGAATTGTGTGCTTGGTTTCACCAAAGCGCCGGCAATCCGTGCTGGCAACCTTTGAGCAGGTGCCGGAGTCGGCGATCGTGAACTTCTCCAATTTCTTCTGGTCGTTTTTGAGGGCATCGATGCCCATGGGCAGGGCCTGAATGGTCCAGTCGTCGCCGCGAGGATCATTTGGCGAGTACGCGATCGCGAGGTTTTCGAAATACTGGACAGTGAGATCAACTTTTTTGTTGTCAATGAGCGGGACTTTGGCAGTCATCTCTTCCGAGATCGGAGCGCCGAGCAGCGGCTCCTGTGTGCGCCAGGTGTCGAGAAACAAACCGTCCACTGTATGCCCGCTTGGTTCGACCCAGACCGTTGACGGCGCCGCCCACAGCTGCGCCTGCGCGATCGGAGCGAACGCGGCAGCTGCAACAACCGCAAGCATGGTGACGATGATCGCGATATGAACCCGATGACCGGCGGTACCCCGGCGCCGGCACGATCTGTGCGTTGCTGGCACGTCTTCCCCCTTTCCCCCCGGCCTACCGTTCAATTCGGTACGTGTTTTCAATCACGCCGCGGTAAGTCGCCCATTCTTGAAGTCGAAACGTTTGCGAACATCAATGGCACAATTCGATAATCGCGAATTTGCCAGGCGGAATGGATCGCGTCAAGAGCCTTCCGAGATTGCATGGTACCATCCGATCACTGTACGTACACCCTGCCATATGTCCAGTTTCTTGAGGACGGATGCTTTGATAAAAACGTTGTGGATTGAGCCCGGGCCACTTGGAGACGACATTCCACGCCTGCATCCCGATCCTTTGCTCCACGAATTGCTCGCCCGGCGGGGGATATCTCATGTCACTGAGGCTACCGCCTTTCTGGACCAGCGACCGCGCCACGCGCCGGATCCGGAGGGCTTACCGAATCTCCAAGCCGCGGTGGAGCGCATCGGGGCGGCACTCGATCGGGGAGAACGGATCGGGATTTTCGGTGACTATGATGCCGATGGAGTAACCGCCACCGCGGTGATTGTTCACGCTTTGCGCCAGGCGGCAAAATCGCCGGACTTGGTGATCGCGATACTTCCGACTCGCGAGCAGGGCTATGGTCTGAACAAATTCTCGATCGCTGCGTTTGCAGAGGTCGGTGTCACGCTCTTAGTCGCGGTCGACTGCGGCAGCAGCGATCCGGTGCACGTCTCGCAAGCCCTTGCGAGCGGTCTCGATGTCGTGATTCTCGACCATCACCAAATCGCGGGAGATCCTCCTGACGATGCGATCGTCGTGTCAGCGCAGCTTCCCGGAGGCGAGCGTTTTGCCGATCTCTGCGCCGTGGGTGTGGCGTTTATGGTCGTCGCCGCGCTTGCTCGTGACGGGTATCGAATCGATGGGGACGAAGGTGAACCGGAAACCGCCCTGCTGGATCTGGTCGCGTTGGGTACCATCGCGGACATGGTTCCGCTCGTTGGCATCAATCGCCCGCTGGTGCGAGATGGTCTCCGTCAGCTGGGAAAAGGGCTGCGGCCAGGTCTCGCGGCACTGTGCCGACGGGCAGGCGTCAATCTCGCAAATGTTTCCTCCGAACAGATGGTGTTCAAGATCGGTCCTCGATTGAATGCGGCGGGCCGCATGGGTGACCCTAGATTGGCACTCGATCTTTTGTTGGAACGCGATCCATTGCGCGCGACCCACATGGCGGACGAGATCGAACAGCTCAACGAACGGCGGCGAGCCGACTCCGCTCGAATCTACCGCGAAGCGGAGTCGATGATCGCCTTGCAACCAGAGCGCTTGAGCAGCAGATTGCTCGTGCTCGCCGGGCGACATTGGCCCTCCGGTCTGCTTGGACCGGTCGCATCGCAATTGGTGGAGCGGTATTTTAGGCCCGTGATCGTGTTGTCCGACGACGGTGACATCTCTCACGGGTCGGCGCGCTCAGTTCCGGGACTCGACATCGCGGCGGCGTTGAGGCGGTGCGAGTCGATGCTTATTCGAATCGGCGGTCACGAACAGGCTGCCGGTCTCGCGTTGCAGACGAGACGGATTTCGGAGCTTGCCGACGCAATGGATCGGGTGATTGAAGAAGCGGGAATCGACGTTCCGTTTCATCCGTTCATACAACTCGATGCGGAGCTGCCGGTCGAACGGCTAAACCTCGCGACGACACATCTGTTGCAGAGCCTGGAGCCCTTCGGCAAAGGGAACGAACAACCTGTTGTACTTGTTCGAAACGTCGCCGTCAGGCAGTGGGATGTCGTCGGTGCTGACCGGCGGCATCTACGGCTGCAGTTGGGCACGCCCGCGGGCATTGCGAAGGCGATCGCCTTCGGATTGGCCGAACGATCGAGAGAACTCGTAAGCGGTCGAAATGTCGACATTGCCGCCGTTTTGAAGATCGACAACTGGAATGGCCAACGGAAGCTCGATCTCGAGATCAGAGACTTCCGGCCGGCAACATGATGAGAATGGTCGGGTGTTACGTCCCCCAATCGGCGGCGCAGAAATCGAAATCGACGCCCTGGTCTGCCTGGGTAACGTGATTGACATAGAGCCAGCCGTAGCCCCGGCGAGTCAACTCGATCGGCGGCCGTTTAGGTGCGGCGGCGATTCGTGCCGCGATCTCATCGTCCGAAACGTGGAGGGTGAGCCGCCGGGCCGGAACGTCGAGCTCGATCTCGTCGCCATTTCGTACCGCCGCTAACGGACCTCCGACCGCGCTCTCCGGCGCAACATGAAGGACGACGGTTCCGTAGGCCGTGCCGCTCATGCGGGCGTCGGAAATGCGCACCATATCGCGCACGCCTTTGACCAGGAGCTTCGATGGAATCGGGATCATGCCAGCTTCAGGCATCCCCGGAGCGCCGACTGGACCGGCGTTCTGGAGCACCAGAATGCTCTCACCAGTCACGTCCAGATCGGGATCGTTGATCCTGGCGGTCATGTCCTCGATCGACGTGAAGACCACCGCCTTGCCGCGGTGCTGCAAGAGGTTTGGAGAGGCCGCGGTGTGCTTCACGATTGCCCCCGCTGGCGCCAGGTTTCCCCGGAGCACGGAGATACCTCCCGCTTCCCCAAATGGTTCGGTAACGGTCGCGATCACTTCGCGGCGGACGGTCTCAGGCTCGTTCACCAGGTTTTCGGCGATCGACTTTCCCGTCACCGTCAGTGCTCCGCCGTGGAGCAGCGGCATCAGCTCGCGCATGACCGCGGGTACTCCGCCGGCATCGTAAAAATCCTCCATCTGGTACGGACCGGATGGTTTGATCCGTGCGATGAAGGGCGTCACCCGGCTGAGCTCGTCCCAAAGATCGAGCGGCAAGTAGACTCCGGCTCGCTTCGCAATCGCGATCAGATGCACGACGGCATTGGTCGATCCGCCGATTGCCACACAGACTCGGATTGCATTCTCGATCGCTTCACGGGTCACGATTTTGGTGGGCCGGAGATCCTCGGTGATCATTTCGACGATCCGGCGACCGGTCTCCTCGGCAAGTCGCAATCGTTTCGAGTCGGGCGCGGGAATCGCGGCGGCGCCCGGAAGCATCATGCCGAGGGCTTCCGCCACCGAGGCCATGGTGCTCGCGGTGCCCATCACGGTGCAGTGGCCGTGGGAGCGGAAAAGCGCTTCCTCAATTTCGCCGATCTCTTTGTCGTTGATCGTGCCGGCTCGGTATTCGGTCCAGTAACGCCGGCAATCGGTACAGGCGCCCAAATCTTGACCGCGCCAGCGGCCACTCATCGTTGGACCGCCGGTGATCATGATCGCGGGTAGATCAGCGCTGACCGCGCCCATCAACTGCGCGGGGGTTGTCTTGTCGCAGTTTGCCAGCAGCACGACACCGTCGATCGGCTGAGCGCGGATCATCTCCTCCGTGTCCATCGCCATCAAATTGCGAAAGAGCATGCTCGTGGGGCTGATAAAGATCTCGCCGAGTGAGATGGTGGGGAACTCGAGCGGCCACCCTCCGGCCTGCCAGACGCCGCGCTTGACCGCTTCGGCCAGTTCCTTCAGATGACTGTTGCAGTGGTTGAGCTCGCTCCAGGTGTTACAGATTCCGATGATCGGGCGGTGGATGTCTTCGTCGGTGTAACCCATGCCTTTGGCGAAGGCACGGCGCATGAAGGTGCTGAATCCGGGATCCCCGTACCACGTCAGCCGGCCGCCACCGCCGACCCACCGGTAATCCGACACTGATCTTCTCCTCCCGAACCGGTCACTCCAATGAGAGGGGCATCCTACGAGAGATTGGATGGCTTGTCATTGCGGGAAGGTCCGCGACCCGACGCTCGAACGTGCGGGTCGCGGATTCTGATCAGGCCGTGGTGGCACGAGCCGCGGGAATGACCTCGCGCCAGCGGTCATCCATGCCGTCTTCGCTCACGCCGTAGAAGATTCTGAATGTACCTTGGCCCCGATAAGCGAGGTTGAAACGGCGTTCGCCTCGTGATGGCCGGTAGACCTTCCAGAAACCAAGATCGCCCTTCCAACGCACGTGCCCCGCGTCAACCGCCCTCTCCTCATGCTGTTGAATCGCGTATTGCCACAACCGGCGGGCGTTTTCGCGCGTCACGTTGTGGGCGATCGAGCCGTTCCTGAGGTCGCGAATCGAATAGTGGGTAATCCCGTCGCGGACAGTCACGTCGACGATCTCTGCGCCGGAACGAGGAGCAATCGGATCGAATGCGCCTTCAACCACCTGATACTCGTGCGCTCGCTCCGCTTGCACTGAAGCGGTTTCGGACGATGTCGCTGTCCGTGCAGCCGGCGGTACGGTCACCGGCGGGGCTGTTCCCGGTTCTTCAGACGTTCGCCGCGAAGTCCGGCCTGGCTGCCGCCCGTTCCGCCGGCTCTCACTGGTTGTCGAGGGCGCGGAATCGATGGGCCGCGTTTGCTCTAGAACCGGCTGAGTTTTGGCAACTTCGACTTGCCGGTGCAGCCCGCGAACCATCGCGACGATCTCATCCCGGGTCGCGACCCTGGTTTCGTCGACGGGGCGAACCAAGATCGATGCAGGCGCCAACGCATAGGGTTTTTCCGAACCGTCAGGGATATGCAGCGCGATCACCGACTTCCCGCTGTATTTGACGACTTCGCTCGAAACATCCACCCGAGGAGTGATCTCTAGCTCAATCGCCTTCGCGAGGTTAGCGATCGCCGATTCCGCGTCCGGCACCCCGGCGATCGTTTTGCGGTCGGCCGGACCAACACCGATGTACACCGATCCACCGGAACCATTCGCGAGTGCGACCACATCCTTGAGAATTGGAGCAGAACCGGCGCGAGCCTGTGACAGTCGTTCATGGAACGATTGAGAAGCAGTATTGCCATGCTGGCGTGCCTCGTGCAGCGCATCGGCGGCGGGACCGCCAGGGTTGGCCGGGCGAACATTGTCGAAGTTGCTGCTTGCGAAGAGCGCTTTGAGCGCCGCGAACGACGCGTTGGGAACGAAGACTTCTGTCGCCCGGTCGCCGACCCCGAGATTGGTTTCTCGCGCGGGATCCCGATCCAGCCGGTGAGCATCCGATCCCTGTATGCAGTGCATGCGGCGCGGATATTCGGCCTTGATACCGCTAAAGAATGCCGCGGTCGAACGGCGAGAGGTCGAATCCAGATCGGTGACTTCCAGCGCGTGCAGGTGCTCATCTTGGGTATAGGCGATCTTTGTTTGTCCCCCGAATCGCATGCCCTGCATCGCAACACCGTGCGAGGAGTTGACATGGGCACCAAACACTAGGGCGCCGTGGTCAGCGAGCACTTCGTAGGCACGAAGCGTGTCCGAGGTCGCGCCAACTTCACCACTTCCGAACCGTTCCTCGGGAACCCCTAACGACAGAAGCAGATGCTCCATGAGTCGAATCGAGGTCGTTTCTGGAAAGATGGCCAGAATGTGAAAGCCGAATGTCGCGGTGAACTCGAAACCAGGTAGGAGCAAAACCTTGCCCAGCAGGCGTCGAAATTCCGCCAGTCGCGTTGCTTCGGCAGGATTCAAGCGATTGAGTCCTTCGAGAAGCTCAAGATCCTCGATCTCACGCCAAAGATCCGCGTAGCCCCGGACGGAGTTGTGATCGGTGAACGCAATGATATCGAGCCCGCGCTCCTCGGCCGCGCGGAGAATATCGAGGGCCGAAACGCCGGGCTGTTGATAGTCGGTCGAGGCGGGCGTGTGGAGATGAAGGTCTACCCGCAACCAGGTTGCAGCATGGTTCGGTTTTGGGTCAGGTTCAACCGCGCGCACGACGACATTCGTGTCGATCGCGGTAGCGCTTGATCTGCGCCGGCGATAACTGCCGGCGTCACGTTGCTCGGAAATAAGCCTCCTCACTTTCAATAAACGCGCGAATCGGGCGGATTGACCTAAAAAACGGCGCTCCGCTGCGACATCATGGTACCACAATCGCTGGTTAGTTCAACATAAATATCTGTCTTTGGGAATTAACCCGCGTGCTAGAATCACATATCATGAGCGACGGAATGCTGCTCGATGGATTATTCCTTCTGACCGGCCTGCTGTTGTTGCCAATCGGCTTTGGCCGTGGTGTGCAGCGGGAGGTCTTCGTCACCGCGGCGTTACTGGCGGGGACAACGCTTTCGGCAGCCTGGGCTCGTCCGTGGGGACAGGACTTGGCCGATGCAATCAATGTCAGAACTGGTGCTGGTCAATTCTCAATTTCAGCGGCGTTTTTGATCGGATCCGTCGTCGTTCTGGGTTATGGCGGTAGCGCGGCCGCTCGCGTCGAACGGGCCGGGCTCTCGAGTCGGATGGCCGGCGCGGTGCTGGCCGTCATCAACGGTGGGCTGATCGCTTCACTCCTTTTGCGAGATATCGAACGGTTTCTGGCTGACGCCGCAACTGAGCGCTCCCTCAAAGAAAGCATTGTTGCCTGGACACTCTTGCGCCAATTCGGTTGGGTCGTGCTTGGCGCAGGACTTGTTGTTCTCGTTCTCATTTCGGTTTCGCTGATTTCCAACAGGCAAGGAGCGTTAGTGGCCGGACAGGATCGATCCGGAGGCCGAGCCTGGCAACGATCCGACCGCGTGGATCGAGGTCGAAAGCGGCGACTGGGCTGGGGTCGCGATGACGGCAAAGTCGAACCGAGGTCGACTGCGTTCGATGGGCGAACCGGACGCTACGGCGCAGACGCGCCGCGATTTCAAGAAACGATGCCGATTGCGCCCGTCGACAGTTCGATGTGGTCCGTCGATCGTGCCCGCGGCGCGTTCGTAGGCGGCTCAGAGTGGCTACAGATAGCGACCGAACCACCGGGCCCGGCGGGCACTCCTGTCGATCCGGTCACCGTGGGTGCGGCAAGCGAAGCTATTCGATGTGTTGGATGCGGCGAACGATTGAGAGGCGAAGACGCGTTTTGTCCTCGTTGCGGGCGAGGTTTGTATTAAGGGATGGAAATGACGGTAACCGTGGGCGTCGATCAGCTTCGGGCACAGGTGATCGAGGCGATCGATCGGGCATCAGGCGATCTGGTGACGCTCTCCAAGTTCATCCACGCCAATCCTGAGCCCGCGCTCGAGGAGGTCAAGGCCAGCGCCGCGTGCTCAGATTTTCTGCAGCATCGCGGTTTCTCCGTGGAACGTGGTCTTGCGGGATTGCCGACATCGTTTCGAGCGGATGCCGGTTCGAACCCAGGTCCGACGATCGCCTATCTCTCCGAGTATGACTCGTTGCCCGGAATCGGACATGGGTGCGGTCACAATTTGATCGCGATCGCGGGGGTTGGCGCTGGTATCGGACTGCGTGCTGCATTAGGCGATGTGGCCGGCGTCGTTTCGGTTTTCGGTACCCCAGCCGAAGAGGCGGTCGGCGGCAAGATCATCATGGCCGAAGAAGGCGCGTTCGAGGGGATCGATGCCGCGCTCGGAGCGCACCCGGGTACGTCAGAAGCAAGCTGCCCGACTGTCGAAGGCAGCGGCAATGCGCTTGCCTGCCGGACGGTGCGGGTCGCGTTCCACGGCAAACCGGCTCACGCCGCCGCCGATCCCTACAACGGCGTCAATGCGCTCAACGCGGTGATCGAGGTCTTCAACGGGATCAACGCGCTTCGGCAGCACGTGAAATCGGATGCCCGCATTCACGGGATCATCACAAATGGCGGCGACATCCCGAACGTGGTTCCACATTTCGCGGCGGCGGAGTTTTTTGTGCGCGCGGCAACGCTAGCCTACATGAACGAGCTTGTAGAAAAGGTTGAGCGGATCGCCCAGGGAGCCGCGTTGATCACCGGCGCGACGCTCGAGCTCAGCCTGCCGGATCGACCGACCTTCGACATGATCACGAACCATTCTCTGGCAAGACTCTTCAAGCGCAACCTGGATGCGGTCGGTCTCAAGATGGATGACGCGAAGCCCGAGCAAGGAAGCGGTTCGACCGACTGGGGCAACGTGAGTTACCACGTACCGTCGGTCGAAACGAGCTACCCGATCTTGGATCACGTGTGCACCTGGCATTCACAGGAGGTCGTCGAGGCGGCCGACTCGGAGCTCGGCTATGCCAACACGATTCTCGTTGCCAAGGCGATGGCGCTAACTGGACTCGATCTCCTCCTCGATGCCAACGCACTGTCTGAAGTCAAGCAGGAGTTTGTGACAGCATTGGCTGCACGACAATCGAGCTCGAGTCAGCCAGTGTCGAGTTAGCGCTGGGATTCGCTTGCGATCTGGATAGCCGTTTCTGGCAAGCGGAGGCCGCCTTCGGCGAATGCCAGCGTTGCGCATTCGGCAGGCTGGATTCGTAATGCATAAGCTGAGCCGCGGCGCCCGGTAACGCTGTCTCGCAGCGTGCTAACGGTAACGGTTCTTGATGGAACAACGATCACCATTCCAGATCGCTCAGTAGCAATGCCGGTTCCAGATCCGTCCGTGAGGACGGCGGCCGAAAGAGGTTCCGAACGGGTGAGTGCGTGGTCGTCGTTTCCGGCGAATACTCGGGTTATGCCGCGTCGAATCACCGCGCTCCATCTCCCATCATGGGAAGCAGCCGGCGCGACGGTAACCTCGATCTCGCCGGGCAACACGATCGACATCGGTTTAGCAATAACATGATCGCGATCGAGTCCCAAGTCGTCGAAGCGGGCGGCGAGGGGGCCATCAATCAGAAAAATCGAGCGAGCTCCACTGGAGCCGGCGGCTTTCTTCGCAACTGCCATGTCTCTGTCGTTGCCGGCAACGATCACGACATCGAGACGCCGGTTGGTCGGATGCCTCGCCTGGGCAAGAGCGTTGCCGAATGCCGACGCATCGTCGCCGGAGGCGGTCAGCAAGCGGCTATTACCTGAAACCACCAGCAGCGAAAGACGTGATCCGCTTCCAAGGACTCGAATCGACGGCGTCGAGTCGTCCCGAAGCCAAAGCGCTCCGATCGCCAGCGCGACCGCAAAGATCGATACAAAAGTGACGGCGGCGAGCAGGATCTCAAGGCGATAGCGGTTCGAGTAGCGATTCCAACGATCAACCAGACGAGCCGATTGCCGGCTCGTCCTGAAGATCGAGCTCTGAGTCGTAGTAGACCAATGTGATGGAGGCTCCACGTTCAACCCACCCACCGAACTGCGCGCCGTTGTCTTGGACGCCCACTACTTCGCCGTCGGCAATGCCGTTTTCATCCAGATCGAGTCCCGCGTTCTCGATTGTCGTAGCGGAAACCGGGATCTCGCCGGTCACGGTGAATCCTAAGTCTTCTAGGCGCAGCCGGGCAGACGCCAGCGGCTCGAACTGGAGGTCGAGTGGGATTTGAACGCGATCTCCCTTGGAAACGTACACGGAGATGACATCATTCGGTGCAGCGAAATCATCCGGCATGATTCGGGTCACCCGGCCCTCCGCCACCGACTCACTGCCTTCGAAAACACCTGAGGCGCTGAGACCCAGCGCCGTCAAATCGTCATACACGGACTGTTCCGTCCGGCCCTGCACGTTGAGTGCTTTCAAATCGATTCGTACTGGTCCGGAGCTCAGTTGCAGGGTTACCGTGTCGCCCTCGGATGCGCTGGAGTCTGGCGCGGGTTGCTGAGACGCAACCAATCCCTCCGGCGTCGTGTCGGACGGAACACTGTCGCCGTACGCGACAATTAAGCCGAGCTCGTTCAGTGTCCGTTCGGCGATCGTTTGCGATTGACCGATAACGTTCGGCACCGACACGGCGCCGGCTTGGGGAGCGTTCGTCGGCGCGAGATCGGCAATTGTCGCGGTTGGAGCCACGGTTTCCAGTGCGGAATTCGCGGTTGTCGTCGCGGTTGGGTCAGGTTCGCCATCATCGGCTCGCAGGCGGTCCGGCAGGTCGAAACCGTACCAGAGGAGAGCCGCGATCGCGGCCACCGCAATCAGACCGGCAATCCATGACTTCCCGCCTTTGCTCTCGTCCTGGAGCTCGAAGTCGTCATCAATTTGGTCAGCGTCCCAGGGCCGGCCCGATTCCTGATCGTTCGGGCGAATTGTTGGAATCGTGTCGAACTCGTCGGATCGCTTGCTGTCCGCGGCGGAACCGCTTGGGGGTGCGATTCTTGCGGCCAGTCTTGGCGCCGGCTCGTACAGTCTCCAATCGCTCAACGCCCTGGCAAACGCGCCCGCGGTCGGAAAACGCCGGGTCGGATTCTTTTCGAGCGCCTGCAGCACGATGTCTGACGCCTCGGGCGGAACATCCGGGTTGATAGCCGAAGGATCTTGCGGCGGATCGTTGAGATGCCGCATCGCGATCCCGATCGAGGTGTCGGACTCGAACGGCAACTGCCCGGTTAGCATTTCGAACGCAATCACGCCGAGAGAGTAGATATCGGACTCCGGCGTGGCCATCAGGCCGCTTGCCTGCTCTGGAGAGATGTATTGAACCGTGCCGAGCCCTGTCCCAGCTTCGGTTAACGCGCTATCGCTGAGTCCCTTGGCGATGCCGAAATCGACGACTTTCGCCAAACCGTGACGGTCGACGAGAATGTTGTGTGGCTTGACATCGCGGTGGACGAGTCCGTTCGCATGGGCGAAATCGAGTCCCGCTGCCACCTGTTCAACCAGGATCGCGACATCGTCTGGGTGAAAAGGTCCTTCGGATTGAATGATCTCTTTGAGTGTCTGCCCGTCAATGTACTCCATGACGATGAAAGGCAGTCCGTTATCCTCGCCGACATCGAAGATCGCGATGATGTTGGGATGGGAGAGACTGGCCGCGGATTGGGCTTCCCGCTCGAATCGCAGGCGAAACGCCCGGTTCGCCGCGTGCTGCATTCGCAGCGTCTTGATCGCGACCCGCCGATTAAGCACGATGTCGAAACCAAGGAAGACTTCGGCGGTAGCGCCCTCGCCGATTCTGCGCTCAATCCGATAGCGCCGATTAACGATTTGTCGATTCACAAGTGGGCGCCTCCACACCGATTCTATGGACGGGCGGTTCTGATCGTCAAATGCTGCTGCTTAATCTGACCTGAATTCCAGCCGACTTGGAAACCAGCCGCGTTCATTCGTTCGATGTGGTCGTAATGATCCCGTGCGGAATCAGCCGTACCAGGTGCACGCTCGCGGCCCTGCCTAATGCATCACGGATGCCTGACGCCATCGCGCGAGCCTTGTCGCGATCCATTTCTAATGCATAGTGAGCGGGGCCGGCGCCTGACAAAGCAACCGTAACCGCACCATGCTTCCGCATGATCGCCGGTATTGCGCGGAGCGACGGCTCGAGGTCGTACAGCGGACGCTCGAACGCATTCTGCAACGCGTCCTCGTCAAAAGTACTGATGACCATCTCGCTCATGGCCTCAACTCGGCCACCATCGCTGAAATCAGAGTCCTGCAACAATCCGTAGAGGGTCCTTGTTTTCGACGGGATCGCCACTCGGGGAGCAACGATGACCGCGTTCGTTGGAACGGTCGATCTCAGTGGTGTCGTCTTTTCGCCCCGGCCGGAAGCGAGCGCTAGACCACCTGTTAAAAAGTAGGGCACATCGCTTCCGAGCTCGGCGGCATAGGATTGCAGTTCCTCGCGAGTGCATGCCAATTGATGGCAGAGGTTGCAGACGATCAATGTCGCAGCGGCATCGCTGCTGCCGCCCCCCAATCCCGCGGCGATCGGGATGCGTTTCCAGACACCGATCGACGCGACAAATCTCCGGCGTTTCGCACGAAGCAAGCGCGCTGCATCGGCGATGGAATTATTCGTCTCGTCCATCAGCGCCGGAAAGATCGCAATCATGGGCTGACCGGGTTTAGCGATTTGAATTCGATCGAAGAGCGACACGGTCGACATAATCGTACGAATCTCATGGAAACCGTCATCGCGACGCCCCAGAATCTCTAGACCAAGGTTGATTTTGGCGGGAGCCAATGCCCGGACGATTAGCACGACTGCTCCGCGCGGTCCCAGGCATCAAGCAGCGTCAGCCACTCGTCGACCGAGAGCGTCTGAGCCCGGCGAAGGGGATCGATTCCCGCGCTTTCGAGTCTCGCGATGAGCTCTTCCTTCGGCAAATCGATTTCGAACGCCAGGGAATTAATGATCTGCTTGCGTTTATGCCTGAAACCGCTGTTCACAAGCTTGAAAAAGAGCCCTCGCCGATCGACCGCGAGGCTGGCTTCGCCCAGCGGTTCAAGATTGACCACCGCTGAATCGACGTTCGGAGCTGGTACAAAACTCGATGGCGGAACAGTGAACGCAATGCTCGCCTTTGCCAGAACTTGCGTCGCGACGCTCAGTACCGTCATCGCTGGTGGATGCGCAATCAGTCGTTCGGCGACTTCTTGTTGCAGCATCACGGTGAGCTTGGTTGGGGTGTGACGAAGCTCGAGAAAATACATAACGACCGCCGAAGCGATCGAGTAAGGCAGATTCGCCACGACTGAATATGCATCGGTCTCCACGACCCTATCGATGTCGGTCTTCAGCACATCCGATTGATGCAGCTCGAAACCGGGGATGCTACCGAAAACGGATCGCATGTGATGAGCGAGCTGCCAATCGAGCTCGATGGCATCGACCCGTGCCCCCGCGTCGAGCAAGTGCGCGGTCAGCATTCCCAGACCGGGACCGACCTCAATCACACGGTCCCCAGGCGATATCCCGGCGGTCGCGATGATCTGATCGACTACGGCATGATCGAACAGGAAGTTCTGTCCCATCCCCTTGCTTGGGCGAAGATTGATTGCCGCGATCAGCGCGATCCAATCGCGGCGATTCTGGGGAACACGGTCGAGGGGTGGAACGAAGTCGGTCATCCCGCAAGCATAAGCGCACCGGGCAGCACCGAAAAGGTCACAGGGGACGAACCGAAGAGCTCGCCGTCGAGCTGGACGCGCGCCGCCCTGGCCGTCTCCACTCGAATCGACTTCGCTCTGATAAGACGAAACTTGGGGTGTCCGGCATGGCGGCCGCTATAGACCTTTGGCAACGTTTTGAGCAAATCCGGCTTGCTCAGATCGCCCACGAGCGCGAGATCGAGCATTCCATCCTCTAGGTCCGCGGTCGGAGCGATCTTGTAGCCGCCACCCATGTATTTGCCATTGGCGATTTGAATGAAGACAGCTTTTGTATCGATCGTTGCGCCGTCGATCACGATCGTCGCGTCGATGTTCTTGTAGCCGATCAGGGTCACTAGCGCGGCCGCCAGGTATGGCAAGTTCGCGCCTGGCAAGAATTTCGTACGGTGCGCGCGTTCAGCGACGAGTGAATCGAAACCCAGTCCAGCAATGTTCGTAAAGAGCCGGCTTGTGCCGTCATCGAACGTGGCGAGACCGGCGTCGATCGACCGGACATTGCCGGCAGTTGCTTTGGCGATCGCGTCTTCAATTTTGGTTGACGCACCGATCGTTCGCGCGAAATCGCTGCCGTTGCCCGCCGGGACTACCCCGAGCGGAACTCGGGTTCCGCTCTCGTGGAGGCCGATTGCGACTTCCTGAACGGTGCCATCTCCTCCAACGGCGATCACCACGGAGGCGCCCTCACTCGCAAGCCGGGCCGCGGCATCTCGACCATCGCCCGCTCCGGTGGTGAGATAAACGTGGTACGGCCGGTTCAGCGCGCTCAACGACGCATGCACCCGAGGCAATATTTTGAGAGTCTTCCCGCCGCCCGCGGTCGGATTGAGTACGACCGCAATCATGTTTTGTTCCAAGTGCAACCCCCAGCCCGACCTATCGCTCGACGACGACCCCACTCCCCGCTTCGACAGATCCGATGTGCCACAGTTGTTGGTTGGCTGACTCGAACGCACGAACGAACGCCGCGCTACGCTCTTCAGGAACAGCGAAGAGCAGCCCGCCAGATGTCTGAGGATCGAAGAGTAACGCGGAAACGGTCTCATCGATGGCCGAATCGACTATGACGCCTACTCTTGAGTAGTGAGCTCGGTTGCGATGAAGTCCGCCAGGTTGATGATCGGCCTTTGCATAGCCGTAGGCGCCTGGAAGGAATGGAACCGCACCGGCAGAGATATGCAATCGAACTCCGCTCTTGTCCGCGATTTCGAAACCATGACCGAGCAGGCTGAAGCCGGTGATGTCGGTGCATGCCGATGGATCGAAGTCGCGGGCGATTTCGGATGCCGCCCTGTTGAGCGTCGTCATCGATCGGACAGCACACTCGACATGATTACCAGACGCTGCTTGGTTTTTGAGTGCAGTCGCAATGACGCCCGTGCCAACGGGTTTTGAGAGAAAGAGATGGTCTCCCACCTGGGCGCCGGATTTTCGCCAGACGCGATCCGGATGAACGAATCCGGTCACCGAGAGTCCGTACTTTGGCTCTTTGTCGACGATCGAATGTCCGCCTGCGATGACTCCGCCCGCTTCTTCGACCTTGTCTGAACCGCCTTTCATGATCGCGGCGAGGATGTTGATGTCGAGATCGTCGGGAAAGGTCACGACATTGAGCGCGAAGGCGACGTCGCCGCCCATTGCGTAAATGTCGCTCATGCTATTGGCGGCCGCGATTGCCCCGAAACTGTATGGATCGTCGACGATCGGAGTGAAAAAATCGATCGTCTGGACAACAGCCAGCTCCGCGGATATGCGATAAACCGCGGCATCGTCGCTCGTTTGCAGCCCAACGATGAGCCTGTCGTCGGCCTGCAGGCTCAGCGGCACCAACATTTGCGCGAGCGCGGCAGGGCTCATTTTGGCCGCGCAACCGGCGCGTGTCGCGAGTGTGGTCAGTCGAAACTGGTCTTGAATCCGCACGATTGCCCGCCTGTTCGCAGCGTAGTCGTTCTTCGTGGTCGATGCCGCGATAATAGAGACGGGCTGAAGGCGCGTCAAACAGTCGAGTTGAGCTTGATGACGGAAAGAGTGTGGTCGCTTTGACAATTACGCTGCACTTGACGCCCGTCGACGTCTGGACCGCGCAGTCCGTCAATGCCGAATATCTCCCGGAGGCATTTGCCGCCGGCGGTTTCATCCACTGCACCAACGGCGAAGCGCTGGTCATCGAGGTCGGCAATCGGTACTACGCGGCTGATCAACGCAACTTCTGTCTGCTTTCAATCGACTTGAACCAGGTGACCGCACGCGTCATTTACGAGGATCCTGATCGCGTCTATCCGCACATCTACGGTTCGCTCAACACGAGTGCGGTTGTGGAGGTAAGACAGATGACGCGGGCTGAAGACGGAACGTTTCTTGGAATCGCGGAGTGACACGACCTCACACGTCCTCTGATCCCGGAACACTGCCAGTGGTCAATAAACGGGCCCAGAGGTTGAACCCAGAGCCCGCGGGCAACGGCTGATGTTCCGCTGGCTGGGGCAATTCACCTACCGGAGACGAAAGGTAATCGTCGGGGTCTGGGCACTATTCTTCCTGATCTCGAGTCCGTTCTTGCTCAGGGTGGAGGAGCCGCTCAAGGTCGGCGGCTTTTCATCGGACAAGACCGAAGCTGCTCAAGCTCGCGAGGTGCTTGAACGCGAGCTTGCCTTCCGCCCGTCGACGATGGTGGTCATCTTCCAGTCGACCACCCTGACCGCGACCGACCCGAGCTACCTCGCCCAAACGCGTCTTGCGTTGGCCGACATCGCGACCGTGCACCACGTGATCGACATTGTGCTACCGGAGGAGGACCCGGGTCTCGTTTCCAGGGACGGGCGAACCGCCTATGCGTTAGTCGGAATGGATCTTCCGCCAGAAGAAGCGCAGCGAACCGTTCCCCAATTCCGAGAGACTCTGAAACCGACGCCCGACCTTTCGGTTCTGGTCGCGGGCGGGCCCGCGTTCTACGCGGATATCGAAACCGTCAGCCAACGCGACCTGCGGCGCGCGGAATTCATCGCATTTCCCTTTGCATTAGCAGCGTTGTTGTTGGTTTTCGGCAGTGTAGTCGCGGCGTGCGTTCCGCTCGCTGTCGGCGGTCTTGGCGTGGCGGCTGTGCTCTTCACGCTTTACTGGGTCGCGCATGTCACCGATCTCTCGATCTTCGTGCTCAATCTGGCGACGATGTTGGGGCTTGGTCTCGCCGTCGATTATTCGCTCTTTGTCACGAGCAGGTTTCGTGAAGAGTTGCGGCGGGACGGCGTCTCAACAGCTCACGCAATCGAAATCACGATGTCCACGGCCGGTCGCGCGATCTTCTTTTCGGGTCTTACCGTCCTCATCGGGCTCTCCGGGCTTGCGTTGTTCGATTTCATGTTCTTGAGGTCAGTCGGCATCGCGGGGTTGATCGTCGTTTTCTTTTCTGTGACCGCGGCGCTCACACTCTTGCCAGCAGGACTGAGCTTGCTCGGACACCGGATTGAGCGCGGGCGAATCATTCAACAGGGAATTGCAGCCGGGCGCGGGAACCACGGATTCTGGGTAGCGCTGTCCCATTGGGTCATGGCACGGCCAGTCCTTGTGCTCGTTCCGACGCTTTCATTTTTGATCCTGCTGGGAGCGCCGTTTACCCACGTCAACATCTCGTCGCCAGATGCGACGATCTTGCCCACCGATCTCCCGTCCAGGCAGGGATTCGACATTTTGACCCGGGAGTTTGGACCTGGCGAGATCTCCCCATTCGTCTTCGTGGTGCAGTCCCCCACGAGCATCTTCGATCGCGAGAATTTGCTGGCGATCTATGACCTGACCGAATGGCTGAAGCAGGATCCCCGAGTCGTTCGCGTTCAAGGCATTGCCAGTTTCGACGCGCCTCTCGCGAGAGACCAGGCGCCGGGTGCGGTCGCATTGAGAAGAGCTGCCGAGCGCCTGGGAATTGACACGCGGCTCGATCAGTTCGCGAGCGAGCGGACCACGATGATCCTGGCGTATACCGGCTCGTTCGCTAATACGAGCTCAAACAAGGATCTGCTTAGTGACGCCCGTGTCTATCCGGTGAGCGGCGATATGAACATGCTCGTCAGCGGAGGAACTGCTGAGATCGTCGATATCGTCGATCTCATGTACGGCGAGTTCCCAAAAGCAATCGCCCTGATCGTGCTCGCGACCTATGCGGTGCTCCTTGTGCTTTTCCGGGCGATCCTGCTGCCTCTGAAGGCCATCATCATGAACGCGCTTTCGATTCTCGCCTCATACGGCGCATTGGTCTGGATCTTTCAAGAAGGGCATCTGAGCGGCCCGCTCAATTTCGAGCAATATGGGTACGTGGAGGCATCGCTTCCGATCATCATGTTCTGCGTGCTCTTTGGGTTAAGCATGGATTACGAGGTCTTTCTCCTGAGCAGGGTGCGTGAAGAGTGGGATCGGACCGGGGACAACACCACGAGCGTGGCCGTTGGATTGCAGCGTAGCGGACGGATTATAACCAGCGCCGCGTTGATCGTGGTGGTCGTGACGGCCTCTTTCATTTCGGCCGATGTGATCATCATCAAAGCCCTCGGATTGGGGATCGCATTGGCCGTTTTTCTCGACGCCACGATTGTCCGCGCTCTGTTGGTCCCTGCCACGATGCGTCTATTGGGCGATTGGAATTGGTGGATACCGTCGAGTTTGGAACGATTCTTGCCGGTATATTCACCGCTCAAAGAGGCTGCACCAGGAGCCGCGAAGCTGGAATTGGAATCGGAGTCGCGATTCCCGTCGGATTCCTCGGAATGATGAATTGTGTTAATTTCTTGAAATTGGCCTCCACGGTGGTGACTCATAAGCACAGAATGCGGTAAACTCTCAATCAAGTGGGCAGGCTCATTGGCGGCGTGAAGGATACGCCGGAAGTGTCGACAGTCTCGTGTGCGGTGACTGTTCGATTCGGTGATTTCCGGTTCGCGATGTGCTATCGCCCATTCCTCAACACAACTATGTCAGTCTGGGCGGCGCTCTGACGGGGGAGCAGCCGTGGGCAAGGGCAGGAGGGGCAAGCATGGATATTCTTCTGGCGTCCACGTGGCGATTCGACGGATTCAACCGTTTTTCGCGCGGAGGAGGAGCTGTCTTGGCCGATTCTGAGCGCGTTACGGACGTACAGTTTTCATGGAAACAGGGACGGGTTGAAGTCGTCGTGGAGCGTCAGGCGGATGGCTGGAAAGTCGTTTCCACCACGATCGGGCGTCTGTTTGGACCACGCCAGGTGCTTTATGAAGCCAGTCACAAGTTTGCGAAGCACGCCGCCTGGGATGTGATGGCGTGCGTTATCCGCGCTTCCAAGAATGAAGATGAAGGCGTTAATGCCGGTCGCGAGGCCGCTCGCTGGATGCTTGAGCGGCGTTCGTCCAACGCCTGAATTTGTCGCGTTGTCAACAGCAACAACAATTCAACAACAGTTGTCAGGTAATCGGAATGGCGCGTAGTCGATGCCGGAGTTACCCGAGGTTGAAACCTGTCGCCTGATCATCGAGCGCGAGCTTTCGGGTCGGACAATCACCGGCGTCAGCGTGCGGCTCCCGAAACTCCTGCGATTCTCGCCGGTTCCAACGCTCGAACCGATCGTCGGGCGGAAAATAATCGCTGCCAGGCGAAGGGCGAAAATTCTGACCGTCGATTTGAGCGATGGTCTCAGCCTTGTGTTTCACCTCAAGTTGGCCGGTCAGATCTCGGTGCATAGGGGGGACGGGTCAAGACACACCGCCGGGCATCCCGTTCCCAAGCCGACTGGACCATATCCGCACAAGACCACCCACGTCGAGCTCGCGTTCGACGACGGATCGATTCTCTATTTCAGCGACATTCGCCAGTTCGGCTGGCTGCGATTGCTCCCGACCGCGGACGTCGAGGCGCTGATCGCGACATTCAAGCTGGGCCCGGATGCGATCGGAGACAGTTTGTTCACGGTCGATGATCTTGCCAGGAAGCTCGCCCGCCGGACGATTCCAATCAAACTGGCATTGCTGAATCAGAACGTCGTCGGTGGAATTGGCAACATCTACGTCGACGAAGCACTGCATCGCGCAAAGCTCCATCCGTCCATTCCTGCAAATGAGCTGAATGGCGATGAAGTTGCGCGGATTCACGAAGCGGTACGGTGGGCGCTCGAGCGTGGCGTCGAACAGGGTGGCGCCAACATTGTCCACGGGAAATCGTTTCCGCTCGACGGGTTTCCGGCGGTTCATGGGCGCGAAGGCGAGGCTTGCCCGGTCCGCGGAACTACCGTCATCAAGATCCGCGTCGGACCCCGCGGAACCTACCTCTGCCCAACTTGCCAACCGGTGCGGGACGTGAGTTTGACTGCGTAAATCGCCTCAAATAGCCGCTACCACTGTTGATATTGTGAGTACGGCACTGCGTGCCGTTCCCCGTTCAAGGTCGCTTTTGGCAAACAAGGCGACCTTTTACAGTCTGCGATGCACAGTACCTAAAACAGACTCAAATGGCTATCGATGATGATCGTTCTGAACTACGGCCGAAAATCCGATTCCGGGGTGATGGTCCGGACAAATTCGGCGATCACGCGGGTGGCATCGACCAGGTCCTGCAGGCTGACCACCTCGTTGGGAGAATGCATATAGCGATTCGGAATTGAAACCAGCCCGGTCGCGGTGCCCGCGCCAGTTTTGATCATCGCGTCGGCATCGGTACCGCTCGTTCGCGCATTCCCTTGAACGGGGAGATCCATTCCGAGTCGCTTCGACGCCTCCCGAAGTCCCATGTAGACAATTGGATTCAACGACGCTCCTCGTGCCAGCACCGGGCCTCCGCCCAGCTTGACCTCGCCATCGCTCTTCTTGTTCGCGCCGGGGTAATCGGTTGCGTGCGTGACATCGATCGCGATTGCGACCTTCGGGGCGAGCTGGAACGTCGACGTGTGAGCGCCGGCGAAGGTGATCTCTTCTTGCGTCGTCGCAAGCGCGTACAGGTCGAGATTGGGGCGATCTCCGGCGAGCAGCTTGAGTGCTTCGAGCGCAACAAACGCCCCAACCCGATTGTCCATGCTTCTGGAGACGCACAGATCGTCGGTGAGGTGCAGGAAATCGCCGTGGACGACGGCAGGATCTCCAGTGGTGACCCATCGGAGCGCGTCGGCCCGATCGGACGCGCCGATGTCGATCCAGAGATCTTTGGCTTTGACAGCCTTTTCGCGATCTTCTGGACTAAGAATGTGACTGGCCTTCCGTCCAATCACGCCAAAAACGTCCCCGTTGTTTCCGGCGATGCGGATGCGTTGTCCGACCAGTACCTGGGCATCCCAACCGCCGATCGTATCGAACCAGAGGTATCCCTCGGGATCGACGTGGGTGATCAACAATCCGATTTCGTCGATGTGCCCTTCAATCACGACAATCGGCGCACCCTCTGTCTTCAACCGGGCGTAAGAATTGCCGAGCACATCGTGGGTTACTTCGCCGGCGAACGATTCGGCATGCTCTCGCCAAACGCGTGCGGGGGCCGATTCGTAACCGGATGGGCCCGGCAAATCGACGAGCCGGCGCAAAAAGTCGTACGCGCTTGATTCCACGAGCGTTCCTCTCCTCTGTCAGCTTTCCGGTTTGTCGATTGAATCGTCGTCAACGCTGGAGTTGGCCGCGGTCATGACATCTCGAGCTTGGGTCGTATGCTCCTCGGAATCGACCGGTCGCAGTTCGTCCGTTTGAATGTGCGGATCGAGTGCGTCGAGGGCAACTGCATGAACCGCGTCCTGGTCTGTCAGAACAGGCAGAACGGTCGTCTCAGCGAATGGATCGACTTCTTCATCTGCCGCGCTCGCGCTGCCGGCGGGCTCGCGATCAGTCAGAAATCGCCGTTCATCAGTGTCAGCCTGCACAATGATGATCGCGAGTCCGGCGAACATGATCAACATGATGCAGATGACGATCACATAGCCGTTCATGGCAGTTTCTCCGCGCCCGATCCTGTTGCGGCGAGCAGGCGCGCAATGAAGACCACACGATGGGAACGCTCAGAGCCAGAGCCGCCAAAACGTGGCGACCGATCGCCGTAATCCAGCATTTCGAGCAGCTCAAATCCAGTGTTCTTAAGCAGCTCTCGCACATCGCTGAGCACGTACGCGCGTTCGACGTGCTCTTCATCGAAGCGATCCCACGCGCCATCCGATGTTCGCATAAAAAAGGTCATGACAAGCGGTGACAGTCCTGTTTCATGTTCGTACCAGCTCTGATAAACGCCGAATAGATCCTCGCGATCGGTCGCGACGGTGCAGCTCTCGTTCCAACTGGACGCGAATTTTGCCCTGGTGTTGAGATCGAAAACAAAAAGTCCGCCCGGCGTCAGCGTCTGTAGAACGCTGGCAAAGACCCTTTCCAGATCCTCCGGCACCAGCAGGTAGTTCATCGCATCGTAAAAACAGGTCACAAGTTCGACCTGCTCCGCCAGCCGGAGCTCCCGCATATCGAATGCTCTGAATTCGACATGCAGGCCGGCGTCGTTTGCGGCTCGCCGGGCTTGCGCCAGCATCGACTCCGACATATCGATTCCCGTCACAGCGATCCCGGCCGCGGCAAAGACCAGTGTCGCGGCGCCCGTGCCACACGCGAGATCGACCGCGGACCGTGGATGCAGGTCGTGCTCGAGCAGGTAAGAGAGGGTTGCCTCGGCGATTCGCTCGCCGAATGAGCGTTGACCGATGAGATCGTAAACCTCGGCGTACCGATCATATGCCGGGACGCGTTTCGAGCCTCGCGATCGCTCGGGCATCCTATGCATCGTCGATCGAGTGTTCCCACGTCAGCGAATCAAGCGCCTGGGTCACGGCGGCAACGTCGACCCCGGTCGCGATGCCGCGTTGCTCGAACGCGCGCACAACCGCCTCGGTCGAGACGTTGCCGGGCGCCCCTGGCGCAAACGGGCACCCGCCGAGTCCTCCGGCCGAGCTGTCGAAGATGCGAACGCCCAAGTCGAATGCTCGTTCGACATTGGCGACCGCTTGGCCGTGCGTGTCGTGAAAGTGCAAAGCAATTCGATCGAGCGGAATCGATGGCCCTAGAGCAGCGATGAGCGCATCGACACCGTCCAGGGTGGCCGTACCGATCGTGTCCGCAATCGAGACCTCATGGCAACCTAGCTCAAAGAGCCGTTCGGTGACGCGAACGGCATCAACCGCGGCGACGGGACCGCTGTACGGGCAGTCGAATGCGACCGACACATAGCCGCGCACCCACATTCCGGCAGCCAACGCTCGCTCGGCAACCGGCTCAAAGCGAACGAACGAATCGTCGATCGAGCAGCGAATATTGGCCTGACAGAAGGCTTCGGTCGCCGAGGTGAAGAGTGCGATCGCATCAACGACGGCTTCGAGCGCGCGATCGAAGCCTCGTTCGTTTGGAATTAGAACCGGATAGCGCACGCCCGGTCTCCGCTTGATTCCGCGCATCACGTCGGCGGCATCCGCGAGCCGCGGAACGGCAGTCGGGTTCACGAAACTGGTCGCTTCGACCACCGGCAGTCCTGCCGACGAAAGTGCGTCGATAAACGCGATCTTGGCGGCGGTCGGGACGATCCGGGATTCGTTTTGCAAGCCATCTCGCGGCCCGACTTCGACAATCGTTACGTGAGTCAAACCACCGGCCATCGCGCCGTCCACTCTACGCCGGGGTTGGCACGAGGGCAGTTAGTCTGCTCCCGCGCTCCAAACCAGTTGCATTTAGATCAAGGGTTAGGCTCATCGCGTCGACGATAACGCCGTAATCACGCCGAGCCGCGTCGACGGTCACCAAGCCATTGGCAACATCGGCCAGAACGGCGGCCGGATCGCGGGTGAGTGGATCGTAGAAACCACCGCCACCGGGCAAGTGCAGTGTGATCTCAACTGTCGGATCGAGCTCGCGGCTCCCCTTGTGCGTGTAGTGCTCGCCGGACGAGAGCGCGATATCGGCGAGCGCACCGTCTCCACCACCGCCGTATCCGGCGGCGGCATGCTGCAATCGGTCAAAGAGCGGTGCGAACCGATATGATCGATCCGTCCGCACTGCGACCTCCAGCGTCTGACCGCATCCACCTCGGTAGCGTCCAGGGCCGGCAGAATTGGTTCGGATTTCCCGCTTCCGGAGGACGATCGGGGTCAATTGCTCGATCACCTCGGCAGGTACCCCAGAAATGCCGCTTGGAAACGCCGTAGCGTGAATCCCGTCCTTGTTCGGCCTCGCGCCGGTGCCGCCGCAGGAAAACCAGACGTAAGTGAAGGGTCGGCCCGCGAGATCGTGCCCGGTGAACTGAAGATTCCAGATGTTGGCCGCGCCCTCGGCGATCACCTGATTTGGCAGCGCTTCGGCAAGTGCGCCGAAAACCGCGCCCGGAAGGAAGTGGCCGATGATATGGCGCGCCGCGACCGCGGCCGGCTGCTGCGCGTTGAGAATGCTCCCCGGTGGGGCGGTCACGGTCACTGGTCGAAAACTGCCCTCGTTATTGGGAACGTCGGGCGCCAAGGCGCACTTAAGTGCATAGGTGGTGTAGGCATGGGTGTAATTCAACACCACATTGATGCCGCGCTTGCTCTCCGGTGAACTGCCGTCCCAGTCGACGACCAGGGAATCGCCCGACTTCGTGATCGCGACTTGCAGCCGCACCGGTTCCTCGTATCCGTCCGAGTAGATCGTGTTCCGGTAGGTGCCGTCGGGCAAGGCGGCAATCGCGGTCCTCATCGCCCGTTCCGACCGTCCGATGATCTCGTCGGCGAGAGGCTCAAGCGAATTGAGTTTGAATTCGTCCATGAACTCGATTAGCCGCGCGGCTCCGACATCATTGCCGGCCGCTTGCGCATGGATATCACCCAGCACAGGTTCGGGAGCGCGGACGTTTGCCGCCAGGATTTGCAGCAGTTGGTGATTCGGCTCGCCGCGATCGTAGAGCTTCGTGATCGGGACATAGAGACCTTCCTCGAACATCGAGCGACCGTCGGTCGAAAGCCCGATCCCGCCAATATCGAGCACGTGACAGGTATTTCCGAAGTAACCGACAAGCGCCTCATTGCGGAAGACCGGTGTGATCACGGTGAAATCGTGGAGATGTCCGGACGTCTTCTGCGGATCGTTGGTTATCAGCACATCGCCAGGAGCAAGCGACTCCGGCGGAAACACCGCCAGGAAGTGGTGGATGCAGGTTGCCATTGCGTTGATGTGACCGGGAGTTCCGGTGACAGCCTGGGCGATCATGTAGCCACGAGTATCGAATACGCCCGCGGAGAGGTCGCCCGCTTCGCGCACGATCGTCGTGAAGCTGGTGCGCATGAGCGCGGTCGCCTGCTCATTGACGACCGAGATCAGACGGTTCCACATGACTTCGAGGCGAACAGGATCCAGCATTAAGGCTCCAAAGCTTGTTCAATCGGCTGTACGACATCTTAACGCACAACGGCGGCGGGAAACCCGCCGCCGTTGTGTCAATTTATCGCGTCACTAAACGCAGACCGGCGTTGGACTCTCTTCCACGACCGGGCTGCCCTCCGGCGAACCAACCGGACTGGCCCCTGGCGAACCAACCGGGCTGCCCTCTGCCGTCGGCGTTGCCGTCGCGGTCGGAGAAATCGTGCCGGTCACAGTTGCGGTCGGTGTCTCGGTCGGCGACGGCGTTTCTGTGGGAACGCAAGTCGGAAGCGCCTGCTCGGTCGCGGTCGGCGCAACGGGAGTTTCGGTGGGTGGAATGGCCGTTGCTGTCGGTGGAACCGGGGTTGCCGTTGGTGGGACAGCCGTTGCAGTCGGTGGAACCGGTGTTGCCGTTGGTGGGACGGTCGTAGCAGTCGGCGGAACCGCGGTAGCGGTTGGTGGTTCAGC
>CAYJPA010000069.1:0-2873 GCA_964371945.1 uncultured Sphaerobacteraceae bacterium | reverse complement strand
GGAATCGGGGTTGCCGTTTCACTGGGTTCTGCCGTGGCTGCCGGCGGCACGGCGGTCGCAGTTTCAGTTGGCGCGGAGGTTGCCGTTGCCGGGACATCGGTCGCTGTTTCAGTTGGCTCGACGGTAGAGAGTGAGAGAGGAGCATTCGTCGGGCTGGCGTCGACTGCCGCGGTCGGAGACGCCGCCTCGGGCGATAACGCGGTTGTTGCGTCGATCGTCGGCGATGCTTCTGCTGGCTCATCGGTCGCTTCGGGACTGGCTGGGACGGTCGCTGCCGGCGCGGTTGGTTCAGTGGCCGCGGCGGCTGGCTGCGTCGGGACCGTCGTTGAAGCGGGAAGGGCCGTTGGCTCTTTGTCGTCGTCGCGGCCGCAGGCGGCCAGGAAGATGACCAAACCAATCATGGCGACAGCATAAATCGCGATGCGCCGAAGCAGTTTTCCGCGTGGCATGCCCAATCCCCTGGCGATACCCCCGGGTTAGCGACCGGATGGTTCGAGTTACGGCGAATTAGAAACACGGAGGTTGAAACAACGAATTCCCCGGCTATCGTACCGGGAACACCTGTCAGTCCGCAAGGAAGCTATGCGGAAAATCAACGAGTTAATCATGGGATAACAACTCCGCCGGGTTGTCGACATGTTCGACCTCAGCGGCCGGGCGCAGTTAGGAGATTCAGCAGCTCGTCGACAACCACTGAGGCGCCAGCGCCGATGATCGTGGTCGATTCGCGTTCTTCCACAACCGCTGGTCCCGTGAACGACGTTCTCGATGCCAGTTTGTAGCGGTCGTAAACAAGCACATCGGCGAAGTCGCCGGATTCTGGCAAATAGATCGAACGGGAGCCCTTGATGGCTTCTTCGACGGCGCCTCCCGGCTGAGAGAGCGCCAGATTGTCGAGCGGCAGCGTCGGCGATGGAGCAGAGGTCACAACCCGCCAATTAATCGCCTCGAGCGGATTGCCGGACGCGGTGCGACCGTAAAGCCTGCGATAGGTCTCCTCGAATGTTGTCGAGAGGTGCTCAATCGAGTGATCGTCCAGTTCTGTCAACGGCACTGGAATGGTGATCTGGCGCCCCTGTCCGACATACCGCAATTCAGCGGTTCGAGTTACCGTGATCTCCGATGGCGTTGCACCCGCGTTCACCAGAATATGACGACCTTCAGTTTCCATCTCCGCATAACGGGCATCGACCTCGCGCCAATCAAGTTCTGCAAGCCGACCGGCATAGCTGCGCACAAAGTCGAACGCGAGGGGCGCTACCAGGAATCCGACGGTGCTCGTGACGCCGGCGCCAAGCGGGACGATCAATTCCGGTGAGCGCAGAATCTCAGCGACGCGATAGGCATGAACGGGCCCCGCTCCGCCGAAGCCGAAGACTGGATACTCACGAACATCCTTGCCCTGTTCAATCGCATGCATCCGTGCCGCTCCGGCCATCTGTTCGTTAACAACCTGGTGAATCCCCCAGGCGGTTTCGATAGGGCCCAAACCAAGCTTTTCGCCAAGCACGGAAATTGCACGTTCGGCCGCGGATTTGTCGAGCGTCATCGTGCCGCCCAGAAAAAAATCTGGGTCGAGATAGCCAAGCAGCAAATCCGCGTCTGTGACGGTCGGTTGGGTTCCGCCTCTGCCGTAGCACGCCGGACCCGGTTCGGCGCCGGCGCTGTCCGGGCCGACCTTCAGCAATCCGAGACTGTCGACCCGGGCGATGCTGCCACCGCCCGCTCCGATCTCGATCATCTCGATGACCGGAACCTTGACCGGCAACCCGCTGCCCTTCTTGAAACGATAGACGCGGCTGACCTCGAACTCGGCGCTCAACGATGGCGCTCCGTCATCAATCAGACAGGCCTTTGCGGTCGTACCGCCCATATCGAACGAGAGCAATGCCGGGCGATCCGTCAGCCTGCCGTAATGAGCGGCGGCCAGGGCGCCCGCGGCGGGTCCCGATTCGATCAACCGGATCGGGTAGCGAGCCGCGGTTTCGACGGTGCAAATTCCGCCGGAAGAGAGCATCACGAAGAACGAGCTATTGATCTCCATACTCGTGAGAGAGCCGACGAGATCGTCAAGGTATCGCTCGACCAGCGGCCGCACGTAAACATTGGCGATGGTGGTCGAAACCCGCTCGTATTCGCGGATTTCAGGCACAACATCGGACGAGATCGAAACGACGAGCTGTGGTGCGCGGGCTTTGATCCGGTCGTAGGCCGCTCGTTCATGGACCGGGTTCTGATAACTATGGAGGAATGCGATCGCGACCGCTTCGATCTCCTCGGCCAGCAGACGATCGGTCAACGCATCGATTTCAGCAAGGTCAAGATGCTGGTAGATGCTGCCGTCCGAATAGATCCGCTCATTGACTTCGAGGCGGAGTCGGCGAGGAACCAATGGCACGGGGAGCTCCAGGAAGAGATCGTAGAGATCGTATCTGTGCTCACGGCCGATCTCGACCGCGTCGCGAAAACCCGCTGTGGTGATCAGTGCGGTTTTCGCGCCCTTGCGCTCGATCAGCGCATTAGTGACGAGCGTGGTTCCATGGACAATCTGCCGAATTGAGCTCGCAGATTGGGCGCCCAGTTCCAGGAGTTCGAGAAGCCCGGCGCGCACTCCGGCGGCGGGTTCGGAAAGCGTTGTGAGGGTTTTGCCGATCGTAAAGGCGCCGGTCGATTCATCGAACATCATAAAATCGGTGAACGTTCCGCCGATATCGACCCCAATTCGCACGTCGCCCATCCGATCGATTGCCCCGGCATTCGTTGACCAAAAGCTGTAGCAGCTGACTCCAACTGTGGATCGTACCGCACGCTGGAATGAAGTAAGTACTCAGACTGGCGTGAATAGTTGTGCGACAATAGCCGTCTTGACAGCG
>CAYJPA010000068.1:11945-33266 GCA_964371945.1 uncultured Sphaerobacteraceae bacterium | reverse complement strand
ATTGCCGGGCGATGCACAACAGACAATAGTCCGATCAATGACGCATTCTTCATTAACTGTTCGAAAGCTCGGACGAGGTGACCTGCATAGACTGCACGTTGGTTTTCGCCCCAATGCAGCTCCGTATAGCGAAGAATTGCCTCGAAGTCGGACCTGGCTTGGTCAGAGATCTCAAGCCTAAGGTTGGACATCATCGCTAATGGGAAGACCCCGCCGGTCGGCTTCTTTCGCAGATCGGACGATTTCATCCAATGTTGTTGAACTCCAAACGGAGAACTCGCCGCGATCAAACTGATCATCGCCGACTGCAATGGTCGCTCGCAGCCGGTTCAATTTGTCTTCATGTTCCATGAGCGCGAGCGCTTCGCGAATGACCTCACTGACGTCGCTGTACTGACCGGCCTCGATTTTTCGGCGCACCATTTCTTCATGTTGTGGCGTCAGCGTAACGTTCATCTCCTCGGATCCTTTCGCCCCCAATTTTACCCCGGAATGTCAACAACATCGGCCGTTTGCGGATTTAGAAGCTCTTTTTCCTCGACCCTAACGCGGTTCGTCGCGACTAACAAGACCGTGCTCGAAGGCCCAGATCGAGAGCTCCGTGCGGTTCGCGACCGAGGTTTTGTTGAGCATGTTGCGAAGATGCGCATTCACGGTTCGCGGGCTGATGAAAAGTTCGTCACTGATCTGGCGATCCGAGTACCCGCGCGCGACGAGCTTCAACACATCCGCCTCACGCTCCGTGAGACCGGCAGGCAGCACCGACCGGCCACCCAACCGCACCTCGGCATCGGCGCGGGCGGTTTGCGCACGCTCGAGCCAGGGCGACATCCCCAGTTCCTCGAACAATGCGATCGCCGAATCGAGCAGCTCGATGACCAGGCCGTAATTCGCCGGTCCCCCGCCGGCAAGGATCGTCGCTTGATCGAGCGTGGCAATGCCGAGCAACGGGCGTTGACCGCTCAGCTCCAGCATCTTGCGGGCGGCATCGAATGCTTCCAGCGCTTCATCGCGATTGCCCTGTAGCGCGTTCATTCGCGCCATTGTGAGATGGTTCGAGGTCTGCGGGTAGTCGCCGACGCCCGCGGAAATGAGGTCGAGCGTGCAGCGACGTATTGCCGGCGCATAGTCCGGCTTCCCGAGCTTCCAGACGGCGGCGCCAGTCCAGGCGACCGCGCCATTGTGATTGGTATCGGTCGCGGTCATTTTCGTCAGAGTGGAGACGAGCGCGGCCAATAGTCGTTCGGCGTTCTCGGCATCGCCCGCTTCGGCAAACGCGTACGCGGCGAGAGCCCCGAAAAAGGTGCCGGAAAGGGTGCCGATATCGGTTGGCCCAAGCTTCGGATCGTCAACGAAGCTCGCCCAGAAGGCGCCGATCTCACCCCAATCCCCGCCGAGGAAGACCGCGAAGCTCGTCGCCATTTCCATGGACAGGACGTGGGATCGGCGGCCGGGACCGAGTCGATTCAGCAGTTCGTTCGCTCGCTCCTCGGTTTCGCGTGCTTCATCGAACCGTCCTGCCGCGATGTGTAGCCACGTGAGCTGGTTCGTGGCCTGTGCCTGCCAGTTGATCGCGCCGTATCGCTCGCCGAGGGCGATCAGCTCTTCCCACAGCGCCGTGGCGTCCCGGAAAGCGCCGTATCGATACTGATAATCATTTGCGGCGACGGTGAGGCCGTACATCACCGCCGCTGGACGGGACCACGATCTCGCCTTGTCGACCAGTGCGTCTGTTTCGGACCGCGTCCTCGGGTCGAACGACTCGAACGACCGCGCGAAATCCTCTTCGTCACCGGTGGCGCGGGCGATCTCGACCGCCTCGCGATCGAACCCGGTCCAGCGTCCCGCCCGGATGATCTCCCGCGAAACGGGCGTCACCGGCTCGTTGAGCAGCATCAGCTTCGCCCAGGGACGGCCTTTTTCCGCTCGTGCGAGCAGAAGTCCACGTTCGAGCAGCGGCCGCCAAACTCTGGCGTCGACATACGCGTTTTGCTTGAGCGCCTTGGCCAGGTCTGCAAGAAAGTCGGCCCTGGCAGCGCTGGAGGAATCGGCTTCATCGAGCGCCGCGAGCGCTTCGTCCGCCGTCTCCCTCGCTTCCGATCCCAGGACAGCTTCAGCCTCGGCGATGGCCAGGCGGCACAGGATTTGAGCGCGGCGCGATGCGTCGCTGCCGCCTGAAAGATCGCGGGCAATCCGCAGGAAATGCACGATGCGATCCCGCGCGAATGACCGTGCGGCTTGATCGGCAGCTGCGAGCGCGAACGGTGTCCCGGCTTCGGCGCCGGGAAGTGAGGCTGAACGGTGATATTGGACCGCCAGTTCGGCGGCGTGCTCAGCCTCCCGTCCGCTGTATGCGGAGATGAGCGCTTCGGCGGCCCGGCGATGGAGTCGAACTCGGCGGGACGGATTCCACGTTTCGGAGAGCGAGTGCCGGACGATCGCATGCACAAAGTCATATCGCTCGCCGCCGGAGCTCGCCGGCTCGATCATCTTGGCCGCGAGCGCTTCGTCGATCGCATCGAGCAGCACATCTTCGGACCGCTCGAGCAGCGCCGGCAATACCGCAAAATCGAAACCGCCGGTGAATACCGATGCGTGGGTGAGCAGTCGCTGCGTCTCGTCCGAGAGCCGCTCCAATCTCCTGCTTACAACCTGGCGAACACCCTCCGGGATTGCAATTTCGGCCAGGTCGCCCGAAACCGTCCATTCGCCGCCACCGGTCTATTGCGCCTCGTCCACGAGGTGGCGCAGCAGCTCTTCGATGAAAAAGGGATTGCCCTTGGTTTCCGACTGGATCGCGGTCGCGATCCGGGTACTCCAGGGCGTCGGCGAGGCGCCGGAGATCAACGATTCGACGTCACCAGCAGTCAGTCCCTTGAGCGCGATCGGAACCGCCCGGGCTTCACGGCGCAATACCGGAAGGAGCGCCGACAGAGGGTGGCGGGCCGTGAGCTCGATGTCGCGGTACGTCGCGACCAGCAGCAGCCGCATATTGACGGAGACGAACGCCAGATGGCGGAGGAGATCGAGCGATGCGCTGTCAGCCCACTGAACATCGTCCAGCACGACGACGACCGGTTGCACCGCCGAGAGATTGGCGAAAAAGCGAACCACCGCGTCGTGCAGGCGGGCACGATCCTCATCGGCTCCGAGCGGAGCCAGTGCTGACAGCCCTTGCGCCAGGAACGCGAGCTCGGGAATGAACGTGGTCAGCGGATTAGCGGTCGACTGGCCTTCTACGCCGACGGTGGTCTGCAGCTCTTCTGGCGTGACGGTCCGTGAATAGCCCCCGATCGCTTCGATCCAGGGAGCAAACGGCGGCGCCCAATCACCGTCGAAACAGCGGCCCCAGAGCACGAGCGCACCGTTTCGTTCTGCTTCCGTCGCGGACGCGCGTGCAAGGCGGGTTTTGCCGATGCCCGGCTCGCCGGCAAGCAGAGCCACCCCTCCGCGACCTGTCGCGACCTCTTCCAGGCGCGCGACAAGCAACGAGAGCTCACTCCCCCGCCCGACCAGTGGATTGTCCGGGTTCAGGGTTACGCTCATCGCACGCGGTCACCCCGTTGGACCGATTGTGAAGTCCATGAAGAGAGTTTGTGATTTGCACCGCACGGCATTGAAATGACCGTGCTAATCCGACGAAGCCCTTCCAGGGCTAAGAACGGTATGCGATCAGCGGTGCATCTAGCCCAATAGCAACCTATTTGACGAACATGCCGTGGTCGTCGAAGGCGATCAGCGCGGGTTCGGTCAGCGCTTCGACGATGCCGGTTTCGAGCAGTTCGGGCAGGAGCGTTTCAGACGCCCAGAACTCCTCGACATCCTTGGTGTTCTTGATCCTGGCGATCTTGGCAGTCGGACCCTCGACCCGCTGTGCGCTCGCCAGCGCGAGAAAGAGCGCCTGCCGGTCGTTGTCGACCACCATCGGGGTGCGGCCGCCGGCCGGGTACTTCGAGGTGATCACATTCATATAGGTCGCGGCCGGATCGATCTTGTCGGCCAGCTGGCGCAGCACGAAATCGCCCAGTCCGACCCCGCAGGCATTGCCCTGCGTGTCCTCGGTCAGATCGCGGAAGATGACCCGGTGAATCGACGGCGTCAGATTGAGCTCGCTCTGCTCGAGCAGACCGGAGATGTCGCGATTGATCACATTGGGATCGGCGCCGTCGCCGCTGATGTCTTTACCGATCTGATCGACGAAGAGCACATCAATCTGCTGACCCGGCAATCGACCTAGACGCTGGCGGGCGATCTTGAGCAGCTCCGGTTCGCGATCGATGATCTTCGGACCAGGCACGACCTCGATCAAGCTCAGGTGGCTGTACCCGTTCTCGACCAGCGCGATCCCAAATGGCATATTGATCTGGCTGAGCGTGAAGAGCCCGACCGCCGGGATGAGGGTCGGGAAGCGAGTGAAGCCCTCGCGGTGAAAGGCGTCGGCGCCCTTCTGCTTTCCGAGACCGATCGCGATCATCTTCATCAGACCGGATTCGATCGGACCGTGGAAATCGGTGTGGGGTTTGACGCGCCCGATCGGAATCACGACATCCGCCTGCTCGTACGCGATCCGGTCGAAGAAGACCGGGATCTCGCCGTTGACATCGCCGAGCTCGACCGTCTCCATGCTCGCCCGGATCTCGACGCCCATCAGCTCGGGCGTGATGCCGTAGTGGGAGAGCACTTCGAGCTGCCCTTCGGCCGTCGCGCCGCCGTGACTGCCCATGGCCGGGATGATGAAGGGCTCGCCGCCGAGCTTCCGGACCTCGTGCACGCAAGCCTTGAGCACCTGGCCGATCTTGTCGACCCCGCGGCTGCCGGCGGTCAGGCAAACCCGCGTGCCGGGTCCGATCGCGTTGGTGACCTCCGGCCGCGTGAATTCCTTCGCGACCGCGGCGGCGATGTCGCCGATATCGGTCGCGTCCAGCTTTTGCCGAACCTTGAGCCACTTCGGAAAGGTGCCCCGCTCAAATACCTCGAGACCGTTCAGCGTCATAACGGTGGTCTCCGCTCTATCCTCTGCCGGAATTGATGGACGGATCGCGCTCACACAAGGAGTGACAATGCTAGTGCAGCGATTTTACCGCGAACTCGCAGTCGGCATTGCTGAGGGACGGTCGTCGATGACGGCCCCATCGTTTGGCGCTTCGTTATGGCGAGCACGCTCACACAAACGCACACTTAATCGCACTTTTGCGGTTTTTCGCCGTGCGGTGAGCTAGCGCCGCATTCGTGGCAACTAAGTGAATGGGATGTTATGCAAGCGATTATTGTCATCGCTTGGGCTTCCCTTCGCTGTCAATCTCTCATGATCTGGTGCACATTTACAGATATATTATAAAGTCTGTCACACTAATGGTCAGCAGGTCGTATGTGTTGAGAATAGCTCTATTCGGGATATCGAGGCATCCATGCCAACTGATTGTTGTACTCCCCGATTTGTGTTTTCCAAACCGGTCCAATGACCACTCTGATTCCGGTAGGAACGGGATGAACTAGTAGTCTGCCACGTTCACCGAGCGAGGCTCTCGTAGCTTCGGGCCCACTAACTCGGGGGGCGAGGCATTTGAGGCAGCAACCAGCGACATCACATTTATGTCACTGGTTCAGCAGCGCAACCCCCAAACGAAGGATCAACGTTTTCCCGTCGAAGACTTGCGTGATGTTTCGCCGTGAATGCTGTTCCTTCCGCATGCTCGTCATCTGATCGACCTGAAAATCATCCCTAGCATACCTTGCGCTCTTCTTTCGAGTACGGTAGAGTACGACCGGAACGGATGTTCTACAGATAGAGGAGCATGCCCTTTGAGCACGAGTGGGTACTACGAGTCGCCACATACGCAGAACATCGTTAAGACCCGCATAGTCTCCAAGTACTTCAAGGCTTGGAGCGACATCATGCTGACTCATGGAAAAGACGCTAAGGGTCGCATCGCCTACATCGACTTATTTTCAGGTCCTGGACGATTCGACGACAGAACCGCTTCGACTCCTCTCTGGTTACTCAGTCAGGCCGTTAAAGATTTACGGCTATGCAGCCGTCTTGTTACCCTGTTCAACGATAAGGATAAGACTCTTATCGACCGTCTACAGACGGAAATAGACGCGTTTCCAGGGATCGAAAAGCTCACATACAAACCACAACTATCCAGTGTCTCCGTTGGGTCAGAGATTGCAACTCTATACCGAAATATGAATCTGGTCCCCACTCTCTTCTTTATTGATCCCTGGGGTTTTAAGGGCCTCTCCTTGGATCTAGTCGGCGCCACGATCAAGAGTTGGGGATGCGACTGCATCTTTTTCTTCAACTACAACCGTGTGAATCAGTTTCTTCATGCCGAACCAGTGGAGGAGGAAATAAACGAGCTCTTTGGTGTAGAAAGAGCGAACCGACTTCGGCAAATGCTAAAAGGGGCGACTTCGGAAAAGCGCAAAGAGACCATCACGAGCGAGTTGATTCTGGCTTTGAAAGAGGTTGGGGGTCAGTACGTCCTACCGTTTGAGTTTGAAAGTCGGTATGGAGAGCGAACGAGCCACTACATCATCTTTGTTAGTAAGGCTAAGCGTGGCTATTTGATAATGAGAGATGTCATGTACAAAATGAGTTCCGGTGATGGGGAAGTGAAGAGCTTTGGATATGTACCAGTTCGGTCATCTCAGCTTAACTTGCTCCTTGATCTTGAGAACCCGTATAGCATTCCTGCTCTAAAAAGGCTTCTTCTCACTGCTTGTGCTGGCTTGTCGATCACCGTTAAGCAGGTGCATGAGGACTACACCATCGATACGCCCTATATTCTGAAACTTGTCCAGACCGCGATAAAAGATCTAGAACGCGAAGGACTAGTCAAGGTAAGCGTCCCGGCAGAAGAGCGACGAGCGCCCAAAGGCGTTCTGACGCTAGCACCCCATCTCACCGTGACCTTCCCGACCTAGAGAGGATCCATCATGTCCCTGAACTCGACGATCGAGTGGACAGACGCAACCTGGAATCCTGTTACCGGCTGTACTCGTGTGTCGGCCGGCTGCGACCATTGCTACGCGTTGGCCTTCGCCGAGCGTTTTCGTGGCGTTCCCAATCATCCTTACGAACAGGGATTTGATCTTCGACTCTGGCCAGAACGTCTAGAGCTTCCTCTCACTTGGAAGAAGCCACGGCGGATCTTCGTCAATTCGATGTCAGATCTTTTTCATGCTGACGTGCCTGATGACTTCATCCGACGTGTTTTCGACACAATGGTCAAGGGCGATCAACACATTTACCAAGTGCTCACCAAACGGCCGCAACGGCTCGCCAAGATGGCCGCTTCATTACCGTGGCCTGACCACATCTGGATTGGTGTCTCAATCGAATCCAATGAAGTCACGTGGCGCGCTGATTTTCTACGGAAGGTTCCCGCAGCAGTACGCTTCATCAGCGCAGAGCCGCTCATCGGACCGATCAACCATCTTAAGCTTGAGGGAATTCACTGGGTAATCACGGGTGGCGAGAGCGGAGTAGGGCATCGGCCCTGCAATCCTGAATGGGTACGGGAAGCTCGCGATCACTGTCTCAACGAAAAGGTCGCCTACTTCCACAAGCAGTGGGGCGGTCGTACCTCAAAGATGGGCGGTCGAGAGCTCGACGGTCGGACTTGGGACGAAATGCCTGTCGTGAACCGAACGGAGACGTTGAGCCTCGCGATGTAGTGAACAGCACCCGTTTGACCGAACCACGGTCAAAGACGACCCTCGCTCCTTTTGGAAGAAGAAACGTCGTTCGCTTCGAATTCGATTTGCTGCAGTTGGCCGAAACCGGAATAGAGCCGCTTCGAGTTCTACACGTCACCGATGAACCGGCTGGTTTCGCGTCTCCGTCGTCACCACGCTCGGCAACTGGGCGACGCCACCGCACCAGAAGACTTCCGGCCAGTCCATGCTTTCGGCACACCTGGGACGCACGCCGCTCACCACTGACCATCTGCTGCACCGCGGCGAGCTTGAACTCGCGGCTAAATGTTCGTCCTCCTGACAGCGAAACTCCTCCGTCTGGCGGTCATGCGACCGCCAAATCAGAAAAGTTGACTTTGGAGGTGGTTCGCTCTTAGGGGTTCACTCCAGTCGTTCCGCTCAAGCGGATTCTTACTCGACTACGAATCAGGGAATGCGCCGTCTGGGACAGGTCCGGATTCGGGGATGGCAACCGCTGTGCAAGATGCGCTGAAGTTTCCGTTGAAACTACTGTTGATGCCTGGTGTGGTGCGCCAGGAGATGTCGACGGTGCCGCGAGAGCCCGTAGATGCGTTCGCATTGTTGATCGCACCGTCAGTGCACTCCAGCACAAAGCGATAGCCAAATAGCACAGGTGATGGATCTTGCTGAGCCTCGCCGTGAACGGCTAGGATAACAATCGTTGCGAGTGCTACGAGTGCCGCGTCAATTACGATCCTACGCATCGTTCACCTCCCTGATAACTCGGCCGTTCCACGATCTCAACGACCTAATCGCGGCGCTGCCGCCACGCGCCTAAGACATCTCGCAGTTTTCGCGCTTCTGTTTCATGCTGTGACGCGTGACTGTCCCCGCCTGGGAATGGCTGACAGCAAGCTGCTTTCCGATTGAGGTTTTCACCAAGTCATCGTCAGCTACCTCCTCGACAACAATCTTGCCGTGGCCGGTTGTATCGCTGAAGTCGACATCGGTTCGGGGTGCTCGCAATTCGAGTTGTCAAAGCTCGCTTCAAACAACATTGCGACGCGTGGGCGGCAGATTCACCTATCGTCGATCAACCTCCACTGAGGACCGTTAAGAAGGTCTGAGTGAGCAACTTCGATGTCCAGCTTGAATCTGTCAAGAATCGCACGCAGCGTAGGCGTGAGTAGATCTTCACCAGAAGAGGGGGCGGTGTGCACTTTGACGATAAGCGTCCTCAGATCGACATCCAGTGCGATTCCTCTGGGAGGTGGAGGCGGTTGGAAGGCAGTGGGAAGCCCGCTCGGACCTACCGAGGGCCTTTCATGCTCGACGTGCACCGCGAATCGATACTCCTGCTCGAATCTAAAGCATTTGCGTTTGCGGAACACCAAGCCCCACGTGTCCATGAACTGAGTGCTATGGTCGTCGTCAGCGATGTAACTCACGTCATTCCCGTGAGGATTTTCGTAAGAACCGTTCGAAACCGCCTTCCCTATACGATTGATTGTCGACTCGATCGCGACGCCGCGGTCGCCGTAGATCTTCCACATCGCCATGCTCTGATCACCTGGATCCAGGTGCCAACAACTCGCGTAAATGGACTGCTGTAACGCTTGCAAGATGAGACGGTTCTGGGACTCAAACTCATACCGATTCACTTGACAGGGCCTGCCCAACAACTCGCCAACGTTCTGAGCGATTTCGAACAGCTTTCGAAACTCGACGCTCGTTGGTGCTCCCTCGAATGCATCTCCGATTTGATCGAGTCGTGAGAACCAAAGTTTCTCTGACTCAATGAGCCAAAGGAATTTCTCCAGGGACATGTAGCGAAAGATCGACCTCTGCGTTCGGGCGTCGCGTTCCTCCATACAAGTTCTCCATATCCCATGCGCAAGCAAACGACGGGACAAGCATAGCGCTCGTCCCGTCCCTTTGCCTCGCCATTCAGGGGTTCGAATTCCCTAAGCGCGACATACAGACGGAGAGTCTCATACCGTGAATCCGTGCAAGATTCCCTCGACGACGCGATGACTCGCTCAACCAGCCGGCTCGTGCAGAAGTGGTATGGAAGGCTCTCTTCGGTGGCATCCACGGCTGAGTGCAACGTCATCGTCATGCACAGCATGACCGGGATTTCGTCCCACAGCTCCGCAACGGCACGCTCCGCTTCCTGCACCGATTCACCGCAGTCGTAGCGGTATGGCCAGGGGTGGCTCTCGTGCGCAGACGTCGCGTCGCGAAGCCGTAACTCAAAAGCATTGACGTTGGAGGTGATTCTCTTTTAGGGGATCACCCCAAATCTTCTCCGAGCGCCTACCACTCGCGCCGTATCACCCACCGCGTCATATCGACCCCGAACTCGGTCCAGGCCAGCGCCAATGCCGGTTCCACCACGAACAACCCGCCCTCGTCCCACTGCTCCGCTTTCGGCGCGTAACCCAACGGCTCATACTTGGCGGTATAGAGCACCACCAACGCCTCGGCTAGCTCCCGCGCCGGTTTGCCGACCGGTCCCGCGATGCCCTCCACGATGATCGCCTTCGTGCCGTCCTCCAGATGCACCGCGACATTTGGATTCGCGGCCATGTTCTTCATCCGCCGCGTCTCCGGACTGCCGTCGAAATAGAGACGGTCCTCATGCCACACCGCCCAGGTCGGCGACACATGCGGCCGCCCATCGGGCCGGGTCGTCGCCACCCAATAGTTGATCGCGTCGATCATCTGCTCCTGCACATGCGACCAATCCAGCAACCGCTGTTCGCGATCGGTCATCGTGTAGCCGTCCGGCACAATCGCATGTCCAACCGTGATCTCAGCCATGTCTAGACCTCCCCGCGGTATGTCGGCGTCCACCTGCTCGACAAATCACCCGCGTGCCTCGTCCCATCATAGGTAAAAGGATAACGGCAACCGGCTGGGGATCATGAACCTCAACCCTGGAAGGGTTTCGTCGGCGTAGCCCGGTCAATTTATTGCCGGGCGGGGCTAGATTGCACACGATCAATTGATTAGCACTCGGGAACCGCACCGGAATAAATTCCAGTGCTACGCCGACAAAGCCCTTCCAGGGCTACGATCCGCGAACGCTCTCATCCATTGAAGGGCTTCGTCGCCACGGTCGATTGTTTCCGAGCGTGGCTTCTTTGGTGAAGCGGTAGTTAAGGCTGGACTTCACGACGGATCGGTAATCCCAGGCGATCTGCCTCATCCGCCTCGCGCGCGATCTCCTCCCAAAGTTCCGGGGTTCCTACGCCGCCATCGCCGCTCGCAAACCCAGCCTGCACCAGCTCGCGCAACCGAAGAAAGCGGGCTTGCTCTTGTTCTTCGAGTACTCGCAGCGCCTTGTCGACCACGGAGTCGGCATCTGGGTAATCCCCGCGGTCGATCCAGTCTTGGATTCGCTTTTCCACGCCGGGTGTTAGGTTAATGCTCATGAACCGCTCCTGCTGCCTCCAATCCTAACAAGCGCAGATAGCTTTTGGAAGCGAGATCTGTCCAAATGCGATTCGCCCATGACAGGCTGATTGTCAGACTGTTTCTACAAAGCCCTCAGGATCGATCACATCTCGCAGCGGCGGGTGACATCTTGGCGAGACGTAGGATGGAAATTCGCTCCCGGGCGAATGAAATTCCGGGAAGCAGGTCGGAAGCCCGTTCTCAGCCCTGGAAGGGCTTCGTCGGAATAGCACTGGAATTTATTCCGGTCTGGAGCCCGCGTGCAATCCGGCCCCGCCCGGCAATGAATTGACCGGGCTACGCCAACAAAGCCCTTCCAGGGCTACGACGATCCCCTTCGGCGCGCACGCAACGCGACATAATCACATCACTTCGACCCGGCAACAAACCGCGGCCCCAGCCTGCAACATCACGAAAACTGTTGCCGATGGTTGCCATTTGTTGCCACCCGCCAGCACTGAGCGAATCCCATTGCCTTCGCGGATCGAGCAGCCGTCCGCCTAAATCACGTGGCTTCGGGATCGATCTGCACGCGGTCGATTTCAATCCGTGCGGGAAGCGGGGGAGACGAGAGCTGGATGACCAGCGCGTCGACCTCTTCACTGGAAAGACCTTGGATTTCGCCGCCGATCGAGATCGGCGCCATGACCACCGGCGTCGAGACGACGCGGTTGTCGACCACGATCGACATCGGCAGTCCGATATTGGCCGCGGTGTAGGCTTCGAAATCCTCGGCGGCGCGTCGACTCAGCGTGAACCCGACAACCGGTGCCCCAAACTGATCCTCGAATGCGTACGCCTCGACGATGTCCTCACTGCTGATGATCGTCTCGAACACCGGCGCGTGCGTCACCAGGATCGTGACGCCCTCCGCGTCCGGCCATGGATCGCCGCCGATCGACGTGATCACGCCCGCGCCGGCTTCCAGAAACTGACCGAGTGGATTGATGATTTCGACCAGTCCCCGTGTCGTCAGGGTGTCGACCGCGCGCTCGGGGTCGGGCAGACCGGCGAGGTCGAGCACGATCCGGAGATCGTCGGTCACCGTGCTCGAAACCGTTGCCGCTCCGAGCAACGTCGCACGGTTGACCAGCACCCGGGCAGTGCGGTCGACCGTGCTCCGGACCAAGATTGGATCGCTCATTCCATCGACCTTGAGCGAAAGTCGCAGGTTCGGAGGCGGGGAGCCGTCTTGAGCCAATCCGCTGTGCGAACTGACCCCGATCATTGGAATCGAGGCAAGTGCCCCGAGGAGAACGCTTCGCCGGGCGATCATTAAAGTCAACTCCTGGGTGGATCGACGAACCCTCGGATATTCCAGGTCTCTTGCCCGTACTTTAGCAGCGCCCCGAATCGCGGCGCGAGGAGAGTCGCCTTCGATTTTCACAAGCACGAGCGAAGCGAGCCATCGCGGGTTCGGCGACAATGAACCCATTGCGGTTCGGTCGACATTTGGGGGGTACGGAGAGAGATGACGACAGTTAACGGTTCGCGGATCGGCAGGCTCGAGGCGACAATCAAGGCAGAGATGCAGCAATGGCATGTGCCGGGTCTGACGATCGGGATTTTGGACGGCGATACGGTCGAAGTTGCCGGATTCGGCATCGCGAATGTCGAAACCGGTGTCCCGGTGACGCCGGAGACCCTCTTTCAGATCGGCTCGATCAGCAAGATCTTCACCACCACCTTGATCATGACCTTGGTGGAAGAGGGCAAGCTCGATCTCGACACCACGGTCATCACCTACGTCCCGACCCTGCCTTTGGCGGATGAGAACGCACGCAATTCGATCACGATCCGCCATCTGCTAACCCACATGGCCGGCTTCTATGGCGACCGGTTCGACGATCAGGGGCGCGGCGACGACGCGTTGGCGAAAGCGGTGGCGGCGTTCGGCGATCTGCCTCAGCAAACCGCTCCGGGCGACGTCTATACCTATTGCAACGCCGGGTTCGACCTGGCGGGCCGCGCGGCGGAGCTGGTGACCGGTCAGGGATTCGAGGCACTGATGAGGGAGCGTGTCTTCGGTCCGCTCGGCATGGAGCGCGCGACCTACTTTTCGGATGAAGCGATCCTGCATGCGGTCGCGGTCGGGCATGCAAAGGGAGACGATGACACGAAGCTGAAGGTCTCGACCCCGTGGCCGATTCCCCGCCGCTCCAATCCGGCCGGCGGTGTGAGCACGAACGTCGCCGCGCTGCTGCGGTTCGCCAGGATGCACCTGCAAGGTGGGGAGCTGGACGGGAAGCGCGTCTTGTCGTCCGCTTCCGCGCGGCAGATGCAGGCCAAGCACATCGACTCCGAGGCGTACAAGACCCGCGGCCTCGGCTGGTCGCGGAACGAAATTGGCGGCGAGTTGATCATCGAGCACAACGGCGCGACCAACGGGTTCGCCGCACGGTTGACGACGGTGCCGGCGAAGGGATTCGCGATCGCGATCTTCACGAATCACAACGACGGCGGGGCCGCGCACACAAAGATTTGCGAGGCCGCGCTTGAGCGGCTGCTCGGACTTGTTTCGCCGCCGCTCGAGATCGTGAAGCGCTCCGATTCCGACCTGGCCCGATTCGCCGGAACCTACACCCACGGTCTCGGCGATCTCACCCTGACGGTCGAGAACGGCGGTTACAACGTCACACGCGTCCATCGCAATCCGTTCTCCGGCGAGGAGACACCTGGCGATCCGTTCACGCTGCGACCGGTCGGAGAGCGCATCTTCAGAGCCGAGGGAGGCGTGCTGGACGGCAATCTGGCCGAAATCCTGCTTGACCGGTCGGGCAGCGTCCGGTTCATGCGATTCGGCGGCCGGCTCGCCTATCCGGTGGCCAAATCGTAACGGCTGACGGCCGACCCGCACAGACTCAACGAGTGGAGTCAACAATGACGTTCAATCGAGAGGACCGGCTTGAACGGCTTCGCGCGTCGGCCGGCAGCTACGTCGAGACCGCGTTGGAGTGCGCGCTTCGCGAGTACCCGGTGATGCCCTATTTCATCGCGGCCGGGCCGGGTCCATATCCTTCTCATCGTGAGCTTCATCCCGCGTTCTTCGGCTCGTTCGACTGGCATTCGTGCGTCGAAATGCATTGGGTCATCGTGCGGTTGCTGCGGCTCTTCCCGGACGAAACTCCGGGCGAGAAGGCGCGCGCGACACTGAACGAGCTGCTGACGCGGGCCAATATCGCGAAAGAGGCCGAGTTCTTCGCCGATCCAAATCATCGCTTGTTCGAGCGCCCTTATGGCTGGGGTTGGCTGCTCACCCTTCAGCACGAGCTTCTGAACTGGGACGACCCGGACGCGAAGCGGTGGGCAAACGAGGTCCAGCCGCTGGCGGATCAGCTTTCAATTGGACTGGCGAGCTGGCTGCCGGCGATGACCTACCCACACCGAACCGGCCTACACCCCAATACCGCCTTTTCGATGTCGCGTTCACTCGACTACGCCGCGCACTCCGCCGCACGCGGCGACAGCCGCTTGCTCGATGCCATTTACCTGGTGTCAACGAGATGGTTCAGCGCGGACACCGAATATCCGGTGCGGTACGAGCCGTCCGGCGCCGACTTTCTCTCCGCCGGTCTCTCCGAGGCGGAGCTGATGTCGCGGATTCTTCCTCCGGACGAGTTTCCGGCATGGCTCGAGCGGTTTTTGCCAGGGCTTGTGGAGAGCCGACCGGACGTACTGTTCAAGCCGGCGACGGTCGCGGACTCGTCCGACGGGCAGACCGCGCATTTGCACGGGTTGAATCTGAGCCGGGCCTGGGATTTCGTCGCGATCGGCGAGCGATTGCCGGAGGGTGATCCGAGGATCGCGCCGATGCTCGCGGCCGCCGAACGTCATGCTGATGCCGCGCTACCGCATGTGACCGGGAGCGACTATATGGTCGAGCACTGGCTGGCCGTGTATGCAACGCTGCTGTTGAGTTAGGTCGGCGCTCATCGGATCCTTGTCAGGAGGCTTTCTTTTCGACACGTTGCTCGCTAAGTGCGGCTAATTCAAGCTCGAGTCGTTCTGTGATCCAGGTGCGCAGCAAATCCTGATACCAGATCTCCTGTCGTTCGGCGACGATTTTGATCCCGTCCACTTCCGGTGTTGAAAGGCGGATGGTCAGCGATTCCATCGGCACCGAGCCCGGCCGTCTCTTTGCGGTCGATCGGACGCGAACGTCGTCGGGCAGAAACTCCCCTCGAGTGTCCAGAACCGTTTCGAACTGATCCCAGTAATAGCTAAAATCGTGGGTGTCCCAGAAATCGCGCGTTTCCTCTTCGGTCGCGAATTCAGGAACCTTTTCCGGATAGTTCTCTGGGGAATACGGCAGTATCCCTTTTGGCTCAAGAGTGTCGCTCATAGGTCCTCCTTTCTGAATCGGTCATGCTCCGGGCCGAAAACACCCGAATTCTATTCCACCGAGGAACGCAGAGCATGAAAAGGTAGCGTCCGTTATCGTCTCGACCAAAAACCTCATAGTGCGGCCCTATTCGTCGCACGAAGATTCTTCCGGCAAAGGCCTGCTCGATCTCATCTGGGTAGACATTATGCCGTTCGATGAGGTGATCGATGTTGCCGTCGTCCCAATCGAATTCTGGAGATCGCCAGTTCGGCATTTCTCGTTTAACTCCAATTGTAGCTACAGCATAGCCACATGCAATCGTTTTCTCTCTTCGATTCAGCAGTGATTGACAATTCGTAAGGTGAGGAGTAGTTTAGCGGTCTCACCAGAGTTAACACTTGCGCGGAAATGGGAGAGATTGCATTGAGCGCGGGACCATTTGCCAGTCGGATAACGCGACGTCAGCTGGGCCGGATCTTCGGCGCACTTGCTGTAGCGGCGAGCGGACTGGTACGGTCACGACCATCGCTGGCTGGGATTGCGAACCGCAATCTGACCGTGTATGCGTTCGATCCATTTGCAATCGACGCGGTGACGGGCATGGCATCGTGCGTTAGCTGTTCAGCGTGCTTGAAACACGCCCAACACAAGCTCTTTTCGAGCTTCGAGGTCGCGGATAGCAAGCGGGCGCACCCGCATTGCCGGTGCGCGATCAGACCCATTTCCGTGTCCGCCATTCAGTTCGCGGAGTTATTCGGCGCACCGGAAACGGTGGACGTGAGAGGGGAGTTCGACTTTCGCCAGGGAGGTCCGCAAGAGCTCCGGGTGGCGTTAGGTTTGGGCGGGCTGGAGATGCCGGCAGTGAGGTAAGTTGAGGCACCTGCCTCGTTTTGAGGAGTCCGTTGGCTCGACCTCGTTAAGTCGCATCTTGGGCGAACAGAGCGGTCGAGACTGTAGGACAGTAAGTCGGACCTCAACGCTAAGAACTGCCGGCTCCTCCAGCCCGGTCATTCTCAGGAGTCGGAAACCTCGCGTTCGACCTGCCAGGTGTGCGTGCGATCCTGGATGATGCCGTCGAGTAATCCCTCGATTTCGCCGGCGATCATTTCCTCGGGCGTGAACCCTCCCGCTTCCAGATCTTCGGCTGTCACCGCGAGCGCTTCATCGGCGGTTTCGATCGTGTCGCCCGTGAGGTCGACCGTCACGAGGCGACCGTCACCAGCGGCGTGCTCGACGACGTCGATTTCAGCGTCGGAGTAGATATCGCGCACCCGTTCCTCGAACACCCCCGCGAGCTTTTCAGTCGAAGCCGCGAGGTCCAGCCGGTCGGCTTCGAGCAGCTCCCAGGTGACGGTCTCGCTCTCGCTGGGCCGAAACGGCGCCCAGCCCTCGCCGATAAAGAGTTGAATTCGCATCGAGGTTCCCCTTCCAGATAGAGATCGATTTCGCTAGAAGCCGACGTTGTGCATGCCTTTGAGGCCGAGCATCGCGCGGGCTTCGTCGGGTGTCGCGGATTCGATCGAAAGTTCGTTGAGAATGCGCACGATTTTTGCCACCAGCTCGGCATTGCTCTTCGCGAGCTCGCCCTTGCCGAGATAAATGTTGTCTTCGAGCCCGACGCGCACATTGCCGCCCATGATCGCGCCCATCGTCACCAGGTTGAACTGATGACGGCCCGCGCCAAGGATCGACCAAATGTAGGAATCGCCGAGCAATCGGTCTGCCGTGCGCTTCATATGCATCAGATCTTCTGGGTCGGTGCCGATGCCGCCGAGAATGCCGAAGATCGTTTGCACGAAGAGCGGCGGCTTGACCAAACCGCGATCGAGGAAGTGAGCCAGGTTGTAGAGGTGGCCGACGTCGTAGCACTCGAACTCGAACCGGACGCCGTGCGTTTCGCCTAGATTTTTCAGGATGTACTCGACGTCCGCATAGGTGTTGCGGAAGATGTAATCGCGTGAGGCCTCGAGGTCGGCGGCCTCCCAGTCGTACTTGAATTCCTTGATCCGGTTCGCGATCGGAAAGCGCCCGAAGTTCATCGAGCCCATGTTGAGCGAGCACATCTCCGGTTTCGCCCGCATCGCGGCCGCGAGTCGTTGTTCCAGCGTCATGCCTTGTCCGCCGCCGGTGGTGATGTTGATCACGGCATCGGTGCGCTCTTTGATCTCCGGCAGGAAGTTCATGAACATATCGGGGTCGGGCGTCGGTTTGCCGTTTTCGGGGTTGCGGGCATGGAGATGGAGAATCGCGGCACCGGCTTCGGCCGCGCCGATCGCGTTCTCGGCGATCTCTTCGGGCGTAATCGGCAGGTATTCGCTCTGCGACGGAACGTGAACCGCGCCGGTCACCGCACACGTCACGATCACTTTCCGGGCTCCACGTTGGGTTACGGACACGGTGCACTCCTTTGTCGTCGCGATCTCCGGCTGGCTTTATTCTCGTTGGAGGATATGCGTTGGCGCGAGGAACGTCTATCGCGGCATAAGGGGTTGCGGTCAATAGGCGGCTGGCGAACAATGCGCGCATCGAGTGTCGAGCGGCAAAGGATGGAGAGCATGGTGATCGATCGAGAAACGCCCGCGCGAGTGCGCCAGTTATCAGGCGATCCAGTGGCGGACCCGTCACCGGCCCCGAGACCGCAACGAGTCGAGCACCACGGCCGGTTCGTCAATGTCGAACCATTGGATGCCGACCGCCACGGCGAGGAGCTCTGGCAGGTCGCCGGCGATCCGGGCGCACATGCGACGTGGGCCTATTTGCCATACGGGCCGTGGGAATCGAAGGAGCGGTATCTGAGCTGGTTGCGGGACCGGCAGGCGGCCGACGATCCGCTCTTCTTCGCGTTCCGCGATCTGGCGAGTGGGCAGACGGTCGGAGCCGGTTCGTTGATGCGGATCACGCCCGAGGCCCGGTGCATCGAGGTCGGGCACATTTGGTTCTCACCGGCGCTGCAAAAAACCCCGGCGGCGACCGAGGCGATCTTCCTCTTAATCAAGCATTCGTTGGACGATCTCGGGAACCGGCGAATGGAATGGAAATGCCATTCAATGAACGAGGGCTCACGTAGAGCGGCGCGCCGTTTTGGGTTCACGTACGAGGGGATCTTCTACCAGAACGTGATCGTGAAGGGGTGCAACCGCGATACCGCCTGGTACTCGATTCTCGACGGCGAATGGCCGGCGATACGCGACGGATTTGAAACATGGCTCGATCCGTCGAATTTCGACGAAAGCGGACGGCAGCGGACCTCGCTCGGCACGCTAACGGCCGGATAACGATACCCCGGTCATTGCAGAATGACGAGACGCCCCGCTCGTTTCATGAGAGGCTACGGCATCTTGCTGTTTGACTTGCTGGAGGGTTGGTTGGGTCATGTTGGTCGATATCACGCCGGTCGATCGAATCGATTGGGAATCCCCAGGCGCACGTTTCTATTCGGTTCCATTCACCTATGACGGCACCTGGGGCCGAATGCGACTGCCACTCTACGTCGCGTGCGGTCCGAAGCCGGGCAAAACCGTCGTCGCGATCGGCGGCACGCACGGGGATGAGTACGAGGGTCCGGTCGCGTTCAAGAACCTGGTGCAAAGCTTCGACGCGTCGACCATGGTCGAAGGCCGGTTGATCGTCATTCCGGTGCTCAACGTGCCGGCGTTCAAAGCGGCCCGGCGTGAATCGCCGATCGACGGCAAGAACATGAACCGTGTCTTCCCCGGCGATCCGAATGGTTCGATCACGAGCAGGCTTGCCCATTTCATGACGACCGAAGTGCTCAAGCGGGCGGATATCGTGATCGACATCCACTCCGCCGGCGCGAGCATGGAGATCATCCGCACGATGTCGTTCCACGAGGTCGCGGATCCGGTGATGTTCCGGCAGTTCCGAGAGACCGCGTTTCTCTTCGGAACGCCGTTCACTATGATTTACACCGGTGGAATGGGAACCGGCTTGCTGACCGAGGAGGCCGAGAAGATGGGCAAGATCACGATCGGCAGCGAGCTCGGCTACGGCGCGTCGACCGATCTGTGGGGTGTGCGTTGGGCGCATGAAGGAACTCTTAACGTGATGCGGCACAACGGGTTGATCAACGGGGACCTGGTCGACGTCACCCCGCCGGAACTCGACAAACAGCGTCTGGTCAGCGCGACCGACGTCAATCGCTGGATCACGGCGCCCGTGAGCGGCATCAGCGAGCCGCTTGTGCCGCTTGGCGCGTTCGTCACTGAGGGAACGCCCGTTTCCGCGATCCACGATTTTGAGCGGTGGGATGAACCCCCGGCGATCGTCCGGGCGGACGGTGACGGCTTCGTGCTGTCGCGCAAGTTCCGGGCGGCGACCGAGCAAGGCGAGGTCGTGATGATCATTGCGCACGAGATTGAGTAGTCGAGGCTGAGGTCACGACAGCCGAGCCGGCAGATTTTGTCGAGTTCGACGGACCAATCATGAGGTACGCCTGAAGGGCGAGGATCAGGACGACCGCCGCCCATTTTGGTCACGGTAGCGTCACACCGTAGTAGAGCCGGTCCATGGCGATGATGCCGACCTGGAGAAACACCACCCATCCCAACGTGACAATCGAAAGTTCCGCGGTTTGCAGGATTCGTGCATAGACGATGAAGAGCAAGCTGAAGGAAGCAAGCCCACCAATCATCAGAAGGTGATGACCCCGGTCGGACCATTCTTTAGCGAAGACCGCTCCGATGAAGTCGAGCACCGCCAACGCGATCATCGCCGCCAGCAGGGTCAACGGAAAGCGCCACGATGATGGGATCGAAATCGATTCGAAGAGACTGGCCAATAGATTCATCCTGGGCCTCCGGCGGTCGGCTGCAGTTCGACTTGGATCAGAAATGGGCATCAAGCAACGAATATCTCGATGATCTGGAGGAACCAACGACCTCCACATGATCCATACCTCTGAGGCTATCGATCCTCGAGTCTCATACACAGACGAATGAACGGAGCGAGAGGTTCCGACCGGCTTCGCGTTCTGTCTGCGCAACGTCGAGTGCTCCATATATCGTGATTTGAGATGTACGGAATTGGAATCCGGAGAATTCCGGAGTCATGAGACGGATGTCAGGAGAATTCCCGACGGCCTCTGGGCAAGAGAGGGATCGGGTGACTGCATTTTTTGCACTGAATCGAAACCAGGACGCGAACGCGCGACCAACAGAGAGCTCAGGGACTGAGAGAGGAATTTCCAATGAGTGGTGGGATTGAAGAGGATTCAGGCCGACAGGATATCGGATCACCGGCGCCAACGCTCGAAAAGCCGGATCCGACGCCAGTGGACATCAGACGCGGTCAGCGGATGGTGTTGGGCGCTACGATCGTGGCGATTGTGTTCGTGATGATCGCGGTTCTCATGGTCGCAACCTAGAAACGCAACGGAGCTTGCTTCGGTAACGCCCGCTTCGATGCATGCGGCGAGCCGGACGATCACGATCACACGCTTGGTATACTGTTCAGGAATCAGGCCTATCTTCTGACGGGCCTAGGCAAGGCGGCGGCGAGCGGCACTTGCCAGCTGGTGACGGACCTGAAGCGTGGAGGATCGACGGGTCATGGCCGATGAGCGTGTCGAGACGAATTCAAATCAGACCGATCTTGATCGAAGCCGGCAGTTGTGGGTCCGCGCTTCATTTGTTGTTCTGTTGATTGTGATCATCGCCGATATCGTCTACTTCGGCCGCTAATCGGGCCAACGCGGCGGACTAATCAATCGCGGGTTTCATTGCCGTCACGCTCCGACCGGCCAGATGCGGGTGTCGTCGACGTCTCTTTCTGATCGCGCCCGGTCTGGGTATCCTCCGTGAGCTCGAAGGTCATGCCGAGATCATGCAACCGTCGCAAGCGATCAGGACGCCAAC
>CAYJPA010000068.1:5701-11845 GCA_964371945.1 uncultured Sphaerobacteraceae bacterium | reverse complement strand
AGCTCGAAGGTCATGCCGAGATCATGCAACCGTCGCAAGCGATCAGGACGCCAACTGAACCGCCAACCACTTCTGCTGAAGCCGCTGTGATCGTTTGATTTCGGCATGTCTGCTCACATCCGCGGTTGAAGTTCGCCTGTGCCGCTTGGCGCGCTTCAATCGTAATCCCTCGATCTTGAGTATGCTGCATTCACGCGTTTCGACTGATTGAATGGGTGGCAGCATGCATTCGTTCCGGCTTTGGCTGATCCTTTGGTTGATCGTTGGCGCGACGATCGCGCCATCTGCCGTCGTTTCGGCACAACAAGCGACGCCGGCCGCGGCCGGCGGAATTTACCGCGATCCCGATGGCCTCTTCACGGTCCCTATTCCCACCAATTGGACCATCGATACAGCCGGCAAAGTTGCGGTTCTCCATGATCCAGAGGATGCGCTGCAGGCCTACCTGCTGGTCGTCCATGCCCATTCGGTAGACGCGGCGCTCGATCGGGCACTTGCACCGATCGATCCACCGTTCCTTCTCGGTGACGTGCCGGACGCCAATGAGCCGCTACCCTCGTCAACTGGGGTTGATGAAACCGCGATTATTACCTATCTCTCTTCGGACCAAACCAAATTTGTTCAGGTCGTCGGCCAGCGGGTCGGCGACACGGTCTACTGCATGGTCTTCACAGGATCAATTGATGCCGCCACGAAGAGATATTCGCAAATCCAAGTCATCGCGAGCGGCTTCACAATTCTGAGCTTGGAAGTGCTCGATCTCGCGGACGTCGTACCCGCCGAGTTGACGCCGCGGTTGCTCGTTGAGCTCGAGGCATACGTGACGGAGCTCCTGACCAGACTTGAAGTGCCCGGCGCATCCGTCGCGATCGTTGTCCACGGGAAAATCGCCTATTCCCAGGGATTTGGGGTCAAAGAGCTGGGCGAGCCCGACACGGTGACGGCGGACACCCAAATGATGATCGGGTCTACCACCAAGTCGATGACGACGATGATGATGGCGACCGAGGTCGACGACGGACTCATGTCCTGGGATGAGCCCGTCGTCGACATTTTGCCCGAATTCGCGGTCGCCGATCCGGAGCTGACCGAGAATATGACAGTCCGAAATCTGGTCTGCGCGTGCACAGGCGTGCCCCGGCGTGATCTGGAGTTCGTTTTCAATGCCCATGAGCTCAGCGCGGAAGACGTGATTGCGTCGCTCGAGGATTTCGAGTTCTACACCGGATTTGGCGAAGCATTTCAGTACAGCAATCAGATGGTTGCGACCGGCGGCTATGTCGCCGCCGCGGCGGCCGGCGGGGCGTACGGGGATCTCTACAACACCTACGTCACCGAAATGCAAGAGCGCGTCTTTGACCCGATCGGAATGCCGAACACGACGCTTTCGTTTGCAACGGTGAGAGCCGGCGGAGACTACGCGACTCCGCATGGAGCGACTCTTGAGGGTGTGTACATGCCCATCTCGCTCGATCTCGAGGAGACGCTGACCCCGGTCGCGCCGGCTGGCTTGGTCTGGTCCACCGCCAACGATATGGCGCGTTACTTGATCACCGAAATGAACAAGGGAATTGGTCCAGACGGAAATCGGGTGGTTTCCGCCGAGAACCTGGGGGAAACCTGGACTCCGCAGATCGCGGTTGACAGCGAGACGAGCTACGGTCTTGGATGGTTTCTCGAAGAACGCAGCGGACTGCGACTCACGCATCACGGTGGGAATACGTTTGGGTTCTCTTCTGATCTCGCGTTCATGCCGGACAAAGACATTGGCATTGTCGTGCTCGCGAACGGCCAGGGCGCGAATCTCTTTACTGAAGGCGTTCGCTTCTGGCTGCTCGAAACGCTGTTCGATCAACCGCACACCTCCGACGAGCAAATCGACTTTTTCCTGGACCAAGCGGAGACTTCGAGCGGTTCCGTCGAGCAGCAGATACAAGAAGTCCCAAATGCAGTCGCGATTGAGCTTGCCGGGGAGTACGTGAGCGACGTGCTCGGCCCAATTCGTCTCGACATCGACGGAAACACGCTTGTGCTCGACGCGGGCGAGTTCCGAACAAGGTTGAAAATGCAGGTCGGCACGACGAATGGCGGAGATATTGTATTGATCGCCGCCGATCCTCCGATTGCCGGCGCTCTCTTCACGCTCGAACGCGGGACGTCCGAGTTGCGCGACCTTGTGCTGGTGCTATCAGCCGAGACGTACGCATTTGTCCGCCGACCGGTAGAGGCCACTCCAATTGCTTGGCAAGTAGACTGAATTGAGTCCCGGTGATTTGAGATCAAGTGCCTTGAATCCTTGAGTTGCAGCGTCGCTTCAAGCGATCCAACCTGATTCGGGATGCTCTTGACCTATTGACACACTCAGAATGACCGCTAGGATCGATTTGATCCCGGCCGCGGATTCTCTCCGTGGAAAGTGATCGATCGTCGCACGTGCAGCGGCGACCACTAGTCGCAAGATTCAAGAAGGAGAGGCCTTCGATGGGTAGTCAACCGCTACTTCAATACGACGTTGCGTATCCAGATCGACTGAGCCGCGGACTGATCTGGATCAAGTGGCTGCTCGCAATTCCTCACTTCATCGTCATCTATTTTCTACAGCTCGCGATGGGCATCACAACCTTCATCGCCTGGTTCGCGATCCTCTTCACCGGCAGCTATCCCAGAGGGCTGTGGGACTTTGCGCTCATGGTGCAGCGTTGGTCGGCTCGTGTGACCGCCTACCTTCTGCTTCAGCGTGACGAGTATCCACCGTTCGGCGACGCGGACTACCCGGTTTTGTACCATCTCGACTATCCGGATCGGCTCAGCCGAGGGCTGATCTTCATCAAATGGCTACTCGTGATTCCGAACGTCATTGTGCTCGCGATCCTCGGGATCGGGCTCTACATTGTGCTGATCGTCTCCTGGTTTGCCATCCTCTTCACCGGAAAGTTCCCACGTGGAATGTTCGACTTTGTAACCGGCGTCACCCGCTGGAGCCTCCGGGCCAACGCGTACATGAACCTGATGACCGATCACTATCCACCGTTTTCGATGGACCAGGGGCAGACCACGACGGCACTCCAAGGCAACAATGTCTACGGGCAGCCGCCGCAAACCTTCTAGATCTGAAGACAATTTGATTTGCGGCCGGCATGGCCTCATTCGATCGCCGGAACGATCGGCACGACTGTCCGCGGATCCAGGTTACCCAGGCGCCGCTCTTGGAGAGGGACCGCTAGACAGGATCTACGCACACCGTCGACTCATCGTTTCGGCAGCGTGTGGTAGATCACGAACGAGAGGAAGATCCAGCTCTGGAGTGCGAGCAGCCAGCCTGGCGGCCGCGTTCGATCACGCCAACCATCGGAAATCCAGAGCAGGGCCAGTAACGGCATCGGCCAGATCACGTACCAGGGATGTGCGTTGACCGGCAAGATGCCGATGATTACGGTCACCGCCGCCCAGGCCCAGACCAGGAAGCGGAAGGTCGACCGCGCGATCGCGTCGTCTTCGCCGCCGGCCGATTGTCGCCGCTGCCGGAGCAACGCGCGAGCGTAGAGTACGCTCGCGACGGCGGTCAGCACCATCGCGATATACCTCGTGGCGCTACCCGCGTCGCCGCCGGTGAAGCTCGTCACGTGGAGCACGGCGTCAACGTGATCCAAACCCCACACCCAAAGCGGATTGGAGCGTAAGGGTCGGTCGGTATACAGCTCCCTCGAATTCTCGATCATCTCGCGAACGAGCGTGCGATCCCAGAACGGAGCAAATGCCGCGGCGGCCATCGCCGCGACCATGGCAACGTCCAGTCCCATTTGCCGAACCACCACCGCGATCCGCTCCCGGCCACCGATCCGTGCCAGGATCAGAAGCGCGATGAGAGGCAGCGAAATCGGTTTCACCAGCGCCGACGCGACAACGAGCGCCACGCCCACTCGATGGGAGCGGAATCGGTTTGCGGTTGCGCACGCCAGTCCGAGCATTGCCAGGAACATCACCGTCGGATCGAGATGCACCGTGGCGGCTGACTCGGTGATGAGGATCGGCGACCACGAGACAAAGATGAAGGCCGTGAGCGCGAGACGCTCGTCATTGGTGAGTCTTCGCGCGAGCTTGTAGGTCAGGATGGCGAGCCCGAAGGCAGGCAGCGTGGAGACGATCTTGTACACGATCGTCGTCCAGAACGGATCTTCATTCGTGAAATGCACGATCGCGCGGCTGATACCAGTCCAGATCGGACCGTACGGAGTCCGCACATGCGTCCAATCGTTGAAGCTGGCGTACGGATCGCCGGGGATCGTTTCCGGCGCGACCAGATAGGGATTCTTGCCATGCTCCGCCACCCATCCGAAGCTCGAATAGGCATAGATGTCGGTGCTGGTGGGTGGATAGAAGAGAAAGACGAGGCAAGCGATCGCGGGACCTAGGATCCAGATCTTCAACGATGCCGGGCGCGAACGCCGGCAGGCCCACAAGGCGGCGATTTGAATCGCGATCATCCCGATCCAGGCGGTTCGCAAACCCCAGATGTAACCAGTGGGCGAGAGCGGTTCGACGGAGAAAGGGCGAGGCAACCACTCCAGGCGATCCCGGTACATTGCAACGATCGCCCTGGAGCCAGGCGAATTGATGGTGTTCGAGAACCGGATGCCCGGGAATCCGGGTTGCGGCGCCGGTTGAGCGAGATCGACGACGACCAGCAGAATCGCCGTCAAAATGTACATTCCACCGAGAATCAGTGGAATGGCGACCGCGGAGGATCTGATCCTGGAGAGGAGGTCGCGATCAACAGCGAAGGTACTCGCTACGCGTTCAAACGGCTGCTCGCCGTTCACCAGCGCCTGTCTGCTCTGATGCTTCAGCAAGTAGGGCTCCTCAGAAGACTGTCGATCGTGGTCGTTTGCCGGCGGACAGCAACACCGGCGCTCATGCGCGCCGGTACCCGGTGATTGCGGTCGTTCAGTTTCGAGTCGAGTGAACGCGTCCGCCGCTCGATCGTCAAAAGCTAGCACGCGAATCGATCTGACGCATATTCAGCCGCCGTGATTGGCAACGATACCGCGGTAACTCGCACTATCATGTGGGCCGGAACCGCGCGGGAAGAGCACGAAGACATTGCGAAGGAACGATGATGACCGACGAGAGATTCGATACCTGGGCGCGAGTGATGGTCGAGTACTCGACCGGAGTGAAACCGGGCGACGTGGTCGCGATCACCGGCGGGGTGGCCGCGGAACCTCTGTTGCGCGCGCTCTACCGCGAGGTTGTGCTTCATGGCGGCAATCCGGTACTTGTGCCGACGTTGAATGGATTGAGCTCCGCTCTCGTGGCCAACGGATCCGACGCTCAGTTGACGCAGCTCTCTCCGATCGAGCGTTTCGTGCGCGAGGAAGCCGATGTCTTGATTGTGGTCAGTGCTGAGACGAATACGAAGTCGAGCTCAAATGTCGATCTCGCCCGGCAGCGCATGTTCGATTCGGCGCGCGCGGAGTTGCGGGGAACCTTCATGCGGAGAGCGGCCGAAGGCAAGCTTCGCTGGTCCGGAACGCTTTTCCCGACCGACTCGTATGCGCAGGACGCGGAGTTGTCCACTGACGAATTCACTGAATTCATGTTCGCGGCATGCAAGCTGAACGAGGAGGATCCGGCGGCGGCTTGGCGCGAGCTTCGTGACGAGCAACAACGATTGATCGACTGGCTAACGGACAAGAGCGACGTGCACGTGGTCGCACCCGGAACGGATCTGAAACTCTCGATCGCCGGCCGGACCTGGAACAATTCCGACGGCCACCGCAATTTCCCGTCGGGAGAGATCTTCACGGGACCGCTCGAAACATCAGCGAATGGTCACATCCAATTCAGTTTTCCGGTTGTCACCGCGGGACGTGAAATCTCGGACATCCGCATGCGATTCGTCGATGGCAGGGTGGTCGACGCCAGCGCCGCTAAGAACGAGGCGTATCTGATCAGCTCACTCGATGTCGATGAGGGAGCTCGACATCTTGGTGAATTCGCGTTTGGCACCAACTTCAGCATCACGCAATTCACCAAGAACATCCTGTTGGACGAGAAAATCGGCGGCACCATTCACATGGCGCTCGGGGCCGGTTACCCCGATACGGGCAGCACCAATCAGTCGGCGATTCATTGGGACATGAT
>CAYJPA010000068.1:0-5601 GCA_964371945.1 uncultured Sphaerobacteraceae bacterium | reverse complement strand
CCGGTTACCCCGATACGGGCAGCACCAATCAGTCGGCGATTCATTGGGACATGATCTGCGACACGCGCGAGGATGGTCTGGTGACGGTTGACGGGGTGCCGTTTCTTCGAAACGGCAAGTTCTTGATTTGATGAGCATTTTGAAGCGTCGATCCGGTCGATCGCCGGATTGACCTGTTCAAGCGAAGCGAATCGGCGCCCCAGGCATGCGCCGAACGCGTTGTTCGTAGACACGGGGCTCTGTACCCGTGTGTCGACCCGCAGGTCGACGGGGTGCTCGCTAGGTGGCCCGTTCACGGTTAAGACGAGGCCCGCGACCATCGCCGTGTCTCTCCTACCAACATCGAGGGTCACCAGCAGGTGTCGACCTGCGGGTCGACGACTGGGTACGGAGCCCCAGTCCTACCGCAAGTAGCGACGGCCCCGTCTCTCTGACGTTTCGATCAATGCGCTCGTGGAGCGCCCTTCCGGCCAATTCCGATAGAGCGTATCGTTGGCGACGACCGGACTAAGAGACGCCCGCGATCCAGTCCTGCAGCAGCGGCACGAGTCCATCGATTGTGGTGACGAGAGTGCCGCCGCTTTCGTCGATGAAGTAGCGGACCTGCAGGTTGACGACGGAGACTTCGTTTTCGCCGGTCAGGCGGAAATCGGTGCGCAGCCCACAGATCCGCTTGCCGAGCGCAAAGGCATATCCGATCTCGGCCGCCGTGCCGGAGTCGACATCGACTCCATCGAGCACAGCTACCATTCCCTCGGCTGCTCGGATATTTTCGGCGTTTTTCGCGCCGAGCCCGTTGTTGATCTTGGAATAGAGGGCGCGCCGTTCGACTGGATCAAGAATCGACGGCGCCCGCTTGATGTCATCGGCGAAACGCGTGTCGTCCCAGGGATTCAAGACCTCCGCCACCGCGCTCAAGCGTGACGCGAGCTCGACCATGAAAGGTCGGGTCGAATCGGCGAATCCGAGCGGGGACGCGAGATAAATCTTCATTCGAATGCCCTCGCCGGCCACGGCCGGTTATCCGTAAGCAAGGTCGTAGCATAGTGGATTCGACCGACCGCGGCCGTTGCGTTGCCTTGTGACCGGATTTGAGCGTGAGCGCATTCCGCGAGCGTGGCACACGGCAGCGGCGTCCAATGGGGGCGCCACTGCTGTGCCGTGATATGTGTGGAGCGGCTAACCGAGGCGAACCGCGCCATAATAGCGAGTCGAGTAATACGTCGACGTCAGGCTGCTGATCCTCACGCCTGTGTCCTCATTCTCTGCATGAATGAACTGGTTGTTGCCGATGTAGATCCCGACGTGCGACAGACCCCAGGTGTAGGTGTTCTGAAAGAAGACGAGATCGCCTGGTTTGAGACTGCCGTAAGAGACTGGGGATCCGACGACGATCTGGGTCCAGAGGCCACGGCCGATGTCCTGACCCAGCACGTGCTTGGTGACCCAGTAGGTGAACCCCGAGCAATCAAAACTATTCGGACCGGCAGTCGCCCAGATGTACGGGAACCCAACATAGTTGTCGGCGTAATCCACCATTCCCCGCCCGCCGCTGCTTGGCGGCCCGGCGCCGGCGGCGCCGCCGGCTCCGCCGCTACTACCAGTGAGCTCTGCATCGGTCTTTGCGAGGTAATCGCCGTGCATGAACCCTGGGAGTCCGCCCCATTCGACTGGATAGAAACCGTTGCTGATATTGCCCGTGACCAGCACCACGATTCCGTCGACCGCGACTCCGATGACGCTGCTGGTGTAGCTCGCTTCGGATCGGAAATTCAGCGTGCTCGTGACCTTCGCATGATCGCCGGATGAGAGCGCACCGGACGGAGCGGGATCGCCTTCCTCGTCCTCTTCTTCATCGGTTGCGACCAAATAATCCTTGTGAATGAACCCGCTCAGACTTTGTGATTTCACGGCGATCCAGTCACCGGTGCTGCCTGATCGAACCGTGACAACCGCGCCTTCGCTGACGACGGTCAACACGGAAGCGGACGAGCTCGCCTTCGAGCGAAGTCGAACGCCGGTGCCGCCGGTGCCGCTTACCTTGGCGGAATCTCCATTGGTGAGGCCGCCGCTGTTGTTTCCGCCGGTGTTGCCGCCGGTCGATTCGTCGCCGCTCGCCTCCTTGACGTAATCGGCATGGATGTAGCCGTTCTTGCCGCCGCAAACGACCGGTTGCCATACGCCGCGCTGCGCGGCGCGGAACTGCACGGCATCGCCCTCGACCATGACTCCGATGATTCGACCGTCGAACGTCGCCGATTGGCGGCAGCGAACGCCCTGTCCGTTCGTGTTGTAGACGACGCCGTCGCCAGTAGTGGCGGAACTGCCGCCGCTCGAAGAACCGCTAGATGAGGCTGAAACAAACGCCGCCCAGACGTAACCGTTCTTGCCTGAGCACTTGACTGGCTGCCAGTCGCCGCTTCTTGAACCGCGCAGTTCGACCGAAACGCCCTCGGCTAATGTCGTAATGATGCCCGCGCTGGTCGAGGCATTGCTGCGGCAGCGAACGCCGTCGCCATTCGTGCCGGAAATCACGCCGGTGCCGGACGAAGTAGAAAAGAGGTTCAGTTCCGATTCGGTGACTTCATCTAGGGTTGGAGTCGCTGTCGAATCGGAGATTCCGACAAGGAATTCGACCGCAATCCACCCGTAACCGTCTTCGCATCGAACCGGCTGCCAGCCATCTTGCGCCTCGCCGGTCAGATCGACCGGCATGCCTTCATAGAGTAGGCCAATGATCGCGCCGTCGGTGTTTGCGGACGAGCGGCAGCGGATCGGATCGCCATTGGTGTTGCCGATAGTCGCCGTTCCGGTCACCACGGCCGTTTCAGAGCCGGATTCCGGATTTTCGGAGGTGGGCGCCGGTGTTGGCTCGACGGCCGGCTCTTCCGGTTCAGGAGTTTCGGAATCGCTTCCGGCCAGAGCCAGGAAGTCCGCGGCGATGTAGCCGACTTGACCATCCACTGCAGCTCGATACCAGAAGGTTCCGTCGCTTGACTTGGTCGGGCCGTCAATGATGCTCACGGAGGTCCCCTCGGGAAACTCGGCGACGACCGGACTAGATGAGCCTGGTTTGGTGCGCAGGCGAACGGAGTCGCCATTGGCATCGGCGATGACTGCACTGTCGCCACTTACGAGATCAGCGGACGCCAGCACTGTCGAAATAGGCATAAGCAGAGTGAAAAAGAGGGATGCCACCAGGCTTGCGGAAAGCCAGCGGGGTCGGCAAAGCATGCGGGGCAACGGTACGCCTCCGAAATCTATAGTCGGTAGATAAGACCCGTGGTCGCGGGACCACTGTCGCGGCAAATTCGGGACATCGCCGGGACGTTGTCTTGGGGTGCTCCGACGCTCTTTCTGGTCGGACGTTGGAACGAAGCGGTTATTTTTCTTCTGCTCCAACTGACTTCAGGTTAGCGTGTACAGTCTTTCGATACAATCACCGATTGGTCCGAGGGTAAAAGTATCTATTGCCGTTAGGAAGATGGTAGATATGACAATAATATCGTGTCAATAAGTCAAAACACCAAAATCGCCATTTATCCGCAACAATATTCGTACCCGATTAAGTCGGACTGAACCAAGGAGGGGTTGACAAACGAGGGTTCGTGTGAATCAGTCGCTTTTTTTGGTCGCGCTAGGCACAAAAGGCACAGGAAGAGGAGATACGATGGACCTGCTCGATCGACTTTTGGCCCATGACAGCTGGACCACGAGCCTGATACTTTCGGAGTGCGGTCGGTTGAAAAGTGCTCAGTTGCATCAGCAGATTAACGCGGGTCACGGGACAGTTCATGCGACGTTCGTGCATATGATTGGGAATGTCCGGACTTGGACCGAGCTTATGAAGGCGACCGTGGATCGGATGAGCTCGGCGTCCTGACACGAGATCTCGCTCGCGGAGCTCACCGACCTTCATCAGATTCATTCGGCGGAGTTCGCCGCGCTTGCTCGCGCCGTCAGGGATTCAAGTAGGTGGGACGATTTATGGCCCAACGTCCTGGATGAGACTCCGGTCGAAAAGAGCTTCGGTGGAGCGATCGCCCATGTGCTCACGCACAACATGCATCGTCGCTCCGAGTTGCTTCAGATGTTGTCGAGACTTGGACTGAAAGATTTGCCCGAGGGGGATGTTTTGAGCTGGGAGGTGACGACCTCAGGGGGGCGCATGATCGATGAATGAGCGCACCTTAGCTGCTGCAGCTCGACAGGAGCATGACTTCATGTCCCTGTTGACGGGGTCGCTCTGTCGTGGAAGGATGCTGAATCGCGAACTTACTCGAGAGTTGTGGCTGGGAGGCGTGTAATGTCTGCGAATGGCAAGATCGGAATCGCGATTCAGGGCGCCGGCACGGTTTCGTCCGGACATCTGCGTGCCTATCTGAGAAACCCGCACTGCCAGGTGGTGGCGATTGGGAGCCGCACAAAGGAGGGCGCGGCCGCGAAGGCACGCGAGGTCGGTCTGGATCCCGCGAAGCTCGATCTTTACGACTCGATCGATGATCTGGTCGCGAATCCAGGGGTCGATGCGCTTTCAATTTGCACGCCGCATCAGCGGCACGCGATCGATGCGATCGTCGCCGCGCAGGCCGGCAAGCATTTTCTGGTCGAAAAGCCCATCGCGATGAAGCACGACGAACTGCATGCGATCGACGACGCGGTTGCGAAGGCGGGCGTGAAATCGGTCTGCGGATTCGTGCTGCGCTACAACCCGATGGTCGAGACGGCCTATGCCCTCGCCCGCGATGGCTTTTTCGGCGACTTGCTCTACATTCAGACCGATTACTGGCACAACCCCGAACAATCGGGCTATCCCGGTTCCGAGAATCACGTCGCGCATATGGACGCCAGCGCGATGATGCTTGGCGGTTGCCACGCGGTCGATCTTGCCCGCTATCTGATGGGCAGCGACATCGTTCAGGTGAATGCCGTGCAAACGAGTGGAACGGACAATGCGCCATTCCCGCCGATGCAATCGGCGGTCGTCCGGTTCGCGAATGGCAAGATCGGCAAGATCTCCGCCTGCGTCGAGCAATGGATGCCGTACCAGTTCAATCTCGATCTACTCGGCACCGACGGCGGCCTGCGCGATAATCGCTTCTTCGGTCGCAAGCTCGTTGGCGCAACCGACTGGGCGACCTTCCCGACCATTACCCCGAACAGCGGATTGGTCAGCCATCATCCATTTGACGGCGAGATCAATCACTTCATCGACTGCATCCGTAACGACGTCGAAAGCCACGCCAATGTTCGCGATGCGGTCAATACCCACGAGGCGGTCTTCGCGATCGACGAGTCGAGCAGGGCCGGGGGCAAGAGCATCGAGCTCAATGCGTAGTCATCACCAAATTTCAAAGGGGCTGAACAATGTCCGCCAACGGCAAGATCGGCGTTGCGATTCATGGTGCCGGACTCGTCTCATCGGGTCACATTCGGGCGTACCAACAGAACCCGCATTGCCAGATCGTCGCGATCGGGAGTCGCACCAAAGCGGGCGCCGAGGCGAAAGCATGGGAGACCGGCATCAATCCGTCTTCCATCGGCGTCTACGAGTCAATCGACGAGCTTTTGGCGGATCCTGCCGTCGACGCACTCTCGATC
>CAYJPA010000067.1:0-33492 GCA_964371945.1 uncultured Sphaerobacteraceae bacterium | reverse complement strand
AACATTTGTCATGCGAGCTCCGATAATTGCACCTACGAAAAACGGCGGGCTCAACACTCGCCGTTTGCCATATTCAATCGAAGGAATTGTTCGCTACGGAAGTTCGAAATACGTGTCGCCCATGACGAACCACTCTCCGTTTTCCCTGCCGATCTGGAGTAGCGACGGATCTGAAACATAGACCTGGAAAATGTCCGCGCTCGTGAACCCGAGCGAATCGCCCGCGGCCATAGCGCCGGAAAAGATCTCGACTCCGTCGGCAACGACCGTCACGGAGTCCAAATAGTCAGTCGCCGTGAAGTTGAAGGTCAAGTTCCCCGTCGGAGATTCGGTGGGCTCCTCTTCAGTCGCGACCTCTTCAACATCGTCCTCCGTCACGACCTCGCCACTGTCGCTGCTCGACTCTTCTTCGGTCGCCTCAGCAGTGGGTTCTTCGGTCGGGGTGATCGCCGGCGTGACGGTTGGAGTCGGAATAACGACCGTGGGTAAAAAAATCGTGTCCGCTTCACTCGGCGCCGTCAACGTCGGGATCAATTCGGTTGGTGTCGACGTGGCGCCCTCAGGCGCGAAATACGCGCTGTACATCCAGGCGAAGACGACCGCGCTCATCACAACGAGAAACGCGATGATGGCGAAGTTCGGCGCCCAGTGTGAAGGGATGGTCAATTGTTGCGTAGGTGAGACGAGTGGAGCGTCATCAGGCGAACCGCCGCGCGCGGATTCGAACATCGAGAGGAGCTTGTTTGGATCGAGGCTGAGATACGTTGCGTAGTTGCGAACGATGCCTCGCTGGTAAATCAGCGCCGGAAGATCGTCGAACTGCTCTTCTTCGAGTGCCAGCAAGTAGTGACGGCTCATACGCGTCGCTTGCTCGGCCTCTTTGAGCGTTACGCCTTTATGGGCACGTGCTTGACGCAGCGTGTCGCCAAAAACAGCCATTGACCCTTTCCCAACAAACCGCCCGCCGTATCGACCGCAATCCGTTTTGATTTCGCATCGATCGTCAGCCAAACGTCGTATCGCGAGAATTGCGGTTCCACGATGGGATCACTTGGTTCGCAAAAAACCCCGTGTAGCCGCAATGCTACCAGATCATGATCGTTGCCGCCTTCGCACCGACGGCGAATCGTCGATATCGCCAATTGCCGCGGAACGCGCGGCCAACCAACTGTCAAGAAGTGGCGTTGGTTGGCCGTGGGTGCTGACGTCGATCGCCGACAGCCAAAGGTCATCGTGTGGCAACCACCACCCGCCAATCGATGTTTCACATGGCAACTCGTCCGCGTCGACCATGCGCCTGTGGCTGAAAGCCCACTTGTTCGTGCACCAGCCGCGATCGCCGTTCTCGGCTGGCCGAAAGTCGCGACACGTTCGACACATTCGAGGAATCGCGGACGCCGGTGACGCCTCATATTCCGGTGATTCGATGGTATTGACGACCGGCTCCAAGATTCGGTCTTCATATGGAGAGACATGTGCGTGCACGGGCCCAGCATTCGACTCTTCTTCAAGGGGAACGGGGATCTCGGCGGAAGCATGACGCCGGACGGTCCGCACCTCAATCTGAACCTCGCCGTTGTCGATCGCCGGCTCCCGGTGGATTGGCGTCCGCACCGCTTGTTCGAAAATCGGGCGTGACTCGCGCGGCAATCGACGCGGCGGTGCTTCTTGTCCGAAGTCCTGCGATTCGGCAAACAAGGTAAGGTCGACTGACTCAGGGATATCTTGCGCTATGGGCGCCGGACTAACGTCCGGGTCCGAATGGACCCGTGACAAGGGCACGGATTGAAGCGATTCGCGTTGGCTTCCCGTTCCACTTGGTAGCCGCGCTGTATCTGCCGGCACGTGCTCAACCGCTGCCCCAGGCGTTGAGGACCACGCGGTCAACTCACGATCGTCTATGTCAAACCCGGCTCGACGAACGACTCGACGCGGCTCTGTCTTGTTTGCCAGAGGAAGATCAAACCCCTCCACCTGTGCCGGAATTGTGGAAAATCGGTCTACCTCATCAGGAAAGGTCGTCATTTTTGGAAAAGGGCGCCCCATCTCCCCGAGCTCGACAGGGGAAACATCGCCGATGATTGTGCGCGGCTTCGGAGCATCCTGGTCGTTCACGATGACCTCCCCATCAGCGCTCCGCGGCGATGTGCTCGGCACGATCGCGGAATTTGCCACTTCTTCGGTTTGGACGGATTCGCCCAGGCCCATGAGCGGCGAGACCATCGACCGGCTTTCGCGTTTGCGCAATTTCAGCTCTTCGTGGGCGCGCCTCAAGGAGTCTCTCCCACGCTCGCCTCGAGACCCCGTTCCAGCAAACGACGAGGTCACCTCGCCAACGACAACGTCTTCTCCAGATGAGGCTGCCGGATCGCTGCCGGGGGGTGCCGAATTCAGCCTAAGAGATGCGCCCGCGGCGAAACTCACTTCATCGGCGGTTGCCGGGACCAACGGCGAAACGGTGCTACTGATGGCAATGTCCTCACGCGCTTCATCCGCGTGCTGCCAGAGATCGCGGTTCCATTCGTTGCGGCATTGGATTTCTTGGGACCGAGCCAGGATTTTGATTTCGCTGCTCAAGCGCCGTTTGGGATGCTCGCACCACCCCATGCTGTCAAAACCCGCCGCTTTGAAAAAGCGGCATGTTTCGCAAATGCGCCTAGTCAACGCGGACTCCCCTTGATTGACCCCGTTGTCAGGGACGACGCTCAAATCTGCCGGACGAGTCAACACCGGTACAGCCTTGGACCGCACGTCACAGGCGACCATTACTGTCATCTCGTCAAAACAGATCGTCGTGTTACCGATGGATTGTAGCAGCCATGCCGGAGTCTTGTCTATCAGACATACGCAATTCTGATGGGGATTCGGACGCAGTGTCCATACACACCCGTAGAACTGTCCGATTCCGGACATGCTGTCCGTACACGGCGCCACCATGCAAAGGAATTAAGTTCCTCCGCGTCAACGATTCAGGAGCGCTCACTAGCGGGTAAGCAATTTAACGAACCGACTCGACCTGAGCGATGCCGTCAGTTAGCTTCAACCTCGGACTCAAATCGTGACCACTTCGTCACAGGGACCAAAACGGCCAATCGTGTACACTTGCAGGTTGTGGCTGCCCGTGCCTCGCCGCGCTTTGCGCGTGTGTCGACTGGATCGTCGGGCTCCACGCTATTTCGTGCTCAAGAGGGCCTCCTGTGACGATCAAGCCGGTGATTCCACTTCATCCAGTGACTTCGCCTTCGCGCCTCGCGCCGAATGGCAAGCAGTTCCATCTGTGGACAATCGGTTGCCAGATGAATGAAGCGGATAGCTCCAAGGTTGCCGCCATGCTCCAGGAAGTTGGGTACAGCCCGACCGACGACGAACAAGAAGCAGATATCGTCGTTCTCAACTCGTGCGTGGTGCGCCAGGCGGCCGAAGACAAGGTCTCGGGCAAGCTGAATCACCTCATGCGGCTCAAGCGCGAAAAGCCCGGCATGTCATTGGTGCTGACGGGTTGCATGGTGACGAACCAACAAGAGGCGCTGTTGAAGCGCTTCCCCCACGTCGATCTCTTCTTCGATCCATCCGATTTTGGAAAACTTGAGCAGGTTGTGCCAGAGCTCGCCGAGCTGGATGATGATCTCGCCCAACTCCCTCACTACTATGTGGATGAAGAGACTGACGGCAGGGTCAGCGCTCATGTGCCTATCATCTACGGTTGCAACTTTGTCTGCGCGTACTGCATCGTCCCTTATCGCCGCGGACGTGAACGAAGCCGCCCGATGGCCGAGATCATTCGAGAAGTCGAACAACTGGTCGCGCAGGGAGTGCGTGACATTACGCTGCTTGGTCAGACTGTCAATGCCTACGGTCACGATTTGCCCGACAAGCCTAGCCTCGCCAAGTTGCTGGCGGAAGTCGACAAAATCCCAGGACTGGACCGGCTGCGCTTCTTGACATCCCATCCAAAATACATGTCTGACGAGATCATCGACGCGATGGCAGATCTACCATCTGTTTGCGAGCACATGAACCTCCCAGTACAAGCCGGCGACAACGACGTTCTCAAGCGCATGCGCCGCACATACACGGCTGACGTATGGCAAGAGCGGATCGCGTACACACGTTCGCGGATGCCAGATGCCACGGTTGCCACGGATATCATCGTCGGGTTCCCTGGCGAAACCGCGGTGCAGTTCGAAAACACCCTCAGACTTCTCCAGGATGTCGGTTGTGACAAAGTTCACGTGGCTATGTACTCTCCGCGACCTGGAACGCTCTCCGCCCGTTGGGAGGACGACGTCCCGATGGAGGAGAAGCACAGACGACATCAGGCTGTCGAGCAGCTCCAAGAGCGATTGCTGACGGAGCGCAATCTTCTCCGGGTCGGCGAGCAATACGAAGTGCTCGTCGACAAGCATCAGAAGGGCAAATGGTCAGGCCGCACACGTGGCAATGCGCTTGTCCATATCGAAGATGAACGCAATCTTCTGGGCAAGATTATCGACACCCACATTACACACGCGAGTCCCTGGTATCTCATCGGGGAGGCCGTCGGGGCACCTCGCTAACGACCTCGCAAAGACGAATAAGTTGACTCGGTCGACGCCGCATCGGCGTCTCGAGAAGTAGGATGAAGGGGAAAACGTGACGGATACAAAACCGAAATCTCGCCGGCAACTGGTTGAAGAAGCTCGTCTCTCAGCGCTCAATGGCAATTGGCTTGAAGCTATCGAGCTGAATGAGAAATTCCTCGAGCGATTTCCTCGAGATGCGGACGCCTACAACCGGCTCGGTCGCGCGCTGCTCGCGGTCAAGCGATTCGCCTCGTCCTACGACGCCTACTCAAGCGCCTTAAAGATCGATCCGGCGAATATGATCGCCCGGCGGAATCTGCAGCGTCTTGAATTGCTGCGCAGGAAGCATGGCGGCGAGGATCAGCTGCTGTCGGAGGCCGAAGCTCAGCCGATCATCCCGCGGACCAATGTCTTCATCGAGGAAGTCGGCAAAACCTGGGTCGCAGAGCTGGTCAATCCCGTTTCGATCGAAGATCTCGCGGACGTCTCCTCAGGTGAGCAGCTCGAGCTCGTGGTCGAGGGCCAGCGCCTCTTCGCCGAGCGGGTCGGTGGACAGCGTCTCGGGGAGATCGAAGCCAAAACCGCGGAACGCCTGATGCAGTTGATCTCCGATGGCAATCGATACGAGGTCTACGCGCTCGGCCTCGGGTCGTCGAGCCTTCGGATCATTCTGCGCGAGGTCTATCGCGATCCCAAACTAGGTCCCAAGGTTTCATTCCCGCGCCAGATTTCGTACACGCGCGCCTATCTTCGTGATCGCGATCAGCTTCGCCAGCGCGACGAGGCCGACTTCCTCTTCACTGACGAAGATGATGAGGATGTCGATGAGGAAGAAACATCGCATTCGACGGACGATGACGCTGGCTCTGATTCCGAGCCCGATACGTTCGAGGAAGATGCGATCGTGGTCGAGGAAGAACCAGGAATCTAGTGAACAAGCGAAATCTGAACGAGATCGGGCCGGCACCTTGCGCCGGCCCGTTTCTGCTTTGTGATCATTCCCCGAACGCGGGGTTAATCCAGGATAAACAGCATGATGATCATGATGACGAACAAGGCACTTGCTGTAATGATGAGCCGCCGCAAGTCCGCGCGGATGAAGCTGTACTCAAGTGCTCGAGAGATTGTGTAGGTTTTGACGGCGGGTTTCCGGCGCGGCATTGAGGCCGCGGTGCGGCCACCAGATGGCACGGTAACCACTCCAGCATCAGGGTCGGCCACCGAAAACGGCTCGAGCACGGTTGCCGTTGCCCGGGATTCCATCGCTTGAACGCGAGCTCGGGTCACCCTCGCGCTCGACTTGTCGTTTCGCTTGACCGGCGCACCAGCATTCGGGCGTTTCGATGGGGGCGTTGTGGAACTCACGCTCGTGTCTCCTGGATGTTGTCGAGGCTTTGTCGCCGGGCATCTTGCGCCGGTTCGTCGACAAGTCTAAATGTGGTGTCGATGACGTTCTCTCGATTCTCACGCCGCTGACGACTTCCGCGCATTTCGGCCAGGTGCTCATCGGTGATGTCTCGTGGCGCAAGTTTGGGCAGCAGTTTGGTCATAGTGAAAACTGCGATTCCGATCACACTTAAGTCATCGAGCTGCCCGAGACCAAGCATCAGATCGGGAATGAGATCGATCGGGGCGAGCACATAAACCATCGCCACTAGCGGAACCAGGGCCTTCATCCAGGTCGGCACCCGATCATCGCGGAACAGTCGCCAAGAAAGCCGGAACCGTTCAAATCCGCTGAGTTGCCCCTCGATTGGCTGTGCAGTTTCGTCTGTTTTTCTGTACGTCACACTGCCATCCGATCGCTCAGTGCCCACGAATCAGTATAGAGGAAGTCGGAACCCTCTTCGACACCCGAACGGAAAAACACTTCAACCTATCGAAGCTCCGGCCGTGAGGCCGCGATCCAGCGCCGGCAACGTTCCAGGTCTTCGGGTGTATTCACGCTGAGGAACGATCTCAAGTCGGGATCGAGCGCCAAAATCTCGTCTAGCCCGATTTCCTTGACTTTGACCGCTGACAGAAACCCGACTGTTTGAAGCCAGCCCTTCCTTATCGCTGTCTCGATTGCAGGCAAACAGCGCTTTGTATAAACGGCGTGAAGTGTCTGGCGTATCGTCATCCCGCCCTGCCGGCTTTCGCCGGGCAAAACGGGTATCAGAGCGTCCCATTCGCCTTGATGCTCAACCATCGCTCGCAGAAGCAGCGAATTCAAAAACGGATGATCGCAAGAAACGACCAAACAGCGATCATGCTTCGCTTGCCTAATAGCCGTTCCGATACCGCCAAGCGCCCCTGCATCTGGATAGAGGTCCGCTTGGACGGTGACTCCAAACTGCTCGTACTCCGGTCGGTTCGAAGCGACGACGAAGACGTCATCCGCGAGTGACCCAACATGAAGAATCGTCCGTTCAAGCAGACATGGCCCGAGCGAATCAAGGCGGATCAAGGCCTTGTCGAATCCCATCCGCGCGCTTCTGCCACCGGCAAGAATTCCGATGCTCGCTCGAGGCGGCAGTGTCATACAATCGGTCCCGGCAGCGAGACCATTCTCTCCACCCGTCTGGGACTGGGCGCGTTCACAGTTCGTTGATATACTGCGCCCAAGAGATACCGAAGCACGCGGCCAGCGCGCGGTCTCACATCGTCGTTCACACGGAGTGACGCAGCATGAGTGTACCGGTGAAAAACGAAAAGGTCCTGAGGACCAGCACCTGATGCGAGAGCATCACGGTGCTGATTTGTTTTTGGGACGCATCGCGCGTGCTCGATTTGTATCTTTGAGGTAACTAGACGGCGAAAGAGGAGGCCAAAATCATGAACTCCAGCATGATTGGCAAAATCGAAAAAGCGCACCGGTATGCCAATGAACCAGACCGGGTTCGCTTTTCCGAATTCAAGGCTTCGTTTCGCGGAGGCCACGACGACTATATCGTGACGCTCAACGACGGCCACCTGCATTGCACCTGCCACACATTCGAGTCTCACGTTGTCGGCACCTGCGCTCATGTAATGGCGATCCAGCAGATGCTGGCCCAGATGCTTCCTGAAGGACTCCGCTTCGCGCCCGACATCGAGCCCGCGGCGGTGGGTTAGGATCACTTCTCAGGTGCTTCGCGTTGAGCGCCGGCGGGCCGACCCCGGCGCTCAAGGCGTTTGTCGCTCGATTCTGATGTACTTCTGAACGGCAATTACGAAGACAACTGCCCCGCCGATCGTCACCTCGGTCACCGTTCCAGGTCCAATGAAGCTAAGCTCCTCAATCATATGATCTGGCGGGCGCTCGGTTCGAAGCTCACACACCTCTCGCAAGATCTGAAGACACGCCGGTACCTGGTCATCTTCTACTCCGGCCAACACCGTGGTGTTGCCCATACGTAGAAAACCTCCAGTGCTGGCGATCCTGGTGGCGCGCAACCCCGCTTCGCTGATCGCGCGCAAAAGCCGATCGGTGTCATAATCCTGGACGATCGCGACGACGAGCTTCATGTGAAATCCGCTTTCCAACGCTTCTGGCCGAGCACGTTCCATGCCCCGGACTTTGTAACGGGGTGGAGGCGTTCTGTCGAGTCGAACTCTTGAAAGCCGATTGCCTGCGCCAGGTCACCTGAATAGATGGGAACGAGGGGATAGTCTTGCGCGAATCCACGAGAAGACATGCTTCCTGAAATCGAATTGACAGCTGAAGAAGAATCGATGCTCACAGGCGAGCTGGGCGAAGCCACGGCCTTGGCGATGCGAATCCTGACTCGCATGGCGCCGCTCTACGGCGCAACTTCGTTGCTTCCGATCACCCGCGCCCACATCGACGGCTGCATTTATGAAGGCGACGCCGGTCTCGAGTTTGCAGAGCGCTTGGCTCGCTTAGGGGGCAAGGTACGGGTGCCGACTTCGCTCAATGTCATCTCACTCGATCGCGAGCGGTGGCGTGATCTTGGACAATCACCTGGATATGCCGGCAAGGCTCGACGACTCGGCCAAGCTTATGTCGATATGGGCGCTACACCGACATTCACATGCACGCCGTACCAGACAAGATCCAGACCGAGCTTCGGCGAGCAGATCGCATGGGCGGAATCCAACGCGGTCGCCTTCGCCAACTCAGTCATCGGCGCACGCACCAACCGATACGGCGATTACCTCGACATCTCGTGCGCGCTGACCGGTCGCGTTCCCGCCGCCGGTTTGCACCTTGACGATCACCGGCTCGGCCAGATCTTGCTCCGCTTACCCTCACTGCCACCGGGCATGGCGGAACGAGACGACTTTTACCCGGTACTTGGCTATCTGGTTGGGAAGTTGGTCGACGACGAAGTCGCAGTCATTGAAGGACTGAACGCCAATCCAACCGAGGATCAACTCAAGACGTTGGCTGCCGCAACCGCGACTTCCGGATCAGTCGCGCTTTTCCACCTCGTCGGAGTCACACCGGAAGCGCCAACCACAACCGACGCCTTTGGCGGGCGATCACCGCGAAAGAGGATCGATATCGCGCTGGCCGATCTCCGGAATGCACGGGCCGAGCTCACGACCTCAAGCACAGGCGAGGTGGATGTTGTCGGTTTCGGCAGTCCACACTGCAGTCTGGGCGAATGCCGGTCGCTGGCCCGCCTCATGTCCGGTCGCCGCGCTTCCGGCAATGTCGAGGTCTTCGTGACCACCAGCCGCGCCGTCAGACAACTTCTCGCCAAATCCGGAGACCTCGAGGTGTTGGAAACATTCGGCGCGAAGGTCACAGCCGACACCTGCATCTTGGTCGCGCCGCTCGTAAGGAAGAACGCACGTGTCCTGATGACCAACTCCGCGAAGTACGCTCACTATGCCCCTGGATTGATCGGTGCCCAATCCGTTTACGGCTCGACCGAAGACTGCGTCGCGTCGGCCGTCGCGGGCCGCGTTGTAATCGAGGACGGTCCATGGGCGAACTGATTGAAATCCAGGCAACCGTCGTCATCGTTCCCGGAGAGCTCTCAGGAGTCGCCGCGGTCGCCGCCGAACCGCTTAGCTTCTGGGGCGGGCTCGATCCGACAACCGGCGAGATCATCGACCGCCGTCATCCGCTCTCGGGTCAAACCGTCGCTGGTCGTGTTCTCGTCATTCCTCATGGACGGGGATCGTGCTCAGCCAGCGGGGTCTTTCTTGAATCGATCCGCAACGGTTTCGCGCCTGCGGCGGTGATCACCTCGCGGATCGACCCGATCATCGGCCTCGGCTCGATCCTCGGCGACGAACTTTACGAACGCCCAATCCCCATTCTCGTAGTCGACGAATCGGAACGAAATCGAATCAATTCCGGCGATACCGTCACAATTCAACTCGATGGTCGGATATCAGTTCATTCAAAACCGAGCGGCCCAATGCAATAGTCCCGGAGGGTCTTTGGGGAATGAGCCCGGGATTTCAATCCCGTGTCAACTCAGCTACGCCCTGACTCGCTTCGCGACTTCGGCGCCAAACTCCGCGGTCGTAACCGCGGTCATGCCCTCTTCGCCGATGTCCGGCGTCCGAACGCCTGCTTCGATCGTCTCCCGGACCGCCAGCTCGACCGCCGCCGCTTCCTTTTCCAGTCCGAGCGACAACCGCAACAGCATCGCGAACGAAAGGATCGTACCGGTCGGGTTTGCCCGTCCAGTGCCGGTCATATGCGGTGCGCTGCCGTGAATCGGTTCGTACACCCCGCGCCAGCGAAGATCGCTCTCGCCGCGCGCCTTGCCGATGCTCGCCGATGGCAACAACCCGATCGATCCGGCAAGAACCGACGCTTCGTCAGTCAGAATATCGCCGAACATATTCTCGGTCACGATCACGTCGAACTTGGCCGGCCGCTTGATGAGCATCATCGCCATCGAATCGACCAAAACGTGCTCGAGCTCAACATCTGGATAGGTGGACCCAATTTCGGTCACGACCTTGCGCCACAATCGCGACGTTTCGATAACGTTCGCTTTGTCGACCGAGGCGACCTTCGAGCGACGCGATCTGGCCAGATCGAACGCAAGCCGCGCGATCCGGTCGATCTCATGCTCGCGGTAAATGAGCGTGTCCAGCGCCGCGCGGCCGCGCCGCTCGAGCCACTTCCGCCGAGGCCGGCCAAAATACAGACCGCCGGTCAGCTCGCGCACAACCATCATGTCGACGCCGGTCACGATCTCGGCCTTAACCGGCGACGTGTCGGCCAGTGCCGGCATCACCGCCACTGGGCGGAGATTGGCGAACAGCCCCATGCCTTTACGGAGCGCCAGGAGTCCCAGCTCCGGCCGGGTTTTGGCATTTGGGTTGTCCCACTTCGGACCGCCGATCGCGCCAAGCAGGACCGCGTCCGCCTGTTTGCACTTCTCCAGGTCTTCTGCCCGGAACGGGATTCCATGGGCATCGATCGCGGCGCCGCCAATCAGCAGCTCTTCGGTTGCGAAGGTGTTGCCGAATGATGTTGTGACCGCCGTCATGACCGGCTTCGTTGCGTCGACGATCTCCGGACCGACCCCGTCGCCCGGCAAGAGAACTAACGATGCGGAAACGCCCATGTGCCGATTATGCCCTCGCCGTGGTGGTGACGACCGGCATCCAGGAAGGCCGGCTCTTCTCATACTCCATGATCGCGTTCGCGTGCTTCATTGTTAGGCCGATATCATCCAGTCCTTCGACGAAACGATGCTGCGTGAAATCGTCGAGCGGGAACGAAACCTCGACGCCGATCTCCGGCACTGAAAGCGTCCGCCGCTCCACATCGATCGTGATCTGCAGGCCGGGCTCTTCAGCCGCCGCTCGAAGCAAGAGCTCACCAACGTCAGAATCGACGACGACCGGCAACAAACCCGACTTGGTCGAGTTGTTCCGAAAAATATCGCCAAACCGTGGTGAGATGACCGCTTCGAACCCGGCATCCATCAGCGCCCAGACAGCGTGCTCGCGCGAGGATCCTGTTCCGAAGTTCGGGCCGGCAATCAACACCTTGCCGCCCTGAAACTCCTTCCGGTTGAGCACAAAATCGGGATCGTTTGCCCGCCAGGACGCGAAGAGACCTTCGCCAAATCCTGTCCGCTCTACCCGTTTCAGATAGACGGCCGGGATGATCTGATCGGTATCGACGTCGCTGCGATCCAGCGGCACCGCCATGCCCGAAATCGACTTCACTGGCTTCATTGCTTACCCCAAATCCGCGGGTGTCGAAAAGACGCCGGCGATGGCCGTCGCAGCCGCGACCGCCGGCGAGACCAGGTGGGTGCGTCCGCCTTTGCCCTGCCGGCCCTCGAAATTGCGGTTGCTGGTCGAAGCGCAGCGCTCGCCGGTCGACAGTTGATCGGGATTCATCCCCAGGCACATCGAGCAGCCAGCCGAGCGCCATTCGAATCCGGCGGCCGTGAAAATCCGGTCAAGTCCCTCGGCTTCAGCCTGCGCTTTAACCCGCATCGATCCGGGCACGACCATCGCCCTCATGCCTTGATGAACATTGCGTCCCTCGACCACAGTAGCCGCCAGTCGCAAATCTTCAATCCGGCTGTTCGTGCACGAACCGATAAAGACCGTATCGACCGGTATCTCGCGCACCGGCGTTCCGGCCTTGAGATTCATATAAGTTAGCGCTCGGGCCGCCGCTTCGCGCGCGCCTGGATCGGCGAACTTGTCCGGATCGGGCACCACGCTATCAATCGAAACCACCTGGCCCGGATTGGTGCCCCAGGAGACATGCGGCGATATCTTCGATCCGTCCAGCACGACCTCACGGTCGAAGCGCGCGTCCGGGCCGGTGACCAGCGAACGCCAATCGTCGAGCGCTTTTTCCCATTCCGCACCCTTCGGAGCGTGCTTGCGACCTTCGACATAGGCGAACGTGGTCTCGTCGGGAGCGATCATGCCCGCTTTAGCTCCAGCCTCGATCGACATATTGCAGATCGTCATCCGGCCCTCCATCGAGAGCGCCTGGATCGCAGGCCCACGATACTCGATAATCGATCCGATCCCGCCGCCTGTTCCGATCTTGCCAATGATCGCCAGAATGATGTCCTTTGCCGTCGAACCCTTGGGAAGTTCGCCGTCGACGGTGATCGACATCGTCTTCGGCCGGATTTGCGGGAGCGTTTGCGTTGCCAGCACGTGCTCAACTTCGCTGGTGCCGATCCCGAATGCCAGCGCGCCGAACGCCCCGTGGGTCGATGTGTGGCTGTCGCCGCACACGATCGTCATGCCGGGCATCGTCAACCCGAGCTCGGGTCCGATCACATGCACGATTCCTTGCCCGGGATCGCCCATCGGGTAAAGCTCGACGCCGTATTCGGCGCAGTTCTTCGACAGCACCGACACCTGCTTGGCCGAAATGGGGTCAACGATCGGCCGGTCGATGTTGATCGTCGGCACATTGTGATCGGCGGTTGCGACCGTCAAATCCGTCCGCCGCATCGGCCGCCCCGCCATCCGCAGACCGTCAAATGCCTGCGGCGATGTGACCTCATGCACCAGATGGAGATCGATGTAGAGCAGATCGGGCTCACCGGGCGCCGAGTAAACGACATGCCGGTCCCATAACTTGTCGCTCAACGTTTTTGAATTGACGCTCATTTGTTTTCGGACTCCCGGTGGGGCGTTCTCAACTAAACCTCGAAACTGACGACCCCGCCAAAACAGTCGACGGCTCTTCGAGATCGAGACGGCTGAGCGCTGCGAGATACGCCCTGGCGCTGGCCTCGACGATGTCAGTCGCCAGCCCATGACCCGTGTAGAGCTTGTCGTTAACCCGGATTCGCACGTGAACCTGCCCCTGGGCATCCTCGCCCGGAGTCACGGCCTCGACGTGGTAATACTCGAGATTCGTCGAAACCCCGGCGGCAACGTCGATCGCCTTCAAGAGCGCATCGACCGGCCCGTTGCCTTCCGCGTCGCCAACGATCGTCTGTTCACCGTGCGCGAGCACAACCTGAGCCGTGGCGGGCTCGCCGCTCGCAATATCGACCCGCCACTGCACGAGATGATAGGTGTCACCCTGTCCCTGAAGCTGATTGCTAACCAATGCGGTCAAATCGGCGGCGGTAACGTGTTTCTTGCGATCGGCCAGCTCCAGGAACTTTAAGTACGCCTGTTGGATCTGCTCGTCATCGAGCCGGAAACCAAGCTCGGTGAGCGCATTCTTGAATCCAGCCCGGCCGGAATGCTTTCCGACGACGAGTCGAGTGCCTTCCCAACCGACATCTTGCGGGTTCATGATCTCGTAGGTGGTGCGCTCCTTGAGCATGCCATCCTGGTGAATCCCGGCCTCATGGGCAAACGCATTCGCACCGACTATCGCCTTGTTCACCTGCACCTGGAGACCGGTGATCCCGGCAACCAACCGGCTGGTCGGCACGAGCCGATCCTTCTTGATGTTGGTGTACGCGCCGCCGAACTGGTCGCCGCGCGTCGACAAGGCCATCACGACCTCTTCGAGCGCGGTGTTGCCGGCCCGCTCGCCGATCCCGTTGACGGTGACTTCAATCTGTCGAGCACCCGCCGCAACTGCAGCCAGCGTATTTGCGGTGCCCATTCCGAGATCATTGTGGCAGTGGACAGAGATGATCGCGTTCTCGATTCCAGGAACATGTTCCTGGAGATGTTCCATGAGTGCCCGGTACTCCGCCGGGGTCGTATACCCGACTGTGTCGGGCACATTGAGCGTTGTCGCACCGGCTTCGATCGCCCGGCTGAAGACCTGCACCAGATAGTCCCAGTCCGAGCGAGTCGCGTCCTCAGCCGAAAACTCGACATCGCTCGTAAAGGACTTGGCGAGTCTGACCATCGCGAAAACGCGCTCGAGCACCTCATCCCGGCTGAGCCGGAGTTTGTGCTCGAGGTGGATATCCGAGGTTGCGATGAAGGTATGGATTCGGGCCGATTCCGCGGCTTTTACCGCGTTTCCGGCCCGCTCGATATCCGCCGCATTGGCGCGAGCAAGTCCGGCGACCGTGGCGCCCTTGACCCGTGAAGCAATCAGCCGCACCGCCTCGAAATCGCCTGGGGAAGCGGCCGGAAAGCCAGCCTCGATGATATCCACCCCAAGCGCCACCAGCGCGTCCGCCACCTCGAGCTTCTCTTCGACCGTCATCGTCGCGCCAGGCGATTGCTCGCCGTCGCGCAATGTTGTGTCGAAAACCCAGATCCGGCGTCCTACATCACTCTCCGCGTTGGTCATGGTCTCGTCTCCGTTTCTCTGTTCCTGGCCTACTGGGCTACAGGGTCGATCGGGGTGCGGCCCTTGCGCAAGAACGGCATCATCGCGCGAAGCTCCTTGCCGACTGTTTCGACCGGGGTCGCGGCGTGATCGGCGCGCATCTTGAGGAAACCGGCACGACCGCCATCGTTTTCGGCAATCCATTGCTTGGCGAACTCGCCGCTTTGAATCTTGGAGAGCAGGGTCTTCATCGCGGACCGTGTGTGGTCGTCGATGATCTGACCACCGGCGTAGTAATCGCCGTACTCGGCGGTGTCGCTGACCGAATAGCGCATATAAGCGAGGCCGCCCTCGTAGATGAGGTCGACGATCAGCTTGACCTCGTGCAAGCACTCGAAGTAAGCGATTTCCGGCTGGTAACCGGCCTCGACCAGGGTATTGAATCCCGACTCGATCAGCGCCGACAGACCGCCGCAGAGCACGGCCTGTTCGCCGAAGAGATCGGTTTCACACTCCTCCTTGAAGGTTGTTTCGATCACGCCGGCGCGGGTCGATCCGAGCCCCTTGGCGTACGCCAGCGCCTTCTGTTTCGCCTCGCCGGATGCATCCTGGTGGACGGCGATCAGTGCCGGCACGCCGACGCCCTCGCTGAAGAGCTCGCGCAGCCGGTGCCCCGGGCTCTTGGGCGCGATCATCGTTACGTCGACGCCATCTGGCGGAACAACTTCGCCGAAGTTGATCGAGAATCCGTGAGCAAACATGAGCATGTTGCCCGGTTGCAGATTCGCCTTGACCGACTCGTTGAAGACCTTCTTTTGGGTCTGATCAGGCACGAGAATCATGATGACATCCGCGGCCTTGGCAGCATCCGCCACCGATTCGACCCGAATGCCGTCGGCTGTCGCCTTCGCCCGGCTCTTGCTACCTTCGTGGAGGCCGACAACGACGTTGACGCCGGAATCGCGAAGGTTCAGCGCGTGGGCGTGCCCCTGACTTCCGTAGCCGATCACCGCCACCGTTTTGCCGCGAAGCGGATCCAGGCTCGCGTCCTTGTCGTAATAAATCGTTGCCACGAATACTCCCCCTTCTGCTTGGGTCTCTTGTCCCGGTCGAGTCCGCCGGCGACATCTCGGGAAACCAATCGGGGAGCGAATGTCGCTCCCCGTCTCCACTCAATCGTTAGTCCGCCGCGATCGATACCTCGCCGCGCTTCTGATCTTTCATGACGACCGAGCCGCCGCCGCGAACCATCGCGATCGGTCCGGTGCGTACCAATTCCCTAACGCCGAATGGGCGCACCATCGTCAGGAAGGAATCGACGTGATCCTGCGGGCCCGTCACCTCGAGCATTAAAGTTGATGGGCTGGCATCGATCACCCGGGCATTGTAAATCTGCCCGATCAACAAAATCTCAGCCCGTGTTTGCGACTTGGAGGCAATCTTGACCATGACCATCTCGTGCGCGATCACTTGCAGATCGGTCACGTCAGTGACTTTAAGCACCTCCATCAGCTTGTAGAGCTGCTTGCCCGCCTGCTCGACCGCGTCGTCATTTCCGACAACAACCAGCGTCATTCGCGACACTCCCGGCTGCTCCGACTGCCCGACAGTGATCGTGTTGATGTTGAAGGATCTCCGGCGCAGCAACGAGACAACCCGGTTGAGGACGCCCGGATGATCTTCGACCAGCACCACCAGCGTATGTGGACGTTCCATCTTGCTCCCTCGCCTCGACTAGACCTCTTCGAACCGGGTTGACATCATATCGGTATTGGAGGCGCCCGGCGGCACGATCGGCCACACATTCGCCTCGGGCTCGATCACAAACTCGACCACGACCGGGCCCTTGATGCTTCGTGCACGCTCGATTGCCGGCATGATCTCACTGTCCTTCTCGACCCGGATGCCCGTGGCGCCATAGGCCTCGGCCAGTTTGACAAAATCGGGACCGAGGATTTTGACTTCTGAATAGTTCTTTCCGTGGAAGAGATCCTGCCATTGGCGCACCATGCCGAGGTAGCCGTTGTTGATCACCGCGATGTTGAGATCGAGGTTCTCCTGCACCGCGGTCGCCAGCTCGTTGAGCGACATCTGGAAACCGCCGTCGCCTATGATCGACCAGACCTCGAGATCTGGCCGGCCCATCTTGGCGCCGATCGCCGAAGGAAGACCGTACCCCATCGTGCCGAGACCACCCGATGTCAACCAGCGGTTCGGGTGATCCAGCCCGAGGTGCTGCGCCGCCCACATTTGATGCTGCCCGACGTCGGTGGTGAAGATCGCTTCACCGTTGGTCGCCTTTGCGATCGCCTTGATGATCGTGTACGCCTCTGGCCATTCGGGTCGCTCGCTGAGAGCCGCAAGCAATGCGAAGTCCTTCTGCCCGTGAATCCAGTCCATCCACTCGGAGTGATCCCGCTCCTGAACTTCGGGAATCAGCATCTTGAGCGCCTCGCGGGCGTCGCCCACGACCGGCACGTCGGTTTTGACGTTCTTCCCGATCTCGGCCGGATCGATATCGACATGGACGATCTTCGCTTTGGGTGCGAACCCGGCGATCTTGCCGGTCGCCCGGTCATCGAATCGTGCGCCGATATTGACCAGCAGATCGGCCTCGTGGAGCGCCATATTCACTTGACGGTGGCCGTGCATTCCCATCAGACCGAGGGACAGCGGATGAGACTCCGGAAACGAGCCCTGACCGAGCAACGTGAACATCACCGGAATGCCTGTCTTTTCCGCGAACGCCGCAAAATCCTCTTCCGCCCCGGAGATCATGATGCCGTGTCCGGCCATGATCAGCGGTTTCTTCGCCCGGTTGATCATCTCGGCAGCCAGACGGACCTGTCGACTATTGGGAACCGAGCTCGGCTGATATCCGCGCCGCTCGGTGAAGGTCGGGTAGTGGAATTTCGCGGTTTCGATGAAGACGTTTTTCGGGATATCCACCAGCACCGGCCCTGGTCGACCAGATCGGGCAAGGTGGAACGCCTCCTTGATCGCCGGGGCGATCTCCTCGGGCGAACGGACCAGGTAGTTGTGCTTCGTGATCGGTAGCGTGATCCCGGTAATGTCGGTCTCCTGAAATGCATCGCGTCCGATCAACGGCTGCGACACCTGTCCGGTGATCGCGACGATTGGCACGGAGTCGAGCTGCGCATTTGCCAGACCGGTCACCAGGTTGGTTGCGCCAGGACCAGAAGTCGCCATGCAGACGCCGACCTTACCGGTCGCCCGCGCGTAGCCATCGGCGGCCAGCGCCGCCCATTGCTCGAACCGGACCAGGACGTGGTGGAGTCGCGAACCGGGCAGCGCATCGTAGAGCGGGATCACGGCGCCGCCGGGATAACCGAAGAGCACATCGACGCCTTCTGCTTCGAGCGAAGCACAAGTCATGCGGGCGCCGGACAATACTTGTCCCTCGAGCTCGTGCGCTTGAAAGATCAGCTCATCGCCGGTCCCATTCGTATGAGTCCGGTTCAGCGCCGAGGGATTTGCCACTGCCATCCTGCCGCTCCGTTTCCGTGCGCCTTCGCGCCATGGACCGATGCCCATCGGGGCTACACAAAAAAGCCTCCCCGTGTTTGGGAGGCCTCCACCGTTACTCTTCGCTATTCGTTCGCCGCGCTTACGCCCGGTCTTGGCCTCCACAACACGAACAGCTCCCAATGGGGAGCGTAATAAGTACGAGGCCAATTACGAGATCGAAGTGCGCCATGATGTCTCTCTGCTGACGGGAATCACGACACGACTCCGTGCGCCATTCCACGATGGGCGGATGATACGCTTCCACCAGTGACGATGTCAATCACCTGCGATTACATCAATGCTAAAGGGGTACGAAACGCATTTCTCGTTTCGTGCCGGCAAGCACCTGGAGCAATTATCCATGAAAACAGCCATTACACCTTCCCTACTTCCGGACAACCTTGTCGACAGCGACTGGCTGCTCGACCACCTCCTCGAACCAGGCCTTCGAATCGTCGACATTCGCGGATATGTCAAGGCAACAGATCTCGGCGGAGGATTGCAGTCGGCAGACTATCTCGGCGCCCGCGACGAGTACGACGCGGGGCACATCCCGGGTGCGAGTTATGTCGACTGGACAGAGGATATCGTCGACCTCATGAACCCGATCAAGGCGCAGATCGCACCGCCGGCCGCGTTCGCGGTGGCGATGGAGTCGCGGGGGATAGGCGACGACACCGATGTCGTGATCGTTGACCACACTGGCGGTCATTTCGCTACCCGGCTCTGGTGGGCGATGCGGTATTACGGTCACGATCGTACCGCGGTTCTCGACGGCGGCTTCAACAAGTGGGCCGCCGAATCGAAGCCGCTGACGACCGACATCCCCTCATTCGAGCGAGCGATTTTCACCCCTCACGTTCGCCCCAAGCTACGCATCGAGCCGGATGAGATCGTTTCGTCGATCGGTAACGAGGGAACAAGAATCGTCGACGCTCGCGACAAGCCAACCTACGACGGCGAAATTCGGAGGCACGGCCGCGGGGGGCACATCCCCTCCGCGGTCAACATCCCGTTGAAATCGCTGGTTCGCGAAGACGGAACCTGGAAACCGGTCGGTGAGCTGAGCAAGCTCCTTGAAGCAGGCGGCGTAAAGCCCGACGAGCGGGTGGTCGCCTACTGCAATGGCGGCGTCACCGCCACCGGCGTGCTCTTCGCCCTTGCCCGTACCGGCCACACCAACTTCACCAATTACGACGGCTCCTGGAATGAATGGGGCGATCGCCATGATCTGCCGGTGGAGCCGTAGCTCCAAGCTACAAGCTGCAAGCTGCAAGCTGCAAGCTGCAAGAAATGATGATGGCCCACTCGAATTGAGTGGGCCATGTCGTTGCCGTAGGACAAAAGCTTGCAGCTTGTGGCTTGAAGCTTGCAGCTTGTGGCTTGAAGCTTGCAGCCAGCGGCTTGCCGCTCGTTGGGTGCCAAGGGGCGGACTCGAACCGCCGACCGCACGATTTTCAGTCGTGAGCTCTACCAGCTGAGCTACCTTGGCAGGTGGGCAAAAACGGCGCCGCCTCTGGTGGGCGATAGAGGGTTCGAACCTCTGACATCCACGGTGTAAACGTGGCGCTCTGACCAGCTGAGCTAATCGCCCGAGGTCCGTTCATGCGGTGCCCAGAAAGGGATTTGAACCCCCACGACCGTAAGGTCACTAGCCCCTCAAGCTAGCGCGTCTGCCAATTCCGCCACCTGGGCAGGTGCCTCTCAGCGGCTGCGATTATAGGTATCCCGTCTCCGTTCGTCAACGAAGGTTGCGCGGCTCAACGGTCCTCACTCCCTCACGGCTGCTGAATTCTGCACGATCGGAAGCGTCAACAGCGCATGTGGAACCACAAGCACTCGCGAGGGTGTTCCGACAATACTGACCGCCGCTTTGAGCGCGCTTTCGATGTTCGCCACCGGCAAAAAGCCAACCGCGGCGGTCTCCTCCGGACACACGGTTCCGGCCACGATCACCGTCACATCCGCCAGCACCGACGCCATAATATAGGCGCGCTGTTCGCCCGGTTTGATCCCGTTCTTTCGCGCGCCATCGATCACGGCATGGATGCCGCCGGGGACCTGCATCGCCCTGAGAAAACGCTGCTCACCGGCGCCCTCCCCCGCGCCTTCTGGACATCCCGCCGGAATGATGATCACCCCTCCCTTGCGCACCACCGGCACCGGTCCGTACTGGAGATAACTCGCCGCCCGGCTCGCCTGATAGAGATTGACATCCTTCGGATACCCGACGCCCGCGACCGCGATATCGACCTGTGCGGGAATCGGAACCGTATAGATGGCCGACGCGATCCGCGCGAGGTTATCCTGCACCGCCTCGGGAGCGCCATACCCGATCGCGATCACGTTGTCGTCGTCGTCCATCACGATGTTGGCCACGAACGCGAGCTTCGCGGCTCTCGCGACGTCGCGCACCGCGGCCTGAAACGGATTGCCAACCAATCTGGCCAGCCGTGTGCCGGGCAGATCGAGCATCGCCGGTCCATGGGTATAAGCGATGATCGCGTCGCTCGCGCACCCGATCGCGACCGTTTTACCGCCGCCGCTGAAACCGGCGTACTGGTGGGGCTCAACACGTCCGGTCGCCAGCAGGATCTCCGCCTCGACGGCGGTTCGGTTCAACAGAAACGGTACCCCGCCTGGACCGTCCGCGACCTTCACGAGCTCGTCGGGATTCGCCGCATCGTGGTCGATCACACGGTATCGGTCGACAATCGTGCCTCCTAGCTTGGCTCGCTTCTCGGCTTCAGTGCTGGCGCGATGGGTGCCGACCGCCACAAGAATCGTGATTCCGTTGTCAGGAACTCCAGCCGCCTCTAGCTCCGCCAGCATCGGCGGCACCAGGAGATGGTCGGGGCAGTTGCGGGTGGCATCCGTCACCGCAATGCACGCGCTCCGCTTCCCGGACGCCAACTCGGCAAGCCGTCTACATCCAATCGGCGATTCGATCGACGTCCGCGCCGCCGCAATTGGATTGGCAAGAGGCTCCGCCTGCTTCGACTTCGCGATCGACCCGATAACGCCCACGGGCAGCACAAAGGCGATCGTTCCTGAACCGAACGGAACCTCAAATTGATCGAGTTTCGAGTCCATTCCTGACTCCGGTCGTGAATGCACAGGTGAACGCCCAACCCGCGGGCAAAGAAGGGGGCCTATACTATCACGGTGCTTTTTGGACGCTCTCAAAGGCGATCCACGGAATGACAACCGGCCGTGGCACGGCCGGATACAAGGAGAATTCACGGTCATGGCGCGAACGCTTGGGCGACGAAAAGTAACAGTAATCGGTGCCGGAATGGTGGGCGGCACGGTCGCCCAAATGCTCGCGCTCCGAGACTACGCCGATATCGTCCTGGTCGACATCGTCGAGGGCTTGCCGCAGGGCAAAGCGCTCGACTTGATGCAGATGGGCACATTGCTCGGCTTCGACACCAAGATTACCGGCGCCAATTCGTACGAGGAAACTGCCGGTTCCGACGTCGTGGTCATCACATCCGGCATCGCTCGTAAACCTGGCATGAGCCGGGACGATCTACTCCGCACGAACATGGGTATCGTCGAGTCCGTCACCAGCCAGGTCGTCGCCGGGTCGCCCAACGCGGTGCTGATCGTCGTGTCGAATCCGCTCGACGCCATGTGCCATGTCGCGTACGACATCGCTGGTTTCCCGCGGGATCGGGTGGTCGGTATGGCCGGCGTACTCGATTCGGCTCGATTCCGCGCCTTTATCGCGATGGAGCTTGAAGTTTCTGTTCAGGACGTCAGCGCGATGGTGCTCGGCGGACATGGGGACACGATGGTGCCGCTTTCCCGCTATTCGACCGTAAACGGCATTCCCATCCCGGAGCTGATCTCGTCGGAGCGCCTGACCGCGATCGAAACTCGAACCGCCAATGGCGGCGCCGAGCTGGTGGGACTACTCAAGACCGGAAGCGCGTACTACGCGCCAGGGATGTCCGCGGTCGAAATGGTCGATTCGATCGTGCTCGACAAGAAACGAGTGCTTCCCTGCAGCGTTCTGCTCCAGGGTGAATACGGAATCGACAACCTCTATGTCGGTGTGCCGGTGAAACTCGGTTCAACGGGCGTCGAGCAGATCGTTGAATTGAATCTGACTGACGCCGAAAGCGCCGCGCTTCACAAATCGTCCAATACGGTGAAGGATTTGGTCGCCGCGATGTCGTCGATCAAGTCCGCGCCCGCTTCTTAAGCCGGTTGCGATCGTTCAGTGTCGTGTGGTCGGTGGGATCAGCGGCGAGTATCGCCGCGGTGTCAGCGGTGCGCCTTTGAGCCGTCAGTTGGTCATGGCATCGGTCGTGCGCTCTTTAGGGTACCCGCAAACCGTGCGGCCCTCCTCGTTTCAGTTCCGGGAATGATGCTGGGGGTTCCAATGCTGGTTCGAGTCTGTGACTTTCTGCTCGCGGAAAACCGTCAGGAGTAGTTGATGCCACGTATCACCTCAGCACCGCGGGGGGCGTTGTCGGCGGTTGGAACCGTTCGAAACTTCGTGACCGTGATGCGCGAGATGAGCTTCGAAAAGGAGCGGGAGCAAGCCGAACGACTCCCCCGGATTCTAGTAGTCGCTCCAGATGTAACCGCGGCTCAAAGCATCGGTGATGCCTTGACCGGTTTGGACGCAAGTCCAGCGATCAGCACATGGACGCTAGACAACTCGAATCGGAGTCTCGATGCTTATGACGCCGTCGTGATATTCAATCCGGCCTCGAATGACACCTTCATCAAGGCTCGCGAACGATCCGGCATGGGCGGCGTCAAGGTTTTCGATCTTTCATCGATCGAGGGTGATCGGGAGAGGTGGGCCTCGGATTTGCGGGAGCGAATCGCGGGCACGCTACCCGATTTCGCGCCCGCGCTCGGCCGCTGGTTTCCCGCGTTTCGCGCTGCGGCGACAAAATCGGTGATCAATGAAACCGCGCGCGTGAACGCTCAATTCGCACTGGTTTCGAACATTCCAGCCGCGATTCCCATCCTTGGAACGTTTGCCGCGGTCGGCGCGGATTTCTTCGTGCTGACCAAAAACCAGGTCATGATGGTTTACAAGCTGGCGGCGATTCACGGCCGCGATCTCCACGATCACTGGGCGATCATGCGAGAGATTTCACCGGTCGTCGGTGTTGGGTTCGCGTGGCGAACGCTTGCGCGTGAAGCCGCCGCGTTCGTTCCGCTGATGGCCGGAACGCTGCCGAAGGTTGCGATCGCTTATACGGGTACGATCGCGGCCGGCTGCGGCGCCGGGTTCTACTACCGCTTCGGGAAGAAAGCGTCCAGAGAGCAGCTCCGAGATTTTTACGCGCAGGCGGCGGAATCGCTGAAGGGCCTGTCGCTTCAGCTGCCAGGACGATCGAAATCAGCAATAGGGGCGGTCGATCTTATCGAACCATCACCGCTTCAAACGAATTCGTCCGACGCCCAGCTGCGAGACCGCTGAACCGCATTTTGCCATCGATTGTAGAGTCGATCGCGATCGCGCTCGGTAACGGCTGGCTCGAATCTCCGGTCGATCTGCCAATGTTGTTGAACTTCGTTTTGATTTGCCCAGACTCCTGTTGCTAGACCCGCGAGATACGCGGCGCCCAACGCGGTCGTTTCGGTCATCTTCGGCCGCACGACTGGCACGCCGAGCACATCCGCTTGAATTTGCATCAGCAGGTCATTGCGTGCCGCGCCGCCGTCAACTTTCAACTCGGTTAGTTTGATACCTGAATCGGTCGCCATCGCATCAAGCACATCACGCGTTTGCAATGCAATCGCTTCGAGCGTCGCTCTGGCCAGGTGCGCTGAAGTCGTTCCGCGCGTGATCCCTACAATCGTTCCACGCGCGTCCTGGTCCCAATGCGGCGCCCCAAGGCCCGTTAACGCCGGCACGAAAGCGACTCCGCCGCTGTCGGGAACAGTCGAGGCAAGGGATTCGACGTCGGACGATTGCTTGATGATCCCAAGACCGTCCCTCAGCCATTGCACCGCCGAACCTGTTACGAAGACGGCTCCTTCGAGTGCATAGGTCAATTCGCCGCCGATTCCCCACGCAATGGTGGTCAAGAGGTTGCTCCGCGAAACGTCTGCTTTGCGGCCGGTGTTCATGAGGAGAAATGAGCCAGTGCCGTAGGTGTTTTTCGCTTCACCGGTGCGGAAGCAAGTTTGCCCGAAAAGAGCCGCTTGTTGATCCCCGGCGACGCCGGCGACCGGAATCGGCGCCCCGAAGAGCGAAGGCTCTGACTCGAACAGAATCGAGCTGTTTTCGACGATTGCGGGCAAGATGCTCTTGGGGATTGCCAAATCAGAGAGCAAGTCGTCCGCCCAGATGCCCTGCCGGATGTCAAAGAGCATCGTCCGCGATGCATTCGAATAGTCGGTCACGTGGGACCGGCCGTCCGAGAGCTTCCACATCAGCCAACAGTCAACTGTGCCGAATAGCAATTCACCTGCGTCGGCTCGCCGCCGTAGCGCAGGCGATTCCTCGAACTGCCAGGCGAGCTTCGATGCTGAGAAGTAGGCATCCGGCACCAACCCGGTCAATCGCTGATAAGTTGCGGACATTCCCCGTTTGACCAATCCGTTCACCTGAGGCGTGCTCTGCCGGCTCTGCCAGACGATCGCCGGGGCTACTGGTACTCCGGTCGCTCGATCCCACAGAATCGTTGTCTCTCGCTGGTTCGCGATACCTATTCCCGCGATATCGTTGGATTTGAGTCCTGCTTGCGAGATCGCCTGCCGTGCGACGTCGAGCGTGACGCTCCAGATCTCAAGCGCGTCTTGGTTGACCCAGCCGGGCATCGGGTAACTCGCCGCGATAGGTTCCTGAGCGGACGAGATCGGATTACCGTTCGAATCGAACACGATTGCCCGGCTTGAGGTCGTGCCCTGATCGATTGCAAGAATCGCCCGCGCCATCATTTATCCTCTCATCAGATCGACGGGTGGTTCGAATCAACTGAGTCGCAGTGTACTGTTGGCGTTTTTGGACCGCGACTAGCAGAAGGGTCAGTCTTAGCAATGGATTCCGTCGTCCGCATCGTTCTCATCGGATTCAGCGGCACCGGCAAGAGCACGGTTGCCCGATTGTTGGCGGACACCCTTGGTTGGGGTCTGGTCGACACTGACGCGGATATCGAACGAGAGCATGGACTCACCATTCCCGAGATCTTCGCCAAATTCGGTGAGCCGTTCTTTCGCGCCGCCGAGCGCTGCTCTTTGCTCGCGGGACTCGATCGGTCGAAAACTGTGATCGCGACTGGCGGCGGCGCTGTCGTTGATCCTGTGCTCTGGGACGACAGACACCTCCGAAAACCAGAAACGTTGGTCATTGCATTCGAAGCAACGCCCGAGACGGTTTTGTGCCGGCTCCAGGAGCATCATGCGCGCGAGGGATCGGGGGTCGAGCGACCGATGATCACGGGAGCAGATCCGCTTGCCAAAATCGCTCGCCTTAAAGCGTCCCGGCAGGCAGTCTACGACCAAGCGGACGTCACACTAATCGTCGAGAAGTCAGATCCGAAATCAGTCGCGGACGAAATACTGGCTCTCCTTCAGGCGGAGAAACGACAAGAGGTGCCGGCAATAACGCTAAATGCCGCATCTGCCAGTTCCAAGATACTCATTGCGCCTGGTTCGATCGAGAGTATCGGCATGATCGCCAAGGAAACCTGGACGAATGCTCGCAAAGCGTGGGTCATCACAGATGAAACGGTCGGAGCAATTCACGGTGACCGTGCAACAGCGGCGTTGTCGAAATCCGGGTTCATCGTTTCACTGCGAACGGTGCCAGTTGGTGAATCGAGCAAGAGCTGGGCGACTGCCGGTTCGCTGCTCGACTGGCTGCTCGACGAGGGAATCGAACGAGGAGACATCGTGATCGCCCTCGGCGGCGGGGTGATTGGCGATCTTGCTGGTTTCGTTGGGGCCATAGTGCTCCGCGGCGTCCCCGTGATCCAGATACCAACGAGCCTGCTTGCAATGGTCGATAGCAGCATCGGCGGCAAGACTGGACTCAACCATCGCACTGGAAAGAACCTGATCGGTGCATTTTCCCAACCGCCGGTCGTCGTGATCGACCCGGATCTCCTTCGGACTCTCCCGCATCGAGAATTGACCGCCGGTTGGGCCGAAATCGTCAAGCACGCGATCATCCAGCAATCGACACCTGGCGGCGATCGAGCGGACCTTTTGCCATTCCTCGAACGAAATGTCACGAGCCTGAAAGCGCTCAAACAGCCAGTCACAACCTACGCCATCTGGCGCAATGTAGCGCTCAAAGCGGCGGTAGTCGAGGCGGATGAAAAGGAAACGGGCATCCGCGCGTACTTGAATTTCGGTCACACCCTTGGCCACGCGATCGAAGCGTCCGATTACCGGCTGATCCATGGCGAAGCTGTCGCGGTTGGGATGCGCGGCGCAATCCAGCTCGCGGCCAACTTGGGCCTGGTCGGCAACGATTTCGTCGAACGGATCAACGCCTTGCTCTACCGATTTGAACTCCCGGTATCGGCCGAAATCGATGAGTCGCTCGTCATGTCCAAAATGACCAGTGACAAGAAACGGGTCGCGGGCACGCAGCGCTGGGTGCTCCCCGTCGCCGGTGGCGGAATCCGCATCCACTCGGAGATCCCGGAGATCGAGGTCCAACGCGCGCTCGCTCAGGTCACCGTGACCCGATAACGTGTTAGCAACTTGTGATCCTTGCACGGTGGGTTTGACGGTTCGCCGAACTCTCGACAATACTTCGGCGCATTCGCTCGAATTCATTTTTCGTTCCGGAGTCTCGCATCATTTTTGCAATGGTGCCGGCCGCCGGAACAGGAAAATTGTTGGAGAGCACCGGCAGTTTGGCTGACGGTTCGATGTTGACCGTCCAGCATGAGGTGAGAACATGACTGATTACCGCATTTCGGATCTTGTCGAGCGACTGTCCAGCGGCGAGCTCAGTCGCCGCGATTTCATCGTCCGGGCATCGGCCGCCGGTCTCAGCGGCGCCGCGATCACGGCCGGACTGGCGCACTCGGCCGACGCAGCACCAAGCTCTGGTTCCCGCCGAGGGCTGACATCGAACCAGGTCGACTCCAGAACGATGGTCATCGCGGATGCGATGAACGGCGGCGCTTGGCTGACGGCGGACCCGGGATGGTTCTACGAGATCAACTCGGCCGCGATGATGAACCTGGTCTACGAAGCTCTGTACCACATTCCCGATTCCAGTAACACCACGGATATCCAGCCGCTACTCGCTGATGGAGTTCCGGAGTTTTCTGACGACGGCTTGACGGTGACCGTCAAGCTCAAGCAAGGGGTCAAGTTCCACACGACCGGCAACGTCATGACCGCCGCCGACTGGGTCTTCTCGTTCAACCGGGTCAAGAACATCGGTTATCAGGCTTCGTTCATGGCAATCGATTACTGGACCGAGGTTACCGCCGTTGACGATGCAACGCTGCAGTTCACCTTGGCTTCGCCAAATGCAGCACTTGCAGCGGTGCTAACTTCCCTTCCACTGACCGTGACCGATTCCAAAGCCGTCATCGCGATTGGCGGAACTGATGCGCCAGTTTCGGTCGAACCAGAGGAGGGATCCGACGAGAAAGCACCTGAGGTTGAGGCCAACGAAGACGCGAAACTGATCATCGACGGTGCATCGGTCGGAACAGGTCCATATATCATGGTGCAATGGGACCTCGACAATGAAGTCATCATTGAGGCGAATCCCGACTATTGGGGAACCCCGCCGAAACTCGACCGAATCATCTGGCGCAACATTCTGGAACCGAACGCGCAACTTCAATCGCTTCAAATCGGAGAAGTTGATCTGGCCTACGCGCTCCAGGTCGACCAGATTGAGACAATTAAGGCCGATCCGAATTTGCAGCTGATTACCGGTGACACCCTCGCCCTGGAGTACATGGGGCTCAATTTAAGGGAGGAGCGCGGCGGACCAACTTCAATCAAGGAAGTCCGCCAGGCGCTCGCCTATGCAATCGACTACGACGGAATCATCAACAGCCTGCTCGCCGGTTCGGCTTCTCGACCGGCAACCGCCATACCGCTGCCGCTGACCGGTTCGGAGGAAGTCCTCGAACTTGCCTACAAACTCGATTTGGCTAAGGCGCAGGAGCTCTGGGATGCATCCGGTGTTGGCGAGGCCGAGATCGAGATCACATACGATTCAGATTCACCTGCACAGGGCAATGTGAACCAGGAATCACTGGCCACAAAGATCAAATCGGATATCGAGCAGATCAACGGTTGCACGATCAAGCTCTCACCGATGCCGGGCGCTGAGCGGATCACGCTTTACCGTGCAGGCGATTTCCAGGCGACAATTTCACCGTGGACGCCCGACTACCCCGACGTAGACACCTACGCGGGCCCGTTCGCGCGTACAGGAACGGCGGCAGCCGGGCGTGTCGGTTATTCAGATCCAGCCGTCGACGTGTTGATCGACAAGGGCCTCTCTGAGCAAGACCCAGCGGCCCGGACGCAGATATACGTCGATATTCAGAAGGCCATGATCGAAGCTTGCGCGTTCATCGTCTTGTACCAGCCGAAGGACAACAAACCGGCATCGATCAAGATTCAAGGAGTACAAACGCACTCCGTCTACCAGCTTCAACTTCGCAACGCGAGCAAGACTGAGTAGCGGACCTCAAGAAGAGCGGTTCGGGGGGTCGGTGAATCACCGGCCCTCCGCGCTTTTGACCTTTTTGTCACACGGAGTCCACTATGGGTCTTTGGCCATTCATCGCCCGCAGGCTTGTGTTGTCGCTCGTGGTGATGTTTCTTGTCAGCGTCGGAACGTTTTCGCTCGCGCATGCAGTGCCGGGCGATCCGCTGGCCGCGGTAATCGGTGAACGCCAGGCAGACAAGCCGGAGATTCGAGCACGTCTCGAGCAACGTTACGGACTCGATAAGCCAATCCCTGTGCAATATGTGTACTATATCAAAAATCTGATCCAGGGCGATCTCGGGACAACAATCACGACCCGCAAACCTGTTTCCGGCGAGCTGCAACGTTATGTGCCGGCAACACTCGAACTGGCGCTTGGAGCGATGATCTTCGCGATTGTGCTCGGGGTGCCGCTCGGCATTATTGCCGCTGTTCGTCAGGATAGGTTGGCGGACAACGTTGCCCGCTTCATCTCGTTGATCGGCACATCGGTACCGGTTTTCTGGCTCGGATTGCTGCTGGCCTACCTCTTTTCATATCAGTTGCGTTGGCTGCCCAGAGCGGGCCAGCTCGATCCAGGCATGCAACTCCCGGATCACGTAACCGGCATGGTCACCATCGACGCCGTCATTGGCGGCGACTGGGATGCTTTCAGAAGCGTTGTGCGCCATCTCGTACTGCCGTCTATCGTGCTTGGCGCTTACGCGATGGGGATCATTGCGCGGATGCTGCGCTCCTCCCTCGTCGCCGCGATGTCCGAGGATTATGTCCGCACCGGCCGCGCCAAGGGCCTCTCGGAGGCGCGAGTTGTGGTCGGTCACGCGCTTCGTAACGCCTTGATTCCGACGGTCACTGTCATTGGATTGACCTTTGCCAGCCTGCTGGCAGGGGCCGTGCTCACAGAGACGATCTTCTCCTGGCCAGGCATCGGGCAATTCGCGGTGCGCATGGCCTTGAAGCTCGACTATCCGGGATTGCTGGGCGTCACGCTGGTGGTTGCGGTCGGCTACATCCTGGTCAACCTGTTCGTCGACATCCTGTACGGTGTGCTCGATCCGCGGATTCGAGTCGGTTAGGGCGAAAGGACTCGATTCATGGCGACGACTGCCGCCCCGGCACTCGCCAATGCGATAACAAGAGATCTCGCCCTGCGTCCGCGGCGAACGCCGATGGGCGATGCCTGGCGCACCCTCCGCCGAAAGCCGATTGCCATCGTGGGTTTGGGCATCGTGCTCGGTTGGATCCTCGTGGGTGTTCTGGCGCCTGTTCTGCCACTCGAGGATCAGAACAAAACCTTCATCGAGGATCGATTGCTGGCGCCGAGTTTCGAGCATCCATTCGGTACCGACGACGTAGGCCGTGATCTCATTTCGCGCGTTATTTGGGCCGCACGGGTCACCGTTCCCGCCGGTGTCGCGGTGATCCTGATTACCGGCGCCATCGGGTGCACGCTCGGTGCGATCGCCGGGTACTTCGGAGGGTTCATCGACGGCATCATCATGCGAACATGCGACGCCGTGCTCTCGTTCCCCTCGATCATCCTGGCGATGGCGATCGCCACGCTTCGCGGCGAAGCAAGCCTGACCAACGCGATGCTGGCGGTAATTCTCGTACTCTGGCCCGAGTACGCTCGGCTCATGCGCGGACAAGTGCTCTCGATCAAACAGAACGAGTATGTGACCGCGGCGCAAGCGATCGGTGCATCCCAGAAACGCGTGCTCTTCAGGCACATTATGCCCAGCACCGATGCCCCGGTGGTGGTCAAGGCGACGCTCGACGTCGGCGCGGCGATCGTCCTGACCGCGGGATTGAGTTTCATTGGTCTCGGAGCAGTTCCGCCGACGGCCGAATGGGGCGCGATGATCAATCAGGGCTCCCGCGCTGGGCTCCAATACTGGTGGTATTCCACGGTGCCCGGCGTCGCGATCATGAGCGTCGTGATGGGGCTGAACTTCTTCGGAGACGGACTGCGCGACGCGCTTGATCCGCGCCGTCGCGGCGGCTAACGAATCGGAATTCAATTGTCACTAACTGACGCACAACTTGACCCAGTTGGAGAGACGCGTCTGCAGAAATATCTCTCCGCTGCTGAAATCGACGCCGAAATTCTGCGTCCCGGCGTACCGATGCCAACCGTGCCTTTGGCCGCGTCCGCGATCGGGGTTGACGAAGACCAGATCATCAAATCGGTGCTCTTTCATGATTCCAGCGGCTTGGTCGTGCTCGCGATCGCCTCGGGCATCGCCCGCATCGACCGGAAACGGCTCGCCGAGGTCGCCCAGAGCGGCAAGCTCAAGCTGGCCGATGCCTCTACTGTTCTAGCGGCGACCGGATATCCGGCCGGCGGCGTCTGCCCGATCGGTCACGCGACGACATTTCCGGTCGTGATCGACCAGCGCGTGATGAAGCTCGATATCGTTTTCGGCGGCGCGGGATCGGAAGAAGCGCTCTTGAAGATCTCCCCTGTCGAGATTGCGCGACTTACCCAAGCGACGGTCGCCGACATCGTCAACGCTGTCCAATAGGGTGCCCGCCGCCGCGGTCCAAACTGGCGCAGCCATTCCCGCTGGGCAATAATGAAACGATTTTGTCCCCGTTCGCTTGAGCGGGTTTTTGCGTGATCTCCGCTCTTGCGAGGCAATCATTGACTACCAAGCTCGTCATTATCGGACTGCCCAGCGCCGGAAAAACCACCGTTTTCAATGCGCTCACCAAAGCAGGAGCCCAGACAGGAAACTTTGGCGGCGCTGGTGATGAGCCGAATCTGGCCACCGTCAAAGTGCCCGATCCGCGACTCGACCGCCTGACAGAAATGTTCAATCCTAAGAGCAAGGTGCCGGCGGATGTCCAATACCTGGATGTCGCCGGTATTGCCAAGGGCATGGCCGAAAAGGGCATGAGCGGTCAATTACTCGGCCATCTGGCGCAGGGCGATGCGCTTGTTCATGTCGTTCGCGCTTTCCAGAGCGAGGTTCCCCACCCGGACGGGTCAGTCGATCCGATGCGCGATATCGAAACGCTCAACTTAGAGCTGACCTTCAGCGATCTCGGGATCATCGAGAAGCGATTGCAACGCCTCGTGGCCCAGATTCCGAAACTGCGCGGCGCCGACCGCGAGGCATATGAGCGCGAACAGGTCGTGATGGGTCAGCTCAAGGAGGCGCTCGAAGCCGATACACCTCTGCGCGAAGTCGTGCCGGAGCTCGATCCAGACGATGCCAAGAATCTCCGGGGTTTTGGACTCTTGACAGCAAAGCCGCTGTTGATCCTTCTGAACACGGGAGAGGAACAGTTGGGCGCCGCGACCGAAGCCATGATCGCGGAAGCGCGCGCACGATTCGGCCGCAACCGGGTCGCGATCGATGCACTCGCCGGCCAAATTGAAGCGGAAATCGCGCAGCTCGAAGATGATGATGCCGCGGTCTTTATGGCCGATCTCGGGATCGAGGAATCGAGTCGCGATCGGGTGATCCGCCTCTCGTTCGATCTCCTTGGTCTGATGGCCTTTTTCACGGTCGGTCCCGACGAGTGCCGTGCCTGGACGATTCGGCGCGGAGAAACCGCGGTCGAAGCCGCCGGTGCGATCCACAGCGACATCCAGCGCGGATTCATCCGGGCCGAGTGCACGAGCTATGACGATCTGATCGCCGCCGGAGGACTGGCCGAAACGAAAAAGCACGGTACCTTCAGGCGCGAAGGCCGAACCTACGTGGTCCAGGACGGCGACATCATCAACTTCCTCTTCAACGTGTAGGAGCCAATCACGTTGATCGATGACTTCGAGTCCCACGACGAAACGATTGACATCAATCTGCGGCCAGTCGAAGAGGTCGCGGCAAGAATGGTCGTGCTCGCATCGGTCATCCAGCGCGCGATGATGGAACTGCCGCTCGACGAAGCGGACATCGACGACGAAGACAGTGCAGATGGTGAGCGGTTCGATCTCGTCACCGCGCTTTCAGTCGGCGCTTTTCCGGCAGCGACCACGCGGTCCGAGCACATTTTCGTTTCCGCCCAGATCGGAAACGTGGGTGAAGAGGCTGCGCTTTCCATCTCGTGGCAGATCGAAGCGCTCGCCGCATTGGCGTGGGCCGCGGGACTGGGTCAAACGCTAATGGAGCCATGGAATCAAACCGATCCCGGGCCGCTGTTGGCCTCGATTCCGGCGCCCTCGGACGAGCTTCCGCCATTTATTGCTTCGCTGTCATTGTTGGAGGAAGAAACGATTGCGCTCGAGCGTGAGCGCGCCGAGCTCTGGTTGTGGCGCTGCGCGATCGATGAGGAGATCGAAGAGTCCAAGAGCAACGAACGCAAGGAGCTGCTGAAGATTCTTAAGGAGACGGTGGCCGAGGCGGTCGAATCCGGCGTGCTTCTCGAAGGCACAAAGGACTTCATCGTGCGCAACAAGGGTTTCGGCGCCGCCGATGTCGAAACGAAAGCACTCGTCGCAGAGATCGCAACCCAACGGCTGCACGCACTGAACTGGCTGTGTGGGTACGGAAAAACGTGGGAAGACGTCCCGCTGGATATCTAGCGAGGCTTCGCCTCAGACCGACGAGGCATGTGCGGAATCTCATATGGGCATGTGT
>CAYJPA010000066.1:10339-33626 GCA_964371945.1 uncultured Sphaerobacteraceae bacterium | reverse complement strand
GTCTGCGGATCGACAAGCACCTGCCCGACTTGTTTGTCTTTGTCGAGGACCCGGCGGTGCCGCCCACGAACAATGCCGCCGGGCGCAGCCTGCGCCACCTGGTGGTGAGCCGCAAGATCAGCGGCGGCACCCGCTCAGCAGCCGGCAGCACCGCCAAAATGCGGCTGGCCTCGCTCTTCGGCACCTGGCGGGCGCAGGGCCTCAACCCCTTCGACCAATGCCGCCTCCTGCTCGCAACCCCACGAGTCTGAACAGTTACATAATCCGGGTTAGACTCTGGATTTCCGTCTGGAGCGATCCAAACCATCGAACTCGCCTTGCATTGGAGTGTCAAACTACGGGATTATGTCAATCAAAATCCGCCAAGGTGTGACATTTTGTGACATTCTGTGACATCGCGACCGCGACCATCCCGACCGCACTCTCCCCGAAAAGTGTGACATTGTGTGACTTTGCAGGCGCGATCAATCCCCACCGCGCTCCACCTTCGACTGCGGTCCGCTCCTGAACCGGCAATTCCGCCGGATTTGCATACACCTCAATCTGTCCCGCCTCCACTACCACCGAACTCGTCTTTACCCGCGCCATCGGATCGACCAAACACCTCCCGCATGCGATCCCGATCTCACCTGCCGATCCAACCCCCCCGCACTCCACTACAATCCAGCGCAAACCCTGAGCAGTTCATTTGGAGGTGCGCGTGCCATGCCCTCCGTCAACCGCTTCCGCTTGATCGCACTCGTTGTCGTCGCGCTGCTAACGTTCGGGCCTCTGGCATCGAGCTCGGCGGCTCAATCCATCGATCCGATCATCCTCGAACCCGGCGAGGGCCGGATCCTGAGCCTGACCGGCGTTTCCGATCCCTTCCGGACGACCGGCATGCCGACCGCGATGTCGCAGCAGCCGGGGGCCCGGTTCGAGCCGCTCCGAGACAATTGTTTGCTCCAACCGCCTGAAATGGATCTGCGGTTGATCTGGATGCAGTCGACCGACGTCGGCTACATCGTGACCCTGCGCTTTTTCGCGCCGTTCAGCTTCCTCGAAGAGCTCTACGATCAACCGGTGAGCCACACACTCACAGTCATCTTCACGCCTCCAAGCGGGGATGCGATCACCGCCGCCGTCGGCAAGAGCGAAAAGGTGACCGTCAAACGAGGCAAGGAAAAAGTCGATGCCGAGGGCGTCGGCTTCTACACCTATTTCACCGACCTGGTCTTCGAGCTCCCGGCGTCGCTCGGCATCGGACCGGACTGGGTACTGACCACCCGCTCCCGGATCGTGGCGGACGCCGATTACTGTCCCGATCCGAACTTCCCCAACCGCTACTTCGAGATCACCACCACGCCGGCGCGGATCTCGGCGCTCACCGGCGAGGGCGAGCAGGGTCTTGTCTCGGCGCTTCCGCGAGGGATGGCCTTCGAGAACGTCTTCCATAAAGAGTACAAAGCGATCGAGTGGACGCCGCAGGACATGCCCGCCGGAACGCGCCTCGAATCGCTGCACCTCGAGCAAGAGGCCGGGCATTTGATCGCGGTCATGACCTTGGATGCGCCGCTTGAAACCGCGGCCAATGGCGCCGAAACGGTCACGCTCGGGCTCGATCTCGTGGCGCCAGGCTTTCTCGGCCTGAAACACCCATTCAATGTCCAGATTTCCTACAACAGCGCGGCCAACATCCTGCCCGAAGTTGGGTATGTCATCGCGCCGACTCTGCGCTCACGCGGAACCAACGAATTGATCGGGAGCGTGCCGGTTACGATCGCGGGCAACGAAGTGCGCGTCGATCTGAGCGAGCTCACACCGGTCGAAAGCGATTACACCCCACCGCCGCTGCCAACCGGCGAGGGCTACATCCAGGAGCTCGGCGCGACGGCATTCGCGATCGAAGGCACGATCTCGTTCGAAGGAGCTGATGGCGAGAGCGAGCCGGTGACTGTCGAGGTGGTCGGCCCAGCGATCCGCTTCACCTTTGCCGATGGGACCATGTCGACAGGATGGATCGACCCGTACGACAACCAGTTCATCGCTGATGGCGAGCTCATCGCGGGCGGTCTTGGCGCCGAGGACGTCAACAAAAGGTGCGCGAACGTCGATGCGAGCGCGCAAAAATGGGATCCGGATGAGTTCAAAACGATGGGTCTGCTGGAGGATATCGCCGCGCTCGCGGATATGAAGAGTCTGCACGGAGACGATCCCGCGTGGCAGAAGCAGATCGCGGACGACACGGCTGACCTGAAGAAGCGACTCTTCGACTGGGTGAAAGACGAAAAGCCGCGCGTCGCGTCGGCAACCGGCTGCGACGATTCTCCCGAGCCGACCCCGACAGCCGGCGCGTTTGTGCGGGTGTTCGTCGCCAAGGATTCGCCGCTTGAAAAGCCGGACTGGCTAGCGTTGCTGCCCAATCTCTACTGGGACCTCAGCCCACTCGGCATCCAACCCATCGGCTTCGGGAACTCGGCCCCCGCGCCATTTCCATTCCAATCCACCACGGAGTGGATTCCGTCAACATGGGGTCTGACGCCGGACATGAACGGCTGGGGTATCCGCGGCTGGACACAGGCTTTGGTGCCAAAACCCGACGGCAGCGGAATGGACTCCCCAATGGTTTTCACACCGTACGTTGCCGCTTCGCTGATCTTCGGGCCGACGGGCGGCGACCAGGCCACGCCGGTCGCTCTCAGCTCGCCGGATCAAGCTGTCTTGACGGCCTCCGCGCAAGTGAAGCGGCGGATCAGTCGTCCGCGCCGGACTTGATTCCGCCGTGAGATCGGTCCCTCCGCGATTGCGATTCCCCTAGCACGGGGCGACGCAATACACGTTGCTAAAGCACGTCCAACCCAGGGGGCACTCTGCATCCGTTGCGCAGACGAGCGCTCCGGGGCCGAAGGCAATGCAGACGAACGAGCCGTTGAGGATGGCAACAGATGCGTCTCCCGCGCACCTATCGTCGCAATCGGGGCCGAAAGCAACGGTGATCGGAAAGCAACCTCCGTGCAGGCACAGCGACTCGGAGGGACAATCCGCCACGTTTGCACATTCATTGCACGCCGTCGGAGTGAAGACGCAGGTGCCCGGCTGGGGATCACAGGTGTCGACGGTACAGGCGTTGTTGTCGTCACAGTTCTTCGGCGTGCCCACGCATTGCCCGTCCGCCTGGCACGTGTCGTTCACGGTGCACAGGTTGCCGTCATCGCAGCTCGCGCCCACACTGTTGGCGATCTCGCGGATCCCGGCGGTACAGGTCGCGGAGCGGCAGGCGCCGTTCCCATTCGGTTGCGGACACTGGGATGCGTTCACGCATGAACAGCGAGAGCGCCCTGTGCGGTCTCGAGGGCCACATGTTCTTGAGGCGCACTCTGAGTTCTTCTGGCAAATCGCACCGGGTGCTCGCAGAACCCGCGCTGCCCCGGTTTGCCCCAAACCAATCTGGCCCAACGCCCCACCGACGATGGCACCTAGCGCCGCCTTCAGCAGCAAACGGCGCGAGGCCCCGGCGAGCGTCTTCGCAACCCGGAGATGCGCAAACGGGGCGGCGGCTCGATCGTCAACGTCTCGTCCGTCCAGGCATTCGCGTCCCAAAAAAGCGTCGCCGCCTACACCGCATCCAAGGGAGCGATCAACGCCCTCACCCGGGCAATGGCGCTCCACCACGCCGCCGAGAACATTCGCGTCAACGTCGTCTGCCCCGGTTCGATCGACACCCCATTGTTGCGCTACGCCGCCGATGTCTGGAAAGGCGACAACTCAAGCGACGACATGATCGCCGCCTGGGGGAAAATGCACCCGATCGGCCGCGTCGGCACCCCCGAGGATGTCGCCGAACTGATCGCGTTTCTGGCCAGCGACCGCGCATCGTTCATCACCGGTGGCGAATACAAAGTCGATGGCGGTTTGACCGCTGCAATTGCGGTCGTGCTGCCTGAATAAGGCTGCCCATTCCAGCGAGCTTTGAGAGGAGCACGCACCTGAAAATCGTCGATATCCGCGCGCGCATGGTCCGGTCGCAAATCTGATGGCATACGGCCACACAATGGGCGCGATTCTCCGTTGTCCTCGCCGCGACACGACGGCCATACGGATTTCGCGAACCAGCGACTCTTGCTGGCTCGATCTTCGCGGTGCAAACGTGCTTCACATTGCAGCCATTCTGCAATCCGAGGTTCCTGATCAAGCTGTAAACAATCTTCGACTAAAATAGCGCCAAAGGTGGACCGCCCGCGTGACGTATAGTGCCCGGTCCTCGAAGGAAAACCGAATGAGCATCCGGTCAGACGTTCAAACGACCCTCGAGAAAATGCGCAAGGTCCGTCAGATCCGGCAATACAGACCCGATCCAGTTCCCGCGGAAGTCCTCACCGAACTGCTCGAAATCGCCCGCTGGACCGGAAGTGCCCGAAACACCCAACCCTGGCACTTCATCGTCATTGCCGACAAAGAACAGCTCGCCAAAATCAGCCAGGTCCGCACCCCGATTAATTGGGTCGCGGCGGCGCCGCTTGCGATCGCGACCGTGCTCGATGGCGCTAGTCCAACCACCGAGGCCTACGACGAGGGCCGAATCAGTGAACGACTTCTGATCGCCGCCCATCTGCTCGGTCTCGGCGGCGGCACCGCCTGGTTTGGCGACGACAGCCAGCAAGCAACCGCCAAGGAGATCCTGGGAATCCCTGCCCAGTTCACGGCACACTCCGTGGTGACCATCGGTTACCCCATCACCTACAAAGATCCGCGACCCGGCGCCGTCACCGGCGGCCGCAAACCGCTCTCGGAGATTGTGAGCAACGAACGGTTCGACTCGACTTCCTGAGCAGAGTCGTTCGTCTATTTGCTCTCCATCAGCACAACGCGGCGATGCGCGATCGGTAAAGCAATCGCCATTCGGTCGGCTCCACGCGGCCGGCGTATGCACTGAACGCAAACCTGCGGAAGTGGCTCTCCCGCCTCATAGGCCAGGCACGCCCGTGTTTTTGTCTGCCGCACCCCCTGCGGCGATTGACTCCGTTGCCCGTGAACGACCTACCGAAACGAACGAGACGGAGAACCGGTCCCCCCTCTCGGTCCATCCGTCCTTCCTACCATTCCCACCACCTCGTCATAGGCTAATGGTCCCTCCATCGCTAACCTGAATCATGGTCCACCCGGCTGATCCGGATGGGGGCACACCGGACCGAAAGGCCGGGCCGCAAAGCCACGGGACGTCCGATTCCCAATCTGATGGGATCACGTCAGCCGGGCTTCCAGTGCGCGAAGTAGATACCTTCGCGTGGACAAACCGGAAGGGGATCTTCATGGACGACACGGATTCGTTTGTTGAGCGCGTCGCAGAGCCATTGACGCGGCGCCGGATACTGCGGCTAATCGGAGGCGTCGCCTTGGCCGCTGTCCCGGCCGTCGCGATTGCGCAAGAAGCAAGCGCTGGCCGATCCTGGTGCAGATGGGACCCTGTGCTCAAAATCGATGGGCAAGTGGTCGATGTTTGGCTCTCCTCATACACGGAGATGAACACGGCTGCCACTGGTCCGACCCAGATCAACGTATTGATTCCAAGAGGAAGCACGGGCTCCGTGCTCGCCACGGACAATGGTTTCGGCGGAAACGGGTACTCGATCAGCTTCAGCACGAGCAGATCGCTCCGTAAATCGAGTACGCACTCACAGGTGCAAATTTCCGTTTTTCAGCCCGCGAGTACCAGCAAGTTGCCGGTAAAAGTCGATTTCACCCCGCGTAGCACAGGTGTGTTGACTTCAGCGGCGAGTGTCCTGGGCCGGGCCAATAAGTGGATCGTCATCAAGACCAGCTAGCCTGAGTTGTCAGCAACAGAAAAGAGGATGTTCACTAATGTCCTCTCGCGGCAGCAGGCGCTCAGGCTGATTGGCGGCGAACTTCACGAGCAGTAGACGAATCCGGACGGAACGTGCGAATCCTCAGCGCACGTTCCGAGCATGTTTCTCGTGAGCCGCCGGTGAACGGTTCTATCCGACGCGCTCAGGAACCCGGCAACCGAGTCAACACCATCCTTCAGCGCGCGGCCACGGCCTCCGCCGCCGGCTGTCCCGTCTCCGCCGCCCCTGGCTGCACCATCGACGCAGCGGCGTCCTCGTCGTGGATCAAGAAGGAGGCGGCGAGCGCAATCAGCGCGAATCCCACCGCCGCGAGATAGCCGTCGTGGAACGCGGCCACGGTCGCGTCCTGAACCGCTTGAACCCGAGTGCCCGCGTCCACCTCGCCAAGACGCGCCAATGCGTCCGCGACACGTGTCTTCGAGCGATCAGCCAGCACAGTCGCCAGCACCGCGACGCCAACCGATGACGCCACCTGCCGGTTCGTATTGAAGAGCGACGACGCTCGCCCCGAATCCTCACGAGAGATATTCGAGAAGGTCGCTGCTTGCAAAGGAATCAGCGCGAACGCGAACGACATGCCACGTCCAAACATGATGGCCCTGATGTACCAGAGACTCGTGTCGACATCGACCCGCAAAAAGAGCAGGGTTGCGATCGCCGTCCCAACCGAGCCGATCGCCATCATCCGTCGCGGTCCCATGCTCGGATAGAGCTTGCTGGTGAATCGAGACATCATCACCATCCCGATCGCCTGTGGAAAGGTCGTCAGGCCGGATTGGGTCGCGGAAAGATTCCGGAGATTCTCACTCTGCAGGAAGAGCGGGAGCAGAAAGAGCAATCCGATCAATCCCGCTGAAGCCGCAAAATTCACAATGGTCGCGTTCCGAAACATCCGGTCATGGAAGAGCCTGAGCGCAAGCATCGGCTCGGGCACCCGGGTCTCGACGATCACAAGCGCGATCAACGCCGCGATCCCCGCGATGCCCGTGACGAGCACCTTTGTCGATGTCCATCCATGCCCCGGCGCTTCCGCGAGCGCATACAGCACCAACGGCAGACCCGTTCCGGAGAGGACAAACCCCCAGATGTCAAATCTGCCGGCGCTCAGCTCTTTGTTCTCTTTGAGGAACATCGCCGCGAACACAAACGCAAAGACGCCGACCGGCAGATTGACATAGAAAATCCACCGCCAGCTGAGGTTGTCGACCAGTACACCGCCGAGCACAGGACCGATCGTTGGTGCGATCGCGATCGGAATCACGAGCACCGCGGAAGCGGCCGCGCGCTCATTTGGCGGAAATGCGCGGAAGAGCATCGCGGTGCCGACCGGTGTCAACATCCCGCCGCCGATGCCCTGTAGCACACGGAAGAAAATGAGCATCTCGATATTCTGTGCAATTCCGCAAAGCGCGGACCCGAGCGTGAACATCGCAAGCGCAAATAGAAAGATGCGCTTCGTGCCGAATTTGTCGCCCAGCCAACCCGAGGCCGGGATCCAAACGGCAAGACTCAAGAGATAGCCGGTGATGACCCATTCCAACGTCGTGGTATCCGCATCGAACTTGCGGCCAAGCGTCGGCAGCGCGACATTGACGATCGTGGTGTCAAGGAGCTCCATAAAGAGACCGGCGACGAAAACCGCCGCAACCAGCCACCTGTACGGAAGAGCGCGCAGCCGCGTCATTGAATCCGATGACCTCCTAGGATCTAGTTCGCGGAATGGATCAAATGCCGCTGCGAAGAGTACTGCGTAATGATGAAACTCACCGGGAATGCGGACCTTCGGACGCAGAAAACTGGAAACCGGAGATCAGGCGACCTGATCCGCGATCCGCATTGCCCGGTCCGCAACGGACTTGAACGCGGAGCGCAGCTCAAATGGCGATCTCATGTCGATCTCGCATCCTAACTGCATGAGAATCAACGCGACATCTTCGGTGTGCGAGGTGGTGCAGCGCACCAAAGTGCCTGCTCCTTCGGCGGTCAAAACGGCGAATGCACGCGGCAGTCGCGCCTCCACATCGTTCGGCGGCAGATCGAGCCAGACTTCGATCTCCCATGGCGAGGAGGCCATCGCAATCCGCTCGTACAGAAACGCGCGCAAATCGAAATCTTGTGGTGACCCGAACGTCCCCGCGAGTCGCTCCGCGGTCGCTATTCTGTCGACCCGGAACAACCTCAAGTCCTTTCTGAGATGGAAGTACCCCGCGAGAAACCAGCGCCCGTCATGTTGAATCAGACCGTACGGATCGACGTCGCGGACCGTCTCGGACTTGTCAGACGAGCGATAGCCTAAATGAATGCGGTTTTTGTCGTTGACCGAGGTCGCCATCTCGATCAGCAGTGTGACATCCGCCGCGACAATCCGTCGCGGTCGATCGAGCAACAGCGCCGACCGCACGCCGCTCACCCGCTCGGCGATCGCGATCGGCATCACCCGTTCGAGTTTGGCCTTCGCCCCCGCGGAGGCGGGCACGATGTCGCTCAAGCCCAGGCAAGCGAGCGCATCGAGCCCGAGCGCCAATGCGAACGCCTCCTCCGTCCCGAACATCAGCGGCAGCATTCGAAAGCCCGGTCTGAGCCGGTAGGCTCCGCCCGGTCCACGGGTCGCTTCGACCGGAACCCAAAGATCCTGCAATCGCGCGACATACCGCTGAACTGTGCGCGGGCTGACCTCCAGTCGCTCGGCAAGCTCGCGGCCGGAAATCCGCTCACGACTTTGCATTAGCTCCAGGACAGTCAACACGCGCATTGAGGGGTCGTACATGGAAACCAACATAGCAGAAGAAGCCGGCAAAAGCTGACGGGGATTGGCGCTAAAGTGAAGAGAGGAATGTTGAACCGATAGAGGAGAGATCAATGTCGCACGAGATCGATGGCCGCCGGGATTTCGATTTTTTACACGGCTCCTGAAACATTCGCAATCGAAGACTATCGCGCCGGCTCGACCACCCGAACGGCTGGCAGGAATTCGAAGCGACCGGGATTTGTCAGCCGATTTTGGGGGGAATCGGAAACATCGATTCGTTCAGTGCCACCTCTCCAGACGGCACGCCATACGAAGGCGGCTCCCATCGCCTCTTCAAACCAAAAACCGGACTCTGGAGCATCTACTGGGCCGACGACCGCACATTCGACCTCCAACCGCCGGTGACCGGCTGCTTCAAGCGGGGCAAGGGCGAGTTTTTCGGCGACGACACCCATGCCGGCAAACCCGTCCGCGTCGCGTTTCAGTGGACCGAGATCACGCCGACCTCTGCTCACTGGCAGCAGGCCCTTTCCGCGGACAACGGCGCCACCTGGGAGACCAACTGGCACTCCTGCCACACCCGCATCTCGTAAGAACAAGGTGCGTTATCAATCACATCCAGGAGAACACCACGCCCGAGCGTCGCGATGGATTTGACGCCCGGGTCGTCGTAGGGGCGTTCGGCGAACGCCCTCGTCCGTCTGCAAACGACTCCATTCCGTCAACCCATTTCGTCACCATCAGGCGCTCGTTCCCTTCAACCATAGGTGTCCCCTCTAGAAGACGGCCGACTTGATTTCTTGTAGACATGGGGCTCCGTACCCATGTGTCGACCCGCGGGTCGACGAGATGCTCGCCACCAACTGCATTGATTCCGGAGATCAGGCTCTCGCTCCGATTGACGAACTGCTTCGGCGGTCATCGTTCCGCTCAGGTCGAAGCCTATGTCGTCACCGAAAAACCACCCTAACTGCTAACTGGCGGCAATCGACAGTTCTTGTTCGGGCGTCATGGTCACCCGTTCAGACGTGCTCACCGCCGATTCAGCGATTTCCGCGACCCGGGGCGCTCGTCGAGAGGCCGGCCAAAATCAACCAAAATCTCGATATCGAGCGCGTCAACGATTCTCATAAGCGACGGCAACGTGGGGACATGCTCTCCCGACTCGAGTCGCGCAACTGCCGGCTGGCTCATGCCGAGCAGGCGGCCCAACTGTGTCTGAGAAACACCATGGTCCGCACGGTATTTGACCAATCGAAGCGCAACCACTCGTGCCGGCGCTCGTGCTTCCCACTCAACGCGAAACTCCGCATCCAAAAGCTGATCTGCCAAAATGTCTTTTGAACTGCGAAGCTCCATGCAAGTCATGTTTGATCCTTAGAAACGTTCCGTCGTTCACAACGCTCAACCAGCATCATATGTTGCTACTAGGGCGGACTCATCGGTCCATCCCTAGACCTGGTAAATCCATTCAACCTACGTTATCAATGCCAAAGAGATCTGCGAGCGATCGTTCTCAGCCTCGGAGAGGCTTCGCGAACTGAGCCCCTGGCTTCAGCCTGGGGACGCACCGACGCGCCAACCGACCACGGCCATCCGTCCACCGCCCACGCGCTTGCGAATCACGGCCACCCCACCACCGGCAATCTCGTTTCGGCCTCGATTTCAAGCAGCCGGTTCCACTTCGCAAGACGCTCCGAACGGGTGATCGACCCGACCTTCAACTGATCGCCGCCCCAACCGACCGCGAGATCGGATAACCAGGTATCCTCGGTCTCGCCGCTGCGCGCGCTCACCGTGACCTGCCACCCGGCCGACCGCGCCAGGCGACATGCCTCTGCCGCCTCGCTCAACGTTCCGATTTGATTGACCTTGAGCAGCAGTGCATCCGCTGCATTCGACTCGATCGCCCTCCGAATCCGCGCCGGGTTTGTCGTCAAAAAGTCGTCTCCGAGCACCAATGCCCGCCCGCTCAACCGCTCCCGCAATGCCGGCCACTTCTCCCAATCATCTTCCGCCAGACCATCCTCGACACTGACGATCGGAAAACGTTCGACCCAACCGGAAATCATCTCGATCATCTCGGTGCTTGTCAGCGGCTCACCGCCGAGATGGTGGCGACCGTCCGCGAAGAAGTGGCTGGATGCGACATCGACGCAGAGCGCGACGTCTTTCCCAGGTTCGAAACCGGCCTCCCGGATCGACGTCACCGCATCGTCAAGCGCGGCTTCAGCGCTTGAAAAGTCGGGTGCGAGACCCCCTTCGTCGGCGACGAGCGCCCGCATGCCGTACTTGCGTTTGCATAGATCAGCGGCTGCCTGGTAGACCGCGTACGTCATCGCCATTGCGTCGTCGATCGTCTTCGCCGACGACGCCACGATCAGCACATCCTGGATCGGCATCTGCCCGCCGGCGTGCATGCCGCCACTGAAAAGATTGACCGTCGGGCGAGGCAGATGGCTTAGGAATCGCCCCGGTTCCAGAATCTCGGCGAACTGACGGTAAAGCGGAACCCCTGCCTCGACCGCGCACGCCCTTGCATAGGCCAGCGACACACCCAAAATCGCATTCGCACCGAGGCGCGACTTATTCGGCGTGCCATCGAGCGCGATCATCGTGCCATCGAGCTCGCTCTGCGACGACCATTCCGTGCCGCAAAGCGATTCATTGAGCGGGCCATTGACATGCCCGACGGCGGTTCGGCAGCCAAGACCGCGATAACGTGCCGCGTCGCCGTCCCGCAGTTCGAGCGCTTCCGCCGCGCCGGTCGACGCGCCCGACGGCACCTGCGCCGTCGCGTTCGCGCCGCTCGCGAGCTCGCAGGTCACCTGCACGGTCGGACGGCCGCGACTATCTAAAATCTCCATGGCGCTCAATCGCCGGATAATTGCCAAGATCTGCTCCTTGCTCCGCGAAGGGATGGTTCATCTAGCGGTTAGTATTCAGTTGGCACTTGCCGTTCTCAGTCCCGAAGGGACTTCAGGGAGTGAGCACGAGAATGATGAAACGTGCATCTCTGAACGGTGTATTACCCCGTGCGCGATCATTAGCCTCGGAGAGGCTTCGCGAACTGAGCCTTAGGTTTCAACCTGAGGTTTGCGGCGCATCGCGATAGTCCGATCAAGGATGCCCGTTTCATAATTCCCGTGGCGCGCCCTCCTTAGTCCTAATCAAAACCCAAATCGAATTCGACCTCGATCTGAAACGGCATCCAAACTGTCAACTGAAATTGAACCATCCCTAATCGCCTTTGGTTTGCAGCACGCCAGGTAGATGCTCCCGGCACGCCAGAATCGCTTCCATCGCGGGATCGCGATTCTCCCGGTAGGACGCGAACGCGAGCGGCGTGTAGAGTGCCGGCGCGATCCAAGTTCGGTAGTCCATCGCCCATCCCGTTTGCCAGAGCAAATCGGAAACGTTCACAGAAGCCCCGCTATATGGCAGCTCGAATTCGATCGTTTCGCCGACAAAGGTCGGGCTCGAACCGCTCGGCTCTCCGACAAAGATCACGTCGGTGAACACATCGAGCAGATTGATCAGGTTCTGCGCGGCGGAAAAGGTATTGCGTCCAATGATCACGAATAGCCGGCCCCGCTGATTGAGCTCTCGGCTCCCGATCAACCGGCGGAGCAGCGGCATCTCCAGGAACGTGTTTCCGCCGCCATTAAAGCGCAGATCGAGCACGAGTCGCGCACCCGGAATCTCCTCCGCGGCGTCGACCACCCGGTGAGCGAGCTCGCCAAGCGTCTCACCGGGGCCGTCAGCAATTGCGTTGATCTGGGCATAAACGACGCCATGTTCCGGAAGCACCTCGAACCAATACGTCGCCGCCCGGTTCTTCAGATAGAGTGGGACTGGTCCATCGAGCCACTCGGGCAGATAGAGCCATCCTTCCGGACGAGGCGGGTTCTCTCTGATCGACCGGGACGAGATGCCATCGGCAGCTTCGACAACAACGCTCCGCTCTCCTCCAGATTCCAGTGCAACGGTCAACTCGACGCTCTCGGGATCGGGTATCAGGTCAAGCGCATGGAGCAGCGCCGGTTCGCGAACCAGCCTGGGCACGATTCCTCGCGGTCCAGAATCGTTGTCGCGGCAGAGCGTTGCGTCGATCGCGGCAACCACCTCCTCGGCTTGGTGATCGCCAATGCGAAGGACTCGTCCGCCAAAGATCTCCTCCAGATCCGGCCGCGCCGCGATGATGTAAAGACCCTCCTCGAACAGCTCGAACAGAACCGGGATCGCCAGATCGTGCAAGTCTTTGCGCCAAACACCGGCGTGACCGTCATGAAGATGCCCAAGAAGCCGTCGCAACGCGATCAGGATTTGATAGTCCGACCGCTCCGCGATCGACGCCGCGATTTCCGCCAATTCGGCATCGAATGCCGCTTCGCTGATGTGCGCAAACGGAGCGTAGGCTCGTCGCTTCACCTCTCGAGAAAAGAACCCTAGATCAAGGCTCCATCCCTCTTCCCGGCTAAGCCCCTTGGCATCGACAATGCCAAGCAGCTCGCGAAAAGCTGGGTGCTCGCGAAACGAGCTGAAATCTTCATCGTCGCGAGCTCCTGCCAGATCTCGATAGCCAAGCTCCAGCGCCCGTGCCAGCCATGCGGCCGCCGCATCCGTATCGCCCAACCGCGCATTGCACGCGCTGATCTGGTACGCGGAAGCAAAAGGAAATCCGTCGCGCAACTCAAGTGCCCGTTCGAAAGCCGGAATCGCCCCCCTGAAATCACCCGCCTTCGCCCGCGCCTGCCCGAGCTTCGTCCAATAGGCGCCCTGAACCGGATTGGCCTCGGTCACTCGCGCCCAGTGCGCCGCCGCATGCACCCATTGTTCCCGTGCGGTCGCTGTCTCAGCCCTGGCCAGCAGCCGCAGGAATTGCTCGGCTGAGACCGCACTCGTTTCAAAATCGGCACTCATTCGCGACCTCATTTAGCAGTCTCGTTGCCTTGTCGTTTCGTCGTCTCGTCGTCTCGTCGACTAATCGACCGGCAGCATCGCAACAAAACGGTCGGCAAGATCGGCGACAGAGCGCGGCGGATTCCTCATAAGCTCGGTCACAACGTCCGCCTGAATCGTCCGCTTGGACTCATCAAGGTACTCCAGTGGCGAACGCCCCCGAGCTCGCCCCAACATGCATCCAAGCGTATGTCGCACCGCTCGCGGCTCAAGCCCATGTGCCCAGGCAGCATCGCCGGCCGTCTCCGCGTACGTCGCCCAGTAATGCTTCGCGGCGTCGACGAACGCGTCTCTCCGCCCATCGACATGATGCGCCTTGCTCAAGAAGTGGGTCAACGAAAAGCCAAGATCAAACCCGGGATCACCGAGGTGGATCACCTCGTGATCAAGGAGGATCAACCGGCCGTTGTGCACCAGCACGTTCTTCGGACTATAGTCGCCGTGAACGATCGTCTCTTGATGAGATCGTGTTTCAGCGACCAGCGCGTCGATGAACTTTGCGGCTTCCGGCACCTGCGTCCCGGTATAGATGTAATAGGGCTCCAGCCGGAGCGATTCGAAAAACCCGCGATCGCCAAAGAGCGGCTCGATCTCCGCTTTCCGCTCGTTGCTCGCCCGGTGTACGGTGCCGAGAAGCCGCGCAAACTGCTCGACGTGATCGCGCTCCAAATTTCCGGCCAGGAGCATGACTTTCCAGTTCTCGTGCGGTTGCGGAACGGCTTCCATCCCGAGCAGGTGGTGCTCGTGATCCTCGAACACGAGCGGCGTGGTCGTTCCGGGCGGCGCGATCTGCTCGAGCCAGCGCAATCCGAGCGCCTCACGATGGATTCGCTCCGGGCTGCTGAACCAATCGACCTTCACTCGCAGCTTCGCCAGAGCCTGCTTGACAACCCACGCCTCGCCACTCGGTCGCTCCACGAGCACGGTTCGATTGGAAACCCCGCCCGCCAACACATGAACGGAAGGCTCTTCATCCGGCCGGATTCGTCGCGTCTCTCGCAAATAGGCGGTCAGCGCGCCTGGCTGCTCGATATCCAGCTCATTCGTCACAACGTCGCCTCCTGGGCGCCCAGTGGTTGAGAATCTTCCGCTGGAGCAGTCCTTCGAAACCAGGACCGGTTCCAGGCGAGATCCCAGACAGTGCCCAACGTGACGCCGGCGCCGAGGGCGACCGCGAGCAGCACCGGCAGGAGATAGCGCGCGTATTCGACACCCATGCCGAAGATCACGGCCGCCGCCTGAACCGCCACGAGCCCTGCCATCAACGACTGCGGCCATGCGATGCCACGGGACACCAACAACCCCAAAATGACAAGCCATCCGACCACTGCCAGCGCCAGATCGAGATTGCGAAATGCGCTCCAATCGTCTTGATCGAACGTCTCTGCGATCAGGCCACCGGCACTGAAGCGCGCGCCGAGCTCGTCGCCGACCCGGCGTAGCGCGTCGGCTCGATCCTCGACCTTCGCGGCCGGAAAACTGACTCCCTGCATGTCGAAGCTGTCGGTCCGGAAGTCGAACATCCGCTTCGTGTGATCGATCGGATCGGTCCACAGATAGGGATACACCGCCACGAACACGGCAAACGCGATCGCCGGGACAGCGATGAGCCCGAAGCCCAGCTTCACTAGACGATCCCGAGGCTGGCGAGAAAGAACCTGCCACAGCAGAATCAGGACCCCGACAACGCCGGCGGCGGCCGCGACCAACAGCGGGCTGAGTTTGGTCGCGCCGCCGAGTCCAAGCGCCGTACCCAGCACGAGCGCCCGGCCCCAGGTCGGACGTTGCGCCAGCCGATAAGCCGCGAGCGCCGACAGTGCAACCATCAACACCAGCAGCGGATCCGACCACGCCCGGCTCGCGGTATCGCGGGTCAAGGGATGAACCGCGTACACAAGCGCGGAGACGAGACCGCCGACTCTGTTCATCAGCAGCGTCCCGATCGCAAACAAGGCGATCACGGTCAAGACCGCGATCGCGACATCCGTTCGCCGCCCAGCTTTCAGCTCGCCCTCCGAAGGCATATTGCCCTGCGCCGCGTTCCATTCGTTGCCCTGGCTCATGATCCAGTAACTGTTGTCCGGCAGCTCACCCCGCTGCAGAAAGACGCCGGCTCCGAGCACGTACATCGCGAACGGCAACTGCGATCGCCGGCGGTTCCGCTCGTCGATCGTTCCATGGACGTCCGTGTAACCTTCATCCTGCCATTTGATCCCAAGGGGATGCCGCCACTCACGAAGCAGTGAGGAATTACTGAGCCACCGCGCTTCGTCCCGGTGGAACGGCGTCGCCGAAACCGCCGGCAACAGCCTCCAAAGCGTCGCCACAATCAGGAATCCGACGAGCACCAGATCGAGCCAGCGCCGGCTTACGGCCTTCTCAGGAGCAGTCGGATTTTCCGTCGCCGCGGCGTCTGCCGGATGATCGTCCGGTTCGAGAGCCGTCTCCGATGCGGGATTGCGTTCGATTACGACGTCCACGACATACCATCGATCACCGCTTGCGCGACCCGTAATGCCTCGTCGGCGCTCCGGTCGCCGGCGATCACCGACTCGGCTGCTACGCCCACAATATCTCCAAAATCCCATCCATTCGGAATCAGCGGTCGATTGATGCGGGCATACGCGCTGGTTCGCTGCATCACCCCTTGAAACTCCAGACCGTTGCTCACCGCGTAGTCGTCCGACGATAGTATCGACACCCTCGCCGTTTCCACATCTCCCTCAAGCGCGGCAGCGACCATTTCGGCCGGCGAGATCAGGTGTCGCAGGAGCTCCCACGCCTGCTCACAGGCCGGACTCGATCGCGGAATGCAAAACGCGGGCGACCCAAGACCCGGTTCCGGGCGGCCGGTTGGACCCAACGGAACCATCGCGATCGCGGAGCGGCTCGCAACTCCATCCGGTTTCGCGCGTCGCATTCTGACCAGCGCACGTGGAGTATCGATCAAAAAGAGCGATTTGCCCTCCGCGTAGAACTGGCGCGCATCGTTGCCCGACACCCTCGCCGGACTATGCGGTCCTGCCTCCGTCAGGAGCGCGGCGAAGAAAGAAAGCGCGTCAACGGTGGCGGGTTCGTGGACGAGCGGCGGCATCGCCCTTCCCCGGTTCCATTGCCAGCCCCATGAGGGGAAGAGCGTCGATCCGACAATCACGAAATTCTGCTCGTACCCTGCCAAACCGGGAACGGCAACTCCGAACACATCGTCGATGCCATCTTCTCGAAGCGCCAGCTGCGCCGAAACCGCCGTCGACTTCAAATCATCCCAGGTTGTCGGGATCTCGATCTCGTAACGCTCGATGAGATCCGTCCGGTAGATCAGCACATTCGATCGCGCGGCAGCGGGAATGGCATACACGACATCGCTCGCCCGGAAGCGGTCGATTGCGGCCTGCGGAAAGTCGTCGAGATCGACCCCATCGTGGTGTGCGCGACGCCCAAGCGGTTCCAGAACGCCTCGCCGAATCAGGTCCGTAACGATGACCTCATCGAGCACCATCAAATCCCACGTCGGCTGGCCGGTGACAATTTCGCCCGCTACGGTTCGGAGCAAAGCCGCGTCGATCTCTTCGGTTTCGATCTCAACACCTGTTCGTTCTGTAAAGCCCAGCAATGAGGCCGCCGCTGGCGGCCTCGCGTCGCTGTACACAAAACGGACGACTGACACCGCGTTGCTCCTCGGCGACAATACAGCGTCGCTTGATCGAGACATTATCCGCGACCTCTGGCATCGATTCCCGTGCGCCGGAGATGCAGAATAGCGCGGCACAGTCTTGGCTGTGCCGTCGGAATCGGTAAGGAATTGACCCGTGCGACTTCCCGCTCGATTTGTGGTTCTCGCGATCCTGTTCGCGCTCGCATCTCCCCATGCCGCTCACGCGAGCTCGCTGGCTTGGGATCAGCTTTCTGTTCCGAACGCGCGCATCCTGAGTTTTTCCCCGGACGGCTACTGGCTCCTGGCTTCGTCCCCGGTCCAGTCCGACGCCGGAACTGTCACCTCCTTGCGGGCGGCTGCTCAAAGCGGGGGAGATGACGACGAGCCGAAACTGTGCGTGTATGCCGTTCCTTCGCTCGCGCCCCGATCGTGCTCCGCGCCCGGAGTCTACCTTGGTGACAACGGCCCGAATCACATCAACGGCGGCGTCTCCTGGTCCGCGGATGGCGAGTCGCTCGTCTTCGCCGACGGCCTGCTGCAGTTGCTGCAAGATGGCGACATCTGGAAACTGCACGCCGGCACCGGCGAGCTCGAGAATCTGACCGACGATCAGTTTCACGGAGAGGTCCCGTTCGACATTGGTGAGTCAAATCCCGTTTACATCGATCTTCAACCCGCTTTTTCGCCAACTGGCGAGTCGATCGCCTTCTCACGTACAACGTTCACGACAACCGAACGTGCCGTCCCCTCGGTGGTCCAGATCGATCTCAATACCAGTGAGATCGCCACCGTCGCGACACTTCCAAGCGATCCATACCACCTGATCGACGGCCGGATCCTCTGGTCCAATGATGGAAGCCGCGTCTTCTTCACAACCTCCGGGATCGACCTATCGGCTAATGCGTTATGGTCGGCCAAGTCGGATGGAACCTCGTTAATTCAGATCACAATGCCGTTTACGGAACGCGGTTCTGATATCGCGCTCCATGACATCGACTTAGGCGCAAACTTCGCGATCGTCGCGACAACGCGAGCGATGCAGTTGTTCAAACCGCCTTTTTACGCGCTGGTCGATCTCGATTCAGGCGCGATCACGCTGCTCTCGCCATCCGACCCGAGCGTCTTCGCCTACAACGTCGCCTTCGATCCCAACGGCAACGTGTTGATTGCCGAAGAGATTCCAGGCGAAGGCGATGCCGACGACACGGTCCGGCTTTTATCCCTCGATCCAGTGACCGGGGAGGACTCTGTCCTCGGCGAAGGATTGCCGAATCTCGACTTCGACCCGCGGCAACCCGGGGTGACGGCGCTGCCAAACGATCTGATCGGGTACCCAAGTTCTCGCGATGGCGACGAATACTCCTGGACACTCGTCTCGCTGGTTGGGGTCGATCCGGTCCCCGCGACACCGGTTCCGTCAGGCGGAATCGCTCCGGGCGACACCGTTGTGACCACGGACGCGACCGTCTTGCGCACGACGCCGGGCGCCGGAAGCGCGATTGCGGCCGCCCTTGACGCCGGAACCGAGCTAATCGTGATCGACGCCTCGGTCGAGGTCGACGGAATCGTCTGGTGGCCTGTTCGAGAACCGCAAAGCGGCGCGCTCGGCTATATACCCGCCGCGCTGATCGCACCGGAATCATGACCGCGTTCAAACGCCCCAAAGCGCTGCTGTTCGACGTCTTCGGCACCTGTGTCGACTGGCGGTCCAGCATCATCCGCGAAGGCGAAACACTTGCCGAGCGACACGGCATCAAGCAGATCGATTGGCCGGCCTTTGCCGATGCCTGGCGCGCCCGCTATCAACCGCAAATGGAATCGGTTCGAAACGGATCGCGGGCATGGGTCAATCTCGATCTGCTCCACCGGGAATCGCTCGACCTACTGCTTCCAGCGTTCGGTCTCGACGATTTTCCGGAGGTCGCGCGGATCGACTTCAACCGCGCCTGGCATCGCCTCGATCCATGGCCGGATACCGTCCCTGGTCTGACCCAGCTCAAGCGGAATTTCATCATCGCGCCGAACTCGAATGGGCACATCGCATTGCAGGTTGATCTCGCAAAGTGGGGTGGACTGCCATGGGATGTCATGCTCGGCGCTGAAATCGCACACGCCTACAAACCACAACCAGAGGTTTATCTCGAGAGCGCGGCGGCAATCGGACTCTCACCCGGCGAGGTGATGATGGTCGCTGCCCACAACAGCGACCTCGTCGCCGCCGCCGCATGCGGCATGTCGACCGCCTTCGTCCCTCGACCGCACGAGCACGGCCCCGATCAAACCACCGATCTCCACCCCGAGCACGACTACAACATCATCGCCACCGACTTCATCGACTTCGCCCTCCAACTCAACTTCTAACTGGTCCGAATTGAACTTCTGGATCGCAGTCAGCCGCGTTCCTAACCAGCAACCGGTACCCCAGGCCCCCGACATTATGATGGCGGATCTCGACAACTTGATCTCCGGATCTCTGGAAAAAATCCAGACGACGCCCTCTACGCCCGCATTCGTCAAACACACTAAAGTGGTCGACTGGAGCTACTCGACGCCGAACCCATCTCCAGGGTTATGGATCGACCGTCAATACCCCGGAAGCCTTGAGTTCTATGACCACGCGTGAATCAGATTCGTTCCTCTTCATCTTGATAACTTGGTCGATAAGCGGCAACCAATATTCGATTCGAGGTGCGGATTCAGCCCATTGACCCGGAAGCAAGACCACACCGGCCCGCTTGTAAAGCCCTTTATCCTGGCTCTCTGTTCGCCTGAGCTCATTGAAGAACCACCTGGAGGCCGTGACGATAATCTCACCATTGGCTTCTAGTTCTGCAAGGATCGCTTGTGGTTTCATTGAGCGATCGATCGATCGAACAACGTAGCCATCCAAGATTCGGTCGATTTCTTCCCATGGAAGATGATCCTCGATGACGAATAATGGTGGTTCGTCAATCTGCGTCACGAGTTATTGTTACGCTGATTGCTTAGGTGAAGAAGCGCTCGCTTCTTCGTTGAGGGCGGCTGCAATGTCCGCTGGGACCAGCCGAGGAAAATTCCGCAAGATGCGATCCGTGTCATAGCCCATCTGAACGAATTCAACGATTGTCGCGGTTGGAATTCTTGTCCCATCGATCACAGGTTGTCCGCCCATGATGAATCGATCTCTTACCACCCGCCCAAACTGATCTGACGTCCGCTCAGTAAGCTTTTGCACACGTTCTCGTGTATCCACGACGATCGGCTGCAGGTCGACGCTTACTATCGCCTTCATCGCCTGCTGCCCGAGAGGATTGACTGCGATCAACGCTTCATCATGGCTAAGGAATACATCCTTGCCGGCCACATAAAAACGAGTACTGGCCCACGAGGCCTCAGGCAGAGTTTTGAGGAACTCCCCGACTCTCTTGATGCGAGCAATAGGCACACCCCGTTCATTGATTCGCGCAATCGTCCTCAGAGCCACGAGATCGAGGAAAGAGAAAATCCGACTGAATGGTCGGTTCCGATTGGGGTCCGCAAATGCGGGTTGAAAGAAACCGTCGACGTCCCAACGTCGAATTTGGCTCTCCGACAAACCTGTAAGTCGCGAAGCTTCATCAAGTGTGAAGGCCATCGTGCGAGTCACTTCTTGCCTCCTTCGAATGCATTGAGTACGACCCCCGGAGAATCCCAGTCTACCAGTACTGGTAAGTAAAAGTCTTAACACATACCATCATCATTCAATTTTGGTTTATCAGAAAAATCGTATCCAAATCACCTGTAAGTATGCGACAAATTCCTCAAGTTTGTCCGCATCCATCGAAACCGATGCACAACGGCAATCGAATCTGGGTGCGCAACCGAAAGAGCTCTTTGTGAGTCAGTGAGTCGTCGAATACGGCATGTCGACCGCCTCCGTCCCTCGACCGCACGAGCACGGCCCCGATCAAACCACCGATCTCCACCCGGAGAACGACTACAACATCATCGCGTCGGACTTCATCTGCCTATCACGGCGACTCTCCAGCTGATCAGTCCAACCTGAAAGCCCGGACCGCACCCCAACCACGGTCAGCACAACCATCCGATTCCATCGGCGCCGCGACGACGTACTCCACGAAATACCTCCAAGTACGGATGCCGTCCACGAAATCCGCGGGTATAGTCAGATTGCCTATCTCGATAGAGAGCGCTGGGCTGTATATGTTGATCGACTTTCAGTGTAGGAGATGAATCCGATGTTTCGATGTTTGGTGGTCGCGGTCTTTGTGCTCATGGCTTTGATCACTGCGGCACCCGGCGCACACGCCGGCGATCCACCACAATTGGCTGCTCAACGATCGATCGAAATTCCCGACACCCGGTTGATCGCCATCTCCCCGGATGGAAAATCGCTCGCGGCGAGCGACCCCGGGCTGAACAAACTCTGCATCTACGAAGTCGAAACGCTGGCCGAACGCGTGTGCGCGGATCTCGCGCCACTGGAAGCCGGTCTGCGCCTTGAGGACGTGGTCTGGTCGCCGGACAGCACCAGGCTCGTGCTCGCCGAGCAGGCATTTGTTCGCTTTATTGATGGTGACCTCTGGCTGATGGACGCCACAACCGGCGACCTCACCAATCTGACCGACGACGGCGTTAGCGCCCGCCTTGTTTTTGGTGACAAGGAAGTCGATTATCACGAGCTCTTCATCGACGTCTCTCCTACCTGGATGCCGGACGGCTCAGGAATTACCTTCTCACGTTCAATCTGGCGCGACGGTAAATGGCACGGCAACACAATCAATACCGTGCCCGTTGGCGGCGGCGAGCCTGCGCTACTCACGATCGTCACCCTCGATACGCCCGGCGTCGTCTACTTCGGCATGCGTTGGACCGCGGACGCCTCCAAGCTCATCTACTCGGTCAATCCACCGGATTCCGGCGATCCGGCCAACGGGATCTGGAGTGTCAACGCCGGCGGCCTGGGAGCCGGGAAGCTGATTGGCATCGGTGGGAAACGAGGAACACCGGTAATTGGCGGAATCTCCCCGTCAGCGGACACGATATTGGTCTACTACCCGATGTTGGCCGGTTCATACAGCGCGGACATCGATTACGTCTACGCGCTATTGGATGTTCCATCCGGGGATCTCGAGCCGGTGACCCCGCAAATAGAGGATGCTCCGGATTACATCACGGCCATGCCCGCCGTGCCCTCGCCGGACGGACAATTCGTGCTCTATGTCTCCCGTTTGACGATCCCGGATCATCAGGTCTTTATCCGATCCGTTGGCGGTGGAGAAGAATTTTCGCTCGTCCCAGATGGACTGGAGGCGGCCAGCCCGATTAGCCTCACTGCATCGATCTCCTGGGCCAACGACGGCACTGTGCTGTTGCATGGACCGTCGCCGTCTGCTGGAACGCTCCTCACCGTGAGCGGCGTGACCGAATTCGCCGCCACTCCTCAACCAGATGACAGCCCCGCGACTCCGACTCCGGTCTCTTCTGCCGGCGATATCGTCACCGGCGCGACCGTCACGGTAAACGACAACGACGTTCCATTGCGATCCGCGCCCGGCACCGGCGCACAGACCGTCGCGACCATGACCATCGGCACGGAGCTCACCGTGGTCGGCCCGGCCAAGGAAGCCGACGGCTTCCTCTGGATCCCCGTCACCGACCCAGCCACCGGTACCATCGGCTACATCCGTAAGGAGTTCGTGGAAACCAACGATTAGCGGGCAGTAATCGCGCCGACAACGCCCGATCAAAGCGCGGACGTTTCGCGCTTTGATCGGGCCCACTCTCGAATGAATAGGTAGAGCGATAACCGCGTCACCGAAGGGGTGTTCGGCGAACTCCGGCGAGGCCATCAGACAAAGCACATTCATCGTTCGAAGACGCACATTACAACCGTTCGTGGCCGTTGGGCTCCGTACCAACGGGTCGATCTCGTAGCCGCTGGTCTCCGTACCTGCGGGTCGACCTCGTAGCCGCTGGGCTCCGTACCAGCGGGTCGCCCTCGTAGCCGCTGGGCTCCGTACCAGCGGGTCGATCTCGTAGCTGCTGGGCTCCGTACCAGCGGGTCGATCTCGTAGCTGCTGGGCTCCGTACCAGCGG
>CAYJPA010000066.1:0-10239 GCA_964371945.1 uncultured Sphaerobacteraceae bacterium | reverse complement strand
GTCGATCCGCGGATCGACGAGATGTTGCTGGACACGGTTGCCTGACGCCGTGGTGCGGAGTCGGCGCGCCGTAGCGAGCTTCCGCGCAGATTCGGCCCGTTCGCCAACTCATGGCAGCACATCGTGGCCGCCGTCATCGTCCTGATCGCCGGCACAATCGCGTTCCTGCCAGTCAAATTCGCTTCACGCTAAGAACAGATCTTCGCTCGGCCGTCGTTGCATACGACAACACGAAGAACGCACGACTCCGCTTCCCTGACCCTGATCTTGCATCGTTTCGATGCTGCTTGTCGTTGACTTGGGGTGTCGCAGGTTAGTCCTAGGCGAAGAGACGAATGTATGCATCGTACCGAAAGCGCCGATTACGCCGTTGACCGGTGAACTCGCTGACAATGCCGTGTTCGACCAGTCGATCGACTAATTGATTTGCGGCGGAGTAGGTCACTCCGGTCAGCGAGCGGATGTCTTCAACCGAGACGATTGGTTGTATGAAGAGGTGCTCGAGAACGCGTTGCCCATTGCCGGCTCCCCGTCCAAAGAGCTCGGTGATCGTGCGGCGGTCGTTTTCCCGGAGCGTAAGAATAAGTCGTGCGATTGTAGCTGCTTCAGCGCTCACTTCGGCAACCCCGCGCAGAAAGAATGCGAGCCAGGCTTCCCAATCACCGTTATCGCGCACAGCCTGGAGGTGTTCATAGTAACGCTGTCGGTTGCGCCTAAAATAGTGCGAGAGATAAAGCACCGGCTTGTGAAGCGCCCCCTTTTCGCTGAGCAAAAAACTGATCAGCAATCGACCGACACGCCCATTGCCGTCGAGAAACGGGTGAATCGTTTCAAACTGGGCGTGCGCCAATCCAACCTTGATTAGCAGCGGCATATCATCTTCTTGATGCAGAAATCGTTCGAGTTGATGAAGGGCATCCAGAACCTCAGCCGGCGGAGGCGGAACGAATGTCGCCTCGGAAAGCGAGCATCCACTCGGACCGATCCAATTCTGACTCGTCCGAATCACCCCCGGAGTGAGATGCGATCCTCGGACGCCCTCAAGCAGCACCCCATGAATCTCCCGGATCAATCGCACGGAAACGGGCAGTGCATCCAGTCGCGCCAGCCCATGGTTCATCGCGCGCACGTAGTTCACCACCTCCTCGACGTCCTTGGGGCGATCCGGGCTCAACACCTGGGCCTCAGCCGCAAGCAGATCCTGCAACGAGCTCTGTGTGCCTTCGATCTGACTTGACAGGACCGCTTCCTTCCGCACATACATCATCACGAAGAGATCGGGATGCGGTAATGTCTGTATTGATCCGTCAAGCCGTCCCAACGCGCGATCCGCGTCTGAGAGCAATCCCTGCAATACTCCGCCGAGTGCAACTGGAGGATCGGGCGGCAATGGCGCCGGTACGAATGCACGGTAGCCGCGTACCTGAGTGACATACTGCCCCGCCCGGTTCGGATGTCGGGCTGAGTCAAGATCGTGTGACATCTGTGATTCTCCGGCCAGTCCGAAGACCCTCTCCATATGATCGCCAGCCTATAATATAGACCAGAATACTCTCCATATGATCGCCAACCTATAATAAGGACCCAATTCCACTCCATACGATCGTCAGCTCACAGTAAGGAACGAACCGCACATCGAACCTCGCCTGCTCTATTGATTGCTTTACGAGAACGCATTACGGTGCTGGCGGCCGGTTGAAGGTAAGCGCAAAGATATCGTCCGAAACCTGCCGCTTGAAATCCGGATCCTGCATGAACTGCTTGTAAAGCTCCGAATGATCGAACACCAGCGCCGCAATCGCCTGCTTTAGCGCACGATCCAGCTCCAGCTTGGCGTTCTGCCGGTCGCCCTGCTTGATCGCATTTTGATACGCCGTATCCGCCGACACCGTTGCCGGCAGCTCCTCCGTGATCACCTTCCGGATCTTGTCGGCATCCTTCCAATCGATATTCCCGTAGCGTTCGTGAAAGGTTTTGAGGATGATGCTCAACCGCTCAATCTCGATCTCAATTTGCCCGTAGCCAGGGCCAATCGGCGGTGGATCAATCGTCGCGTCCTCGTCCTCGAGCTTGATTGCGATCGTCGCTTGCTTCTCCGTCCGGTAGCTGTCGAGACTGACCGTCTCCAGAACCCCGATGCTCAAATCGTCTTCCTTCGGCGCGGGCAGCCTGGAAACCAGAAAACTGAGGTAGATCGAGAGCTTCTCCCAGTCGGGATAGCCGTACGGCAGGACCGCCGACAGAAAGTTGTAGGTTCGCACAAACGCCTTCGCGTTGCTCTTGAACGCGACCTGTGCCACCTCATCCAGATCCTTCAAATAAACCGCGACCGCGGCATCCAGCTTCGGATCGATCAACTCGCGCGACGCGCCATTGAGGAAGGACTCAACCACCGCTTCGACCTCGTCCCACATGTACACGCCCGCGCCGTCGAGATCGGACTTGAGATCGTGCAGTTTGTTCGGATCGGTCGTCGAACTGAGCACCGTGGTCCGGTAGTAATCCTGAAACGCGTACATGATCACATCGGTGTCGTTCGCAAAATCGAGCACGAAGGTGTCGTGCTTGTCCGGATGACTCCGGTTCAGCCGCGAAAGTGTCTGCACCGCCTTAATCCCGGACAACGGCTTATCCACATACATGGTGTGCAACAGCGGTTCGTCGTACCCGGTTTGGAACTTGTCGGCGCAGACCAGAAACCGATACCGATCGTCGTCGCGGAAAACGTCCGGTATATCCTTGCTCGGAAAGCCGTTCAACATCGCCTCGGTCATCATCCGGCCGTCCCGCTCTTGCTCACCCGAAAAAGCGGCGATCGCCTTGAACCCGCTCTTCCGTTCCGCGAGGACGACATTGATCGCGTCGTAATACTCCAGCGCGCGCACGATCCCGCTGCACACGACCATCGCCCGCGCCTGACCCTTGATCTTCTGCTGACCCCAAACCGATTCGTGGAAGTGGTCGACGATGATCCGCGCCTTCTTCGCGATCGAATCGGGATGCGACTCGACATAGCGTCGCAGCTTCTTTTGCGCCCGCTTGTTGTCGAACTCCGGGTCGCCCTCGACCTCCTTCGCCAACCGGTAGTAGCTGTGATATGGCGTGTAATGACCGAGCACATCGAGGATGAACCGCTCGTCGATCGCCTGTTTCATCGAATAGCCGTGGAACGGCCGTCGCCCGCCTGAACCATTCGCGTGCTCCGGCGTGCCGAACAGCTCCAGCGTTTTGTTCTTCGGCGTAGCGGTAAATGCGAAATAGCTCGCGTTTGTCAGCATCTTGCGCGACTCGATCAAGCGGTTGATCTCGTCCTCGACCGTCTCGTCGTCTTCCTCAACCGCGCCGCCGAGCACCTGGTTCAGCTTGACCGAGGTTTTGCCGCCCTGGCTCGAATGCGCCTCATCGATGATGATCGCGAAGCTCTTGCCCTTGTGCTCACCCGCGATCTCATCCAGCACGAACGGGAACTTCTGCACGGTGGAGATGATGATCCGCTTGCGCTGCGCCAGGAGCTCCTTGAGCTGACCCGACCGCTCCGCCCAGCCGATGAGCGACTTGCTCGCCCCAAAGCCTTTGATCGAGTCTTTGATCTGTCTGTCGAGGATCTTGCGGTCGGTCACCACCACGATCGAATCGAACACCGATTCGCCGTCCGTCGTCAGCTCCGCCAGTTGATGCGCAAGCCAGGCGATGCTATTGCTCTTGCCGCTGCCGGCCGAATGCTGGATCAGATAGCGCTGCCCTGCCCCATGCTCGCCCGCGTGCGCCAGCAGCTTCCGCACGACATCGAGCTGGTGATAGCGCGGAAAGATGTAGGTCCGCCGTGTCTTGCCCTTCCGGTCTTTGATGTCGAACGGCCCGGCGTAGTTCTCGATGATATCGATCAGACCGTCCGGCGTCAGGATCTGCTTCCAGAGGTAATCGGTTTTCAGTCCATCCGGGTTCGGCGGATTGCCGGCGCCGTCATTCCACCCCTTGTTGAACGGCAGAAAGTACGACTCTTTGCCCTTGAGCTCGGTGCAAAAACGCACCTCGCTCTCGTCGACCGCGAAATGGACCATGCACCGTCCCGGACGGAAGAGCAGCTCCTTGTGATCGCGGTCCAATTGGTATTGCCGGACCGCGTCATCGACCGTCTGTTTGGTCAGGCTGTTTTTGAGCTCGAAGGTCGCGACCGGCAGCCCGTTGACAAAGAGAGCAAGATCGAGCGCCAGCGCGGTCTGATCCTGACTGTACCGGAGCTGACGGGTGACGCTGAAGATGTTCTGCCGGTACCGAACCACCGCCTCGAAATTCTCGGGCGTCGGCGTGCCGTACATCGCGTCGATGTGCATCGGCCCATGTGAGAGCCCGGTTCGCGGCACCGAGATCACGCCCCGCTTGGCGATCTCCCCCTGCAACCGGTCCAGCAGCCCAAGCCGTTGCGGTCCCTCATTTTCAAGATCGAACTGCTCGACCACCTTCGGCTGCGTCGCTTGCAGGAATTCGAGCAGCTTCGCCCAATCGACCGCATGCGCCCGGTCGTACTCCTTCGGATTTCCCTCGACATACGGCCCGATCCGATACCGCCCCCGCAAGTCGCTGACCGCGCCGAGCGGCTCATCACTCCCGACCTCCCCTGTCAGGTGCGCAACGATCAGCGCTTCCAGCCCTTTTTCAGAAATGTCGGTGGTCATCGGTCCTTACCTGGAGGCCGGATGGGCCGAGGTCCTGGCAGTCGCCCGTCCGCAAGCTGTTCAAAGAAACGAAGAAATGCCTTAAGATCATCGAGAGTAACTTCTGAGATCCAAGTAGTGCAGTTGCAACTTGGGCACTTATTGAAGATCCTGACTCCACTAATGTCGCGTCGACCGGTTTCATCCGGGACATCTTTGAGCAGATCGACTCCGCCGTGCGCGAACGCGTTTCGGATGTTGACCAACATCTTTGCGTAATTCTTCGACTCTGGGGCATAGGGATTTTGATTTTGAAGTATGGGCCACCCGCGGTTCCGCGCGTCATCCAGGCTAATCGCGAACTGAGCCCCGGAATTCTCTCGCAATGTCTCCCAAGGATGAATCAGCGCACCAAGAAACGAATTAAGTAATTGAGTCGCCTCAAACGGTGGTTGTTCATCATCCCTTCGGATCAAACCATTCGCGCGCGCTTCCGTCTTGAGTCTTTCGTCTTCGCCATCGACGAATTCCAGGTTCTTGACGGTTCGCTTCATGACGGTTCTGATTGGATCATCTGGATACCCCATCAGACGCCTCCGAACTCAGCGCAACGGTCGACTCGTCCAGCAAGGCCTGTGCGTGAAGCCATTGGAACCGTCACCGTTTCATTCATCGTCCATCTCGTTCTCTAAGCCGCCGACTAGCTCAGTAGTCTCGATTTCGAGACCACCAAGGTCAGAATCTTCAGTGACTCCTATAGATTCAAGACTCGCAACTGCCTCACACACATCCAACCTCCCAGCCACGAGGTCAGCAATCAGCCGCGTTCGGTACTCTAGGATGAGACTGACTTCATTTTTTGTCCTTTGAATTGCAGCTGCAATGTTGTTGGTGCGTTGAAGTATATCGGCCACGATTCGATCCTGTTCATCAAGATCAGGCATGGCCAATGCTATTGAAAGTAGCCGTTGGCCAGTCAATTTGGGCTGAGCAGCTCCAGTAATCCACGGTCGAAAGTCAAGCGTCTCTAGAAGGAACGCAAGATATTCGAGATTGCTGCGTTTTGGCTTCAATACGTGGGCATGATTATTCACCCAGAACCTTCCTTTAGCGATGATCGAAAGTGGAAGGTTACGCAGGACTAGGTTCGCGCCGTCTTCGGCGAGCAATATCAATTCGTCGTCAAAAATGTAATCTGAGACCTGGTCGATTACCCCTGATGCGCCGTAATAGTCAAACTCACGGACTGTCATTTTGCCCCGCTCTTCGGCGCTTAACGGAATCCGTTGACTATCCAGGCAATCAAACTCTCGTTTGACTGTAGTTGCTTCCCAATGCGCCGGAATATCGCCGAGCCAGTCGACGCCGGACGGCTTGAAGGGCACATCGGGGTCGAGTCCGCGCGTGATCGCCTGGTGGATGATCGCCTGCTTCTGCTCGTTCAACAATTCGATCAATCGCCGCTTCGCGCGGATGAAGCGGCTGACCAGGCGACCATGGTGATCAAGAAACCGAACAATTGCTTCCTGTTCGGCGGGCGGCGGAAAAGGCGAAGCCATCTGCTTGAAGTCATCCCAATACAGTCGATTCCGATCCTTGACGATTCCGTGAGAAGAATTGTCGATCTCTCCCATGTAAGCATCGGTTCGAAAGAGATAGGAGTAATACCGGGAGTTCGTTTCTTCAAACGGACGAGCGACGACATACGCGGGACTGACCAGGCCATCGACCGTTGCAACGCCAACCGCGCCCTGCCACATCCTCATCATGTTGTAGGCGATATCCCCTTGCCGAGCGCACTTATAGCCGGCCAGGTCCGCCATTATTTGCTTTCGCTGTGAGTTTTCAAAATCACGTACCTTGACGCCGGTTCTCAGCGAGACCTCGAGAATCGGCAAGTCCGGAAAGTCCGTTTCTCGTCGTTCGGCAAACAGCCGTCCGTTCCGTCTAGCGTCCCAGTGCTCGGGAACTTCGCTCAACCAAGGCACGCCCGATCTTTTGTATGATTGATGGGGTCTGAGCGCGGTGATTATCGCTGCTCCTTCTGCTCAATTCGGTCGGCGATGCGCTTCAATTCATCACTGTCAATCTCATCTTCCCGTTCGGCCTCGGAGTTCAGCCGTCGCCGGCTGAATTCGTCGTACTGCGCGTGCGCCAGTGCTTTTGCGACCTCCATGGACACCTTGCCCGCGTTCTCCAGTATCTCCCGCTCGTTGAATCGCAGGAACGCATCAAGCCGCTCGCGCCATTCCTTCATGTAAATCGGCCGCTGCCGGCGCGCCTGATCCTCCGCGTAATCCAGGTACATCACGATGATCCGGTTCAGCTCCTCGATCTCGTCGGCATTGAGATAGTTCTTTGCAACCGTAACATCATCCCGCCGGACCTTCGCGCCCTTCCATGAGGTCAGTCCCATATTCGGATGGTTGGCATCCGCGCGCGACTGAATGATTTCGGCCGCGGTCTTGCCGGAGACCGCCCAGTGCAACTTGTTCTGAACGATCTGGAAGAATTCGCGTGTTGCTTCCGCATTCGGGTCGTAATCGATCGCCAGTTTGTAAACATCTCGGATCTGCTGGTAAAAGCGCTTTTCGGACCCCCGGATATCGCGAATACGTTCGAGAAGCTCGTCGAAGTAATCGATCCCGAGCGAGCGGCCCTGTTTCAGCCGCTCATCGTCCATCGCGAAACCCTTGATCAAGTATTCGCGCAGCCGCTCCGTCGCCCATTGCCGGAATTGGGTGCCGCGCTGAGAGCGAACCCGATACCCGACCGCGAGGATGACATCCAGGTTGTAGTACTTGGTCCGATAACTCTTGCCGTCTGCAGCGGTTGTCATCAGTTGTCTGAACACCCGGATTGGATCTAATTCCAGCTCTCGGAAAATATTACTTATATGTATCGTAATGCTTTGCCTTGTAGTTTGATACAACCGGCTCATCGCCGTTTGGGTCAACCAAACAGTTCCGTCCTCCAGGCGGACTTCAATTCTGCTTTCGCCGTCTTCCGTTCTATAGAGTAAAAGTTCTCCGAATTCTTCGACCATGTTTCGCTCCAATGGTGGGCCAACGGTCTCAGCAGAACAAATAGTCTACAATATGCTCTTTGTCCTTCTCGATGGCCTCAAATGACTCAATCACACTACCTGTTTTGCTTCAGGAGTTAGTAAGCAATATTTGCTAACTCCTGACAGGTAATTTCACTCATGTGCGTCCACAATCAATGTGGATTCCATTGTGGACATCTCACTCACGCTTCTGTATTCACTAAAATCTCGTCCAGCAATCCTCCCGTCTCCGCCTCCAACGCCCGGATATCCGGCTCGATCTCAGCCGGCGTCTGCTGTGGTTTCGGACCGTTCGCTACTCGATATCCGACCTCGGCGGCCTTCGCTTCGTTTCCGCTTCGATCTGTTTCGCCTTGGCAACGGCACGATCGAAATCAACGTCGACCGGGCGCGCGTCCGCGTCGTGAAGGGCGCGATACCGCGTGAATTCCGCCTCGGCGCGGGCTTTCGCGGTTTCCGCTGAAATCCAGCCGGCGTGGTCGAGAATCTCGCGGTCGGAAATGCGCAAGAACTCGTCCAGTTTGGTGATCCAATCGGCCATATACATTGGCCGCCGCCCGCGGGCCTGGAGCTCCGCGAACTCCAGATAGGCGTTGACGATGAGATTCAGCGTACTCCATTCTTCTTCGCTCAGGTAATTCTTTGCGACCGTGACATCCGCTTTCCGGATGGGCCGGCTGGCCGGAATGTGCGTCATCCCCACATGCGGCTGGTCCGCATCAACCCGTTCGTAAACGACTTCCGCCGCGGTGTGCCCGTGCGCGGCCCAATGCATCTTGTTTTGGACAGCGGCGAAGAATCGCTTGGACGCTTCCGCGCTGGGATCATAGTCAACACTCGTTGCGTAGATATCGAGCACCTTGCGATAAAACAACCGCTCCGAAGCTCGTATGTCACGGATTCGCTCGAGCAGTTCATCAAAATAGTCGTCCGCTCCACCGCGCTTCAGCCGCTCATCGTCCATCGCGAAACCCTTGACCAGGTATTCGCTCAGACGCTTCGTCGCCCACTGCCGGAACTGCGTGCCGCGATGCGATCGAACGCGGTACCCCACCGCCAGGACGACATCCAGGTTGTAGTAACTGGTCCGGTACTGTTTCCCGTCGGCGGCAGTTGTCAAGGAATCCTTGACAACTCGCGAAGATGATAGTTCGCCATCTCGAAAAATGTTGCGAATGTGAAGACTTACGTTCTGCTTGGTCGTCTGATAGAGCCGCAGAAGAGCGGTCTGAGTTAGCCAGACCGTTCCATCTTCCAAACGAACTTCGATCCGGCTTTGCCCTTCTTCCGTCTGGTAAAACAGAATCTCCCCGAGTTCGTCAGCCATTTGCTTCGCTCTCCATATTCACCCGCAGAACAGAACGTATATTCTACTTCGCTCCCCTCAAACACTCCCAACTTTGCAGCTAACCGGCACCATATGATCGTCAGCCTATAACATGGACCCAATTCCACTCCATATGATCGCCAGACTACAGTAAGGAACGAACCGCACGTCGAACCTCGCCCGGTCGGACCCGCAAGCATTTGGAGACGTAAACCCTTCCGACTCGACATCAGCAGCCTTCGCTGGCCAGTGGCCCACCCAAACGATTAGTTTACTGGAGCGAATTACGGCGCTGGCGCCAGGTTGAAGGTAAGCGCAAAAATATCGTCCGAAACCTGCCGCTTGAAATCCGGATCCTGCATGAACTGCTTGTACAGCTCCGAGTGATCCCGCACGAGTGCTGCGTAGCATCCGCAATCAGATTGCGGGCGCCACCAGCTCCGTGATTGTGAGTACTTTAGGCGGACGCGATCCAATCAGTAACGTCCAACTAGCAACTTTGCAGGCTTTCTCAGCGGCGGAATCCTGTGCGTCACCAATTACTCGACCCGCTCGGTGTGATCTCACAAGCTCCCAGCGCCAGTGTCGAATCTCATGGCCGGCGTGCGGCCTCGAACTTCGTTTCCATAGCTGGATCATCGCCAACGCTTCGCGCCGACGTTCGAAGCAAAACCGATCCGCGTCGCAGGCATCATGGTTTGTCGGTGAATTGCTCATGGCAGAGTTAGGGAAGCATCACCGGCGGTCACTTTCCCGTCGAGTCCGTCAAGTTTTGAATCGTTGAGTACGAGACGACTTATCAGACATTCGCTACGATCGAGAAGTATGCAATGTCAAAGCTCTGGCCGGCCGTCTCAAAAAGGTTCCTTTTGAGACGGCCTAGCCGTATCTCATAACAGCTCAGCGAAGCGGACGAGGTTTGACTCGGAGCCGTCGTTCCTTCACTTGCATCGTGCCTTTCGGTGCCACCCTCAACTGGCGGAAGGCTCAGTTTGACCTGGCGACTAGACAGGCCGCACAACGGCACCCTGTTAGGCATCGCCTCACTGGCCGATCTCGCTTCGCTCAACTGTCATTATCTAAATTGACCCTTTTTGAGACACCTCCACAGCCCGGTTTCGCAATGACGATCCAGGCGTCTGTCATCTTCAGCGCTATTTGTCGCGAGTTTTCAGCGCTTGCTGTCGTCT
>CAYJPA010000065.1:1601-33841 GCA_964371945.1 uncultured Sphaerobacteraceae bacterium | reverse complement strand
CTCTCGATCTGCACGCCCTCCCATCTGCACGCGGCTGATGCGATCGCCGCCGCGCGCGCCGGAAAACATTGCCTGATCGAAAAACCGATTACGCTGGATACAGATGAACTGAGCGCACTGGATGCGGCCGTGCAAACGGCCGGCATCAAGACGGTGTGCGGATTCGTCCTGCGCTATAACCCGATGGTCCAAACGGCGTACTCGCTTGCCCGCGACGGCTTCTTCGGCGAACTGCTTTACATCCAGACCGACTACTGGCACAACCCGGTGCACTCCGGCTACCCGGCGCATCCTGAAGCGAGCGCGATGATGCACGGCGGATGCCATGCGATCGATATGGCGCGCCACTTGATGGGCAGCGACATCGTGCAGGTGAGCGCGTTCGAGGGAAGCACGGACCCCAATCCGCCCTCCGCCACGAACCAAACCGCGATCGTGAAGTTCGCGAACGGCAAGATCGGCAAGATCTCGGCATGTGTCGAACATTGGATGCCGTATCAATTCAACATCGATCTGCTCGGAACCGACGGCGGTCTGCGCGACAACCGCTTCTACAGTCGCAAACTCGCCGGCGCTACAGATTGGGCAACCTTCCCGACGATCACCCCGAATAGCGGACTTGTGACGCATCATCCGTTCGACGCCGAAATCAATCACTTCATCGACTGCATCCGAAACAACGTCGAGAGCCACGGCAATGTTCACGACGGCGTTAACACGCACAAGGCGATCTTAGCCATCGACGAATCGAGCAAAGCAGGTGGCGTGCGCATCGATCTTTAGCGCTTCACCCATGCTATCGACGACACTTCCCTAATAGCTGGTCAGCAAGCGAACCGAAGCGCTCGCGAAAGAAGACAGGTATGACTGCAACGATCGAAACCCGGACTCTCCCAGTGCTGGTTTGCACGGGATTGCCATTTGAACGAGGACGAGCCCAGGGCGAGGCGTTCCGCGGTCCAATCGGAGCGGTCATTCAGCGCTGGGAAGGCGCGATCGAACGGCGCCACGGGATTTCAGCCGGCAACTACATCACGGACTTCCTCGGGAAAACCAACTTCATTCCGGCCATCGAGCAATGGACGCCGGGATTGCTCGAGGAGGTGCGGGGCATCGCCGAGAGCGCGAATCAGCCGTTCGAGACGATCCTGGCCTACAACTTGATGGACGAGGAGTGGACCTACGGCAGCGAGAAGGTGGGTGAGGCGCCAGCCTGCACGGTCGCGTGCCTGATTCCGTCAGGTGGCGCGCCCATAGTCGCCCAGACGATGGACATCCCTCCGATCCACGACGGCACCCAGGTCGCCGTACACCACAACCCGGACGACGGACCCGAGCAATTGATCTTCACCGGCATGGGCATGATCGCGCTGAATGGCGCGAATTCCGCGGGTCTCGGCGTGGTCGTCAACAACCTCTCCGTCTTGCCGTCTTCGCGATCCGGCCTTCCGGTGATGTTTTTGATCCGGGGAATTCTCGAGCGATCGTCGCTCGACGACGCGGTTGCATTCGTGGAATCGGCGCCGCACGCGATTGGCCAGCACTACGGGATCGGATCGCCAACCGGTATCGCGGGACTCGAAGGAGCTGCCAGCGGAGTCGTCCGGGCCGACGTTTCCAGCGGGCGCTATGTGCACGCCAACCATCCGCTCGTGAACAACGAGATCTCCGGTGAGGCTTCCGAGGCCTTCGCGCGGTCGAGCACGTTTGCCCGTCACAACCGGGCGGTCGAATTGATCGCCGATGCATCGGACCAGACCGGGATCGAGCGGGTTCTCATGGATGACACGGTGCCGATCAGTTGCTCGCCCAGAGGTGGGTTCATGACGTTTGGCGGCACGAGCATCGCATGTTCGGTTCCGCCGGTAATGCACGTGTCGCCTGGACCTCCTCACGAAACGCCATGGGTCGCGCTCAGCTTCTGATCAGACCGGACTCCCTGACGCCAGCGGCTGCCGGCGATCGAACTGGATAGATGAAATCGAACCCGTCGATCTTAAGGCCGCGAAGGTAGGCGAACCGAATGGCGTTGCGCGACCGCGAGATGCGGCCGCGACAACGCTGCTCGCGTTCGGGATTGCCTCGTTTCTCGTGGCGCTTGACCGCGCGATCTTCTCACCGTTGCTGCCTGAAATGGCCTCCGATTTGGACACTTCAATCGGACGCGCGGGTTTGGGCGTTACCGCGTATGTGCTCCCGTACGGTTTGTTTCAGCTCGTCTTTGGACCGCTCGGCGATCGGATCGGCCGAGTACGGGTCACCCGGTACTGCTTCGCCGTCTTCGCGCTCGGAACGGGGCTTGGAGCGTTTGTTCCCTCGCTCGCGACCCTGCTGATCCTTCGCGCGGCAACCGGTGTTTGCGCGGCGGCCGTCATTCCGCTCGCGCTCGCGTATATCGGCGACGCGGTTCCCTACGCATCCCGGCAACGCGCGATCACGAACCTGATGGGAGCGACGTCAACGGGCAACGCGATGAGCACCGCGGTCGGAGGCGTGATCGGGAGTCTCGTTTCATGGCGAGCCGTGTTCGGTCTCTATGGCGTGATCGCCCTGGCCGTGGCCGCGGTCTTTTTCCGGCTTCCCGCGCCAAAGCCGGTGCGCGAGAGTGGCGCGGCCTCTCCCTTTCAATACCGCAACCTCCTCGCCTTACGCCGGGCGCAGTTGGTTTACGGGCTGGTCGGAATCGAAGGGATCGTCGTGCTCGGCGCCTTCACCTACGCCGGGGCGTTTTTTCGCGAATCGTTCGATCTCGACTACTCGTTGATTGGACTTGTGCTCGCCTGTTACGGAGGAGGCACGTTACTGACGAGCCGCGTTTTGTTCAGGTTGTTCGGCAAGCGATTCTCGGAACGGCAGCTCGTGCTGGCGGGTGGACTACTGCTCGGGGTCGCGTATTTGTCGTTGATACCGTTGCCGGTGTGGTGGCTCGGGCCGGCTTCGATGATCGTCATGGGCGTTGGGTTCGCGATGATTCACTCGACGCTCCAAACGCGCGCGACCGAGCTTGCTCCCGGCGCTCGCGGGACAGCGGTTTCGTTGTTCGCGTTCTCCGCTTTCGTGGGCGGTGGAATCGGTTCGGCTGGATTCGGCTGGATCGTCGGCACAAGCGGGTACGACCCATTCCTTGTCATCTCCGGCGCGCTCATGGTCTTTATCGGGGTGGTTGCTTACATCTTCTGGTAGAGAGATCAGCGATCACATAGCCGCGCAATGCTCAGGAGACCGACGGCACCCTGAATCCTGACGGGCCCGGCGTCCCGGCGGCTCAAGGTGTGATCCTCGGCGTGCCGCATGTTTTTGCCGCGGTCGTGAGCGTTCGATTGTCGACCACATTTGGTCGGTTCGATGCGCGGCAATCTCAGCGTTTGGGAGCGGCGCCTTTCGCGGGTGCTATCCCTGTGTGGGCGCTGTGGACAACAGACGCTCGATATCGACGATATGCTCCTCTTCATGTCCAACCAGGCGGCCAACGATTTGCTCGATTGTGATCGGACCATGCACTTCGTGCGTACCAGAGCGCTGCCACTCCGAATCGGAAACACGTCGCAGTATCTGGATCAGCTCATGACGCTGACTCGATATGCCGTCGAACAGGACGTCGATCGATTGCTGCTCGTAACCACAAACCTCGACCCATCGCCGCTCATCGAACCCCGCCAGCGGCGGATTGTCCCGAACCAGAATCTGGTAAATCCGGGGTGTCAGGATTTCATTCGATGCCCGCAAGTGAGCGAGAATCTCGTGGGCGGACCACGCTCCCTCGGCTTGTTGGTTCCATCGACCAGTGCGGCCCCGGCTGACGGCATGATTCAACCGCGACACAGTCTCCGATAGCCGCAACAGCAGATCGCTTGTTTTCGCGGACACGTACCCCTCGATTCGAAACGTGGACGATCAGTTTGACGGGAATGATAAAACCGCGAGGTCAATCGATGCCGGCCAGCAATTCAACGGCGGGCATCATGTGTTGCCAAAGACCGATACCATCGATCTCCTCCTTCGCATCGTTGATGATCGCGGCCATCGTGAACCAGCGGCCGTCGCGACGCTGGAGCAACCAAACATCGCTCTTAACCCCGGTTTCGTAGCCGCCCTTGTAACCGACATACGCCCAGGTGCGGGCATCGAACGCGATCCCCGGATTGATCGACAGGGAATCGTGAATCGGCGAGAGGAGCGGATTGCCCGCTTTGAGATGGAGGGCCGCCATCACCCGGCAGAGATCCGCGGCCGAGGCGAACCACTCGATCTGCTCGATGTAGTAAGAACCGGGCCACTCCTCCGCTTCACTCAGGGTCAGCGCTTCTCTGTCGACTTGGTTTGCCAGAAACGCGCGTTTTGCATCAATCTCAGAAGCGAGATAGCGATCGATCTCGGATTGCGTAAGCCGCAGCTTAATCGCGAACCACTCCCGTGTGTATAGCAACGGAACGTTGCGGTCGGAATGCTGATTGCCGAAGGCCGTGAAGGCGGCTTCGACACTCTCGCGACCCAATCTTGCGATCAAGTGATCGGTGGCGGTGTTGTCGCTGGCAGCGATCATCTGCTCGACATAATGCAGTATTGGATAGATGGCGCCGGTAGGTTCGAGTCGCATTGCGCCGTTCGGCAGGCTCCGCAGGCTGTCGCTTATTGCCAGTGGCTCGTCCCATGCGGCGTTTCCAGCTTCGATCTGGTTGCCGAGCTCTCCCAGCACATAGAGCTTGAACGACGAGCCGATGGCCAGTGCGCTGTTCGCGGCGAGCGAGTAGAGCGGAGCCAGTTCTTGGTCTACGACCTCGGCCGTGAAAAAGGAGACCTTGGGCGCGATCATAGCGAGCTTCGGTTTGAGCGAGGACCATTTCGAGATCGGTTTCGATAGCGGCGCCGGCTGAAAAACGGGCTCGAAAAAGAGCGCATCGATCAGCCCGGTACCGTCTGTGCCGATCGTAACCCGCCAATCCTGTCCGGGCGTGGTCAGAATCGCCTTGATTCGATCCTCGAGCGGAGCCCCTTCGAAGCGCGCCACGGTCATCGGCCCATTGGGGATGAAGTACGAGCGAACGATCGCAAGGAGCTCCTTTGCTGGAAGCGCGACCATGAAGTCCGGCGCGAACCGCTCCTCGAGCTCTGAACCGGTCAGGCCGGCGCCACCGTCATTGATCCGCTCAAGCATCCATTTGAGCTGACCGCCGGCGCGTGTGGCAGGCAATTCCGGCACCGCTCGCGTTGGGCGAGCTTCAACCGGCGCGGCGATGGCACGGCTAGGTTGAGTTAAGGCAACGCCGCCGCACAAGAGTGAGCGCAACAGAGCGCGACGATTGGTCATCATCTTTGCTTCCTACTGTTCGGGGCGAGAACCGCTGCTATGACTCTCTCAACGCTGCAGGCGCGGAACCGGTTTCGTTGGAGCTGATTGACGATTGATTGACCTTCCGATGATGACAACTGGAAAACTGGTGGTAGGATCAATCTATCCAATCGTCCTGAACCTCAATTGACCGAGCGTTCAAGAATCTCGGCCACGATATCGTGATCGAAGGGAGCGTAGGGAATGGCTCGTCGCGTTGCTTTGGTAGTTGCCGGGCTCGTTCTGGTCGTTGCACTCATTTTCGCCTCCGGCGGCCGTGCCGTCGGTCAATTCTTCGCGGCATCGCCGCACGCGGATGAGGGTGCAGCGACCCCGGAGTCGATTGCTGAGGCGGTCGCCAACTTGCCGGGAGAGATCGAGCTTTCCCTCCTCGCGACCTCCGAGCTCGGCGGACTCAACACGAACGGACTCGAGCTCTGGTTGGAGCGCATCGCGGTTTCCGCTGGGGAGCGAGTAATTGGGCAGGCGCTCGGGGACGAGATCCTGTATGTCGAAGCTGGAACCGTTTCGGTTCAGATCGGCTCGACGGCGACAACGCTCAACACAGGAAGGAGCATCGGCTTCAGCGCGGGCGACGAGTATGGAATCGAGCCATCCGGGTCTGGTGGCGCGACCATTTTGAAGATCAGCCTACATCCGAAACCGAATAGCGGTTCACTTGCGGCGAGCCCGGTTGCAGTTCCCGTATCAGAGCTGCTCGTTTCGGGAGGCGCCGGGAGACTGGTCAGTAGACGAGGTACGTTGTTCATCGCGAAAGTTGTTCTTCCCTCCGCGAGCCGCACCGGTGACCAATCGCTTTCAGGACCGATTGCGTTGCTTGTGGAGAGCGGTTCCATCGAGGTGCACGACAGGACGGCACCGAACGTTGTGATCGAAGCTGGTCAGGCGATCTTCCTGCCCGGGTACACGCAGTTCAACGCGGAGAATTCCGCCGATATCGACGCGGTTGTTTTGATCGCCGGATTACTTGCCCCGCCGAGCGGAGCGGCAGTCGGGCCGACCGCTACACCAATCCCGGCCATGACGCCGACTCCGACTCCGACGCCAACAACCGGCCCCGACTTGCTTGGCACAGCGCAGGCTGAAGGCACCCGGCTTGCGGGCCAAATTGCGATCCTGGCGACAAGAGAAGCCGATATCGCCAAAACAGCGGCCGCGCTTGAAACGACGTTGACTGCTGTCAGCCAATCCAACAATGCCAATGCCTCGGCAGTAGCAGACATCCAGTCGGCCGCGAAGACCGCGGTCGCTGAGCTTCAGGCAACCCAGGTGTCGCTCGAATCGGAGATAGAGCGCGCGGGCGATGTTCAAGCGGGACTCGTTGCCACCGTGACGGCACTGGCGGACGAGCTGGAATCGGCCGCTGCTACAGCGACCATTTTGTCCGAGCAATCCGCGGCCGAAGCGGAAGCCGTTCAGTCTGAAGTCGGGTCGCTCGAGGCGACGATCGTCGCGCTCCAAACGGCAGTAACGGATGGTCGTGAGGCACAATCAACGACTGCAGCGTTGCTGGCGACGTCCGAGTCGGATGCAGCGGCCGTTGCAGAAGGGCTTGCATCGGCCGAGGCCGTGATCGAATCGCAGGGAACAGCCGTCGCCGGGGCCGAGGCGACGATCGAGTCTCAAGCGAGCGCGATCTCAGAGGCTGACGTGTTGATTGAGGAGCAAACTGGGCTACTTGCCGACGCGCAGGCGACGATCGAAGCTCAGTCAGGCGCGATCTCAGAGGCTGAGGTGACGATTGAGGAGCAAACTGGACTACTTGCCGATGCCCAGGCGACGATCGAAGCCCAGACAGGCGCGATCTCAGAGGCTGACGTGTTGATTGAGGAACAAGCCGGGGTAATTGCCGACGCCCAGGCGACGATTGAAGCCCAGACAGGCGCGATGTCAGACGCTGAGGTGACGATTGAGGAGCAAACTGGGCTACTTGCCGACGCCCAGGCAACGATCGAAGCCCAAATAGGTGTTATTTCGAATGCCGAGGAGACGATCGAGTCTCAGGCAGCAAGTCTGGCGACGGCTGAATCAGAGAGTGAGGCGTTAGCTTCGGATATCGAAGCGGCAAAAGCGACGATGACGTCGCAAGCAAACGCCGCCGCGACCGCCGAGGTCGAACACGAGGAGGCGCTTGCCGCGGCACAGGCGACGGCCGAAGCCTATGCGGCAGCGCTGGCGGACGCCAGTTCGGCCGCGACCGCTGCTGCCGCGGCGGCCGAACAAACCGCAAACGCGGACGAAAGCGAGATCGAAGGACTCAGCGCGACGATCGCCGCGCAGCAAACCGAAGCAGCTGAATCGCGATCCGCGGCAGCGACCAGCGCTGTCGATGCGATCTCGGCGGAGGCGACGATCATCGCGCTGAATACCGCGCTCGCGTCGACGGCGACGGTTGCACTCTCATCACTGAATCCTGAATTCGTCGACCTGTCGATTCAGGCGGACCTCGATGCGGTGCTCGCGGGTGACGAAACAGCAGTGGAGGACGCACGAGTCGCGCTTGATGCGGTCTTTGCCCCGTACGACGGCTGCAGGGCCGGTGTTGTGCTGACCTTTGGGCACGGTGTCCTGATCGGGCAGGGAACCGTCCTTGCGGACGCGATCAACGCGGTCATCCAGGCTGAGCACCCCGAAATCTTCGGCGGTGCGGCATTCGACGCCTTTGGCGATCTTAGTCCGGAGCTCGGTCAGGTCGATATTCGAATCTACTTCTTCACTGGTTGCGACGCCGCGGAGGCGTAGCGCGGAAATTCAAGCGCGAACCGCCGCAGGGCGGCGGTTCGCGAAGCCGCTCAGACCGGGGGCCAGGTCAGCATCCAGCCGCCGTCGACGAAGTGGGTCGATCCAGTGCAGTAGCTGCCCGCCTCGGATGCGAGGAAGAGCGCCATCGCCGCGATATCGTTGGGAACGCCGGCTCGCCTTGCTACGATCTGTTTGGCAGCTTGTTCCCTCAACTCCTGGTCGTGGAACGCGAGCTTGTTCATTCCCTGGGTCAGGATCATCCCGGGCGCGATATCGTTGACGGTGATGCCGTGCGGTCCCAGCTCGCAGGCTTGCGTGCGAGTCAGATTTCGTAACCCTCCTTTGGAGACGTTATAAGAAGCTCCACCTTCCCAGCAAGCCTCCTCGTGAACGGAGGAGATGTTGATGATGCGCCCGCCGTTTCCGGCCGCGATCATCGCTCGTGCCGCCTGCTGCGAGCAGTAGAAGGGACCGTAGAGGTTCGTGCGCAATACTCGGTCCCAATCCTCGTGCGACATCTCGTGCACAAGCCCCCAGCGGCCGATGCCAGCATTGTTCACCAGCACATCGATCCTGCCGAAGGTTGCGAAGTGGGCATCAAACAGGCGCTGAACGTCGTTCGCATCGCCCACGTCTGCCTGATGCACCAGGGCTGTTCGCCCGGCCGCGCGAACCGATTCAGCGGTCACCTCAGCACTGTCGGGGTCGGTGTTGTAGACCACGGTTACGTCCGCGCCCGCTTCGGCCAGCACGATCGCGATCCCTCGCCCAATCCCGCTGCTGGCGCCAGTTACGAGCGCCACCTTTCCGTCCAACCGAAGTTCCACCTACACCCTCCGCTGTTGCAGTCATTCGACGTCGATGATGGGATCGTAGTCGAGCGCAGGCCGGCGGTCGATCCCCAAACCGGCGAGACCCGAGCCGGATCCACTCGGGATTGGACGTGGCACCGCGTGCGAGAGCTCAAGTCAAGCGACAAGTCACTTAAGCTGACTACATGGTTGAACGATCGCCGGCGGCGATCAGCTGGTCAGGTCCGACAGCTGGCCCCAGGGTTCTGAGGTTATCGGCCGACCGACGACGTTCTGCTCTCAACCGGCAGAAGCAAATGAATTCAGGGTCTGGCATTTGCATGGAGGGCGTTCGAGCAGCACGCGGCGTACCGCGATGAGCAGATCGATCCAGGCGTTTATGTATGAAGTCTCGCCATCGTTAGGCCAGATCGCTGTCGCCGAGCAGGTAGGGACTCGCCGCAGAACTTGCCGAAGATTGCTTCGGCGTGGGGCAGGGCGTCCGCCAGTGACACAATCTGGCACTCCGGCACTTGAGTGGTGAATGCGATGCCGGGCGCTGTTGAACAGGCAAAAAGCGTAAACGGACAATAGACCTCGTGGGCGGGTTCGGGGCCACTCTGGCGTGCGATCACGACCACGTCGGAGGGATTCGCGAGCTCAATGCGGCCTGGTATTACCTCGATCCTGACGGCAGAGGCGCAGATTGCGCATGTCCCTTCGATCGAGACCATTTGGCACAGCATTGCCGCCGTGCTAAGCACGTCGATCGAGAGCACATCGCGAATCGTCGGGCGCTATCCAGTACGACTGTGTGGGGTGTCGGCACGCTAGAGAACGGATAAAGGCAAGAGACCAGCCCGGCATCATCGCGGCCCAAGTAGTCCGCCTGGATCAGCACATCGAGAAGCGTCGCAAGTGCAGCCTCTGACAAACCGAGCTGGTCGGCCAACTCTGTAGGAGATGGGAGTTCTCCCTTCGTTACCATGGAATCCAGGAGTGTCCTATGCACGAGACGTACGTCAGCTGGCATGAGGTTGCTCGAATCAGTCATTGCTTGATCCAGATCGCGCTTCGAGCGCAGCTTTGATAGCAACGATCGGACACGCGATCGATTTGTCAGCCGGTCAGGTGAACCCGATCGCATCGCCACCCCACTGGGAAGCGAATGCCACGCCGGCAAGTACGGCATCACCGAAGTCCTCATCGAAGACACGGCCGACGACCGCTTCTCGCAAGACGTCCGATTCAGGAGAATCGACCGGTTGGGCGATCTTCGCGATGATGGTGCCGGCCTGGTCGATCAACCATGCCGCGTCACGGTCACCTGCCGGCCCGAACTCCGGCAACGTGAGTCGTTGCATCGTATTCACCCATTCTCAGCTGAACACGACAATTGAAACAGCAGTGGCCCCAGCGGTTGTCGAGGAGCAGCATAGCAGGGACGGAGGGGCGCAAATCTCTGGCACGTTGACATGCGACTAGCCGAGCGCCACCTTACGTTCGAGGGACGTGCCGGAGTTCAGTTGCCGATCAGCAATTCGCTTTCGATGCGCTGCTTGAGCTCGTCACGGGCCGCTCGGAACGCGGCGAGCCGTTCATCATCAGTTCCAGTTAGGCCCGACGGGTCGGCGATCGACCAGTGACGACGGTGCCGGGCGCCGGGGAAGATGGGACAGGTGTCGTTTGCGTCGTCGCAGACCGTGATCACGTCGTCGAGTGGCTCGCCGAGATATCGATCAAGGGTCTTCGATTCCTGCGCGGAGATGTCGATTCCGAGCTCGTTCATGACAGTGATCGCTTCCGGCCGCACCCTGGTCGCGACCGTGCCCGCGCTGAAAGCTTCGAACCGGTCATTCCCGAGCGAACGCAGCAGTCCCTCGGCCATCTGCGAGCGGGCGCTGTTATGCGTACAAAGAAAGAGCACGCGGATGGGTTTCTCGATCATGTCAGCTTCGTCTTTCACACGTCGCCTCATATCGTTGGTGAGGTCATGAAATCCCACTCGGGATTTTGCCAGGATGCTCTCCCCGAATGAACTGGTACACCAACGCGCCTGCCACTGCTCCGAGCATCGGTCCGGCGACATAAAGCCACTGGCTTTCCCAGGTCCAGGAAACGAGTGCGGGAGCGATCGAGCGAGCAGGATTCATCGACGCCATCGAGATTGGTCCGGCGAACATCGCTTCCAGGCCGACCATGCCACCGATCGCGATTGCCGCGGCTTGACCGACCGCGCGGGTGTCGGTCGCGACGGAAATGATCACAAACATCAGAAAGAAGGTCAGCGCGATCTCAAGCGCAAACGACTGTCCGTTCGAATTGCGTGGAAATGTGGAGCCAAGATTGGCTTCGTCGCCGAGCAAAGCACGGAGGAACAGGGCCGCGAGAATGCCGCCCCCGAGTTGCGCCGCCCAGTATCGCGGCACGAGTCGCCATGGCAGGTGACGGCTGACCGCAAACGCGAGTGTGACCGCGGGATTGAAGTGTGCGCCCGAGATGTGTCCAGTGGCGTAGATCATCGTCATGATGATCAGTCCAAAAGTAACGGCGATCCCGACGTGACCAAGCGCGCCCGTTTCGGTGTCGATCACGATCGCACCGCAACCGGCAAAGACCAACCCGAATGCGCCGACCGCCTCCGCGACCATCAACCTGAGATCATGCAGAGGACTCAATGATCTTCGCTCCCCGATTCTGAACCGGACACGGACGCGTGCCGACGACTGGGTGAACGACCGAGCGCGCCAGCCATCACGGTTGAGAAGGTCCATCCGGTGGTAACTGGCCCACGATCGCTTGCTCCAAGCGCTTCTGATCCTCGACGTAAATCTGATCAGGGGACGCGATGTATCCAACATCGGATGCGATCGATTTCACATTTGCCAGGTAATAACGCATGAAACCGGCCACTTCCGGCCGGGAAAGGCTGGAGGCGCGTAAATAAATGAAGAGTGGGCGGGAAAGCGGCTTGTACGTGCCGTCGGCAATGGACGTTGATGATGGGGAAATGCAACCCGCGCCTGAGTCGACCGCGACCGACTTCAAGCGATCCTGCTCTTCCTCGAAATAAGCGTAGCCGAAGTATCCCAGCGCGCTTTCATCGTCGGCGACGCCTTCGACCAGAGCGAGATCATCCTCGCTTGGGAAGTAATCCGTCCGGGAAACGCCTTCCTCGCCAATCACCGCCGCGGTGAAATAGTCAAAGGTGCCCGAATCTGGACCTGGCCCGAATAGCGCGATCTCGTCATCCGGCCAGTTCGGATCAAGATCATGCCAGGTCTTTGCGGGATCGTCTGGTTGCCAGAGTCGCCTTAACTGATCGACGGTAAGGCAGGTGACGAAATCGTTTTTCGGATTGACTACGATGGTGATGCCATCGTACGCAACCTCGAACACGTAATACTGGACCCCGTGCTCGAGACAGGATGCCATCTCGTCGTCCTCAATCGGGCGGGACGCATTCTGGATATCGGTTTCGCCATCGCAAAATTTGCGAAACCCGCCGCCGGTGCCAGAGAAGCCGATGGTGAACTCCACGCCTTCCGCCAATCCCATGAACCGAAGCGCCGCCTCGTCGGTGATCGGCCACACGGTCGACGAGCCATCCGAGATGATTTCGCCACCCAAACTCGAAAAGTCGACGACAGGAATGGGAGTCGACTCTTGTGACAGAGCCACGGAGGAGCCAAACCAGACAATCGCTCCCGCGATGAGCGTTGGCGAAATGATCGAACGCCAATTGCGACCCCAAAACATGTTAGCGCTACTCCTCGATCGTAACGGTCCGAATCTGTCTCGCTTCGGCCATAGGGTCAGTGAAGGAATCCGACTTGAATATCAATGGTCATGCATATGCAATCGGTTAAGCGGTTGTTAAACCTTGGTCGCGGGCGAGAGCCTGGGAACAAAGATCAACAGCAATCCGAGTCGTCCGCGGCGCACGCGCCTCGATCGGGATCGGCCGGAACAACATCGCAAGAGCGGTTGGAGCCGAATGTGGCGCTCGCCGGAAGCGGTGTGACGGTCATCAATCTGGACACTGGAGCGAGAAGCTCTTCCCAGGCCACTGGATCGAGTGAGTAGTAAACCCATTGGGCATCACGTCGGGCCCGAACCAACCCGGCTGCGCGCAACTTCCCGAGATGGTAGGAAACCAGCGGCTGCGGCAAGCCAAGCTCGTCGATCAGGTCGCAGACGCACGTCTCCGACCGGGTGAGCGCACTCAAAATGCGGAGTCGATTCTTGTCGCTCAGAAACCGGAGCGTTTCCACTGTTTGGTCGAGCGCAATATCGTTGGTGGTAGTGAGCATCGTCTCAACCCGCGGCCAAAAGCACATCCGGAACTGTATATCGCCAGGTTTCACAATCGGGCCGGCGCTTTCAAAGCATAGTTGAGAACGATCCGGCTTCTGTTAACGAATCAAGTTGATCTGATCGAAATTGCGTCTCTGATGGATGGCAGATCGCCTCCTTTGTTCGCGAAAAGTCGCTCTTTCAGCCACAGGGAGACATAGACAAGCCCGATCAGCACCGGTACTTCGACGAGCGGACCGACCACACCCGCAAGCGCTTCGCCGGAGGCGATGCCGAAGGTGCCGATCGCGACCGCGATCGCCAGCTCGAAGTTGTTTCCGGCAGCGGTGAATGAGAGGGCCGCCGTTTCTTCGTAGCTGAATCCCAGCCGCTTCGACACAACGAACGCGAGCGTGAACATCACGGCGAAGTAAGCGATCAACGGAGCAGCGATGCGCAAGACGTCAAGCGGAAGATCGACAATCTTGTCGCCCTGCATCGAGAACATCAGCACAATGGTGTAGAGCAGTCCGATCAATGCGGTCGGTCCCAGCCTCGGCATCAGCGTGTTGTCGTACCAATCCGCACCCTTGCGTGGCACGAGCAGGTATCGAGTGGCCGCTCCGGCAGCCAGCGGAATGCCGAGGAAGATCAAGACGCTCTTCGCGATCTCCCACATTGAGATGTCAACGGCTGTCGATGTTGACCCGAACCAGGCCGGAACCTCGGTCAAAAAGAGCCATCCAAGCACGGAATACATGGCGATCTGGAACACGGAATTGAGGGCGACCAGAACGGCCGCTACCTCGCCATCGCCACTAGCCAGCATGTTCCAAATGAGCACCATGGCAATGCAGCGGGCGAGTCCGATCAGGATTACGCCGTTGCGGTAATGCGGTTGGTCGGGCAGGAAGAGCCAGGCCATTCCAAACATCACGAGTGGGCCGAGCAGCCAGTTGAAGATCAATGAGGTGCCAAAGAGCTTGCCCTGCATGCCGAACCGTCCGAGCGATTCGTATTTCACCTTCGCCAGCACCGGATACATCATCCAGAGCAGACCGATCGCGATCGGAAGCGAAACCCCAACGATTTTGACCTCATCGAGCGCGTCGCCGAACCCGGGGAAGGCTTTGCCAACGCCGATTCCGAGCGCCATCGCCGCAAAAATCCAGACGGGCAACAATCGATCGATGAACGAAAGCCGCGGGAGTTTTCCGTCCATCAACGTACTCCAGAGGCCATCGTGGCGAACCGCCCCTCAGCGAGATCTCTCAGCCGATCGGCGCCAACCGGCTCGTCGGGCAACCAGGGAACCAGGAACGCGCGCTCCGTCAGCTGATCGCGCACCAGGGCAATCTGCTCCACCTCGGCCGCGGCACGTTGCCGGAGAAGTTGATCCCTCGGCTCCGCGGCCGCTAGGCTGCTGTTGACGATCCAGGCATAGGGCACAATCTGAGCCCGCCGCAAGTCGTCTTGAAGTTGACCGGCTTCGAGCACCGGTGTTGTTTCGGGGAGGGTGACGATCAACATCTTTGTGTAGGCAGGATCGCGTAACCGCATCAAGGGCGTCACAGCGCCGGTCATCCCCGGCTGTTTCTCGAGCGATCTCATGATCTCATGGTGGTAAGCGCCGGCCGCGTCGAGCAGCAGAAGGGTATGACCGGTCGGGGCGGTGTCGACGACCACGAAACCCGATCTCGCCTGGGAAACGATTCGGGAGAAGGCATGGAAAACGGCCACCTCCTCCGTGCACGGCGATTTGAGGTCTTCGCGTAGAAGGTCGAGCTCTTCGGGGCTGAGTTTTGCCCCTCTGGATGCGATGACCCGGTTGGTATACGTTTCGGTTTCGACGGCGGGATCGATCCGGCTTACCTTCAGGTTCGGGACCTCGCCTTCGATCGTCGCGGCAACATGTGCGGCGGGATCGGTCGTGGTTAAGTGAACCGCGTGGCCCCGCGTGGCCAGCTCGACCGCGATCGCGGAGGCGATCGTCGTTTTGCCGACACCGCCCTTGCCCATGACCAGAATCAATCCGCGTTCCGCGGTAGCGAGGTCGTCGATCAGAACTGCTAACGGAGGCACATCGGGTCGTTGCGTCGATGCCGGATCGGAAGCCGGAGTGGATGAAGGGGAATCTCCCTCGGTCAACAGCCGGCGGATGGTTTCTACACCGACAAGGTTGAACGGCTGGAGCCGCACCGAGGAAGCCGGCAGCGACGCCAGTGCCATTGGGATATCTCGAAGCGCTGTCTCGCCGCGAAGTTCGAGTGCCAGGGCGATCGGATCTTGCCAGTCGGTGGCTGAAAAGACACCGTTGACGATCAGACGCTGGTTGTTCATCGCCAGCTCTCGCAATTCCGTGGACGTGCGCGCTGCTTCGATCAGGGCGCCGCGCTCCGGCCGGGTCACCAGCACCAGCATCGTTTTCGCGGGATCGCCGAGCGTGGCGACGGCCTGCTCGTACTGCGCCTGTTGTTGTTGGAGCGCGGAATGGGGACCCAGGCAAGTGGCGCCGTATGGATTGTCATTCATGAAATCGCTCCAGGCGGCGGGAAGGTTGAGGAGGCGCAGGGTGTGGCCGGTTGGCGCGGTGTCGAACACGACATGGTCGAGCGCGCTCTGCCCGTCGCCGCCGGTGAGGAAGCTGGTGAATTCGTCGAAGGCCGCGATCTCGATCGTACAGGCGCCGGAGAGCTCTTCTTCGCGTTGCTTGATCTCCTCCGGCGACACGCGCCCCTGCAGTGGTCCGAGCGCGCGCGCCCTGTAATCGGAAGCGGCCTGTTCCGGATCGATGTTGAGCGCGAAGAGTCCCGGCGCGGTGGGAATCGCGGTTGGTGTCGTGGAGAGCGAGACCCCGAGTACGTGATCGAGGTTTGACGCCGGGTCGGTGCTGACAAGCAATACGCGTTTCCCGCGATCGGCCAAAGCGATCGCGGTCGCGCAGGCGAGCGATGTTTTGCCGACGCCGCCCTTACCGGTGAAAAAGAGATAGCGGGTTGGATTGGCAAGTATTTCAATCACGGATGTGTTTCCTTTGACCCGCGAGCTTGGGCGACGGCTACGGCTTTCGGGCGCGAACGAAGGCGCTGACCACGCGACCGCCACTGGCATCGAACCGTGCAAACGCGGATTCGTCCCAGGGAAGAGCGCTATTGCTGCAACAGCTGCTTTCCGGGCCCACGTGTTGTGAGATTTCGCGTGGATCATGAACTCGGGTCACCTGTATCCCGATATCAGTGAATCCTGCATCTGCAAGCAGCCCACGATATTCGTTCTCTTCCAGCGCGCCGGCAATGCAGCCAACCCAGGCTTCCAGATCCCTGCGCACATCGGCGGGAAGCTCGCCTTGCGACACGACGTCGGAAACGGCGAATCGGCCGCCCGGCTTGAGCACGCGGAATGCTTCGCGCAGTACCTTGCCCTTGTCGCTCGAGAGGTTGATCACGCAATTCGAGATGACGACATCGACCGTGTTGTCCGGAAGCGGAACCTCTTCGATCTGACCTTTCAGGAACTTGACGTTTTGGACGCCGGCTTCCGACTTGTTGCGCTCAGCCAGTGCGAGCATTTCGTCGGTCATGTCCACGCCGTACGCAAAGCCGGTCGGGCCGACGCGCTTCGCCGAGAGCAGCACATCGATGCCACCGCCACTGCCCAGATCGAGCACGGTCTCCCCGGGGTGAAGCTCCGCCAGCGCGGTCGGATTGCCGCAGCCGAGGGAGCCCGCGATTGCGGTTCCAGGGACCGCCGCGATCTCATCGGCGTCATACAAGTTCGACGTAATCGGATCTGAATCGATTGTGCTGCAACAGGATGAACCGCAACCGCACGACTCCGTTACCCGGAGAGCGCTCGCGGCGTAGCGTTCGCGTACCGTTTCACGAATCTGGTCAGCGGTGATCAATTCGGTGTTTGTGCTCACGTTGTTTGCTCCTTCATGCTTTTTCGGATTCGGCGCGAACCGCCCGCGCCAATTGTGCCAACCGCCGGAAATCAGATCAGTCGCTTCATAGACACCCATCTATTGAATCGCCCAACAAAATCGTTCACCTCAATGCCAGAACCGGCGAAATTGCGATCGCCTGAGCAGACTCCTCCAGGACCGCCAGACCTCGCGGATTCGCCATGTAAAAGGACCAAATGCCCCGTTTTGATACCGATATCAGCCCCGCTTCTCGAAGCACTTTCAAGTGGTGCGAGATCGTGGGTTGACTGACATCGAAGCGATCGGTGATATCGCACACGCAAATTGGCGCTTCCTGCACGGCGATCAACCGAAAGACTTCCAACCGGGTCGAATCTCCGAGCGCCTTGAAGACCGAGACGAATCGTTCGCGCTCGGAGACCGGCAACTCCGCAACCGGAATGGCAATTTGGCAACAACCGTCAGGTCTGGTCTTGGTGCTCATGAAGGCAGTCTAGCATAGATATAGATATCTGTCTATGGGAGGTCTCCATTTTTGATTGATGCTGGTCACTTCTGGGCCGCCCGGTATTACAGGCTCGAGTCGATCAGTCCTTCAACGTTTCGATGTACGCGATGATGTCCGCCACCTGCTGGTCGGTCAACCACGAATACGGCGGCATCGCGGGAGGGAATCCCTTTACAATCTGGGACGTCGGGTCCTTGATTGACGTTGCCAGGTACGCCTCGTCCACAACCACGGTCGTTCCGTCCTCTAGTTCGACCGGTTCACCGTAGATCCCCTTCCACGATGGGCCGACCACTGTTGTGCCATCAACGGAATGGCAGCCAATGCACTGGGTCGCCAGATTCTTCCCAGCCTCGACATCTCCGACTGACCCAGCGGGCGTCTCCGCCGAAACGGACGGCGTCTCCGCCGCGACTGTCGCGGTCTCCGCGGACGCGGACGGGGTCTCTGCCGGCGCGGTCGGAGTCACCGCTGATGCGGTCGCGGTCTCTGGCGCGACGGACGGGGTCTCTGCCGGCGCGGTCGGAGTCACCGCTGATGCGGTCGAGGTCTCTGGCGCGACGGACGGGGTCTCTGCCGGCGCGGTCGGAGTCACCGCTGATGCGGTCGAGGTCACCGCCGGCGCGGTCGCCGACGCCGCGGTCGCCGACGCCGCGACTGGCGTCATCATTGGCAACGCAGCGATAGCTGTCGGGGTCGAGGTGGACTCATCTTGGGCGACAATTGCCCAGATCCCCGCGGTGCCGATTACGATGAGAACAAGCAGCGCGATGAGCCTTTTTGTCATTTTTGATTTTCCCTTCGGTCACTCGATCGTCCACGATCCCAGCAATTCACTCCAGGTCAAAACTGTCCCATTGGCGCTCCCCAAAAAGGTCGCCGCCGCTTCGTTCGTGGCGAACGCGACGACCCCCGTGCCCATCGGAGTGTACCGGCTCGGATCGACGACATAATAGGCGGAAATGCCGTCGAGCCATACCTTTGTGTCGTACGAGTGGACCCAAACCTTCCGCAAGTCCAGTTCAGTCTCCTGAACCGTAGCCACCAACTCGCCGATGTCGTCGAACAGAAGCTGTCCGGCGCTGCCGCCGGTCAACGCCGCGGCGTGTCGCTCGTCGGTAATCAACATTCCGCACCGCGTGCAGGTCTCTTCCCCATACGAGATCTTCGGCGGCCCGTTCTGTTTCTCGCTGCCGCCACAACCGGCGAGTCCGATTGCCACGGCGCTCAGCAGGAGGGCTCTGCGCGTGCTCATCGAATGTTGGCCCGTTTGAAGATCACATAGCCGAGCGGAAGAGGCAAGAGCACCCACAGGACAAGGATGAACAGCAGCACCGGCGCCAACGCGGCGCCCAGCTCGTTCGTGGCATATGTCCCGGCGGGCCCAAGGATTTCGAGCGAGGTTTGTAAGCGATCGACGCTCAGGATCTTGTACACATCCAGCGGATTGACGAGGGTGGCAGCCAAAAGGGTGTCCGGCCGCAGATCCATCACAAGCGACGTGCCCATCAGACCGAGGTCACCGATAACGACGAAAACCAGCCAGAGTGTCACCGCGATCCCGAGCGATGCCGCCGATTCCGTCGCCCAACTTGACACTAAGTACCCGATGCTCAGCATGCCGAGGCCAAGGCAGAGCGTGAGGGCGATCAACATGAGGAAGTCGCCGAGTTCTGCCGTGGTTCCACGCAGGGCCATCACGATCCCGGAAAAGCCGAATCCGAGCACCAGCAACAGCACAAGTGACAGCGCGGCGCCGAGGTACTTCCCAATGAAGACCTCGCCTGGAGAGACCGGCTGCGCCAGCAAATAGTCGAGGCTGCGATCCTGGCGATCGGCCACGAGGCTCTGTGCACCGACGGTCAGCCCAATCAGCGGCACCATCAGCAGCATCAAATTCAGTAGCCCGGCTGACGTCCGCCCAAACCCCGGTTGCCCGGTCAAATTCGATCCGCCGAGTGCGATCAAAGAAAAACCGATGGACAAGGCGGTGAAGATGACCGCGTACAGTACGAACCACCGGTTTCGCAACCCAGATCGCGTTTCCTTGGCGGCGATAGCGGCTATGACCGTTCTGTCCATTCCCGCCTCTCCACTTCAAAGTCGTCGATCTCGACTCCGTGACGCACGAGCCGGGACAACACCTCGGCTTTTTGACGGACATCGACCGGAATCGAAAGAATCTTGCCGGACGATTCAGCCTCGATGCCCAGCGTCTTCAATGCCGCCAACGCGTCCGGCATGTGGCCGTTGGAGAGCGTGACAATCAACCGCTGGGTTCGTCCGATCACCGCCTGGAACTGCGAAGGGAGGAGTGAGCTCTGGATGTGCCCGTGCTCGATCATCAAGACACGGTCCGCGATCGCGAGCACATCTTCCGGCAGGTGAGACGAATAAACGAGCGTCTTGCCTTCCCGTTTGAGGGTGCGGAGGAGATCGAGCAGTTCAGCCCGGCCGCGCGCATCGAGGCTGGCGGTCGGCTCATCGAGGAGCAGCACCGATGGATCTCCGATGAGCGCGAGCGCTAGCGCGAGGCGTTGTTTCATGCCGCCTGACAGCTCTCCGACTGCTTTGTCGAGTTGATCTCCGATGCCAAGGAGATCAAGCTGGCGAAGCGAATGATTCAGGGGAGCATGTTTGAGCGTTGAGACAAATGCGGTCATTTCGCCGACGCTCAGCGGTCCGATCGGCAAATCCTGAGGCACGAATCCGATCGAGGCGCGGGTCGATTTCCCGTCCGATCGCGGATCCTTGCCGTGGATGCGAACATCGCCGGAATAGTGTGCTAACCCGAGCAAACACCGGAGAATCGTGGTTTTTCCTGCCCCATTCGGACCCCAGAGAGCCAGAGCCGTGCCCGGTTCGACGGCAAACGAGACGTCGACCAGAGCGCTGGCCGATCCGTATCGCTTCGACAGTCGCTCGACGGTGATTGCCAGTGCGCCACCTGTGGTCTTGGGAGACTGACCGGGTTTGATCATAATACGGCCCCGCTCATTGTTGCAGATCTGCGGCGAGCATTCGTTCCGCGTTTGGGACGCAACCGGCCGATGAGGGCGAACGCGCCCGCGGCTGAGACCAGTCCGAAGCCACCCACGACCAGCCGAGAACCGCCCGACAGTTGCTCTGGGGCGGGTAGGAATGGAGAGACGCTGGGCGTTATCAACGGCGAGGGATCCTCGAGCTTCGTCTCAGGGCGCACGCCGGGGAACGCCTTCGCGGCAAAATCGATCGCCATGGCCGATGGGCTGAAGAGGAAGAGCTTGAGCTCCGGATTGTCATCCATCAGGGATTCAAACAACCGTTCCGCGCGATATGGAATATCGCCGATGCCATCGCCATCCGCGTCAAACCCGGCGTAATCGCTCCAGTAGTTTCCGATACCGTTTTCCGACCAAGTGATGCCGTGCAGCTGACCGCGGCCTAGCGTGGCGACATGCTCACTGTTGTCGACGAATGAGTTCCCTGTCAAGGTGTTGTGCTGGACCGACGGCATGATTCCAATCGCGGTCTGATTGAACGCAAAGACGTTGTCACGCCAGTAATTTTCGATTCCATTTGAAGTCGGCGAAGTATCGATTTGCGCGCCAACTTGGTTGTTGACGAATCGGTTTCCTTCGACCGTGATGTTGTCGACATCCTTCAGACCGATTCCGCCGCCGCTCGGTCCATGATTGTCTGAAAGCGAATTGCCGACCACACGAATGTTCTTGCTATACATGATGAAGAGACCGATGGAATTCGCCCGCATCGAATTCCCCTCGATGAGAGCGTCGTTGCTGAACATGAGATGGAGACCATACCGTTCGTGATCCAACACGTTGTTTCGAACGATTCCCCGGTTCGAGTACCAGAGAATGACATCACGTCCAGAGCTCGCTTGGTTGCCTTCGATGGTCACGTCGTCCGAAAACCAGACTTTGATTCCGTCACCGCGCATCGCGATGTCGACATCCTTGCCTTGAATCACATTGCCTCGAATCGTGCTTCCTTGTGCATCCTTCAGGTATACACCGAAGAGCGCGTCTTCAATGGTGTTATCAAGAATCGTCGCCCGACCGCCTTCGACCACGATCGCCGAATCCTCTTTGTCGTGAACGGAGCCGGTGCGCCGGAGCGTGAATCCCGACATCGTAAGGTCGACATCCTTCGCAAACACGAGTGTTCCCGAGTTGCCGCCATCAATGACTGGATGATCGATCCCGGTCAGCGTCAAGGACTTACCGATCACCAGGCCCCCCGGATACTCCCCGCCGCGCACGACAATCTCGGCCCCCGGCTCGGCCAGATCGATAGCCTCGGCGAGTGATGTGAATTGGCAGCTGGAGCAGACTTCCAGATCGCTCGCGGCCGCGGATCGATTCCTATGCGCCGGCGAGAGCAGTAGAGCAAGGACCGTGAGGATGATGGTGAGCGAGTGCCGCGGCGCGGCGAGATGGTGGTTAGTTGCCGGTCGCATGACGGCCCCGCCACTCCCAGATCGTGACCGCCAAAACAATCGCCGCGGCCGTAATGCTAAGGTAGAACCCGTTCATAAATCCAGCTTCGGTTGTGAACTGGCCGATCGTCCCGTTGCCGTAGATCCGAGGAGTGAACTCCTTGATCGAGCTGCTCATTGGCGCATGTTTGTCGAGTGAGTGCCCGGCATAGAAGAGCCATGCGAACAAATCGACCGCAAAGACCACGGGGTAGAGGATGATCGGCAGCCTAAGTAGCCATCGCCACACGCCCTTGAGAAAGAGCGAAACGACTGTCAGCGCCGCAACCATGGGAATGGCGTAGACAGAGATCGAACGCTCGAGGGATGCGGCATCCGTTAGCTTGATCATGCCGATGTAGTGATTGAGGCCATCAACTTCAAAAACATTGCGCATCGGCTGCATCTTGTTCACAAAGATCTCGATATAGAGACCCTTGGGGTACTGCGGCGCATGTAATGTGATACTCCAGTACGGGAAGAAGATCGAGGCGATCAACAATGCGGCCCCACCTGTGACCATGCAGAACTGCACGATCTGAGCGATGCTCCATGACACGACGAGAGCCCTTGCATGGGTCGTGCCCGGGGTAGCCTCGGGTGATGCCGTTTGTGGACTTGCGATCACAATGAGCAGCCTTTCTCATAAGATGCCTGAACTGCCAAGCCGCAGTCCAGCCGTTCGACGCTCAAGCACCCGGCGCCGGCGCCGCGTCGCACTGCTTCGGCTAGACTACTGAGGTGCTTGTGAAGCGAACGTGCAACCAGAGGATGCCGGCGTTGCAAATTTGTTACAGGCTCCGCGCGGATGATGATTGGGGCAGTTCGCCAGCTGTTGCGTGAATGGAACGCGGGGCGCTGAGTTGTTGTGCGGATTCCCCATGGAGTCGAGCGCGTTTCCCTTGGTTCCGGGGTCTGATCGATCGGAGGAGAGCGATGTCGGTCGAAGTCCACGTCGAAGGCCAGATCGTCTACGGGCGCTTGCCCGATTTCATGGATGCCGTTGCGGTCTACAGCAGCTATGCGCGAGACCAAGGCTATGGTGTTCCGCGAGTGCTGCAGGGCATTTCGGGGCCGATGAACACGGTGCGCCTGATTTACGCATACGATGACCTGACGGGATATGAGCATCACGAAGCGCGGACCGGCGAAGACCGGGAGTACGGCCGGCTAGCGATGGCGATGCCATTTGCCGAGGGCACGATCAACTACACGATTTACCATGCGATCGAGTAATGCTGATACGTCCGGGAGTGCTTTCTGGCGTCGTCAGTGTCTTGAGGCGAAGCTGGCGATCGTCACAAGTCTTGATGATCCTGCCGCGGCGCGGGCAGCGCTCTCGCTAAGTGACGTGCCTGAGTTGCCAGTGTGTTCGCCGGGCGCGATCCCTCATTCGGCCAGTACGGCTAGGCCCAACGCAAGGTCGTCGCTCGCCATCAATTCCTCGACTGCTGGCCGCACCGTACGGCAGAGGTGGTGGAGCACACACGGATTCACTTCAGAGCATGCGGCGCTCCAAAAGATGTCTTGCTGAAACAAGCCCTGGCCTTCGATCGCTTCCACGGTCATTTTGACGCTGATATCGGCGGCGGGACGGGCGAGGGCATGCCCCCGCTCGCGGCCGCGGCGAGGAGTGCAGGCAGACCAGGGATCCGATCTGGCCAGCGTTCGATGCACCTCAGGCTCGACCCTTGGATGGATACCCGCCGCTCATGTCGAACGTCATCAGGGTCTCGCCTCTTCAACAGCAGCTCTCTCGTTTAATCCCCGGGAAGCCACGCCATGGTTGTGGTGTCGGGTTAGCAGACCGGCGGATCCCGATAAGGGATCCGCCGGATTCGTGTGTGGGCCGTGAGACTACGGAGTGACCAGGAAGTACCCCATCATTTCGAGATGCAGCGCCGAGCAGAACTCAGTGCAGTACCACGGGTAGACTCCTGGCCGGTCGGCCACGAATGTGACCGAGGTCGCCTCGCCTGGCTCAATACTCAGGTTGATGTTCTGACCAGGTAACGCGAAACCGTGGGTTGCGTCATCGGCCATTTCGATGTTCGTGATGTTCCAGGTGACCTGTGACCCCGCCTTGACTTCCACCCGGTCAGGAGTGAAGTGACTGCGGACCAGGGTCATGTTGATCGTCACATTCGTGCCGTCGACAATCACCCCTTCCTTGCCGGGTTCCGGTGCTCCGGGTTTCTTCGCCTGAGCCATTGGATCCCAACCCATTTCCGGATAGGTCCCCCAGGGTTGAATCTTCGAAGCCCGAATCGTTTGCGCGTAGTGCGGCTCCCCGACGCCAATGGGCATGTCGTACAGGAGCTGCATCGCGTCGCCGCTGATATCCACAAGTTGGAAGTTCTGCGGATGCAGCGGTCCGACCGGTGCAAAGCGATCGATCGCCCACTTGTTCAAACCGATCAGGAAGTTCCCCTGTGGACTGACCGTATCACCTTCAACCGTGCATATATGTCCGACGTTGTAGTTCATCGGAATCTTGTCGACCAGCGTCCATCCCCCTTCAACTCCTTCGCCACCGACTTTCCAGCGGGCGATGGCGCTGTCCAGGAAGAGACTGGTATAGGCGAAACCCCGGTTGTCGAACTGTGTGTGCAACGGACCGAGACCAAGCTCGACCTGAGCCTCGACGCAGGTCGCGTAGTCGAGCACCGGTACGCCGAACTCATCGGCCGTGAATCCCCCGGCCGCGATCGCATCCTGGATCTTCTGGAAGCTGTAAATCGTGACATGGGGATCGAGCTTTCCGGCGACCACGATGTACTTGCCATCCGGAGTGACGTCGACACCGTGCGGGCTCTTTGGCTCCGGCACTTGGAAGAGCAATCCCTGCGCGACCGCTTCGGGCATGCGGATCATCTTCATGCCCTTGATGTCCTCGCCACCGCCGCCGGCAATCACCTCGGCAGCTTTCCGCCAGTTGATGACCGACATGTAGTCCATGTCCCGCATGGACGCCCCGGCCTCGACCGGTGGCTGGCCTTCCATAATGCCGCCGGTTGCAAGTTCGGTGTTGAGCGAGTTGGAGAACATCCAACCGTCGCTCGGTCCCTTGCCCGCATCCGCCAGGTCTTGCCAGTACGGGGGAAGTTCGATGGAGAAAGAGGCTGGAATGTCAATCCGGCCGTACTCTCGGGAGAACTTCCAGAAGGTCATCGCTCCGCGATACGAATTCTTGTAGTCGGACAGCGGGGCATATTCCCAACCGAACGGGACCGCATATTGCGATCCGTCGATGATGTAGTCGGTGTTCGGCGTGACGAATGCGCCGCCGTGATTGCTCATGATGTGCGGGTTCTTGACCAGTTGCTTCGTTTCGAAGTCCCGCAGGTCGATCACCGCCATCCGGGCGTGTGCCTTGTCGTTGATGAAAAGCCACTGGCCGTCATACTCACCGTTGGTCTCGCTGAGTCCAGGATGGTGGGTATCGCCCCAGGTGACTGTTTTGCCGTCGATGTTCCCGCCTTCCAGAACGGCTCTTGTGTCATCGGAGAAGCCGTACCCCTGCCATGGCTCCGGGGTGAAAACGCCGATCACTTTCAGCAGCCGCATTGATGGAAGCCCCAACACGAGCACCTGGCCGCCGTGACCACCCGAGGCAAACATGTAGTAATCGTCCAGTTTGCCGCTGGGAACGTATGTTTTGAGCGCAGCGGTGATATCCGCTGGAGTGAGGCCACGCGCGTTCGCGATATCTTCCGTGGATTGGGCCAGCGCGGACGTGGGTCCATTGCTGCCCAACTGGGGTACCGCGGCGACGGCGCCGACAGCAGCCGCTGCCGCGCCTCCCTTGATCATGGTGCGCCGAGACACGCGAACTCTCGAATCGCTCTTTCCGGTCATGCTCTCGTCCTCCTAGATCCGCTGGACCCGATCTGATAGCAAGAGGCAAGAATCTTGGTCACAATCGCGCATACTCAATGCCATATGTGTCGATTGGTACTCATCACCTTGCCCACAACGCACAAGTTATGGGAGGAGCGATGGACAAGGCATGTCACGGGACAAGTCGGAGTGACAAAAGTGCAACGATGCTGTCCGAGCACGTTAGTGAGCACCCGTCGTTGGAGCAATTCAATGGGTTGTGGATCACTCTGAGGAGCCAAGTGCTAATTCGCGGGGACCGCCGGCAAGAAATCAGTGCGAATAGAGGATGCACGTCCGTCCGATCCAGTGTCTTTCGACGAAGGCGTAATCCCCCGCACCCAGAACGGGCCGGAGTCTGGCACTTCGATGCGATACCAGAGCCGGTAACCTTCCGCGCTGGTTTCGCGAGTCTCGTCGCTCCCGGTCGCGATCGAAAGCAGTCGATAGCGGTCGCCCTTGCCCAGGCGGAGCTCGCTGATTATTTCCGCGTCTTCATGTTCGGACGGTTCAGACCAGAGCGTCGCCGTTTCACTCGATCCGGTTGCGACAATTACTTCCGCGTCGCCGGTCGCCCGCGTTCCGCCGAACATGCGGCGAGCAATCTCGTGTGTCGGATTCCGCCAGCCCATGTCTGTCGGATGCTCGGGCGCGTCGATCGGCCAGTATCCGGGACCCGGTGCGCAATTGAATCCGCATCCATACGAATATCGCGGTGCATCGCCGTTGACCTCGGTCGTCGTCAGAAACGTTCGGATCTCGAAGTGGAGATGGCTTGGGGCGCGCTCGTCGGTCCGTTCGAGCACGGTGCCGAGCAACTGTCCACGTTCGACGAAACCGCTCTCGACGGCGAGCGAGTGATCAAGATGCCCGTACATCGAGAAAAGCTCAACGTCGTGCTGCACGATGACGACAAGACCTGGATATTCAGAGCCGGCGAAAACGATCTCGCCGTCAGCAACGGCAAAGACTCGGGTGCCGGCCGTGTCGCCCTCGATCGCGTAGTAATCCTCGCCGGTGTGCAGCCATCCAGGGTTGTACCACGTATTTTCACAGGCATATCCGTGTCGAATGACGAACCCGGCGCCGAGAATCTGGCCAGGCAATCCGATCGGAAGAGAAAAGACCGGCCCGTTCGTTTGCGCGGCGGCTGCAACCCGTCCCGAAACGAGGGCACCGGCGGAGAGTGAAATTGCGCGTCGCATGAAGCTTCGTCGATTATGCAAGGATCGCATCAACTGAGCCTACGGCGTGACCGAGTGTGTTCGCAACAGAAGACGCGGTCTTGAGCGGGTAAACGAGGGGCCGTGCCGTTCGCCCCTGCAGATTTTGACTGGATACTGATGCGGACCTGCCACAAGGTTGCGACAAAATCCTTAGTTCTGGGGATGCCGTAGTTACCCTGTCACGCAGATCATTGCATCGTGGGAACTTCCAAGGTTTGTCCGCACCGCTTTTCCCAAGGGAAAAGGGAGAGATTAAGGCACAAATGCAGAAGGAGACGACGATGGCTCCGCTCAACCGATGTGCCGGCTGCGGCGAAGATCTTTCGCCTGGGTGCCGCTTCTGCCTCAAGTGTGGAGAGCCCCGATCGGGTGTGATCAATATTCTCGCTCGGGATGCGAGGGCAACCGGGATTCCCCTGAAGGCGATGCTCGAGGCGGCTTGGGCCGAGGACGAAGCGCTTGCGCGGGAGCGCGACGCCGTTCGCGAAGCGGTGAACCGCGTTGATTCGCTCGAGGAGCGGGTTTCCAGTCTTGCGAACAGGGTGTACGCGATCGAGCGCGCCCCGGCCGCGGTTCGTGCGCGGTCTCGAACGGTCAGCGCCCGACCAGATTCGATCCGGCGAGTACGTCGCACTGGTGCGCTCCCAGTCGCGATCGAGTCGAGCGATAGCCCCGAGCTCCCGCTGCTGCATCCGATCGAGTCACTCGTTACCCAGGAGTTGGCGCGGCTTGCTGAGTCCGATCTCGTCGCCGATTCTGCACCGCGGCCCGCGGTTTCCGCGCCACTCCCCGATGGGTTGGATTCCATGGACTCGGAGGCTGCAGCGCGAGTGGAGACGCCCCAGGTTCCGAGAGAGCCGTTCCTACGACCGACGACGACTGTGTCGCCCCCGCCAACGTCAACTCCTCCGCGCGCAGCTCGCCGTTCTGCACTCGACTATGAGGAGCTCATCAGTGGACGAGGATTGGCGTGGGTCGGCGGACTTGCGGTGCTGGTCGGCGCCGTTTTCTTCCTCAGTCTCGCGTTCAGTCGAGGCTGGATCGGACCGAGTGCCCGCGTGGTAATCGGCGTGGTTGTGGCGACCGCAATGATTGCCGGTGGCGGAATGTTCTTCCAGCGGAAGGAAGCCACCTTCGGGCACGTGCTGGTTTCGGTCGGTCTCGGCATCATGAGCCTTTCAATGCTCTCCGCGACTCGACTCTACGATCTCATTCCGATCGAGCTCGGTCTTGCGATCACGCTCGTTAGCGCTGGCAGTGCCGCGATGATCGCGATTCGAGCCAATCTCCAGGTTGTTGCCGGCTATGGAATCGTGGCCGCTCTGGCTGCGCCGCCCGTGCTCGGGGCCGATCCGAACGGAACGACGATTGCCTTCTTGGCGACGGCGCTTGTTGGAACGACCGCGATCGCTCTCTATAAGACGTGGCGGTGGCTCTCACCGCTTGCCTTCGTGTTGACCGTTCCGCAGTTTGCGGTCTGGGTGGTTGACGATGCGCCGGTCGCCGCCGGCATGATCGCGCTCGCCGGATTCTGGGTGCTGCACGCGATCGCGGCAGGCGGGGAGGAGTTCCGGATTCGCAAGTCCAAACTCTCCGAATCCTCGGCCACGCTGTTGATGGCAAACGCGGCGTTCGCGGTCGGGGCCGGATTCGCACTGCTTGATGGTGACGCCGAGCAATGGCGAGGCACGTTCTTGCTCGCAGTGGCTGTTGCTCATGGAGTCCTTGGTGGGTATTTCTTGAGGGCGGAGGGCGATCGGCATCCGTTCGGAATGCTCGCATTTGGCACCGGACTGGCAGCACTGACCATGGCCGTGCCGGTTCAGTTTGGTGGCAACACGGTGACGCTGGCCTGGGCCTCCGAAGCGACGGCGCTTGCCTGGGTCTATAGCAAGCTGAAGAACCCCTATGGCGGCGGCGCTTCCGTCCTGCTCGGAGCGATGTCGATCGCTCATCTGGTGACCTTCGAGTACCCGTTCTACCACCTGTTCACCGCGGACGATCCGTCCCGGCCGCTGTTCAACGGGAACGGACTGACCATCGCGTACTTGCTCGGCGCCGTTACCATCGCTGGTTACTTCTTGCGTGATGCCGGATTACGGAGATGGATGGCCTGCCTCGGAGGCGCGCTCCTGATCTGGGCGATGCCATTCGAATTGTCCGGAGTTGCGCTTGTCGGGGCTTGGGTGTTGGTTAGCGTCGCCGCGGTTCTCGCGACACGATGGCGCCCACTCGAGGCGGCCGAAACCGACGCCAGCGCTCTTCCGTTGGCGTTGCAAGCTGTCGCAACGGCGGGCATCCGCTTTGGATTACTGATTCCCGCCTTCGTTGCCTATCTCCTCGCGATATTGCACCTCTTCTCGTTTGAGTACCCGCCCACGGACATCGGGGAAGCTGCCGGAAGCGGAATTCCCTTCCTTGGGAATGGACTGGCGATTGCCTACCTGCTTGGTGCAGCTGCAGTCGCTGGGTACTTCTTGCGGGATGCCGGATTACGGAGATGGATGGCCTGCCTCGGAGGCGCGCTTCTGATGTGGTCCATGCCATTCGAGTTGTCCGGCGTCGCGCTTGTCGGGGCATGGGTGTTGGTGAGCGTCGCCACGGTTCTCGCGACCCGATGGCGCCCCCTCGATGCGGCCAAAACTGACAGCGATGCTCTTCCGCCGGCGTTGCGAGCGGTCTCGACCGCGGGAGTCAGCTTTGGATTGTTGATTCCGGCGTGCGCTGCTTATCTCCTCGCGATGCTGCATTTCTTCTCGTTTGAGTACCCACCCGCGGACATTGGGGAAGCTGCCGGAAGCGGAATCCCCTTCCTTCATCTGCAAGGAGTTGCGCTCGCCTATCTGATCGCCGGCGCCGCGATTCCGGCGATGCTCGCCGGTCACTCATGGCCGAGATTCGCCAGCGCGAATCTGGCCGGTGGGCTGGTGCTGTGGACCATGCCGTTTGAGTTGAGCGGTGTGGCTCTGGTCGGAGGATGGTCGGCCGCTACGGTGCTCGTGACGCTCGCGAATCGATGGCCCCCGCTTGCCGCCGAAACCACAATGGCGGAACAGGACCGCAATCTGCGGGTCCCGATCCAGACCTTGCTCATGCGTGGTGGCGTCATGATCACGGCGGTGGCCGGCTGGCTGCTCGCGCTGGCCCATCTGGTCACGGTCGAGTATCCCGTTGACAGGATCGCCTCCGATCGCGGCGATGGTGTGCCATTCCTCAATCTGAACGGTTTGGCTCTTGCGATCGTGCTGTCGTGCTCCGCGCTGATCGGAACCGGCCGGTTCAACCGGCTCATTTGGGTCGCCCTCGCGGTCTTCGCGGTGATCTACGCCATGCCGTTCGAAACATCGAGTGTGGCGTTGGTGGCGGGCTGGACATTGATCACAGCTCTAGCGATGGCCGCCGGCCGGTGGCAGCCGCTCGCGACGACCCCATTAGCGGATGTGGAGTCCAGGAGTGCCGCGGAGGTCACACTCAGTTCAAGCATGAACGAGGCTGGACGGCTCCTCGTGCGCCGGGGTCTCGACCTACCTGCAATTGCTGCATGGCTTTTCGCGATGACTCACTTCTTCGCGGTCGAGCTCGAACCGGCGACATCGGATGGATGGACGCGACCAAGCACGCCCTTCGTCGACGGCCCGACACTGGCGACACTGTTCGTCGTCGCGGCCGCGGTGATTGGATCGATGCTGACCTGTGTCGCGATTCTTCGGATTGGATGGCGAGTCGGCGCTATGTTGACCGTCGGGAGCTTGATGCCGTTTGAGGTCGGCCTGGCCGCCACCGTGGTCGCGTGGGCCGCGCTCGCGATCGTGCCGCTGCTGTTGCTGGAGCGCGACGAGGAAGGCAGGCCGATCTATCAGGGCGTGCTCGCGTTGCTATCTGGGGCCGGATTTGTGCTGGCGATCGTGCGAGTCGCTCCGCCGGCGCGGCTCTTTGTCGATGCCGAGAGCCGGATCGATCACGCGCTGCTGTGGAGTGGAGCCTCTGCCGCGTTTGGGGCGTTGACGTTGTTGTTTTCCTTCGCGTTCTCGCGAATGCGTGCCTACCCGCAATCGAAGTGGCTGGCGATCGTGTCGGGCGCGCTGTTCGTCTATCTGCTGTCGGTGGGCGTGGTCGATCATTTCCAGAGCCGGGTCGGCGAGGGGTCGTCGCTAGGATCGTTGCAGAAACAGGCGCAAGTCGGACTCTCCATCCTCTGGGCGGTGCTTGGAGGCGCAACCTTCGTCGCGGGCGTGCTCAGATTTGGACTTCCGATTCGGGTTTCTGGATTGGTTTTGCTTGGGCTCGCCACGGTCAAAGTCTTCCTGTGGGACATGTCGACGCTTGATGCCTCGTATCGAGTACTCTCGTTCATCGGACTGGGGGTGCTCTTGCTCGCGAGCTCGTTGCTCTACCAACGGCATGTCGTACGGACAGACGACGAGGGCGAAAACGATACCAAGAAACCGCCAAGAACGGGCAAAACTCGCCAGTGGTGATTGCCTCGCGGTCTCCACGGAGGAAACTCAGTTTGATCGTTCGCCGATCCCGTCATTGAGGGCCGTTTCCGGAATGAAATCGAACGCAATCGAAGATGGACCGCCGTCGCGACCGACTGCCGTCGCCGCCGGTTTTGCCGCTTGAACCCACGCCGGCTCGCCATCCGGCAACTCGATCCGATACCACAACCGGTACGCGTCAGCGCTTCGTCCGCGTGAGTCCTCGTCGCCCGGCGCGATTTGCAGCAAGGGATAGCGCTCACCCGGGTTGAGCTCAAGATTGCCGCGTTGCCGCGCAGCGCTCTTCCAGGGCGGTTCCGACCATGCCGCGGCGGTGGGAGCGCTGGGGTGTGACGCGACGATCGCGCCTGCGCCGGACCGCGTTGGACCATGCACAAACATGCGCCGGGCGATGACGTGGGTTGGATTGAGCCAGCCGAGATCGGACGGATGCCCGGCGGCGACAAGCGGCCAGTAACCCGGTCCGGGAGGGCATTGATGCCCGCACGTGAAACCGTGACTCGGATGATCGCCGTTGACCGTGTCACGGATGTAGAAGGTGCGAATC
>CAYJPA010000065.1:0-1501 GCA_964371945.1 uncultured Sphaerobacteraceae bacterium | reverse complement strand
ACCGTGACTCGGATGATCGCCGTTGACCGTGTCACGGATGTAGAAGGTGCGAATCTCAAAATGCAGATGGCTCCGTTCGAAATCGCCGGGGTATGAGAGCGGTCTCCCAACTCGATCGCCACGGCTGACGAACTGACCCGTGTCCACGGTCAGGTCGTAATCGAGATGACCGTACATCGAATACAGATCGGTCTGGTGTTTGATGATCACGACGCGCCCGGGGTAGTCGAAATCGGCGTAGACAACCTCGCCGTCAGCGACTGCAATAACATCCGCTTCGGTCGCGCTTCGCCCGATGCCGTACCAGTTCTCTCCCGTGTGGAGGAGCCCCGGATAGTGTTCGGAATTTTCACAGGCATAGCCGTGCTTGATGCAAAGACCGTCTCCTGGTTGTTGATCCGGAAACACGATTGGGAATGACCACGCGGCGTCGGAGGCAGCAGTCCGCGCTGAGATTGAAGTTCGCGGCAGAACCACGTTGACCGCGGTCGCGGCGAACGAGCGGCGGGTGAAGCGGTTCTCCATGACTCATTCTCTTCCGCTCCGGCCTCTCAACGAATCAGAGCAGTCGTTCGGACAGCTTCAAACAACGGGTGATCTGGTCGAGATGCGTCAGATCGTGGTGCGTGAGCTGGACAAGCGAATCGAAAACCCGAATCGGACCGTTCTCAGGATGAACGCCTTCACGCCGGAGTTGCTCGTCCGATAGGCTCTCGAAGAGCACCAGGAATGCGCGGCGTTGCTCGAGCAGATCCGATAACGCTTCCTGCAAGTCTTGATGTTGGTAATCGCGTTCGATTGCCAATGCTTCGTGGTCGTACTTGGGGAGTATCGGATTGTCCTGATCAAGCATCAATTCGACCCGGCCGCGGAAAAAGCCTTCGTAATCGCGGAGGTGGCAAACGACCTCGACCACGCTCCATCCGTCGTCGCCGTCGCGTGAGTCCATCGCCAGTTGTTGCGATACGCCGTGGAGCAGACCGTGCAGAATGACCTGAGTGCGGCGGGCGTCCGCGATGAATCGATCCGTTGTTACATAGGTCACGCGAAGATGCTCCCTGATTTCCCCGATGTCTGAACGTGGGCGCGAGTGTAGCACTCGGACTTGCGGGCAATGTCCGGCTGCCGGTGTAAGATGCATGGCGCATGCAAATCTGGAACTCACCCAATGAAGGAGCGAATCGGTGTCGGCAGAAGAGAACAAGCGGATCGCCGCGGAGTTTTTCGAGCGAATCTGGAATCAAGGCGACGAGTCGGCGATCGACCAGTTCATTCCGCTCGACGCGGCGGGCAATGACCCCGACTTCGGCTCAGGTCGCGAGGGGTTCAAGGCACAATGGCGGAAGTGGCGCGAGGCGTTTCCCGATCTTCATTTCGAATGCACCGATTTCGTGGCCGAGGGCAACAAGGTGCTGACGCGCTGGATGCTGACTGGGACCCACCAAGGCGAGTTCCTCGGTGCGCCGCCGACCGGCAACAAGATCAAAGTCGAGGGGATGAG
>CAYJPA010000064.1:0-34900 GCA_964371945.1 uncultured Sphaerobacteraceae bacterium | reverse complement strand
GGCTACCCGGACTTGCAGTCCCCGTATGGGATGCTCGGCAGCACGTTGAGTTGCGAGATGATCGACGAGAAATCGTAATAATCCGTGGTGCGATAGAGGACGTTGCGGCCATATCTGAAGATCGTCACCGCGTAGACCTGAAACTCCGCCCCGTCCGGGTCGAACATTTCGGATTTCGCCCGGTAGAGCTGCTCCGCCACCGCCAGGCCATCGATCGCGAAGGACGTCCGCAGATAGCGATTGATCAACGTCATCCCGGCAAAATACTCCCGCAGATAGCTCTCAATATCGGGTCCGAGGACCGATGCGCCAAACGCGACATCCTCATAGCTGCCATCTTTCGCGTAGAGCGAGGCAAGGCGGGCGGCCGGATCCACCGAGGACCAGGCGCCTAACCATTCGAGCACGATGTCGGGGAGCGGATCACTCTCGGCCGCCGCGGAGGCACGATTGAGTCCGGTCGAGGCCAGAGCGGCTAACCCGCCTACGCCGATGTTTCGAAGCAGTCCGCGGCGAGATGTTCCATGTACATTCGTGATAATCGAGCTCATTTCCTTCTCCTTCACATTCGAGACTTGTGCCCTGTATCAGGCAATCCAATAAAGAAACGTGAGGTTTTGAGTTAGGAGCAGATCGCGCGCTAGCGTTGGGGAAGTCCCGGGCGCCGGTACAAGATCGATTCGCAAAACCGGCTGACCAGGTACGACTTCGACGCCGCGTTGTGTGTAGAGGTCGACATAGGGATCATCGGCGTAGCCGGTTCCCAGCGGAGACTGAACCTCGAGTCGATCGGCAGCGACCGTCGCCGCAACCTCAATGGAGTTGGGGTTGACCGGAAACGCGGCGACAATGGATCTGGCCACGGGAACCCCCGTGCCACCGGATTCCTTGGCGCTTTCCTCGGTCGATCTGCCCGCTGTCGCGCCGGCCAGTACAAGGGCGATCGGCGGCATGCGCGGCGCGTCGGCGATTTGATCCTCGACATCCGCGTTGAGGACCTCGCGTTCGGTCGCCGGGATGTCTTGATTTTCCGCGAGCATCGCCGGATGAAGCGCCGGTTGAAGGCTGCGTCCATCGAGAAGCGTGGCGGTGACGAGATCGGACGGCAGTGCGGAGAGGAGCGCTCCAACGATCGCAAAGCCGGCGAACGATGATCCTTGCACAGCCTGAAGTCGTACCACCTCGTCCAAAGCCGATTGGGTGGCCGAAGCAACGAGCGTGCTTGAATTGAGCAACAGTAGGTTGTTGAATCGCGCGAGGTGCAAGCTGCTGACTGGATCGACGATGTCGAATTCCCAGTCATCTCCCGCGGAAAAGTAGGTCGTGTCCCCCGTCGTTCGAGGTGCGAAGCCGGCGCTCCTCCACGCACGCTCCAACCGCCGCTCGTCGAACCGGCCACGCAAGATCGTGAGGCTGACACCCTCGGTACGGAGCTCGAGCAGCTCGTCGATGTCCGCGAAGGTGAAGCCGAACGCGTATCGCCATTCGGGCGCGGAGAAGTCGCCTACGAACGAGAATGCCATTCCGCTGAGGGCGTCTAGTTGCGCATCCGTTTCGGATTCGGATGGTGGGCTCGCGCTCAGTCCGAGAGCCGCGCGCTGGCGGGCATAATCAGAATAGTCCAGCTGGATTCCACTCAGTGGCATCGTGGGAACGAGCCGGAGCAACTCCGCAATAGAGCCGTCTGATGCTGCTTTGAGCGGTGACTTCCTGGACGCCGAGGCAAGTGCCGGCGTTCCGGCGATAATCGCGGCGATGCCGGCTCCTCCCAGACCCTTGATGACGCCGCGACGAGTTATTCCAACTTCTGATCGATCAATACCTGTTCCCGCATACCATTCACCCATAGACGTGCCCCCTCAATCGAACCAGATACAGAGAGCATCAAAGCTCCGTACAGCAGGCTATGACGTTGAGCAGCGAATCGCGTCCGCCTAAGGACGTATTTCGCGGCCGGTTCGCTCCCGGCGATACGTACATCGTTCTACGTAGTTGGGACCAGAAAACGCGGGCCGCGACGACACAAATTGGCTTGGGGCTTAGTCGAGTCCGTGCCGATGAACGAATGCCGCGGCAGCACTGCGCGACGGGAGCTCGAGTTTGGAAAGGACGCGGGAGACGTGGGTCTTGGTGGTCAACACACTGATCGACAGGAGGTCGGCGATTTCGCGGTTCGAACGTCCGCCCGCCAACAGCAGGAGGATTTCTCGCTCACGCGGGGTCAAGTCGACCCAGGCCGCCTGAATTTCAGATGTCGGAGACGGGACCGCGTTCACCCGCGTCCGCTTAATCCGGCTCTTGATCCGTGCCGCTTCGGCGAGCGCTTCCTCGACCGAAAGCCGCGCTCCGGCATTCCACTCCGCGTCACAACTCTCTGCCCCGATTGCGGAGCGAAGTTCGCTGATGAGCATCTGGAACGCGGCTTCTTTCGCCGGCGGACGCGGAGCACCCACGACATCGCGCTGCGCGGTCGCGGCTCCAAGCAGTCGCGCTGCCTCAATGTGGGCTTCTCCCAGGTGTGCCGCTCGGGCGCTCGTTTCCAGAACGCCGACAACCACATAGCGATCTCCAGCTGGTCCGAGGAGCTCGATGCTGTCCGCCAGCAGTGGGAACGCTCGCTCGATCTGCCCAAGATCGAGCGAGAGCGCGGCCAGACTCGATTGCGTGGCAGCCGCTCCCCGCCGGTGCCCGAGCGCGCGAAAGATCTCCAGCGCCTCGTCGTACAGCGCTGCCGATTCGGACAGCAGGCGTTGTTCCCGCAGGCAATCTCCGAGGGTGATCAGCGTGATCCCGACAGCCGCGCGGTCTCCGACCTCTCTCAGCAGTCCGATCGCCTCTTCAGAAAAGCGAGCCGCCCGCACGTAGTCACCCAGGCGGAATGCGGCGTCGGATTGCATGCTGACCGCGGTCGCAAGCGAGCGAAGATCGTGGATGTCACGAAACTCGCCGACGGCCTCGGCGAATGCTTCTTCCGCGCGCGCATAGTCGCCCCGGATCATGGCGAGCACGCCGAGATTCGAGAGCGAAACCGCAACGCCGCGCCGCTCTCCAATCTCGCGACGGATCGTCAGGGCGGCAGCGTGATGTTGGGTCGCCAGATCGAGATCGCCCTGATCGCGGGCGATGAGCCCGAGATCGGTCAGGGTCATGGCTTCGCCCGAGCGATCTCGAGACTGGCGATATTCGTGGAGGGCGGATTCCAGTCGTACGATCGCGTCCGCGTAATCTCCTTGTTCTCCGGCGAGACTGCCGGCACCGTAGAGCGCGCGAGCGCGAGCCGCTGGATCGCCGGCGCCCGTCGCGAGCGCTTTCGCCAGCCAACGCCTCCCCTCGATCAGGTGTCCGTGCGTCCACCAAAAGCGCCAGAGAGCACCGGCAAGCTGCACCGATCTCCCAGGGTCGTGATCGCCAAACCAGTCGAGCGCCTGGCGCAAATTGTCGTGCTCCCGCTGAAGCCGCTCCAACCAGAGCGTCTGATTGGGACCCGTAAGCTCCCGCTCGCCGAGCTCCGCAAGATTCAGGAAATAGTCAGCGTGGAGACGATGGGCTTGTTCAATTTCGCCGCATTCCGAGAGTTGATCGAGTCCAAACTCTCGAATGGTCTCCAGCATCGAAAAGCGCGTTTCATCGGGCGGCGCACTTTCTCGCCGCACGAGGCACTGAGTGATCAGCGACGCGACGCCATCGAGCACGAACGGGGACAAAGCCGGCGAAACCGTTTCGGATACCCATCGCTCGACGAACGCCTCGGCACTCTCCAGCGAAAATCCGCCGGTGAAGACCGCCAACCGGCGGTAAAGCGTTTGATCATCTTCCGAAAGCAAATCATAACTCCAGGTGATCGTTGCGCGAAGCGTTCGTTGGCGATCAGGTGCGCTCCGCGATCCGGCCGTCAGCAGCGGGAGCCGCCGCTCCAGACGTGCCAGGAGCGCGGCCGGAGCCAGAACGCTTGTCCTTGCCGCGGCCAGCTCCAGCGCGAGCGGCAACCCGTCGAGCCGGGAACAGATCGCGGCAACCGCCCTGGCGTTTGATTCGCTCAGGACGAACGCGGGGTCGGCCTGTCGAGCCCGGAGAACGAAGAGCGCCACCGCGTCGTTGGTTTCCAGGGACGAAAGCACCGGGGGATGAACCACATCCGGAACAGGCAAGGGTGCGACTGGAAAGAGGTGCTCGCCCATGGTGCGAAGCGCTGCCCGGCTGGTCACCAGCGCTTTGAGTTTTGGACATGCCGCCAGCAACTCCGAGAGCAGCGGCGCTGCCGAAACGACCTGCTCGAAGTTGTCGAGCACGAGCAGCACATCGTTCTCGCCAATGAGCCCGGCCAGTTGCACGGCCGGCGATACGTCGACAGATTCTCTGAATCCGAGACCCTGCGCGATTGTCGGGAGGACAAGATCGCTATGGCGCAACGAGCTCAGGTCGACAAACTCGACTCCGCCCGCGAAGCCGGACGCCGACTGGGCCACGGCGATGGCCAAACGGGTTTTGCCGACGCCGCCCGGTCCCGTCAACGTTAGCAACCGCACCTCGGGCCTGCGAAGCAGATCGAGGACGATCGAGATCTCAGATTGTCGCCCAACCAACGGCGTGAGGGATGAAGAAATCTTTGACGCGATCAGCCTGGCGCCAGAAGAAGACATGGCAGCAGAGGAAGCCGAGCCAACACTCGACGAGGCGAGGTCCGTACTGGCCATGGCGTTTTACGCCTCTCCTTGCTCGATCGGTCGATCGACTTCCATCCTGAGAGATCACTCAGCGGTCGTCAAGGATCAGTGTCGACCGAAATCGGTGCTTATGAGTAAAGTAATTTGGTTATCTGAGGTCCGCTCGCCAGCAGCGCGGCTTGAGCGCTGAACGCCGATGCATCGTCCGGCGGATCGAGCAGAACGTGACCCCGCCGGTCAGTACGGTCATAGCCAGGCCATCCGACGTGACGCGATTCGAGATCGTAGACGCCGAAGACGACCTCATACCCGTGCTCGCGCAGATCACTTTCTGTCGCCCGGCCGCGATGGACGCTACCGCCCGTAACAAGGATCCGCATTTCAGTTCTCCGATCGACGAGCAATTCGGCTGGCTGCTTCCAGGGACTCTGATGTACTGTCAACGGCAGAGGCCGTCCACGATTGTCTTGTATAATCTCATTGTCGTATCTCTTTGATTCATAGTGCTCAGTTCATGATGATCACTTAGTGAAGCATCGAGTGACTCGTGCAGTGCAAGACGTCCGGCAATGGCCGAAGGGACTCGAAATATGGCAACAATGATGTTCTTCACATTGCCGCAGGTCGAACGCCTCACCGGTTTGTCGCGGGCCACCGTGCGGCGGTGGGAGAACCAAGGCGTGTTTGAATCCGAGCACGCGGATCCACTCGATTTTTCCGGCCCGTACCAGCGAATTTACACATTTCGAGATGTGGTCGGACTGAGAACCCTCGCATTGTTGAGAAAGAAGCACGGTATCGAACTTTCTGAGATCCGCGGAGTCGGTGCATATCTCAAATCCCACGTCACTTCTCCATGGAGCAGCATGCGTTTCTGGGTGGTCAGTGGTCATGTCGCCTTCAGGGACCCGAGCTCTCTACACGCGGTCGCGGGGGCAATCGGTCAACGAGTAGTGAGTGAAGTCTTTTTGGAACCGATAGCCAAACAAGTAGAACAAGAGTCGCGCATGTTTCAGGAGCGGAGGGCCGAAACAGTCGGGCAGGTATCCCGCAATCGAAACATCATGAGCAACACATGGGTGATCGCGGGAACTCGCATTCCCACACATATCATTCAGGAGTACACTGACAACGGCTATACAGTCGACGAAATTATTGCTGAGTACCCTGACCTAAATCCGAAAGATATTCAAGCAGCGCTCAAGCACGAAGAAGCGCTTCGGATAAGCGCAGCGTAGCACTGGCGAATTGCGGTGAGATTCCTAATCGATCAGAACATCCCTTTGTCAGCTGCTCGTCTCCTAGAAAACAACGGGCACTCGACTACGCACGTCCGAGACGTTCTCCGTCAAGACTCCCCAGACCAACTGATCGCGTATTTGGCAATACAGGAGGATTTCGTAATCTTGACGCATGACGCGGACTTCCGAAACATCAACGCGCTTGCGCCTCGTGGTTTCAAACAAAGACTCAGAAGATCGAATCGCATCATTCTCGGACCAACGAGCACGAAAGCCGCACCGAGACTCCTCGCCGAGCTCGACTTGCTGGTTGCCATGTATGACTGGGCCGAATCGAACAACAATCAGTATCGCGTTGACATCACCGAAGTTTCAGTCCAGATTGTCGATCAAGTGGCGCCTGTGCGCTCGACGAACATCTGACTTGGTCCATACAGGAAATTCAGGCCCGACACGAACGCGGATCCGAAGCAGCACATTGATTCGTCTCAACCGCCGGTCGCGGTGACCGGCTCAGCTTCGTGAGACAGGACCGCGTTGAGGTTCCCCGCCGGCGCCTCGGGTGACGCATTGAAGAGAAAACACGCGGTCGCCCGCCGTGGCGCCGTGACAAAAAAGGGCGGCGCCGATTCAACGCACTGCTGCATCGCGTAGGGACAGCGCTCGTGGAAACGGCAATAGCTTGAGTCGGTAGGATGCAATCCGCCGGTCGGCGTGCCCAGCGCCCGCTCGCCCTGCCAGGGGACATCGGGGTCCGGCAGGGGAATTGAGCTGACCAGCAACCGGGTGTACGGATGCTCCGGCTCCAGCACCACATGTTGCGCCGCGCCAGCTTCCGCCACCGCGCCACGGTAAAGCACGATCACGTCCTCGCTTACCTGGTACGCGGTGGTCAAATCGTGGGTGATATAAATTAATGAAATCCCAAAATCGCGATTCAGCGCCAACAAGCTCTCCAGGATCGTCGCCCGGAGCGAGGCATCGACCATCGACACGGGCTCGTCGGCAATGATGATCCGGGGCCGCAGCATCAGCGCCCGCGCCACCATGATCCGTTGCCGTTGACCGCCGCTCAACTGGTGTGGATATCGGCCCAATGTTTCTTCGGGCCGCAGTCCCACCGCGCTTAGCGCCTCTTCCATCATCTTCCGGCGCCCGGACCTGGAACCGGCCATGCCGAAGTTGCTGATCGGCATTTCGAGCACGTGGTCTACTTTATAAAACGGGTTATAGACCTCGAACGGGTCCTGGAAGATCGTTTGCACCTCCCGCAAAAATGTCCGCCGCTCCAGCCGCGACAGGTTTCGCAGATTTTTCCCCCGGTAGAAGACCTCGCCTTCGGTCGGATGTATCAATCCAAGCATCAGTCGCACGAGCGTGGTCTTGCCGCTGCCGCTCTCGCCGACGATGGCTGTGACGGATGGATTCGCTTCACTCATTGAGAACGAAAAATTCTCCAGCGCGATCGTTTCCGTGTGGCTGATCACACCGCTGGAGAAGATCTTGGTGACGTTGCGCATCTCGAGGAGTGGAGTCATTGTGCCACCAATCCTTCCGATTTCGGCGCGGATCGGTGCAGCGTTTCGAGTTTCACCGGCCGGTATGCTGGGTCGTCGTAGAGATGGCAAGCGGCGAAATGCCCTGGCCGCAGCTCCTGCAATTTTGGCTGGTGCGTCCGGCAACGCTCCATTGCATACGGGCAGCGCGTGTGGAACGGGCAGTTGTCGCTTGGGCGATTGAGCAACGAAGGCGGCAATCCGGGAATGCCCTGCAATTTGTCCTTCGAATCTAGCGCGGGCAAACTCGCGATCAGGAGTTGCGTATAGGGATGCAGCGGTTCCTTGAACACGGCCTGAACCGTTCCAAGCTCCATCACGAGCCCGGCGTACATCACGCCAATCCGGTCGACCGAATGAGCCATCAATCCCATGTCATGGCCGATTTGAATTCCCGCCGCTCCGATCTCGCCCTGAACTCTCCGCAGCGTGTCGATCACCTGCCATTGCACCACCACGTCGAGCGCGCTCGTCGGCTCGTCGGCGACGATTAGCAACGGCTTCATACTGATCGCGATCGCGATACACACCCGTTGTTTCATGCCGCCGCTCAGCTCATGGGGATACATATCTGCAACCGACGGGCGCAATCCGACCTGCTCGAGCACCTGAGCGGTGAGCTTTGTGAATTCGGCGCCGGACAACTGTTCGTTGTGATCCTTGAGCCCGTAGCGGATTTGGTCCCGGACGCGCTTTACGGGATTGAGCGAATTCATTGCCCCTTGCGCAACAAGCGCGATCCGCGCAAGCCGTTGCTGGCGCATCGCTTCGGTTCCCAGTTCGAGCAAATTGACGCCGTCGAGGATGACCTTGCCGCCGTCGATCCGTCCCGGCGGCCGGATCAACCGCATCAGGGCGAGCGCGATCGTCGACTTACCACTACCCGATTCACCAACGAGACCAAGTCGTTCGCCGGCACTGAGACTAAACGAGACACCATTGACCGCTCGGACGGGCCCCGCGGGCGTGTGGTAGTTAACCTGCAAGTCTTCGACGCGCAACAGTTCCTGCATGGCGGCAGGGTTCCTCCCGAGCGAATCCGCGATGAAGCGTTGCGGGCAGCCCGCAATTGATAGTGCGACAAAATGTCAAAGCAGCCGCCACCACGGATCGCCGCTTTGGGCCAAGGTTGACACATTGGACATTCGTGCAGAGTATACTGGCAGCAACATTGGATGCGAATCAAGCCACTTGCGAATGGCGGCGCTTTGGAGCGTAGCGGCTCATTCCCGTTACCACGTACCACCGGGCGTACTATCAGCATCCATCAACAAGGAGGAGGCCCGATGCAGGACCACGACGCGTTTAGAGTTTCTCGGCGCACCCTTGTCAAAGCGGGAGCGGCAGCCGCGGCAGTGGCGCCGTTTGCCCGTGGATTCGAAGCGGCGGCCCAAGATGTGGCAGACATTCCGCGCGAGCGAACGCTCATCTTGCGTTGGTCCGGTCAAGACGGCCGGTATGTTGACCAGAATCTCTGGAACGGCTACCTGATTGCGTCCAGTCACCAGAATGGCCTCGGCATTCTGCATGAGCCGCTCGCCTACTACAGCGCGTTCTCGGACACCACGTATCCCTGGCTCGCCGAAAGCTGGGCATACAACGAAGATTTCACCAGTCTCACGATCAAGACGCGAAGCGGCATCACCTGGAGCGACGGCACGCCCTTTACGGCGGAAGACGTTGCATATTCGATCACCACCGCCGGCGAGCTTGGACCGGCGGTCAAGTGGGGCGTCGATGTACAGACGTTCTTAGCCAGCGCCGTCGCTACAAGTGAGACCGAGGTCGTTTGCACCTTCAAAATCCCCGCGCCGCGCTTCATGTTCTTCATGACATACAAGTACGACCGCGGGTTCTACATCGTGCCGAAGCACATTTACGAAAGCCAGGACTGGACGACGTTCGAGAATTTCGATGTTGCCGCCGGTCTACCCGTTACCACTGGACCATGGAAGGTGGTGCTCACTTCCGCCGAGCAAAAGATCATCGACCGCCGTGACAGCTGGTGGGCGGTGGATGCCGGTCTCGTGGCGGCGCTGCCCGAAGTCGAGCGGATCGTCTATCTGCCGGCAGTTCCTGATGAGCAGATGGCCCAGCAGTTGATCTCGAACGAAGTCGACTGCTCGTTGGATCTTCGACCGCTGACGATCGAAACCGTCATGGCGCAGAATCCGAACATCACCACACACACCGGAACCGAAAAGCCCTATGGCTATGTCGACTGGTGGCCGACCTCGCTCTACGTCAACAACGAGCGCGAGCCATTCACCGATCCCGCGGTTCGCTGGGCGCTGAGCTACTACATCGATCGCGACCAGATCATCGATGTCGCGCTCGGTGGCGCCGGCTCCAAGTGGCCGCTCCCAATCCCATCCTATCCGGGACTTCAGCCCTTCGTTGACGCTGCGGCAGATCTCCTCGCGGAGTTCCCGACGCTCGAGTTCAACCCTGAAAAGGGCGACGCGATGCTGACCGGCGCGGGCTGGGCGAAGGAAGACGGCATGTGGAAAAAGGATGGTCAGGGCATCAATGTCCCGATCGAATCCTTCCAGGTGATGGCGGACATCGGACCAGTGATCGTGGAACAGTTGAAGAATCAGGGCATCGAGGCGTCTTACGCCCAGCCGCCCGATTTCTTTGACCGCTTCGGTCCTGGAGACTGGACAGCCTCGCTCTTCGGTCACGGCGGAAGCATCGGCAACGATCCATACGACACGCTTGCACTCTATCAGTCGGTCTCCGTGGCGGTGCCAGGACAGCACGGTGTGAACTTCACCCGCTGGCATAACGAGGCCTACGACGCCATCGTCGATGAAATGGCTGTCACATCGCCGGACGATCAAGCCGCGATCACCGATCAGTGGCTGCGTGCGATGGCGATCTGGTTGCCCGAGCTCCCGGATATCCCCATCCAGGAGTGGTACCACCGGATTCCAATGAATCAAACCTATTGGACCGGCTGGCCAACTGCCGAAAACGCATATGTCAACGGCGCGTTCTGGCACCTCACGTTCCAACTGGTGCTCAACAACCTGAAGGTAGCTCAGTAACAACACCCGTGCTCACCCCCTCGGTCTTGCGGCCAGGGGGTGAGCCGGTTCTGGAACCGCCATGCGCCTCGAATATGTCATCCGCCGTCTCATCATGTTCATTCTGGTCATTTGGGCGGCCGCCACGCTCAATTTTTTCCTGCCACGTCTCTCCGGCGGTGATCCAATCCGCTCTCGATTGCTTCAACAGGCGGCCGCCGGCGGCGCAACCCAGCGCGGCATGGAGCAGATGGTCGAGGTCTATCAGGAAAAGTTCGGTCTCAACGACTCGATCTTTGAGCAATATTTGGTCTATTTGAAAGACGTTGCCCGGTTCGATCTTGGCATTTCCATGGCCAATTACCCCGCGTCAGTCACCGATGTGATGGGAAGTGCATTGCCCTGGACGATTGGGCTGCTCGCTACGACGACACTGCTCGCGTTCTCGCTCGGCACACTGCTTGGCGCGCTCCTTGGCTGGCGCCATACCCCGAAGTTTGTCCATTATCTGTTTCCACCACTGCTGCTCTTCTCAGCAATTCCCTTTTTCCTGCTCGGTTTGATTTTGCTCTACCTCTTCGCGTTCCAGTGGCCGATTTTTCCGCTCTTCGGGGGCTACAAGCCGGGCACGTTTCCAGAGTGGTCATTCGAGTTCGCCCGGAATGTGCTCCACCATTCGCTCCTCCCAGCTCTCTCCATTCTGCTCGCCTCGATGGGCTTTTGGGCCCTTGGCATGCGTGGAATGATGATCACGGCGGAGGGCGAAGACTTCATGATCTTTGCCGAAGCCTCCGGCATGAAGAACCACACGCTCTTCTTTCACTTCGCGGTTCGCAATGCGCTTCTACCACAAACCACCGCGCTTGGCCTTTCGCTCGCGACGATCCTCTCCGGCGGACTTCTGGTGGAGGTCATCTTTTCCTACCCAGGCGTCGGCGGCATGCTCTATCAAGCGATCAGGCAGTTCGATTATTTCGTGGTCCAGGGCATCATCTTTACGATCGTGCTGTGCGTCTCGTTTGCCACCCTGATCCTCGATCTGATCTACCCGATTCTCGATCCTCGCATTCAGTACTCGCGGAAATAGTCTGTTGTGCGGCGAGTCCGCCGGAGCTGAGCAATGTTCGGATACCTACGGCGCAACAAGAATCTCAGCATCGGCGTGACATTGCTCCTGATCGTCGCCTTGTTCGCGCTCCTCGGCCGGATTTTCTGGGACATCTCGATGGCCGCTCCGTTGTCCGGCCGCGCAAACCAGCATCCGTCACTGGATCATCCCCTCGGCACCGACCGGCAAGCTCGCGATCTGTTGGCCGCGATGATCGTCGGAACCCCGAAGACGCTCTACATCGGCCTCGCCGCGGGATTCATCGGAGTCACGATCGGCACGCTGTTCGGTCTGCTCGCCGCCTATTTCGGGGGCTGGGTGGATGCGCTGATTCGAGGACTGGTCGATATTGGCCTCACCATTCCGGCGATCCTGGTACTGGTGCTCGTCGCGATTTCCTTGCACGCGGCGCTTACCATCCATCAGATGGCATTGGTGATCGGCTCGTTCGCATGGCTTTTCCCGACTCGCACGATTCGAGCGCAGGTCTTGAGCATTCGTGAGCGGTCATACGTGCAAATGGCGCGCCTCTCAGGAGCGAATTCGCTCCAGGTCATCCTCAAAGAGATCATGCCGAACCTGTTGCCATATCTCGCGGCGACCTTCGTGGGAACGGTGTCCGGCGGGGTGCTCGCTTCTGTCGGACTCGACTTCCTCGGACTCACCGAGCTTGATTCGAACACGCTTGGCATCACGCTTTACTGGTCGAATTACTACGCCGCCCTATTGCACGGACTTTGGTGGTGGTTCCTGCCGCCGGTGATCATCATCATGCTCGTCTTCGTAGGGCTCTACGGCGTTTCGTCCGGGTTGGACGAATATGCCAACCCCCGCACCAGGCGAGCGGTGTAGCTCGCGAGCTTTGAGCCGCTAGCCTCTAGCTGCTAGCCACAAGCTTCAAGCCGACGGGGAACTGAACGACGTCGGCGAACCGGCGGCCGAATCTCGCTAAATGAGGAAGAAGTTGGTCTGGCGGCCGTCGAGCGGTCGAACCCCGGTGGGGGTGAATGCGACTACTTCTTCGACCGGCAGGCGAACCGTTTCGTCCCACTCAGGCACATGGCCCTCGACCGAGAGCTCCATCGTAAAGCAACCGTTCGAGATGACTCGAACATCACCGTCACTCGGACAGCACCCCTGCTCCCACGGCAACCCTGTCATCGGGCCCGTCCCTTGCTCAAAGAGACCGGCCGGCTGAGACAAGACCCGAGAATTCGGAATCGCTTGGGCGTGGATTACTCGATGCCAAGCCGTCGTTCGGTCGCCGCATCGAACAAGTGAAGTTTAGTTTGACTTAAATTCAACCATACTCGCTGTTCGGATCGCACGATGACGTCTGGTGGGGCGGTGGCGACCAACCTGATTGGACCGATACTCGCGTACACAATGTTGAGCGAGCCCATAGGCTCGAGAACGTCCACTCGCGCGGCGAGGCCACCGTCATCGGACAGCGACACTCTTATATCTTCGGGGCGGACACCGAGGAGCACGTTTCGAGCATTTGTTGAGCGGGCGATCTCTCCCAGACGGCCGGTAAGCGCGAGGTCGAACCCGTTGGCCGCAAACGCCGTCGCTGAATCTCCTGCGGCGATCGTGCCCGGGATCAGCGCGATTGCAGGGCTACCGAGGAACCGCGCGACGAAACAGTTCACGGGATAGTTGTAGACATCGAGCGGTGGACCAACTTGCTGCACATCGCCGTCGCGCATGACCACGATTCGATCGCTGAGCGTCATAGCCTCTGCTTGATCGTGGGTTACAAAGACGACGGTGCCTTCGATTCTGGTGAAGAGCAGCTTCAGTTCGGCTCGCATCAACGTGCGGAGCTGGGCATCCAGGTTCGAGAGCGGTTCGTCCAGAAGAAATGCCTTCGGGTTCCGAGTCAGCGCGCGGCCAAGCGCGACCCGCTGGCGCTGACCACCACTCAATTGCCGCGGCCGCCGTTCCAAGAGATGGGCGATGTCGAGAATGCGCGCTGCTTCATCGACCCGATTTCCAATGTCGGCTTTACCCATCCCCCTTACTTTGAGACCAAATCCGATGTTCTCCCGCACCGTCATGTGGGGGTAAAGCGCGTAGCTCTGGAAGACCATCGCAATGTCACGGGCACCGGACGGCACATCGTTGACCACCCGGCCGTCGATGCTGATTAATCCTTCGGTGGGATCGTCGAGACCTGCCAGCATATTGAGGGTGGTCGATTTGCCGCATCCGCTAGGTCCGACCAGCGTCAACAACTCTTTGTCGTGTATGGTCAAGCTAAGAGAGCGGACGGCAAAGTGGCTGCCGAAGCGCTTGGATACCCGATCGAACTGGATCTCTGCCATCGAACAACTACCCCTTGACGGCTCCAAAGGTCAATCCGCGCACAAGGTATCGCTGCGCCAGCGAAGCAAAAACAAGGACCGGGACAACCATCACAGAGCCGATCGCCGTCATGTCACCCCAGCGAAGGAATTGATCCGAGATGAACCCCGCAACCACGACCGGAATCGTTTTCGCGTTAAACGAGGTCAGAATCGAGGCGTACAGGAGCTCGTTCCACGAATAAATGAACGCGAAGACAGAGGTAACCGCCAGTCCCGGGAGTGCGAGTGGCAGCACCACCTGACGAAAACGCTGCAACAGCGTACAACCGTCGACGATCGCCGCCTTTTCAATATCAGCCGGCAGATCCTGAAAAAAACCGAGCATCAGCCAGATCACGAAGGGCAGTCCATAGGACACATAGGTCAGGATAATCGCGTAGTAGGTGTCGCCGAGGTGCAAGCGCCGGATAATGACGTAGTAGGGGATAGCGGTGGTCACAGGTGGAAAGATCCGTGTGATCAATATCCAGATCATCAGTCCGTGACGAACAGGGAACGAGAGATATGTTTTCGCAAGCGCATAGGCCGCCATCGATCCAAGTATTGTGGTAAGCGCGGTCGCCGTTAGCGAAACGAAAATGCTGTTGAAGAATGCCTTGGCGACGCCCGGTGTCGAAAACGCGGATCGATAGTTTTCGAGCGTAAATCGTGTGGGGATAAGCACCGGCGGAGATGTCGCCGTGTCAGCCGGCAGTTTAAACGACGTCGTGACTAGCCAATAGACCGGGAACGAAATGATCACCAGCACCAGAAAAGTCACCGCGTAAAGCGAGATTCCCGAAACCACGCGTCGCCGGCGTTGGCCAGCGATTTCGGACCATGTCCTGTCGGTGGAGTCGCTGAGACTACTCATTGCGTTGCAGCTTTCGAATGAAGAATATTGAGATAAAGAAGATACCGGCTAGGAAGATCCAGGACATCGCGCTCGCCTGACCAACCTGGAAGAAGCGCAACCCGGTCTTATAGATGAGCATCGAGAGCAGCTCAGTCGTTTGACCAGGTCCGCCGTAGGTCATGGTGAAGACGATATCGAATACCTTGAATGCGTCCATAATGCGAAGGAGTAGAAGTACCAAAATCACGGGTTTCAACAAAGGGAGCGTGATCCTGCGGAAGATCTGCCACTGACTGGCACCGTCGACCGTGGCGGCCTTATACAGATCGACTGGCAAGGACTGAATCCCAGCCGCCAGCACGAAGGCGACAACGGGAAGGTTTTGCCAGATTTCGACAGTGATTACCGCCGGCAACGCCTGATCCGGCGAGCCCAGCCACTCCTGCGGTCCGATGCCGGCCCAACCGATCACGTGGTTGACAACACCATAGGTTGAATGAAAGATCGTTCTCCAAAGCACCCCGGCTACGACCGGCGCGATCATCAATGGAAAAAGCATGACCGTTCGGATGAGCCCCATTGCCCTGATCCGGGATGTCGCAATCAGCGCCAGGCCCATTCCAAGTACGAATTCAATTGCCACCGCAAAGGTGACGAAAACAAGGGTCACTTTGAGACTATTTCGGAAGGCCTCGCTCTCCCAGAGATTCCGGTAATTATCGAGACCGATCCAGATCGGCTGGCTCCGCGGTATCGTCATATTCCAACTATGGAAACTCAACCAAAGCGAATAGATGAGCGGATAGACTGATGTAACCAATAGAAAGATGATAGCGGGGGCCAGAAACAGAACCGATGCGATCCTTTCACCCCTGTACTTTTGAACGAGCACGGGCGGCGGGGCGAGCGAACCACTGTTCGCCGCGACATCCGAACCGTGACTTATTGCCGGCGTTCCGATCATGAAAAGAATCCCCGTGGTTTGATCGTTGGAACTAAGCTAAGCGAATTTCCAGCTGAGAGGCGGGGGCACGGCATTCCGTGCCCCCAAACAGAATCTGATTCAGATCGTCGTTACTCCGCGTATTTCCAGTCCGGCGGTGCCTGCTTGATTGTTGTTTCCCAGTTCTCGGCGGTGTCGTCAAGAGCATCCTGAGCCGACTTCTGGTCAGAGAGCGCCGCGGAGAGGCCTTCCGCCAGACCGATGAACAGCTCCAGCCACTGGGGAAGTCCAGGTGTAAACGGCCGTCCGACATCATATGCCTCGACCACGGTTGCCAGATATGGCTGCGCCGCGGTAACAGTGGGATCCAGCCATGCGGTTTTGCGTGGAGACTCCTCCTTGAACTCATTGAGCACGCGAAGCGCATTGTCCGCGCCCGTGCAGTAGGCGATGTAGTCGAACGCGGCTTGCGCGTTTTTCGTCGTGTTGAAGATCGCGAAGTTGTGCTGCGTGAAGTTGCCGGTTCCGTTTTCCGGATACTTGGCGACCGACCAGTTGCCGGCAATCTTCGATGCGTTCGGATCGTCGAGACTCGGCAGAATAAAGCTGGCCCAGCCTTCGAGCACCGCAACATCGCCATTCAGGAACGCGTTGGACGCATCCGGGTTGTCCCAGGCGAGGATGCCCGGCGGCGCATACTGCTTGGATGCATCGATCAGCGATTGCAGCGCGGCAACTCCGATTTCGCTGTTGATCGTCGGATTCCAGTCAGCATCAAGCAGCGCCCCGCCCTTCGACCAGAAGCGAGCCAGGAACAGCTTGACGAGCTGCGCGGGTACGCCAGCAAACGCAAGGCCGTACTTGCCGCCCGTCGTCAAGTTGCCGAGCAGGGCGTGGTATTCGTCCCAGGTCGTTGGGAAAGTCGGGATCAGGTCGGTGCGGTAGAAGACCCACGATGCTCCGACGCGGATCGGGAGACCATAGCGGACATCCGCCTGACCGCCGGCAACGCCTTCGCCGTACTTCGCGATCGGGTCGAAAAAGCCATCCATGTCGTAGCCGCTCGAAGCGATCAGGTCGTTGATCGGCAGGAGCGACGGGTAGATCGTGTACTGGAACTCGATATCGTTGCAGAAGAAGTCATATGTCGCCGTGCCAGCCGAGAGATCGGCTTGCAGCTTCGGCATGGTTTGCTCCCATGCCTGGAAGTCCCACTCGACCTTGGCGCCAGTTTTTGCCTCGAACTCGGTGGCAAATGCAGTCACGGCTGGGTTCCACGCGGTGCCCGCCAGGCCAAGCCCACGGAGCGTAATGCCCGCGTACGACCCGTCCTGAGCGCGTCCCGTGTAGGGCCGAGTACCGGCGACGCCGAGCACCGCTGCTCCCGCGCCAGCGATCTTGAGGAGGTCGCGGCGATTGAGTCCGTCGATTCCGTTCATCCCACATCCTTTCAGTATTGGCGGCGTTCCGCCGCGGCTATTGCCTTTTGGCGCCAGCGCGACGCCAACGGAAGGCCCGCGTGAGTCCGCGCCCGGCAGTTCGCAACCGCGAGCAGCGAACCTGAGATTCCGTCTATCCCGTACTCCACTCGAAATCGCGATCGAACGGGAAGAGCGGGCGAGGGATCTCCGTGAATGGAAGCGATTCGAGATGGTCGCTGCTCATACCCGGACTATCGAGCAGGATCATCTCCTTCGCGATACCGGCATAGCCCGCGCGAAACTGGATTGCGGACTTCACCACCACGATCCGCGCATCAAGCGGTTCAAGACCGACGGCGCGGTACATCGCGGGATCGACCGTCATCACCACAGTGCTGAGCAATAGCACGTAGACCAGTCCGCACCGGACCACTGCACAATCGCCCATATCCATCTCGACGCCGGTGTACCCCTCCCCGCTGAAGCGGAACCGAGCCGGTCCAGCGAAGACAACTTCTCCCTCCAATTCAATCGGCTCGTTGTAGACATTGTCCAATTTGCCGCCGGCAAGCACGGTGACGGTGGACCCCAATCCGGCGGCAATCGCGGTGTTCGCGGCTTCCGGGTCACGGATGCATACATGAGCGGGCTCGGTCAGGCCGGCATCGAGCAGCGCGGCGACGACAGCGGTCGCGTCGCCAGGAGACCCCGCACCCGTGCCATCGGCAAGATCTGACAGGACGACTGGACCCTCAGGGGCGGCCAGCGCCCGGGCGATCGCATCGTCTAGCGGAACGAGTTCGGTTTTCATGAATTCAAACCGTTCGGCCCAACACGCTTCAGCGAGCTCGTTCGCGACCTGCTTTGCCAACTCAGGATCCCCGTCGGAAACGGCGATCGCCGCGAACCCCATTTCATCGATGTCGAGCCAGGGTTGTACGGAGAAGACGCTCGCCGAAAGAAGTGCTCTGGATTCGGCCGCGGACGCCGCATGCATTAATCGTTTGAAGGGACCGGCAACGTGATGCATGTGGGTGGATGCGGGAACGACCATTGGAATCTTCACAAATGCCATGGTTGGCTTTGCGCCATCGTTCAGAATGCTGAGCATGACTTTCGCACCGCGCTGCCCGGTATCGCGCTGATCGACGTGCGGTGAAGTCCTGAATCCGACAATCACGTCCGCCTTTTCGGCGATCAGGCGGGTGACATTCGCATGGAGGTCCATGGTGACGACGAGTGGAATGTCCGGTCCTATCAGGTCGCGTACCGCCGAGATCGTGGTCCCATCGGGATCGTCATCGTCGTCGGTGACCATTGCTCCGTGGAGCGCGAGCAGAACGCCATCGAGCAAGCCGGCGTCACGGAGGCCGTCGAGCAAGGTTCCGAGCAGTTCGCGATACGTCTCAGGGGTGACTCGCCCGCCTGACATCGCGAAGGTCGCCAGAATTGGAACGATCTCGATCCCGGCAGCGGCCAACACATCAATGAATCCGGCGAGCTCAACATTGGTGTCCGCCGAGTTGGCAATCGCATCCCGTCCGCGCCAATCGTGCCAGGCTTCGAAATCGGCGAACGTGGTTGGCCGGGGCACGAAGGTGTTCGACTCCTGTTTGAATTCCGCGATCGCTACGCGCATGGTGCCTCCATGGTCGCCCGAAATGGCAGGAACCGCACAGTTTCCCTGAGCTGCGAAACAAGAGGCTGCGGATGAAATCCGCCAGGAGTGAGCGTCTGCTGGCCGATTAGCCACGAGGAGCCAAAATATGCACCGATCGATCTGCTCAGCTGACCGGCTTCTCCTGCCCCAATTAGCGCGAACGGGACAGGCAGGAGAGACGCGAGTCTGGATGTACCTTCGAACACCGCAAAGAGGTCGCTCCGGTCTCGACACGGAGTGACGATCTTGACCATATCCGCTCCTCTCCCCACCGCCGTTTCAGCAATGTTGATCAGCGATTCGACTGTCTGGGGCCGTCCCGTATGGCACGAGAAAAGCACCTCGGCGCCCAATGCTTTCGCGTGGGAAGCGACCTCTCTTTGGCGCGCAACCGCGCTCGATGCGATCGTGAACTCGGCCGGCGGCCCGATCGTTTGGGCAGCGGATTCCGACTTGGTGGCGCCCACCAGGGACGCCGGCATCGGATCGAAGGTATCGAGCTCGATGTCAACCGCACACGAACCCAGCGATATCGCCGCGACCTGGCGCGCCATCCGCTCGTCATCCGTCCAATCCGGCAGCGATGCCTCCTCAATTCCGTAGACCGTCATGAATGACCGCCTTCGGCACGTCGTGTACGCTGGAAGTGGAACGGTCGCGAACACCGTCGCCAGATTCGACTCCGGCTCGCATGCGAGAGCAGGCAGATTGACCTCGAAGGCGTGCGCACCGTCAAGCGCCCCGAGCCGCATCGTGGTAACCGCCGCTGCTGTCGTTCGATCGGTGATCACACAGACGATGAACGGCCGTGGGAGTTGGCTGAGAAGTCGCACAATGACTGCACTCCCTACCAAAGTGGCAGATGGGGCGTCCACCCCGGACGCTGCTTTGGGTCGAAGAATTCGATGTCGTCCCCGTGTTCTTGATAGAGTTTGGCGTGATATGCGAGACGATCGGAGTCAAGCGATACCCCGAGTCCGGGTTTCTCTGGAACCTTCAAACCGCCATTCTTGAACACGAACGGCTCTGCAATCACATCGCCGACCTGATCGTGATAATGCGAATCGTAAAAGTGCGACATCGTGGGAGTAGATGCCCAGAAATGCAAGCCTGCCGCGGTGCCAATTCCAAGCTCGCGATCACTATGAACCGCGAGCCCGAGATTGAAGGTCTCGCAAATTGCGGCGACCTTCTTGGCCTGAGTGACACCGCCCCAGAAGTAGAGATCCACCAGCAACGTATCGATCGCCCTCATTCGCACTGCCGGCGCGAGTTGTGGAAATGCGATGACGGCCTGGTTGGTGGCTAACGGCATCCTGACTCGTTCACGCACCAATGCCATTCCTTCGAGGTCCCAGGTTGGATCTTCAACATATTCGAGATCGTACGGTTCCATTTTCGTGAGGTAGCGGATCGATGTCGGGACGGTCCACGCCTGATTCGGATCGAATCGCATGAACCGAATGGCGTCGCCATATGCTTCACGGAGCGCCTTCACAGCTTTGAACTCTTCGCCGGGGTCGAACACGCCGCCTTTGAGCTTCAAACCCTGGAATCCGTAGCGATCGACCAATTCGCCGTACCGATTGACGATCGCCTCGGGTGTCGCCTCACCCCCGATGCCATTTCGCTCGTACCGATAGAAGACGTACGCCACGAATGGAACGAACGTGTCGTTTGCGCCGCCCCAGAGTTTATAGAGCGGCATATTGAGAATATTGCCGATGATGTCCCAGCACGCCATCTCGACGCCGGCGCCGACATATTTCATTTCGGCCGCTCGTGACATCTGCTCGGAGGTGACGCGGAAGACCTCAAAGCGTTGGGCAATGGTCGCAACTTCAAATGGGCTCACTCCGATGAAGAGTGGTTTCGCCTCCATGATTCGCTGTACTGTTCCGGCGCCACCGTATGTTTCGCCCAGACCGATGATGCCTTCATCCGTAATAAGCTCTATGACCGTGCGCACGGTGCCATGTTCGACGCCCATACTCCAGAGAAGTGGGGCTTCCAATTCGACGTAAACCGGTGTGGCGCGAACATCGATGATTTTCATACCGTTCAGCAACTCCTCTCAAATCGAATCGAATCACGCGACCTTGGTCATCCCCTTGACGACATCTTCGACAGCGGTCAGCACGTCGGCGAAGTCCTTCGGCGTGTGAGCCGTCGAGAACCCAGCGTGACCTGGGGGCCCCTGTCGCGAGAAACCATGGATATAGACCCGGTGCTCGAAAAGTCCGGTGACGAACCGGCGGTTCAGGTGGTGATCGTGGCTGAGCGCGTCCGACCAGGTGTTGACCGGGTGGGTGAGGCCAAAATAGATTCCGAACCGAGCACCCATACCCTGAACTCTCGCCGGCACGCCGGAGCGATCGAAGATCGCCTGCAGGTCGGCATAAAATGCGTCTGCCGTCCTATTGAGCCGGTCATAAAGACCGGGTTCTCGGAGTTCTTCTAGTGTCGCGATGGCAGCAAGCACGCTCAAGTGATGCCCTGAATAGGTACCGCTATGCGCGACACCACCAGCCGGAGCGAGCTCGTTCATGAGTTCGGCTTTGCCGGAAACAGAAGAGAGCGGAAAGCCGTTCGCGAGTGCTTTTGCGTGGGTGGTGAGATCAGGGGTAATCCCATATTGTGCCTGAGCACCGCCGAGGTGCGTTCGGAACCCCGATAGAACTTCGTCGAATACAAGTACGATTCCATGTTCCACGGTGCGGTCTCGGAGGAGCTGCAGAAACCCTTCCGCGGGCGGAATGCAGCCGGCATTGAAGTGGACTGGCTCGCAGAAAACGGCGGCAAGCTGTTCTCCATGCCTCGCGATCACCCGTTCGAACGCATCGGCATCGTTCCAGGCGGTCATCACAACGTCACTGGACATCGACGACGGTACTCCCTTGGAGCTCGGGACGATCGTGCTGTCTGGATCGCCTGGTCGTTCATGATGATGCAACCAGGGTTCGGTCAGGCCGTGGAAGTGCCCGTCGAACTTAAGAAACTTCGTACGCCCGGTCGCGGCGCGGGAGATCCGCAGCGCCACCAGTGTCGCCTCGCTGCCGACGGTCGAGAAGCGGACACGCTCAGCGGCGGGAATAATTTCGACGAGTTGAGCAGCCAGCTTTTCATGATAAGGCGTTTCCGAAGAACAGATCACCCCCGCACGCAATCCCTCGGTGACGGCGCGCTTGACTTGCGGGTGATTGTGACCGAGCATCGTGGCGCCATTGGAGAGATTGAGATCGATGTAGCGTTTGCCGTCGACTCCGTAAAGGTATGCGCCATCGCCTCGAGCCGTGTAAAGCGGTTGACCGAGGTACGTATTGAATCGCATCGAGGCAGAGACACCGCTGGCCAGCACCTGTTTGGCGGCCGAGAAGAGCTCAGACTGGATTTCTTTGGTCAACGAAACCATTACCCTCTCCCGGGTAAGCGCGCAAAACCGCTCGAACGCGGCTTCACATCGTGCGATGACTAGACTGAGATTACACTCACACTGTAAGATAGAGCAGTACAATTGTCAACTGTCGATCGAGAATTGAGTAAGGGTGTTCAAATGCTGGACAGCAAAGATGGAGAACGCCTTGACGGACGTGACTCGATGACCAGAGCGGAGCGCCTGCGAGGGTTGGGTGGGCAGATTCGCGAACTGCGCCGCGACCGGCGATTCAGTTCAGTTGAACTCGCTCGAAGATGCGGCGTTTCGACGAGCCTGATCAGCCAGGTCGAGCGCGGACTCACCGCTCCATCGCTCGAGGTCCTCTGGGCGGTTGCCCGAGCACTTGATGTTCCGATGGGGACCTTTTTTCAGCTGGAAGCCCAAGACGGGATGGTATTGACGGCGCCCTCGACGACGTCGCCACGATCGGAAACGGTCGTCGTGCGAGCGGAATCGAGAAAGCGCCTCGGGCTGACTCCTTCGCTAACGTATCAGTTGCTGTCACCCGATCTTCAACACCAGATCGAGTTCGTCTGGATCGAATTTGGTCCCGGCGAACAGGGACCGCTCCAACCCTTTACCCACGTTGGCGAGGAGCAAATGGTTGTCATTCGAGGCGAAATGCATGTCTGGATTGATGGTTCGGAATATGTGCTACGTGAGGGCGACGCAATCACCTTCGATAGCGCGCGACCACACCGTTCGATGAACCGCGGCCTGGTGCCGACTTTTGTGATCGCCGCGATCACGCCTCCGTCATTCTAGATCTCGCGAAGAGGAGAGAGGATTGACGCTCCACGGTCGCGTCGCGCTTGTTACCGGCGGCTCACGCGGAATCGGAAAAGCCATCTCCCATGGACTGGCGCGCGACGGAGCAAAGGTTGCAGTCGCTTTCCATCGACATGAAGAGGACGCAGCCGGCGTGGCAACTCAAATTCGGGAAGCCGGAGGCGAGGCGATCGCTGTCAGCGGAGATGTTTCACGGGCTGCCGACGTCGAGGCGATCGTCCGCCGAACCGTAGCGGAGCTCGGACCGGTGACGATCTTGGTAAACAACGCAGGAATGACGGATACCCACAAACCCTGGCACGAGATCACCGAGGCTGAGTGGGACCGAGTACTTGCGGTCAATTTGAAGAGCTGTTTTCTGCTCTTTCGTGCGGTCTATCCGTACATGAAGGAAGCAGCATCGGGACGAGTTATCAATATTTCGTCCGTCACCTTCTGGCTCGGACGCCCGAACCTGTTGCACTACGTATCGTCCAAAGGCGGAATGATCGGGTTCACGCGCACGCTGGCGCGCGAAGTCGGTGTGGAGGGGATTACCGTCAACGCGATCACCCCTGGGGCGATTCAGACGGAATCCGAACTGGAGCTTTTCCCGGATCAGGATCGCATCGCCGGTTTCTTGAGCGAAGTCCAGGCCGTCAAGCGCCGGGGACTACCTGAAGACATCGCGGAAGCTGTCGTCTATCTCGCGTCGGAGGGAAGTTCGTTTGTTTCTGGCCAGACGATCAATGTCGATGGGGGATGGGCGATGCATTGAATGCTGGCAGGATTCCGACCAGTGGACGCGGGAGACTCGCCGGTGTTCGATGCGACATATTCGCGCCAAAGCCGTTCCTAGAGCCTTTCCCGTGACTGTCCATCGCGAGCCAGTTCACTCTGCTCTTGTCCATCCTGGGTAATCATGACCGGTTCAGACGCCACCGGTGCATGAAAACGTGCCGTGTGCGTCCCCACGGCCTTTGGAGTTTTCACAGTAGCGAACGCTTCGGACGTTCGGACAGGCGGCAGAGCACTTAGCCCCGAACCAGAGGTGCGCACGACGTCATGTCATGTCCTGACCCGTCCAGGTTGAACCACAAAGAACTCCGTCTGGCGGCCGTCGAGCGGTCGAACCCCGGTGGGGGTGAATGCGACTACTTCTTCGACCGGCAAACGAACGGATTCGCCCCACTCAGCGATATTTCCCTCGACCGAGAGCTCCATCGTGAAGCAGCTATTGGGGATCACCTTCACGTCGCCTCGACCTGGGCAACGCTCTTGTTCCCATGGCAATCCGATCAACGGCCCTGGTTCGTGGAGGAAGAGTCCGACCGAGTGCGAGTAGACCTTCGGATTTGGAACTCCCTCTCGGCGCGCTCGATTCAGCACATTCGCGAGCAGTTCATTCCCAGAGAGACCCTCACGGAGCTCCGCCATGTAGATATCCTGCAGGCGGCCGGCTTCGGCGAGCAGGCGGCGTAATCCTTCAGGGGCGTTGGTTTCGCCGGGCTCCAGCACATACGCAAGCTGCTGGTGATCAGAGTTGAAACGCAGATAGTTCAATCCGACATCACAATGAATCAGATCACCCGGCCGGATGATCTTGTCGTCCGGTCCGTATTGCTCTCGCGGGGCCGCTTTTCGAATCAGGCGGAAATAGGGTTTGAAGGCGACCGGCACGCCCATATCGGCGCAGATCTGCCAGTAGGTCCAGGGTAGATCGTCGATCGAGGTTTGGCCGGGAATGATCGACGCCCGGCTGTAGCACTCGGCGATCACCTGGCGCCCAATCGCGCAGACGTGCTCGTAGATCAGCAGATCATCTTCGGTCAGGCTCGTCAGCCAGTGGATCGCGGACGGTTCCGCCGAAACGAAGCGCTCGACGAAACGTGCCGGTAGCTTCTCGACCAATTGCAGGTAGAGGTTGTGCGTCAAACCGCCCGCGGCCCACTGGATCGAGCCGGTGTTGATCCCGATCCGTTTCGGATCGAGATCGTCGAGGAGCGCAATCAATTGAGTCCACTGCTCCTGCTCGATCTGCCCAGAGTAGGGTCGGGTGTAGAGATCGTGGGTGTTCGTGGCCGAGAGATTGAATCCCTCGACATGGTCGCCGCGGTCGACAAGCAGCAGCACCTGCAAGATCGGGCACCAGCAATCCATCGGAATGAGTGTGGTGTAGACCGGATCGAGATTGTCCTCCTGGCAGAGGATCAACCAGCAATCGATCTCGCCGGCTCGCATCGCGGCTGGCATGACTTCGGCGAATCTCCGCTTTAGCAGCCTGAAGATCACATCGGCACGCTGCCGCATCGGCAGCACACGCGGCGAGCTCACACCATTCATGTCGAGTTGCTCCTTGATTCGATTCGCTCCCGGCTTCGAGAGGGCGTTCATCATCGGTCGATCTTGAATGCCCCGCAACCTTTGTCTCCTCGCCGCGTTTAGCAGTGTGTGGGTGGTATCAGTGTTAGATCGCGACGGCATGAGAGGGGATTTGTGAATCGCGGGATTTTAACCCTCACTGAACCGATCGCTGCGGCCGCGGATCAACCCGACGATGAGACGGAATTGGTTGCCGTGGCGCAGCGGGATCGAAGCGCGTTCGCTCCGCTTTATGCCCGCTATGCGCGGCCGATCTACCGCTATTGCTACCGTAGGTTAGGCAGTCACGAAGCCGCGGAAGACGCGACCAGCCAGACCTTCGTCAAGGCCCTGGCCGCACTCGACCGATATCAAGGCGGCACGTTTCGAGGGTGGCTCTTCACGATCGCGGATCGGGTGGCCACCGATCTGCTTCGTCGTAGGCGACCGCAATCGGAGATCGATTCGGCCATCGAGATCGAAAGCAATGATCCTGGACCCGAAGAGACTGCCATCGCTCGCGAGTTGATCAGTACCGTCCAACAGGTGCTTGAACTTCTGACCCATGACCAGCAACGAATCGTGGCGCTACGGCTTGCCGGGCTCACCGGACCGGAGATCGCCGCGATCATGAACAAGCAACTTCAAGCGGTAAAGAGTTTGCAGTTTCGTGCTTATGCCCGGCTCAGGAAGCTGCTTGGCGAGGAAGAGGTGGAATCGACGTGAAGATACCTGACCACGTGATCGATCACCTCGACCGTTACCTCGATCATGCAACGGAGTCACTGCTGGATCGGACGGACCTGAATGGTTATGTCTCGACGGTGATCCACGCGGCTGAGACGTTCCACGGTCTTGACGCCAACGACGCAACCGCCAATCCCCGGCCAGATTTTCTTGCAACCCTGGAGAGACAACTCATGTCGTCAAGATCGAACGCCGGGGCACCAGTCGATACAACCCGTTCGATTCCGTTCGCGGGTCGACGGCCCAACCGCCAGTCCCGCCCCGAATCAAGATACCTTGCTGCTCCCGCGCGCTGGTTCGCGACCGCCGGGTTGCTGTTTGTCGTCGCGGGGCTCGCGTTTCTGAGCTTCCGGGGCGACGGTGCGCCGTCCGGCAACGGTCTGGTGGCGGTTGCGACGCCGGAGTTCATGAAGTCGCTGCCGTACACGACACTCGACCTCGCCGAATGCACAACAACAGCTCGACCAGAAGGTACGGTTAAAGCGCTCATAGGCCAGCCCCCAACGAACGCGCCATTTCTGCCGAAGCAAGGCGAGCAGATTCCCGCTGAATTTCCGACCGTCATCGCATCGCCATTTGCCGGGCTGGGTGGGGTGCTCGATCCTTTACCGCTATTGGAGGGGCTGCCGGAGGTGGACGAAGCCACTGCCTCTGGTATCGATGGTGCCATCGTGAACTTGTCCGCTTGCCGTGCCTACACGAATTCGCCCGATCCGATGCAGCCGGGTAGCAACAGCGCGGACGTTGACGGGCGCTACTATGCCGTCTTCAGCGACGACTACTTCCGACTGAGTGCCTTCATCGCGCAAGATCTCAACGGAAATGAGTTGATTGTTGCCGGCGGTCGCTTCTCTTTCGGACCGGTTCCCTGGGTCGCTGAGGATTTGCGGATGCTCCAGGATGGGCGCGTGCTTGCGCTTGTCAGTCCGATGCAGCCAACAGGATCCATCGTTTGGTCTTTGCTCATCGTTCTCTCGAATGCGGGTGATCGGTGGCGTATTGATGAGATCGTGCAAGTCGACCCAGAGTATTACTCGGATTTGAAGGGACCGGGCGCACCGCAATCACTGGAGATCGTACTGAGGGACGATGAAGAAGCGACGATCGAATCGATGACTACCTTCCAGAGTCGTCCCATTACCGTAACCATCGCGAACATCGGAACGAGACCGCACGAGTTCCAGATTGCTTCGCTCGGTCTCGTGCTCACGATTGAACCGGGACACAGCATTTCGTTCGAGTTGACGCCGCCACCGGGTCTCTATGTGATGGAGTCCTACGTCCCCAGCGGCCTCCATCCGGAACAGACCGTCCCGCGATTGGAGCAAGTGCTACGCATCGTTGAAGCAGGGACGCCGATCCCGCTTGGGTAATCGTTGCGTAGCGGAGGACCTATGTGTCCGCCTCGGCGCAAAATGTCGGCGAGGAAGAGAAAAGGAGCGGTCTTAGGCCTCGTGCTTTGAGGGTATGCCGATTGTGGAAACAAGGCGGACACGCAGGTCCGCCACTACGGGGTTTCGGGCGCGTTTCAAATCAAATTGCGTCGTTTGTGGCCGGATCGTGCGAGGAGCGGCGGATCGCGAGCTCGTCATCGGGAATGCCGGCCCTGGCGGACTGCCGGTCGCTCTCTTCTTGCGGAGGACCGTCTCCGACACCCTCGACGGCATCGTGGCGCGGGGTAAAGGCGCCCAGCTTCATCAAGGCGGCCCGCTGCCGGTCCAACGGGAAGTCGGCCAGCAGAACTTCTGCCAGACGTTGGGCCATTTTCGAGTTCACTCGATCGCCGGACCCGAGCGAGAACTCACCCAACAGGGCTCTCTCCACCCGATCGAGTTCGACGTCAAAGGCCACAGCGATCTCCTCGGCAGAGAATCGTGCATCTCGACCTGGGGCCTCTCCGGCTTGAATGTAGGATTCATCCGAGTCTCGCGTCTGTTCCATTGCATATCCTCCTGATCGAATCTCACCTGCTAGGGATGAGTTCGCATAGAGCGTGCCCACGCTTGCTTGGCAGGCGGGAACCGCATACAATCACACACATACGTGAGTAATTACTCATTCGAGAGATGACATCTCAGAATCGAGAGATAACGATCATGGCTCGACCGCGCAAGATCGATCAGCTAAGCAACTCCGTCGATCTCGTCTGCGACGACCGCGTGGTTCACGTCGACGCCGTGCTCGCGGCGCGCCAGGCGCTGCCGGTCGGCGCGACGCTGGCCGGATTGACCGACGTCTTTGCCGCCCTCGGCGATCCGACCCGCCTCAAAATCCTGGCCGCCCTCTCTCGTCGCGAATTGTGCGTCTGCGATCTGGCCGCGACCATCGGCCAAACCGAGTCCGCGGTGTCGCACCAGCTCCGATTGCTCCGGTCACTGGGTCTGGTCTCCTCCAGGCGAGACGGGCGGCTTGTCTACTACACGCTCGACGACGACCACGTCGCCGCGCTCTTTGGACAGGCGCTCGAGCACGTCGGACATAGGACACGCGAGGCGCAGGAGTGAGCGACCCAACAACAATTGAGCGGTCAAGTGAAACGAACTGCCGGATCGACATCACCGGGATGGATTGCGGCGATTGTGCAAAGACGATCGAGGCATCCCTCGGCTCCATGAACGGAGTGCGTTCCGCCACGGTCAGCTTCGCCCGCGGCACCGCGGACCTCGCGTTTGAATCGAATCGCATCGATCGCGCTGAGCTCGAGAGCCGGATCAAAGCGCTCGGTTATGGAATCTCGGAACCCTCTAGGCCGGTTTCCTGGCTCTTTGACATCACAGGAATGGATTGCGGCGATTGCGCCAAAACCGTTGAAGCTGGCGTCCGCCGGCTGCCGGGCGTGGCGACCGCGTCAGTGAATTTCGCCGCCGGCACGATGAGCGTGACGCCCACCGGCGGCCGGCCGTCTCAACAATCCATCCTCGCGGCAGTTGCGCAAGCTGGTTACAGAGCGCGGCCACATGCCGCTGCGTCCGGCGCCAGATCCACCTGGTGGCGAACGCGCCGCGTCGTCGAATCCGCGATTGCCACGCTCCTGTGGCTCATCGGATTTGGCATCGAGCGGGCCGGCGCTCCGAGAGTCGCGAGCGCGGTCCCCTTCCTGGCCGCGATGGTCATCGCCGGCTACCCGGTTGCGCGCGCGGGGTGGTTCGCACTGCGCGCACGGCGGGCGGATATGAACCTCCTGATGACCACCGCCGCGGTCGGAGCGATCGCGATCGGTCAATGGGACGAGGGAAGCTCGGTCCTTATCCTCTTCGCGATCGGGCTGACGCTGCAGACGCTAAGCATCGACCGCACGCGTCGCGCGATCAAAGCACTCGTTGCCCTTGTTCCAGCCGAGGCGACATTGGTTCGCAACGGGCGCGAAGCTGTCGTTCCGGTGGCAGAGGTCAACGTGGGCGAGGTCGTGATCGTCCGTCCGGGCGATCGAGTACCAGTCGACGGCATCGTGCTGACCGGTCATTCCGCGGTCGATCAGTCGCCGATCACCGGCGAATCGATCCCGGTCGAGATTGAGCCGGAGTCGGCTGTCTTTGCCGGTAGCATCAATGGCGACGGCGTGCTGCACGTTCAATCGACAAAACTCGCGAGCGACACCACGCTCGCGCACATCATCCACATGGTCGAGGAGGCACAGGCGTCGCGAGCGCCCGCGCAGGCTTTCGTCGATCAGTTCGCGGCGATCTACACCCCGCTCGTCGTGCTCGGCGCGCTCCTGCTCGCTACGGTCGTTCCGCTCTTCGCCGGCGATTTCCGGGACTGGATCTTCAAAGCGCTGGTGCTGCTGGTCGTGGCATGCCCATGCGCGCTCGTGATCTCGACGCCGGTCGCGCTGGTGGCCGCGATCGGTTCCGCCTCACGCCGCGGTGTGCTCTTCAAAGGCGGCGCCGCGATCGAAGCGCTCGCGGGCGTTCAGGCTGTCGCGTTCGACAAAACCGGCACGCTCACCGCCGGACATCCGAGCGTTTCCCATGTGATCGCGGTCGGCGGCATGCGCGCCGGCGAGATATTGCTCCGCGCGGCCGCCGTCGAGGGACGCTCCTCGCATCCATTGGCTCAGGGGATCGTGCGGGCGGCTCGAGATCGAGACATGGTCATCCCCGCGGTGACTGGGGAGAGAAACCTTCCCGGTAAGGGCGTGCAAGCCGAGCTGAATGGACTGGCGATCCTCGCCGGCAGTCGTCGACTCTTCCCCGATCGAACCGACGTCGTCGAGCAAAAGCTCGTGGAGCTTGAAAGCCTTGGGATGACGGCCGTCCTGGTTGGAACGCCGGCCGGAATCGACGGCATCATCGCCCTCGCCGATCCGGTGCGGCCGGTCAGCGCCTCGGCTGTCCAGGAATTGGCCGCGCTCGGTCTTCGTACGGTCATGCTCACCGGCGACAATCTCGCCACGGCCCAACGGATCGGGCGGGAAACCGGCGTCGCCGACATTCGGGCGGAGCTTCTGCCCGAGGACAAGGTCGAAGCCGTAACCGAGCTCCAGCGGCACGGCCCGACGGCGATGATCGGCGACGGGATCAACGATGCTCCCGCGCTGGCGACGGCCGCGGTCGGAATTGCAATGGGAGCCGGCGGCACCGATGTCGCGATCGAAACGGCGGATGTCGTATTGATCGGGGACGATTTGACGCAACTGCCGGTCGCGATCCGGCTCGCCCGCCGCACGATGAGCACCATCCGCTCGAACATCGCGGCCGCGATTTTGGTGAAAGCCGCGTTCCTGGCGTTGACCTTCGCCGGTGTGACCAATCTCTGGCTGGCGGTGCTGGCCGATATGGGCATGTCGCTTTTGGTGACCTTCAATTCCCTGCGCCTGGTTGGACTCCGATCGAACCGTCCCGCGCAATTACCCGGACATAGCGGTCATGCTCGGCCGCTCACGCTGCCCGCCGCGGATTGACCGTTCTCCAGATTCACGTCACTCATCAATTGATCGTCAAACGGGCGTGCTTCCGAACCGGCGTTCGACCAGCATTCGTCGAAGATCATCGTTGAGGGACGCGCGCAACTCCGGCCGCAACCGCCAGATGCGCTTCCGGCCAAACCGGACGTCGGTGCGAGCAAGCGCCAACAACCCAATTTGCAGTGCCGAATCGCCGCCCACGCAAACGGGAAGCCAGTGGGCCAGTCCGGTGCGCGGCGAGTGTTCGATCTTGGCAAACTCGTAGTTCAGCATCCTCGCGATCCGGCCCCACGACAGCCCGCCGCCGAGATCGAGCATACACCAGGTTTCACCAGCCGCCGGATCGGAACCGACACGAACCGTGAGATCCAATCCTTCAGGACCCGTCCGCCGCGACCGTGACCAACCAACGCCGTTCGCGTCACGCACGAGAAGCAATGCCGCGAGCACCTCGTCGGCGCGCACGATCCCACGCCAGGTCCAGCCATCCCAGGAGCCGGTAATGCGAAACGGAATCGATTTTGCGCCCGGAACGGCAAGCCTGCGATCATCGTCCATCCGGAGATCATGCCACCGGCGAACCCGCGATCACAGAGGAATTGGGTCATGGAGATCTCAACTGTTCCGTGCCGGCTCTATGTCTACCTGGCGAGAGCCGCCCCGGTCGCGGTCGTGCTGCGGCGAGGTCCGACCGATTGGGTACGGTTGAGCTTGTGGAGCACGACGGACGACTCATTCCAGCACGGTCAATGGATGAAGAACCGCGTCTATGAGCGGCGATGCGATCTCTCCGCCGACGGCGCGCGTTTCGTCTACTTCGCGCGTGGATCGTCCGGCCCGCCGGGTCCGCACCAGCCGAATCGCGATAGCTGGGTCGCGATCAACCGTCCACCCTGGTTCACCGCGCTGGCGCTCTGGTTCATCGGAGGCACGTACTATACGGGTGGTTTTTTCCCGGACGGACAGACGCTTTGGCTTGGATTCGGCATCGACCATCAAGAACCCGACATCGGAAATCTGCCGGCGACGATGTCGATCTCGACCGCATACCCCTCGCGCATCGATCGGACAAACGACTGGCCCGACCGCACTGTTTGGCTGAACCGGTTGCAGCGAGACGGGTGGACGCCCGTGATTGGGGCGAACCGGGAGACCTGGCAGCGAGCGCAACCCGGTGGCGATCTCGCGCTGCTGATCTCGTGGCCGGCCGATCCATCTGCCGCATCGAATGAAGCGCTGACTATTGAATACGCCGTGCTGGGAGCAGGAGAAGGGGAGTTGATCCCAGTCGAGCGGCCGCATGGGCAGACTGGGACCAGAGGGGACGGCTTGTGCTGGCGCAAGACGGGCGTCTCTGGGAATGGGGCTCGCCGGCCCGACTGAGGGAGATCGCCGGCTTCCACCCGCAGGAGCCGGACCCGCGGCCCGCGCCACCCCGGGACCAGGTTTGGTGAATGAGCGAACGCTCGCGTGTCATCCTGCTGCTGGATTGGCGAGGCGCTCATTTGCAAGTTCGATCCTCCGGCGATCCCTTAGGAATTAAGATTCTCGTCGGACGGGCGGACAGTTGATTCACATCCAACTCACGGGTTCAAGCGTATGATGTCTTGCAACCGGACAGCGGTTCACCGAGATCTTGGGCGGATTCGACGCGGAATGCGATCGAAACAAGGAGGATTCGGTATGGACGGACTTCGACGGCGTCTCTTTCCCTTTGTGGCAATTGGAGCGGCATTGGTTCTGAGTTTCTCGCTCCTCTCGACAGGAGGCGCACTCGCGCAAGGCGAGGAGGGTGGACATCCAGCTCATATCCACAGCGGCACGTGCGATGAGCTCGGCGATGTGCTGTATCCGCTCAGCAATGTCGGACCCGGCTCGGTTACGGACGGCGTCGCGGACGCTGAGGGAGATACTGTCGGTTCCGACGAGGATCTCTATCCGGTCGAGATCAGCGTCACCACCGTCGATGCCGCGCTGGCCGACATCGCCAATGGCGAAACCGCGATCAACGTTCATGAAAGTGGCGACGAAATCCAGAATTACATCGCCTGCGGCAACATCGGCGGTGTGATGTTCGGCGACAACTTGGTGATCGGACTCGAATCGCTCAACGACTCCGGAGAAAGCGGAATCGCGGTTTTGCAGTCAGACGGCGATTCCACGGTGGTCACGGTCTATATCGCTGAAGGACTCTCCGGCGATGATGACGGCGAAGACGATGAAGGCGGTGACAACGGTGGCGATGACGAGGGCGGCGATGAGAATGCCCCACAAGGATCTGGCGATGCGGCAGCCGGTGCTTCGGCCGTCGACATCAGCGGGTTCGCATTCAATCCCGGCAATATCGAGATTGCAGCCGGAACAGAAGTGACCTGGACAAACAACGATTCATCGGCCCACACGGTGACTGCTGACGATGGTTCGTTCGATTCCGGCAAGTTGGACGAAGGCGGTACCTTCAGCTTCACCTTCGACACCCCAGGCACCTACACCTACCACTGCGATTTCCACCCCAACATGACGGCGACGATCGTCGTCACTTAGCAGCAGCACACTCCACCTTACGGATCCGAGTTAGGATCGTTCACATGAAATGGGAGACACCGCTTCAAAAGAGCGGTGTTTCCATTTAGCTCGGCTGCCCCCACGCAGGCCAAGTAGGCGCTGGAATGTTCCAGGCAAGACGCCGGTATACATCGCCCGAATACCGTGTAATCGACTGTAACTCGATCACGCGCTTTCCGGCGCGTGTCGAGGGCGCGAGAACCTGGCATTCACCCATTGATGGAGATCGCCCGCCATGATGCTGCCAGATCATCTCCAGATTCGACGCGCGAGGGTGGATGAAGTGGACTTCCTCAACGAATTGACGGGCCGTTTCCGCCTCTACTGGGGTTATGAGCCCGAGTTTCCCGATTGGGAGCCCGGGTCGATCAGAGTAACGACCGAGTTTCTCGGGAATTGTCCTGTCTGTGTACTGGAAGAGTATGGACGCGCGATCGGCTATTACGGGCTCGATGGCGCACCGCCGGAGATGATCTTCGACAAGCTCCTCGTGGAATCGGACCGAATCGGATTCGGCTTTGGGAAGCTCCTCTGGCGCCGTGCCGTCACCACGGCTCGGGATATGGGCGCGACGCTATTCACCTTCGCCGCCGATCCCAACGCCGTCCCCTTCTACCGGGCGATGGGCGCCGAATGAACGTCGGAAGCAGAAACTGCCCGTCCCGGCCGGAATCTGCAATTCTTCCGATTCTCCGTCCCGCCGGGTTCGTAGCCGCGCAATTCATCGCGCCAGTCAAAAAAATCCCGAGACTGACGCGCTCGCGGGCGTCGTAGACCGCCACCGGCACGAATTCCACGGTGGGCGGTATTTCGTCGGGAAACGGCTTGGACTAGATAGGTTCGAGTCTTGGCGAACCCAATCGATCCTAATCGGCACTGGACCGTGGCCAAGCTAAGTAGGTGCTTGTTTATTCCACTCGGGTGTACGAACATAGATTCGTGACAGAAAGGCACGAAGATGCATCGACGGCCCGCGTAGTTTCCTGATCTGACGGACGAGGATCGTGTGCGTGTCGAGCGCGCGTTGACTGATCGAGCACAGCCGGCGCGGGTGCGCGAACGCCTGGAGATGGTCAAGGGGGCGGCGCTGGGGTGGGACATCGCCGCCCTGGTCGCGTGGAGCGGACGCTCGGAGAACGTCGTGCGTCACTGGATTGGGGTCTACCAGACGGGCGGCGTCTCGGCGTTAGCCGACGCTCCTCGCTCTGGTCGACCGGCCAAAGCCGACGGGGCGTATGGGCTTACCCCGGTTTGGTGGACAGGTGGAGTCTAGGCGGCGACGGGCATAGGC
>CAYJPA010000063.1:0-35833 GCA_964371945.1 uncultured Sphaerobacteraceae bacterium | reverse complement strand
GGAGTGGTATGTGGCTGCGTTTGGGTCGTCTCCACATGTGATATGTGCGCCTAGGTGATCCGGCAGCCGTACCGTCGCAGCACTAACCAGCCGCGCTGCCGCCGAGGCGGGGTCACCAAAACCATTGTTGTTGAGCTTGAGTCGCAACAGTGGTAGTTCCTGTGCTCCAGGATCGTACCCTGCCACCATCTCAACCAGAAGCTTTGCCATCTGGATATCTGCACGTGAGATCGCTTCCCAGGCTCCGGCGACGAGATCCAGGGCCGAGCTCTCCACTGCCGCACGAAACGACGACGCGAAGCCGGAAGCCGATTGATACCCACCGGCGCTCAGTGCCAAAAACCCGCGCGCGATGGCGGATGCAGCTCGCTCGGTAAGTCCGTTTATGTGCCCGCGTACTCGATCCGAAGAGAGCGGTTCGTTCGAAGGCACATCGATTGGTAATGCCGCGAGCAGCTCGATCGCGAGCCGGGATAGTTGCTCGAGATCGAGCTCCAGTCCCCGCCCCGCGAGTCCGAAACCACCAACTTGGCAGTGATCTCGATCGTCGATCCAAATTGAGAATGGCGAGATCGCGCCGTGATGAAGGCCGATTTGGTGCGCGGCGTCGAATGCAGCCGCTATGTCGTCGATGACGACTGCGACGAGTGGCGGAGTGAATCTGCCTTGTCGATCGAGTCGACTGCTCAAGCGCTCGCCGTCAACGGCTGCCTCAGTTACGAAGGCGACACGACCGGCGATCCCGGTCTCCAAAACCGGCACCAGCGCCGGGCCGGCAAGGGACCGAATGCGCTCGAGGACAACCTGTGCTTCTTGAACTCGCCCGGGCTGGTTTGATGGGAGAACGATGCAGGAGGCGAATCCTTTGGTTCCAGCGAATCTCGTGCCGGACAATCCCATGACTTCGATCGTCGCTACCGGCTCGGATGTCGATCGGCGATCGAACACCCGCGGACCAGCCTCGAAGGAGCCGAGAACGGTAACCGCGTTATTGCTGACCGCGTTAAGGATGGTCGCGCTCTCTGGCATGGTGATCGACCTTCCGAGCGTTTGACAACACAACGTAGTGGCCGCAGAAACGAAGCGACCCACGAATACGAGCCTGACGGATTCCTTCAGGCTCGTGAATCATCCAAACGTCCCAGTTAGGCCGGGTCAGTTTTTCTGCACCGAATCCATGTCACCAGCGTGGTTCTGGACCGGCTTTTTTCTCGCGGCGCAGCTCGGAAACGGCCACGTCGATGGCCGCGGCATAGCGGTCGTGTGCCTTCAACACAGCGGCAATCGCGTCCGCGCGTGAAATGAGATCCAGCATGACGTCAACGTCGCGCGGCCGGGCTTGCGCGGTGGCGACCGCGGCTCGAAGCGACTGGAACGCGGTGGCATCCGTGTCGCCATCGGCCCTACTGGCCTCGAGCGCATCGGCGACCTCACTCGAAACCGAAGGTTCAGAAACACGGGCGCCAGTCAACAATGGCATGAGCTCGTTGAGCTCGGTAACGAGCCGCTTCGCGCGCTCGACTGGACTGTCCTCCGCGAGATATGACGCGGCATCCATACCTGACCCGGCAGAACCAGTTGCTTCAGCCGGTACCGGAGCTCCGTCGAGCTCCGCGAGATCAGCAAGTTCAGGACTATCGAATTCATCGTCGAGACTCGCTACGGCTTCCAAGCCATCTGATTCGTCGATCTCGCCCGCCAGCGGTAATTCGCCCTCGGCGACGATCAATGCTTCATCGACCGAGGCGGCCGGCTCTTCGGATTCGGACTCGATCGCGGCGATCCAGGATTCAGATTCCGAATCATCCGGGGTCTGGATCTGTTCATCCGGCTCGGAGGCCTCCGCGATGTCATGTGACCCGGCTGATTCATCTTCGCTGCTCGAGCTGCCAGACCAGGCAAAAACCGCCTCTTCCACCGATTTGATCTCGCCTGAATCATCGACGGTGGCCACCGGTTCGGACGCCTCACTGGCGATGCCGCCGCTCCACTCGGAGAGCTTGTCTGTTCCGGAACCAAAGGCCGGCCAGCCCGTGAATGGCAGCGGTTCAGACGAATCAGGAATAGCCTCGACACTTGGCTCAGCGGACGCCGGTTCATAGATCACCTCCGCGGTTGGTTCTTCCGGAGCCGGATCGAGAGGTTCTACCGCTGCTACCGGTTCGGGAGGATCGGCAGGGGTGCCGGCGGTTGGCCAGCGGCTCGAAACGTAAGAGGTCGATGTCGTGTCGAACGGTGATCGAGCGTGCGCATGTTCTGATTGTGGTGGGGGTTGGACTGGGAGCCGGAATCCGCACGTTGTGCAGAACTTTGCGCCAACCCTAACGGACGATCCGCAATTTGGACAACGATCCATCTATTTCCCCTCTACACTTCAGATCGATGAGGAGCGCGCGACTCGCGGCACAGAACGCGTCCGAGATCGTTTCGCGAGATCTCGATCCGGCGCCAATTGTACGGTGCCTGGTGAAGTGCGGTCGCTAGTCCGCGGCAACTGTGCCCTGTGGACGGGAAAGGCGATCAAGAGGTGACGAAACGGGAGTCTCGATGTAGTCGGTACCGGCATCGGCGACCGATCGCTTCGGATTGTTCGCGGTGTTCTTTCGATCTCTCTTCAGCAACGATTTGAGGTCCGCTTTGGCGAAATGCCCCTTGACGTATTGTGGGCCCGCTGCAGCTCGCTCCGCGAATTGAACGCGATTGATCGCCAAAAAGAGAGCGCTGCCCGAGGATTTGTCGACGATGTCCGGCGGAATCAGTACCAGCCGGTCATCGCCGGCGACCTGGATGATTAACTCAACGACCTCGGCCGCGCTTTCGTCAACAACGACCTTTTTGAGCACTCCGATTTTGCCGTCAGTCGCGTAAACCGGGCCGTTTTGTTCGTAGCGAACCGCGCTGTCGCGTCGCATTAGCAACTCGGGCGGAATTGCATCGGCGGCTTCCTGCCGTTGCTGTTTCCGGGCCTTTTCCTTCTCGGTCTTCGGTGGAAGAGGCCGGCCACTGAGTAGCGGCACGCTCATTTCGGACCCAACTTTCTTAGCCGATCCATCGACGACGTTCGGCCCGTGGTGAAAGCGACCGTCATGCCGATGCAACTCGCTTCACGATAAAGGTGTCGCCCACGCCGCCTCCGCGGCCCTTGAGGAAGAGTATCAATGGTATGACCGCCAGCGCGGGCAGCAAGAACAACAGTTTGCCGATGCTCGCGAGAGGGCTCGACGTTGCCGGTGCCGAAGCGGTGATTTTGCTCACCGTTTGGGATTGACCATCGATGGTCAAACTAACCGTGTCGTCTTTCTTGATGCTCCCAAGATTGGTGATCTCGCCATCCCGCAGGATGTCCGCGTTGCCGGCGACGGAATACGCAACGGGTTGGTCCGCGTCATCGGGCTGAACCCAGAGCTGACTGCCCTTAATGTCGGTTACCTTCCCGGTGACCCCAACCGGTTCGGGCGTCGCGGTCGGAGACGGAACCGGAGTAATGGTCGGCTGAGCTTCCGCCGTTGAGGTCATGGCCGCGGAAAGCGCATCCTGCGTTGCCTTGGCATCCGCGGCGGCTTGAGTGTTGGCGCCGGCATTCGCGGTCGCCGTGAGCATTGCCGATTCAGCGGCGGCTGTCGCCGACATCTCTGCCGCAGCTTGAGCGGTGGCCGTCATGTTGTTCTCGGCGCGAACGGTTGCGGTCAATTGCGCGTTGCGGATCGCGATCCCGTCGCCCTTCATCGAGATTCCGGTGCCGTCATCCGTCGGCTCGATCGTCCAACCGGCCGAGAACGTACTCCAGTCGATATCCTCGCCGGCGAGCTTGATCATGAAGTCGACCACCAACGTGCGTTGATCGTCGGTCAGCGTCACCGCGTTCTTCAATTCCTGTTCGCGAACCGCTTCTTCGATTTCGCCGGCCGACTCCAGTCCTTCGATCACCACCGTTTGTTGGGTGAAGAGCACGAGATTGCCTGCAACGGTGACGCCGTCGGCTCTTTGCTGCCCGTCTTCGGTCAGAAGCGATTGTCCGATTGCTACGGTGAGTGCGAGCTCCTCGAGCGCGAGCCGTTGGCGACTCTTGGTTGTTGAACCGCTATCGCATGGGGAAATGTCCCAGGTCTTGAAGACACCGGCGAGCGCCGTCATTCCCTGCGCTGCCGCGGCCTTCGGGGCGGCGACGAGCAGTTCAGCGTCACCGATGCCCGCGGTCACGAGCGCCATGGCGTAGAGACTTGGTGTGATCAAGGTGATACTGCTGGTTTTTACCTCGAGTCCGTCGCCGAGATCGCGGCACGTCAGTGATGTCGACGAATAGGCGGAGTTCGGAACATTGTCGATAATGTCCTGCATTCCCGATTGTGTGTCTGCCACCGTGACGATCTCGACGCGGTCTTCGGATCCGGCGTCGAAATAGTCGAGGAGCTCTTCCCGCTCGGCATCGCTCAAGCTCTCGCCGAGCATGATCGTTTTGCCGCCGTCGGCGGCCATGCTTTGATGAGCAAGTAGACCCGCGAAGAGGACGAAGAGGATGAGAAGCGCGATTGCGCGTTGACTTCGGGCCGGCAATGCGGAATGGCCGGTTGATTTCACAGAGGATCGCATCGGGTAGCGCTCTCCAGGGGCGAGCCTGAACGACGTGAACGGAGTTGTCGATTCTGTGAGCTCCTGATGCTAGAGCAAGAGCTAGAGAACCGTATGGACATGGTAGTCCCGGGCCGGTCCAATGGGTCTGACCAGATAGTCCCGAAACGCCATTTTTGAAGGTGTGAGCTACGCGATCAGCCACCGGCCAAGACCGACAAGGGCACCGAAGGCGATCAACCAGGTGGCGTTGATGCGATACCGAATCAACAAGATTGCGGCAAAGAAAGCGACCGCCGCGGTCGTCAGGTCGACAACTGCATCACGGGTCAGGGTGATCGTAACAGCCGCCATGAGTCCGACCGCCGCGACATTGATGCCATCCAGGATTTGACTGAGGATCGCATGGCGCCGCATCCATCCGGCGACCCGGCCCGTTAAGCCAACGAACACAAAGGCGGGCAGGAAGATGCCGATCGTCGCCAATAATGCGCCCGGAAAACCGCCAACAAGATAGCCAATGAACGTCGCCGTCGTGAAGACAGGTCCCGGAGTAAGCTGCCCGACCGCAACCGCGTCCAGAAGCTGTTGTTCCGTCAGCCAACCAAGCCGGACGACGAAATCGTTGCGCATGAACGCGATCAGAACGTAGCCGGAGCCGTACAGAACGGATCCGATCTTGAGAAAGGTCAGCAACAATCGAAGATGGGAGTAGGTGACAGCATCGGCGACCGCCGCGACCAGAGATTCCGGTTGGATGAGCGCCCAGGGAGCCAGCGTTATTCCTGTAGCCGCTCCCTGTTTCACAAGGTTTGCGATCCGCCGGGTGACCAGTACTGCCAGTGCGCCGCCAAAGAGCAGAAGGATCTCGTTGCCGCCGGCCAGATAGGCGGCAACCACTCCGATCCCAGCCGCAACGGAGATCGTGTCTCGAGCCGCGGCTTTTCCGAGTCCCCACAGCGCTTGCAGAACGACCGCGATGATCACGGGCTTGATTCCGTAGAGAATCCAGGTTCCTTCGGGCGTCGTACCGTACCTAACATAAAACCACGCGATGATGAGCGTGATGGTTGCCGCGGGCAGAATGAAGGCGGCGCCAGCGGCGACCAATCCGCGTCTTCCCGCACGGAGCTGACCGACATGCATCACCATTTCGGTCGAGTTCGGACCTGGGATGAGATTGGTGACGCCCAGCAGATCGAGAAAATGCTGATCAGTCACCCACGTCCGCCGAGTGACGACCTCGTTGCGGAGCAGCGCGATGTGCGCGGCCGGTCCGCCGAACGCGGTTGCGCCAAGCCGTAGCGCGAGTCGAGCGACTTCTCCAAGCCCGGTCAAACTCTGTTTCGGCTCATCCGTCACTCAATGGTCCTCTGTCGAATGGGCCGAATTGAAGAGGCGCGGTCACGTTCGAGCTCTATCCGCCGTGTTCAATTGAGACGATTCGCGCACGTTAACGCGGTCACGCATTGAAGGTACTCGGTTCAGCCTGCGACAATGGTCGCATTGAATAATCTGTTGGAGAAGGGGAATTCACTGGTGAGCCAACAATTGCTCGGACGGATGGCCATCAGGGCCCGGCAAATTCACCCCGGTGAGGGTTTTGGCGTCGAGGTCAAAAAGGACCAGTATCTGCAAATCATCGTGGTCGATGGGAAGCAGGTTGCCGACTTCATCACGATCGCGGCCGATGATTCCGGCGAGCGACTCTCAACCGGCGTGACCCGGGCAAAAAATAGTTCGATCATGCTGCAGACCGGAATGAAGCTCTATTCGAACCGCCGCAATCCGATGTTCGAATTGATCGAGGACACGGTCGGCCGCCACGATCTGCTCTTCGCGGCATGCGATCCCAAACGCTACGCTGACGACTTCGGTCTCGAAGGACATGCCAATTGCCGGGATGCGCTCTCCGCGGCGCTCGATGGTCACGGCCTGGCCTACGACGACATTCCCGATCCGGTCAATTGGTTCATGAATGTTTCGATCCAACAGCGCGGCGAGCTCGAGATTCGGGAATCGCTGGCCGAGAAGAACGATTACGTCTTGCTGAAAGCCGAAATGGACGTTATCGCCGCGGTCTCTGCTTGTCCGCAGGACCAAAATCCGACGAACGGCGGCGCCCCAAGCGATCTGCTCATCCGCGTCTTTAAGTAACGCTCATGCGGCAACCTACGAACCATGAACGAACGATCGCGCCGGGAGTCGCTACGCAGGACATCGATGAGGCAAAGTGATCTGCCGAGCTCAGCGTTGGTCAATTGGCGGACCAGCTGCAGTTCATTGAAGAAACCGCCTTCGATGGGCTCATCAACTTGGTTGACGAATCGCTCATCGGTCGGGTTTGGGGTCCGTGCGGTACCAAATAAACGACCTAAATAGGAATCCATTGAAGAATGTAAGTGCGACATGTGTAGTTGTAAAATACATGATAGTAATGCCAACAGAACTATTCATCAATAGTCCAAATTGATAACAATTGTTCGCGTATGATTACCGTGAGATCTTCGGTAACCGCCTCATTGAGTACTCAATTCCGGAGCCAAAATGCCGAAGTTCTTGAGGTCATCCCGACTAACGAGAATCGCAGCTATCTCCGTCGTAACGGTGATCTATACGCTCATTCGACTCCATGATCTGGATCGGCTTGTCACAACCGATGAACCTTTTTGGATGGGTCGTTCGGCGAACTTTTACCGGGCAATCCGCACAGGCGATCTCCAGTACACGTATCAAATGGCCCATCCAGGAGTCCTGACAATGTGGGCTGGAGCGCTCGCGTTTTTCGTGCGAGCGCCGGAGTACTCTGCACTCGTACACGGGAATTTGAAGGGAGTCTATTCAATCGAATCCGTACTTCGAACGAATCATATTGATCCTCTCGACATGATGGTCGCTGTCAAGGTTTCCAAGGTGCTGTTGCAAGGTATCTTTTTCGCTGTCACGATGACCTATCTCAAGGAATTGATTGGCATTGGGACCGCCGCGATCGCGGGCTTATTGATTGCGTTTGACCCATTCCTTTCGGGTCTGGACTCCGCATTTCATGTTGACGGATTGTTCTCTCTCGTTTGCTTCGCTGCTGTCGCGTCTATAGTCTTTGCGGCCAGCAAAACGTCGCTAACCGGAAGGACGGGACGCCTATCCTGGTATTGGGTGGCATCTGGGCTGCTCTCGGCTTGCGCCTGGCTTACCCGGGCCACGGGCGTCGTGCTCCTCGGTGTGGTTGGGTTGGTGTTGCTTTTTTCCGTAATCGACGTACGGAGGCAAAATAAGCCGGATCAGACTAAGATCCCGGGCGTGCGGAATGCTTTGCACTACGCAATGATCTGGCTTTTTTCTGCGATTGCGACCACTTGCCTCCTTCTGCCGGCACTCTGGGTTGCGCCGGGAAAGACGCTATCCAAACTTTGGGAATGGACCTCAACCGCCGCCACTGAAGGTCACGAAAATTCAACATTCTTTATGGGAGAAATTCACCGTGGAGATCCGGGACTGATCTTCTATCCTGTTGCGATCACCTGGCGTTCCACTCCCGTCGAGTGGTTTGGAATGGTAGTTTTGATCGCACTTACACCATGGTCCATCCGCCGCAGAACTCTCACCCCCTCTGCCTGGCGGCTCATCATCTTCTCCACTGTGTTCGCGATTGTCTACGCTGCGGCGATGTCGACAGGCGTGAAGAAATTCGATCGATACGCTCTTCCGATGTTTCCTGTCATTTGTCTGTTGGCCGCTGTGGGAATTATCACCTTAGTCAAATTCGCGGCAGAATTCATTCCGCGATATGATCGTGTGCTCGCTGGTGTCACAGTTACCGCGTTGGTGCTGATTCAGTCGTTGTCAACGTGGGTGGTGCTTCCCTATAGATTGGACTACTACAACCCGCTATTGGGGGGCCCCCGGCACGCGGAGTCCGTCATGCAAATGGGCTGGGGACAAGGTGGTGTCGAGGTAGTTGAGTACATCACGGGGCAGCTGTCCGGAGATCAGCAGGTTATCATGCAAACTTCCGCGGTACCCTCGGCGTTCAGTTATTTTCTTTCCGATGATCCAAAAATCCTAATACGTAGCTTCGGCCTGGCGACTCCAGCGGGCTGGTTCGAGACGGATTACTACGTTGCCGGTATTCAACAGACGCAGCGCGACATGGCACCCAGTTATCGAACCCTACGACGTTACGGGTACGAGCCAGAGCACATCATCACGATAGGTGGTGTGCCCTACTTCCAAATATTTAGGCCCCATAAATTGCCGATTCCCAGTGAATTGCAGAAATCGACTGGTTGCGACATGACGTTCGACGGATCAATGCGCCTGATGCAGATTGTGGGTCGCGAAAGCAGGGTTGATCTCTACTGGCAAACAGTCAGCCTCGCCGCTGTCAATACAATCAGTGTTTCCGTTCAATTCGTGGATCCTGATGGCAGAGCGCAAAGCTTCACCGGAAAACTAGATCCTGCACCCGCGGGCGCCATGTCTCGCGTACGGCTAGACTTCCCTCGCACATCCTCTGAGTTTGCACTAAGTGAATACCAGATAATTATCTCTTTGACTGATTCCGTCACAGGTGATCAACTGGCTGCATCCACTCCGTGGAATGGCGAGCCGAAACTCAGCGTTGAGACTCAATCGGAGTGCTACTACATCGCCCCCCCTGCATTTTAGTGTCCATTCCCAGCGTCGCGGCAGGCGATAGCGAGCATTTACCCTGGTTGGTTGAGATGTTGACACTGAATGCACTCCACCCTCAAGAGATTTTGAGCTCCTTTCGCTGACGGCGTGCGAGTGGTCGGCAGAATGGTAACCCTGCAATAGATAAAACGATCGATTACGAGTCGTGTGAGCGGCACCAGTGAGAATCTTGAAAGTGGTCGCAATGTTAAAACAATATCGGGATGAGGATCGCCCAAAGCACGATCATTCCTATGCCGATTCCCAGGTACAACTTGTCGATCGATCCACGGCTCTTCATCTCGCGAGGTCCACTGTCCAGAAGCGCTCGCAAAGAACGCCGTCGCCGGCGTTCCGTGCGTACGCCTCCATCGCTTCACTGACCTCTGCCCGCGACGTTCCGACTCCGGCATAGTCCACGAAGATCGTCGACAGTTGCGACGGATAGGCAAAGATCGCGTCGAGTTTCGCGGTCCATTGCGTCGAGACATCGACGAGCACCGACGGCGACATTGGAACGGGCAGCGTGTTCACTCGTTTGTCGCGGCCGCCTGGCTTGAGCCCATACGGAAGATCCTCGTAGAACCAGACTTCGGCGCCTTCACGGGCGAGCTCTACGCCCACCCGGAACGCATGTTGATGGTCGACATGGAATCCGACCGCGAGCGGTGTATAGACGCGTGTGGCCGCCATGCCTCCGTTCTCGAGACCAGCAGCGGCGATGATCTGACGAGTAAGTGCAGACTCATCCTCGGTTGGCGCGGCGAAGAGCTGTTCGTCATTGAGATACCTGGCGCCGCGATAGATCGCGTCCCGAAACGGCAAGAAGCGCGCTACCGTGCCCAACACAGCCGATGCCACGGCCTCCTCGGCCCGCCGCGCCGCGATCACCTGGGATGCATCCAGTCCCCATTGCTTGTGGAGCGATTGCGCGAAGCCGGTGATCGGTTCGACCGGATCGGGATGGTCGCCAAAGATCAATGCGACTTCAGGTCGACCCCCGGCCGCCGAGATTCGTGCCGCGGTTCCACCGCAAGAGAGCGCGATGTCGTCGTAGTGAGGCGAAAGAAAAACATGACGAGCCGGCGCCATGAGCACCGCTTCAGTCACAGGTTGTGGATTCACAAGGCGCCTCCAACCGGCGTACCGGCGCCGGGACCGCTGTGTCGCACCCGCACGTCGCCGACGCGACGGGTGATGCGCTGTTGATCCAGATACTCTAACGTCGCTTGAGCATATTTGCGGCTGGTCCGAAAATGGTCGCGGAACCCGGCCAGAGTGACTGAACCATCCCGGTCGAGCAGTGCGAGCACGCCTCGCTCGATTTCTCGATATGCATCGGGGTCGTAGATCACGTCATCCGCGACTTTCACAACTCTGCCGAGATCGATGATCGCTCCCAGTAGATCGCTCTCGATCCCGAATTCCGCGGGCGCCGGAGGCGTGAACGGGGCTACTTTCAGCGCCGCGGCGTAGCGAACTGCCTTTTCATCTTGGGCTGAATCGAGCTTGATAGAAAAGTCCGCGCGTCGAATCGTCGAGCCCTCTTCGATGACGATACCTCGGGCCGCGGCGGCCTTGATCATCGCGTCGAAGAGACGCTGAGGTCCGTCCAGCCTTAACCGGCTCCTCAATTCCTCCCTGGGCATCCCCTTGCGGAGCCTGTTCGTCTGATGAAACCCGTTCAGGGTTTGCTCAATCTGTTGTGCGGTGGCGTTCCAGACGGTCGTGGCAACGACGAAATCCGACGAGCGGAACTCTCCGGCGTGCATTTCCAGTGGGACGATATCACCTTCCGCGATCAGTTGAATCAATGCACCATCGATTTCCCTTTGATCCAATGCAGGCGACAACTGCTGTCGAAGCGTTTTCAGCTCAAGCGGACCCGAGGAAAGTTCGTGCAGGATCAGCTCATCCGGTGCTCCCGCTGAGAGGGTCTCGAGCGAACTGAGGACCTCCGGCCGGAAGCGCCTGTGACGGATCGGATTGGGGTCGACGATCTCCCCGCCTCCGATGGTTTGGCTGGGCGAAGGCCGGCGAACGATGAATCGGTCACCCTTGAGCACCGCGATTGGTTCGTGAAATCGCACCTGCACCCAGCCCATATCGCCGGGAATGAGCTGTTCCCGATCGAGCAACGTGAGCCAACCAGATGTCTCTGCAGAACCTGCAAAGAAATCGATCTCGTCATTCTGAGCTAGAGCGATCGGCGAGTCCGCGAGGAGCTGGAGCCGCACGTCGACGCGTTGAGCCGGTGTCAGGAGACCCGGAACCGCGAGCACGTCACCGCGTCGTAAATCCGCGACCGCAAGCCCGGACAGGTTCACCGCGAGCCGGCTTCCCGCAATCGCACGATCGACCTTTTTCGCGTGCGTTTGCATTCCGCGAATGCGGGTCGGGATCCCGCTCGGCATGACCTCGAGCTCTTGACCGGCCGTCAATTCCCCACCAATGAGCGTGCCGGTGACGACCGTTCCAAAACCGGCGACGGTGAAGACCCGATCGATCGGCAATCTCGGCTTTGTGTGCGATGCGGTGCGGGCAACCTGAGCCAGTGCGCGATCGAGCCCGGCGAGCAGAAAGGACAAACCGCTGCCCGTCGTCGCGGAAACGGGCACGATCTGCGCGCGCTCAAGAGCGGTTCCTTGCACACGCTCTCGGATCTCCTCGGTGACGAGATCGAGCCAGTCGCGATCGACCAGATCGCTTTTGGTCAACGCGATGACGCCAGTTCTGACCTGCAACAAATCGAGGATCGCAAGATGCTCGATCGTTTGCGGCATCGGACCTTCGTCAGCGGCGATCACCAGCAACGCGGCGTCGATCCCACCGACGCCCGCGAGCATCGTCTTGATGAAGCGCTCGTGACCCGGTACGTCGACGACTCCGACAGAATTTCCGGCCGGCGTTTGCAGCCAGGCAAAGCCGAGATCGATCGTCATCCCACGCGCTTTTTCTTCTGCCAACCGGTCAGGATCGATCCCGGTCAGCGCCTGCACGAGCGTCGATTTACCGTGATCGATGTGACCGGCAGTGCCGATCACGAACGAGCGCGTCAACGGAAGATCGTTCATTTGGTGGTCCAGACGTCCGTCGAAACTGAAATTGAAATGAAAGCAAGTTTCGGCGCCCAGCGGCGCCGCGTCCACTCCCGCTATGCGCTGAGAACGATCTCGTTATCGATTGGAATCGGAGTCAGCGATTCTTCACCGGCGAGTGCCGCGACAAGCGCTCGCCCGCGCCGGTGGATCGCCGAAAGTTCGGATGGCGTGATTGTCTGGGCACCGTCGCATTTGGCATTGTCCGGGTCAGGATGCACCTCAATGATCAGGCCATCCGCGCCGGCGGCCAGTGCGGCCAACGACATGCGTCCAACCAGCGACCGCACGCCCGTTCCGTGGCTCGGGTCGACGATCACGGGCAAGTGCGACAACTCTTTGGCCATCGGCACGGCATTGAGATCAAGATTGAAGCGGAACGCTGGATCGAATCCGCGTATGCCTCGTTCGCAAAGCACGACATTCGGGTTGCCGTGCGCCAGAACGTACTCAGCCGCCATCAACCATTCTTCGATCGTCGCCGAGAACCCGCGCTTGAGCAAGACCGGCTTCGAGGCGGCGCCGACGCGCTTCAGGAGCGGGTAGTTCTGCATGTTGCGCGCGCCGACTTGCAGCATATCCGCGTACTCCGCCACCAGCTCGACTTGGTCTGGCTCCAGCACTTCAGTGACGACCGGGAGTCCCGTCGCTTCCCGCGCATCAGCGAGATGCCGCAGTCCCAGTTCGCCAAGCCCCTGGAACGCGTACGGCGACGTGCGTGGTTTGTACGCGCCTCCACGAAGGAGCGTTGCGCCCGCCGCTTTGACCGCTCGCGCGGCTTGAATCAGTTCGTCGCGACCCTCGACCACGCACGGTCCGGCGATGATCACCGGAGTGCCTTTCCCAATCGGAACTCCCCCGACCCGAACGACGCTCGTTTCGCGATGGCCGCGACTCGCCAGCATGTACGGCTTGTGCGATGCTTTGATCCCCGAAATGCCGGGAAGCTCGAGCACGTGCGCCGGCAAGGCGCCGTCGATGCCGAGCACGATTCCGCCGTCGTCATACGACAACATGCGAGCGGTCAGGCCCAGCGTATTTGCGGTTCCCATGAGCTCGATCGCGGTCGTGGCCGGCGCTTTTGGACTCAGCGTGACGATCATGATTGCCCCCTCCTCAGATATGCTGGCTAGTTCGAGAAAACAAAAAACCGAGGCGCTTGCCTCGGTCCCCGGTGTTGCTGGTCTCATTCAAGTGGAGCAATTTAGGTTTCGCGCACCTCCTGCTCCGCCAGCAACGCCGGGGAACCGTAATAAAAGCTAAACGTAAACCAATAGGAAAACGCCGTGGTCGAATCGACCCGGCCCTCTCCGATCAGATTCACATTTGCCGGTGCACAGTTCGTTTCCATATTGCGTACGCTATCTGTCGAATCGCGCGCTGTCAAGAGTCAGAGCATTACACTTTCAGACGGACGTCACGCCGATAGCGGATCGCGAGGAGCCAAACCGTCATTTTCATGATGAATGCACCGTTGAGTTTGACAATGAATCCGCGTCTCGACGCGGCGATGGCCGCGGGTTACGACTCCTGGGAAAGCGTGATCCGCGAAATCGGATCCGCGCGTTCGGTTGCATGGGCTTCACAGCGAGCCGGCGAGGATGTTCCCAAAGACGATCTTCGCGACTACATCCAGGCGCTGATCGACGCCGAGGACGAGGACGAGGCGACCTTCGCCCGGGCGGAGCTGGCCGAGCTCGTGGAAGAGAACGACGACGAACTGGCAGATCTGCTCTGGGAAAGGGTTTTGCAGCGAGGGCGCGCCACGGACGATCCTGATCTCATCTTCGAAAGCTCCTCCCACCTCGCCGGAATTGCCGAGGACATGGGCGAACTGCTCGCCGCGGCAGAGTATTTTGTTGATTTTCTGAACTGGCGGCGTCAGCCATCCAGCGTTTCGGAGCCCGAGGCGGTTCAAATGGCCTTTGACGAGGTGATCAGATTGGCTGAGCTTGACGGAGAACCGAGGATCGCGGCAGTCTACTCATTTCGCCAGGTGCAATACACGAAACTGGTTGATTCCGAGGCAGAACAAGCGACCTCAGGCGATTGGGAAAAAGACCGTGCACCGTACGCTAGTTGGTCGTAGTATGAAGCTCGCTTTTGCTTTTCCTGGCATGTTCCTTGCACGCTTTGTGCTTGGCAACTTGCCGGAAGAGAATTTGGCAACAATCGACCAGTTCCGGGTTGACGGGCCGTAGAGTGCGGCGCAGTCCGGATATCGAATCAGGAGGAATAACTCAGCTATGGCACATGAACTTCCACCGCTTCCTTATCGCTATGAGTCGCTCGAGCCGCATATCGATACCCAGACGATGCAGATCCATCATGACAAGCATCACGCGGCCTACGTCAACAATCTCAATGCCGCTATCGCCGGCAACGCGGCGCTCGAAGCGATGAGCGCCGAGGATCTCATCAAGAATCTGTCCGCCGTGCCGGAAGACAAGAGAACCGCGGTTCGCAACAACGGCGGCGGCCACGTCAACCACACCTTATTCTGGGAGATTCTCGGGGCGCATGGCGGCGCGCCGAGCGGAGCGCTGGCGACCGCGATCGAGCGCGATCTCGGCGGACTCGATGCCCTCAGAGAAGCAGTGAACAAGGCAGGCGCCGGCCGCTTTGGTTCCGGCTGGGCCTGGGTCGTGACCGACGCGAGCGGCAAGCTTTCGGTCACCAGCACTCCGAATCAAGATACGCCGCTCATGGATGGCTCCGGCACTCCGATTCTTGGAGTCGATGTCTGGGAGCACGCCTACTATCTGAAGTATCAGAATCGCCGGCCTGACTACCTGGCCGCGATCTGGAATGTGATCAGCTGGAATGCGGTTGCCGATCGATACGCCAAGGCCACCGGCAAGTAGCGCACAGACGACATCGATTTCAAGAACGGCGGAGGGGCGCCACCCTCTCGCCGTTCTCTTACCCGGCGTCAAGGAGCAACAAGATGTCGGACCGCTATGACCTGGTAGTTCGCGGGGGACGTGTCGTAACGACGGCCTCGGACTCGATCGCCGATGTTGGAATTCGTGATGGCATCATCGCCCAGGTCGGAGGAGCGATGATCGGCATCGAGGAGATCGACGCAACCGGGAAGCTGGTCCTACCTGGCGGAATCGACGCTCATGTCCATCTTTCGTTAACCGAGGAGATGCTCGACGGTCCGGCGTGGTGCGACGACTTCGCCAGCGGCACCGCGGCGGCGGCGGCCGGCGGCATCACGGCGGTCGGCAACATGACGTTTCCACGCGGCAGCGAAACGATGCGGCAGGCGATCGAGCGCGAAGCTGCCGATGCCGAACACGACTCGATTGTTGACGTCTTTCTGCACCCCGTGCTGACGAATCCCGACACGCAACCGCTCGACGATATCGAGCTTCTGGCGGCCCAGGGCGTGACGTCGCTCAAGTACTTCACCAGTTTTGGCGGATTCACGGAGAATCCCGCTCCGTACGTTGAGGCGATGAGGCGAGCCCGCGATGCCGGAGCGATCACGCTCATTCACTGCGAGGATGAGGCAATCATGACCGATGCGCTCAAGCGATTGGTCGCTTCAGGTCAGACCGGCGTCGAGCATTATCCGAAAGCAAGACCGGTCACTGCTGAGGCGGCGGCAACGGCCCGTGCAGTTGCGTTTGCCGAGGAGACGGGCGCACCGAGCTACATCGTGCACTTGTCGAGCGCGGCTGCGCTTGACGAGGTTCGGCGCGGCAGGGCACGAGGAGCTCCGCTTTGGGTCGAAACCCGGCCACTCTATCTCCATCTCACCGAGGAATACTTCTCGGTACCGGACGGCGCCAAGTACGCCGGCCAACCGCCACTGCGAACGTTGAGCGATCGAATAGCGCTCTGGAAGGGTCTTGCCGCAGGGGAAGTCGATACCGTTTGCACCGATCACGCGCCTTGGCTCTTCGCCGACAAAGTCTTTCCCGGTTTGGATCTGACCAACCTCAGGCCCGGTGTTGCCGACCTGGACACGATGCTTCCAATGCTCTTTTCCGAGGGCGTCGTATCCGGCAGAATTTCGCTCCAACAGTTTGTCGCGGTCTCTTCGACCAATGCCGCCAAGCTTTTCGGGCTCTTTCCGCGGAAGGGCACAATTGCCGTTGGCTCAGACGCCGACATCGCGATCTGGGATCCAAACCTGTCAAAGCCGGTACGTGCTGCCGATACCGCCACGAAGTCGGATTACTCCCCGTACGAAGGCTGGCAAGTGACCTGCTGGCCCGTGACGACGATCCACCGCGGTGAAGTCGTCTACCGTGATGGCAGGGTCATTGGTCAACCGGGACGAGCAGGCATAACCAGACGCGGCCCGACCCGGGGACTCTGAATCTCAGTTCCCTTGCGGGTCCAACTGCACGTCGAATGGTTACGCTGACGATCTCTTTGCCGATCGTTTCCAGTGGCCCTGGCGGTGCTCGACTGGTTGGGCGGAGCGTTCCGGCTCGATTCCGGCTTCGATCACCAACGGCTGCAGGATCGTGATGTAGTTCGCGAGACGCGCCGCGACGTGATCGGAAACGGGCGGATCCAACGACTCCAACGGCAAAATCTCGTAAACGCGGCCCCACGACAGCGTCCAGCGCTCGAGCTCGATTTCATAGCCGAGCACGTGCTTCAACTCGAGAATTCGTTGGTCGAAGTAGCGAAGGTAACGTGCAGTGCTGAGCGGACCGTCCTCGAAATGGAGGGCAATTTCGAGCGTTCGCCGCGTAACATCGAACGCTACCTCGTAGTGCACCCGGTCGTTGTCGTACGCGACTTTCATGAGATTGAACATAGGACGGGCTTTGAACTCGGCGAGCTCGATGGGCATCTGGGCCTTAAGCTGCTTCGTGACGCGAGCAAAGAAGGCATCGCGCGTTTTCATGCTAAAGGTCAGTTTGTTCGATTCAAATGGGGCTTCCTCGCCGGTTGTCGGAGCTGTCGAACTTCGTAGGTATGGCATGGCTCATCAACCCCGATTTCGATTTCGTGTGCGGTTGAAGTATGCCAAACATCAGCGAAAGAATGTCCTTTCGCGCTTGAAATGCGTCCATACCATGCCACCCTCAAGTCTGAACAGATACGCTCGTCAGTCGGGGATCGAATTGTTGTAAAATTCACAGATAGCTGGCGACGCGACGGCGGATTTTTCCAAAGCCGCATTCTTTTCGCTCTTTGGGCATCTGAACCTCTCCTATTGGACTGGTCTCATGCCCTCAACGGCCGCGTGCGGATCGAGCGAAAAGAGCCCTGCCACTCGTTCGATGCTGATGCGCCGGGCGCATGCTGAATCGTCACTCCTGTGGAGGCGTTGGTACCGATGGAAGGATCCGCGGCGGGTGCAGCCCGGCTGGTATTAGCTGTGCCGAAAGAGACGGCACCGAACGAGCGCCGGGTTGCTCTGATCCCGGACGCGGTGAAGAAATATGCCGGGGCGGGCCATACGGTGCTTGTCGAGACCGGCGCCGGCGCCGGGGCGTTCATCTCCGACGAAGCCTATAGCAACGTTGGTGCGACCATCGTTCCCGACGCGGCAACACTGTTCAGTGGCGCGGATCTCGTGCTGAAGGTGCAGAAGCCCTCGGCCGAAGAGATGGCGATGCTCAAGCAGGGAACCAAGCTGATCGCGTTCCTGCAGCCGATGGTCAACACCGATCTCGTGTCCGACCTGCTGAATCGCCGGATTACCAGCTTCAGCATGGATGCAATTCCGCGGACGACGCGTGCCCAGTACATGGATGCGCTGTCATCGATGGCAACGATTGCCGGCTATAAGGCAGTTCTGCTGGCCGCCGATAACCTTGCGAAATTCATGCCGCTGCTCACAACCGCCGCGGGCACAATTCCGCCCGCCAAGGTGCTCGTGATCGGCGCCGGCGTCGCCGGATTGCAGGCGATCGCGACGGCTCGCCGGCTCGGCGCCGTGGTCGAGTCGTATGACACGCGGCCGGTCGTCAAAGAGCAGGTCGAAAGTCTCGGGGCAAAGTTTATCGAGATACCGGTCGATACCGCCGATTCTCAGGACAAGAGCGGGTATGCGAAAGAAGTTTCGCAAGAAGTGCTCCGGAAACAACAAGAAGTGCTGGCCCAGCGAGCCGCGAAATCCGACGTGATCATCACCACCGCCGCGGTTCCAGGCAGGGCTGCCCCGCGACTGATCTCGGAAGAGACCGTCAAGAGCATGGCTGCCGGATCGGTGATCGTGGATCTCGCGGCCGAAACCGGCGGCAACTGCGAATTGACCGTTCCAGGCGAGATCGTTGAACGGTACGGCGTGACGATCATCGGAACACTCAATTTGCCGAGCACAATTCCGGTCCATTCCAGCCAGATGTATTCAAAGAACATCCAGAATCTGCTGGCCCTCTTGATCAATGCCGAGGGTCAGTTCGTGCTGGATATGAGTGACGAGATCGTGCGAGGAACCGTGATCACCAGCGATGGTGAGCTTCTCCACGAAGGAACCAAGGCCCGGATGCAACCGGCAGCGACACCCGCGTAGGCTCATCCCACAGGATGGCCAAGTTCTGTTTTGAGAGGAGGGTTTGGACGTGAGTCGGTGCTCTACGAGCGCTTGCGGGAGGCGCGGCTGATGGATCAAGACGTCTTACTCGGAGCCTATATCTTTCTACTCGCGATTTTCCTCGGGGTCGAGTTGATCGGACGAGTTCCGGCGACCCTGCACACCCCGCTAATGTCAGGAACGAACGCGATTCACGGCATCGTGGTCCTCGGCGGCATGATGGTGTTGGGCCAGGCGGATACCTGGTATCTGCAGCTTATCGGGTTCCTTGCAGTCGTGATGGGCGCCGCCAATGTGGCCGGAGCGTTCGTCGTCACCGACCGCATGCTTGAAATGTTCAAGAAGAAGCCGACCACGGGGCAGAGGAAATGATCGACAACGGACGAGATGCCTTTATCGACATCGCGTACTTCGCAGCGTCGATTCTGCTCATAGTCGGGCTCAAGTTCCTGAGCACCCCGGCGAAGGCGCGTCGAGGCAACCAGCTTGCCGCGCTCGGCATGGCGGTCGCGATTCTGGCGACGTTCCTGAGCCGGGGATGGGACGGTCAAAACTACGTCATCATGATCGTCGGCCTATTGATCGGCGGCGGGATCGCGGCATATGCGGCCCGGGTCGTGAAGATGACCGCGATGCCGCAAATGACCGCCATCTACAACGGGGTGGGCGGCGCGACCGCGGCACTCGTTTCGATCGGCGAGTTCATCCACGAATCCCACATGGGCAAGGGCGAGGGCGTATCGATCGTGCTCGGCACCGTGATCGGCTCGATCTCCTTCACCGGCAGCATCGTCGCCTTCCTCAAACTGCAGGAATTGATCTCCGGCGGCCGGATCACGATACCGAACCAGAAACGGTACAACGCGGCTCTCGCCGGCGCGCTCGTCGTTCTCGGTGTCCTGATCACCTTCATGGATCACGACACCGGATCGAAAGGGCTGCTGTGGCTCGTATTCGCGATCGCATTGGTACTCGGTTTCTCGGTCGTGCTGCCGATCGGTGGCGCCGATATGCCGGTCGTCATCGCAATTCTGAACTCGCTTACCGGACTGGCCGCTGCAATTACCGGTTTGGTGCTTGGTAATCAGGCTCTCGTCATCGCCGGGGCGCTCGTCGGTGCATCAGGTTCGTTCCTGACGCTCCTCATGGCCAGAGCGATGAACCGCTCGGTGCTCAACGTGATCTTCGGCACATGGGGCGCGGTCGCGGCGGGTCCTGCCGCTGAGGGTTCAGGCGAGCAGTTACCGGTTCGCGAAACGACCGCGGAGGATCTTGCGGTTCAACTCGCATATGCGCAGAAGGTCATCATCGTGCCGGGGTACGGCCTCGCGGTGGCGCAGGCACAGCATGCCGTGCGGGAGCTCGCGGACATTCTTCAAGAGCGCGGCGTAACGGTGAAATACGCCATCCATCCCGTGGCGGGGCGAATGCCTGGTCATATGAACGTGCTGCTCGCGGAAGCGAACGTGCCATACGACGATCTCTATGAAATGGACGACATCAACGACGAGTTTGCCCAAACGGATGTCGCGCTGATCATTGGCGCGAACGACGTGACGAATCCGGCCGCTCGCGACGATCCAAGCAGTCCGATCTATGGGATGCCGATCCTGAACGTCGACCAGGCCCAGAATGTCGTTGTTCTGAAGCGATCGATGAAGTCTGGCTTCGCCGGCATCGAGAACAAGCTCTTCCATGATCCGAAGACCGCAATGCTCTTCGGCGATGCCAAGAGCTCCTTATCGGCGCTCGTGGCCGCGGTGAAGGCTGCTTAATATCGGAGATGAAAGGCCGGGGCCGATCGGGTCCCGGCCTTTCGCATGCGCTGCGATCTCACGATGAACGCAACGGTGCGTCTTTTGAATGTGCGCGAGAATCCGGCGACAACCATTCGATCTGACGAGGAGCAGCTTTCAATGACCGACGAAAACTCTTCTGTACATTGCACGACGGAGTCACTCTTGAGCGCCACCGCAATCGCCTGGGAAAGGTTCCTGGCAGTCGTCGATTCAGTGCCTGCCAATCGGCATCACGAGCCGGGAGTCTGTGGTGACTGGTCGTTCAAGACAGTTGTCGGACATGTCGCTTTTTGGGACGGTTTCGAAGCGGATCGGCTCGCCAAAGGCGGTGATATCGAGCATGTCGATTTTCAACCGTTGAATAATCAAAACGCGCTGGATAGCGCCCTGAAGTCGTACGCTGAGCTGAGATCTGAACTGGAAACCAACCACGCTAGGGTTCTCGCCGCGGTCAGTGCCGTTCCCAACCTCTCTCCAGCGTACGTGCAGGAGCTCATGGACGATCACTATATCGAGCACGGTCAAGAGATTGAAACCTGGTTGTCCCGTTCATAACGCGTGAATCAGCCGGGATTTGAATGAGGGGCGGATGGCGAAACAGCGGAGGGCCGTTGTCGTAGTCATCGCGATGTTGCTGGGCTTCGCGATCGTGCTCGCGACCGATCTGCCCAATCATTTGCGATTCGAGCGCCCGGACGATTCGTCTACCCCCGGTGTTGGGATCCGCGGTTTGATCGTGCTACCGGATGATGGCCGATCTCCAATTCTGGAGGAGATCGAGTCGGCGGCCGAGTCGATCGATCTGATGATCTACCTTTTGACTGACAACCTGATCATCGATTCGCTGATTGATGCTGAGTATCGCGGCGTCGACGTTCGGATTCTGATCGAGCAACACCCGTTTGGCGGGTACGGGGATCCTGAAGAGCTCGCATTCAAAATGAAGGGCGCGGGCGCCGAAGTTAGGTGGTCCAGCGATTCGTTCACCTTCACCCACGCGAAAACGATGATCGTCGATCGATCGATTGTGGCAATTCTCAACTTCAATCTCTCGCGCTCATCGTTTGAAGGCAATCGGGAATTCGGGGTGATCTCGACCTTGCCAGACGATGTAGAGGAGTTTCGAGCAATTTTTGAAGCCGATTGGAAAGGCAAAAAATTGAGCGTCCACGGACCGCTGACGGTGAGTCCGGACGAGAGCCGCGACGAGATTACTGTTTTGATCGATCGCGCCGATGAGACGATAGACATTTATGCCGAGGTCATCCGCGATAGGGGCATTCTCGAGCGACTCGAGGATGCAGAAGCGCGCGGAGTCTCAGTGCGAGTGATCCTTTCTCCTGACGATCAGCCAGATGCGGACCGGATCGCGGCAGATCTGATGAGCGATGGTGTTGATATTCGGTATGCGGACGATCTTTACATCCACGCCAAGGCGATTGTGGTGGACGGGGAGATCGCGTTCGTTGGCTCACAGAACTTGACTCAAACCTCGCTCGACGAGAATCGGGAGATTGGAATCATCGTCGCCGAGTCGGACATCGTACAGCGATTGGCCAGAACGTTCGAGCTCGATTTCAATGCGGCGGCGAGCGTCTCGTGACAGGTTGTCATGAAGTGCTGGGTTCGAATAGAATCACGAGACGAGACTGCGCGTAATTGATCATGAGGCGAATAATCGAACATCGGTTCCGGTTGACAATCAAGCACTGTACGGATATATTGTCCGTACAGGCCCCGAGAAGCCAGCACTCTAGACAGCAATCCAACGGCACGCGGAGCGATCGAATGGCGCTGCGGGGTTCCATTCGATAAGGAAACGTGATCGGTCGTCTGAAAGATGGAGCATCCGTTGCGGGGCGTGATGTTCTGATCGCGGACGATGGGGAGCTGGGCGGCAGTTCGGTTACTCGGGGCCAGTGTATTTAAGCTCCGAGCTCCAAGCTCCAAGCTCCAAGCTCCAAGCTCCAAGCTCCAAGCTCCAAGCTCCGAGCTTGAAGCTCCAAGCTCCAGGCTCCAGGCTCCAGGCTCCAGGCTCCAAGCCCCAAGCCCCAAGCCCCAAGCTCCGAGCTTCAAGCCTCAAGCCTCAAGCTTCAAGCTCGTTGCAACAATGCACCGATCGCTCCGCTGTCCTCACGGATGCGACATATCCCATTAGAACGGATACCCTCAACAGCCGGAGTAGGAGTCCGGTGCAAGATTCGGCCAATCGGCTCTTGCGTGGCCGTGGGTCCAGCACGCTCGGTTTGATCTCATAACAGCGTGGACTCGTCTCCAGGGTAGGCTCTTCAGCGCGGTGATCTTCAACTGACAAATCACGTTTGCTTGTACTGAAGACCGTTTCGGTCCGATCCGGGTGGTCCCTTCGGTCAGGTCAAGGTCAGGCCGGACGGGTGCCTGCCGTCTGGCTGACAGGGTCATACGAAGGTACGACCATTGAATAGCGGACCCCGGACAAACCGGCGCGTCCGTACAGTTGCGGTCGCTACACGCCTGTGCAACACTGCAAATGTCCCCGCTGGACAGTGATTTTGGAGCCGACGGAGAGCCGCGTGCACCCCGTCTTGCTATCGCTTTGCCCTTGCGATCCCACAGTCGCCAGTGCACATGCGAACGATTCGATGTACATCGAGCGAGCGCCAATCGTGGGACATGTCCGGGCCAAACAAGCAACAATCGGCGCAGCCACGAGAAGCCCTGGCTTCTCGAATACGCTACGAAACCGTGCTCCACGGCAACGGCAGTTACCACTGCCGTGGCAGTTCGTCGGGCCGCGGGATCATAACAAGTTCGCGCATCCGGCCGAACAGGAGCTCGCCAGGATTCTGACCTACTATCGCGTCCGCTGGCTCTACGAGCCAACGAGCTTTGTACTCGCGCGGGGACCGGACGGCCGTCCGATCGAATCGTTTACGCCTGATTTCTATCTGCCGGAGCACCGTCTCTACATCGAATTGACAACGATGCGGCAAGCGCTGGTCACGCGCAAGAACCGAAAGCTTCGCCGTCTTCGCGAGCTCTACCCAGGTGTGCAAATCAAGCTGCTCTATCGACGCGACGTGGAATGGCTCCTGAGCGCCTATGACGAATCATGGATCGCGAAAAAACCAGGCAACGTTGGAGACATCATTGTCAGCGAAGGGCAAATCGAGCACCGCGTGAACGAGATCGCTTCCGAGATCTCGACCTGGAGAGCCGAGAAGAACGGTGCCGGAAATCTAGCTTCAGATCCGCTCTTCTTGATTGGACTTGCACCCGGTGGACTTACGTTGAAACGACATCTCGCGACCGCACTACGTGGCCGGGGCGTCCGGGTGGAGGTCGACCGGGTCTCGGTAACTCGTTACCGCACGCCCAGCGGTCGCAAGCATGTCCGTCTGGTCAAAGCGCCGAAAAACCGGGTGGCTGGGAAAGACGTGTTGATCGTCGCCGACGTCGTAAGCAGCGGTTTGAGCATGGCGTATCTGGTTGATTGGCTTTGGCGGAGCGGAGCGCGGCGCGTTGAGATTTGCACGCTCTTCACCCGTCCGAAAGCGCGGCTAATCGACCTGCCGGTACGGTTCTCCGGGTTCGAGGCGCCAGATCGCCAAATCGTTGGGTTCGGCGTAGGGGCACGTGTGAGTCAAAGGGGCTTGCCCTACGTGGCGATCCTCGACGATGAACCGGGTGGTGAAACCGCGCCCAGTTAACGATCGTTGCCGGACATCCTCGAAGCGCCCGCCATGGATCGTGCTACCATCGGTTTCCATGAGCGGCCCCGAATCCCCCAGTGAAATGGGCAAAGATCCCAGCGTGGAGCCGCCAATCGGCGTTTCGACCAGCACAGCAGAACAGCCCGTGCGATTCGCGGCACTCCAGTCGCGCAACTTTCGCTTGCTGTGGTTCGGCATGTTGATCTCCAACGCCGGCACCTGGATGGAATCGACCGCGACCGGCTGGTTGATGACCGACCTCGAACCAGAACGCGCGGCATTTTGGCTCGGAATCTCGGCGGCCGCCTTTGCCATCCCGATGCTCGTACTCCCACCCTTCGGCGGAGCGATGGCGGACCGGTTTTCTCGGATCAGTGTGCTCTGGGTCGTGCAGTCCCTCTACATGGCATTGAGTCTCGCACTGGCGATCGTCACCCTGACTGACGTCGTTGCGGTCTGGATGCTGATCGTTTTTTCGTTTGGGATCGGTGTCGTGTTGGCGTTCGACGCTCCCGCGCGACACGCGTTGTTGCCCGATATCGTGAATCGCATGCAGCTTACTTCAGCGGTCTCACTCAACTCGGTGGCGTTTACCGGCGCATCGCTGATTGGTCCCGCCATCGCCGGCGTGCTCATCCCGTTCATCGGAGTTGGTGGTGTCATGGCTGTCAACGTGGTTTCGTGCCTTGCCACGCTGATTGCCTTGGCCCTGTTGCGCAACATTCCCGTACGAATACCTGGGCGGCATGACGCTGAGAGCGTTGTGAAGTCGATCGCTCGGGGTGTCAGACACATTCTCGGCTCACCGTTACTATCTGGTCTGATCGTCGTGTCGGCAATTGGTGGTTTGCTGGTTCGATCCTACAGTCCGATGCTCGCGGTCTTCGCGCGCGACGAGTTTCACGTTGGTTCGGGCGCCTACGGGGCGATGGTTTCGGCCGGCGGGCTGGGCACGCTGATCGGAGCGTTCGGGTTTGCCGGGCGCAGAAATGTCGAGCACAAGGGACGGGTCGTGTTGGCCGCGGTTATCGCTCAGAGTGGGCTGCTGATCATTTTCGCCGTTTCGCCCTGGTACGCGTTGTCATTGCCATTACTAGCATTCGCGGGTTTGACCAATGCGCTCGCTGGAGCCTCGATCGCGACACTCATCCAGCTCTCGGTGCCGCCAGATCTTCGCGGCCGGATCATGAGTCTTTATTTACTGACCGTCATCGGAGTGCCTTCGGTGGGATCGTTTGCACTGGGTGTCGCGGCAGTTCCTTTCGGCGTGAGAGCGGCGGTCGGCGCGGCGGCATTGATTTCGATTGTTGCGATTGGAGCCGTGTTTGCGCGCAATCGACCGCTCCGTGAAGCGAACTGAGCTTGGCTTGAGCGCACCGCCGCCTGTTACGGACGAGACGGATTTGCCGGCCTGGTGGTGGGGGCCGAGCCCGACCAGCCCTTCGCCGGTAGCACTGACAGAGCTCATGCGATCGGGTTTCATCAGGTCGGAATTTGCCACCTCGCTCTGGAATGCGGTAGGGCAGGGGAAGTCAGTAACCATTGCCGCGCGTCAAAGCGGCGCGGGGAAATCAACACCGTTGACCAGCCTAATCCCCGCGATCGCATCCACCCGCCGAAGCTACGTCATTCGCGGCACTTGTGAATCCTTCGAAATCTGGTAGGTTGCGAATCCGATCGAGACCACAGTGCTCGTCAACGAGATCGGTCCGCATCTCCCGATCTACTGCTGGGGGAGTGCATTGCATCGAGTTCTTGAGGGTGGAGCGGCCGGAAGTCAGATCCAGAGTGCGATCCACGGATCCACGGTTCAGGAGATCGTCAAATCCTTGGCTTCGCCGCCATTGTCGATTCCGCTCGGCGGAACTGTTCATCGTGGTTTGGGTGCACTTCTGGATTTAGGCGTTGATGGATTCGATGTCCACCGTCGCGTCCGCGAGATTGTGCCGCTCCAGCGGGTGACCGGCCGGTGAACGGCAAAAACTACACGTTCAAAGCGAATCGGGATCGCGGCCGCCACGGCTGGATCCGGCTGACACCGGCATATTCGGTCCACCTTGTTCAAGAGCTGGTCGAAACGCTGACGCCTCGGGACCGGGTGCTCGATCCGTTCTGCGGCACGGGCACGACCGCGCTTGTTTGTGCTGATCGCGGAATTGACTGTGAGACGGTCGATATCAACCCGTTTCTCGTCTGGCTTACCAATGCGAAAGTACGCTCGTACCGAGAAGCCGATTTGAGCGATGCGAAGTCAGCTGCTAAAGAGCTGATTGGGCAGGACCCGAGCTGGGCGCCGCCGATGCAGTACATCGATCGATGGTGGGACGAAGCCACGATCGCGGCGCTATCGTCGATCAAGCAGTTATGCTCCAGCCTCAATTGGACGGAGGGGACGCGTGACCTGTTGAAGATTGCGTTCTGTCAGACGCTAATGGAGCGGTCGAAGGCCAACTTTCGTCACCAGTCGGTCTCGCTCAAACACGACATATCCCATAAGTTCTCAAATCCCAACACCACCCAGACCGATGTATTCGACTTCTTCGCCCAAGCCGTCGATACCGTTGTCAACCAGGCCGCCGCCCATCAACCTCAACAGGTTTCGAGCGTTCACCTTGGCAATTCATGCGATCTCACTCGATCGCTATCAATCGAATCAGACGATCGACGGTTCACATCCGTGATCACGTCACCGCCTTACGCAAATCGGATGAGCTACATCAGGGAGCTTCGCCCCTATATGTACTGGCTCGGCTTTCTGGAAACCGCGCAGCAGGCCGGCGAGCTCGATTGGGCGGCAATCGGCGGCACCTGGGGTAGGGCGACCAGCAATCTCGCAAAGTGGAGCAGTGACACAGTCCCGGCAATCGATCCGCGGATCGCGAGGTCGATTGCCTCGATCGAAGAACGTAGCTCAGTGCTTGGGCGATATATTCGCAAGTACATCTGCGACATGTCTACTCATCTCGCCTCGCTGCGACCGCTGCTTGCTCCGGGAGCCCAGGTGACCTATATCGCCGGCAACAGCCGCTTCTATGAATTCATGCTTGACACGGAACAAATCTTCGCTGGATTGTTTGACGACATCGGACTCGGAAACATCGAGGTCACGACGTTGCGTAAACGCACGTCGAAGCGCGAGCTCTTCGAGTACGCGGTGACGGGCAAAGCGCCATCCGACCCCTCGAACCGCGCGTAATCCCGGCAACATCACTAGCCGTCTGGTTAGGTCTGGGTGGAATTGACTCGACGCCAAACCCGCCGCCGGGTAGCATGATTGGAGTGATTTGTCCGCATTTCCAGAAGATGCGTCGACCTTCTTCCCCTTGGCCACAAATCCCGGTGTTTCAATCCGGCGGAAGGAAAGTGCCCCGCATGGCAACCAAATCGGAACAATCTCTCAAAGCAGCTCAAGAACGGCCCGAAACGCTCGGCGCCCTGCGCGCGTCCGGGTATCGAACAAAACCGATTCGCGAAGAGATGCGCGCCAACTTGATCGCCAAAATCCGGAAAGGCGAGAATCTCTTCCCGGGCGTGATGGGCTACGACCAGACGGTCATCCCGGCCATCGAGAACGCGATTCTCTCCGGCCAGGACATCATCTTCCTCGGCGAGCGCGGCCAGGCCAAAACCAGAATGGCGAGAAGCCTCGTCAATTTGCTGGACGAGGTCATTCCGATCGTTCAGGGCTCGGAGATCAACGACGATCCCTTCAGCCCTGTTTCAAAGCCGGCTCGCGATCTGGTCGAGGAGCTCGGCGACGAAACACCGATCGAGTGGATCGGCCGCGATCGCCGCTACGGCGAAAAACTCGCGACCCCCGACACGACGATCGCCGATCTGATCGGTGAAGTCGATCCGATCAAGGTCGCGGAGGGCCGCTACCTGACCGATGAACTGACCATCTCCTACGGCCTTGTTCCTCGCACGAACCGGGGCATCTTCACGCTGAATGAGCTTCCCGATTTGGCGGAACGGATTCAGGTCGGTTTGCTCAACATCATGGAAGAACGCGACGTCCAAATCCGCGGCTACAAGATCCGGTTGCCACTCGACATCTTCGTGGTCGCCTCGGCGAACCCGGAGGACTACACCAATCGCGGCCGCATTATCACCCCACTCAAAGACCGCTACGGCTCCCAAATCCGGACGCACTACCCAGAAACGACCGATCTCGAAATGGAGATCATGGAGCAGGAAAGCACCGTTTTCGAAACGGCCGGGATTACCGTCACCGTTCCTGTCTTTATGCGCGAGATCGTGGCCGAGCTGACGCACCACGCCCGAAGATCGCACGACGTTTCGCAGCGGTCGGGCGTCTCCGTCCGCATGAGCGTCGCGAACTACGAGAATCTCATCTCGAACGCGACTCGCCGCTCGATCCGAATCGGCGAGAAGCAGGCAGCGCCGCGAATATCCGACCTCGCCGCATTGCACGCCTCGACCACCGGCAAGATTGAGTTGGAAACCCTTGGCGAAGTACGCGAAGAGCAAGTCGTCGATAGGCTGATCAGCGGCGCTGTGTTGACCACCTTTAACCGACATTTCTCTGTGCGGCAGTTCGACCGGCTGATTCTTGCATTCGACAACGGTCTGAACGTGGAAGCGTCGGCGCTCATGCCGGCGATGGATTACGTGCATCAACTCAGCCACCTTGATGGAATGAAAGAAGCGGTCGAGAAGCTCGGGGTCGGCGGAAACCCGGCCGCCGTCGCCTCAGCGGTCGAATTCGTGCTCGAGGGACTCCATCTCAACCGAAAACTGAACAAGGACGCGGGTGCTGGACCGGCTCGTTATCACCGCTGAAGGCCAGAGCCAAAAGATGATTTCGATCCCTGGCCGCCGGCACCCGACTGGGGACTGGAAGATTATCGAGGCCCGCGCGACCGGCATCGGAAACGCAAGAACAAATCGAGACGCCACGATCGACGGGGCGACGGCTCGATTGGATAAGGAAACATCAGAATGAGCTTCCGCTCTGGCATCCGATACAGCCGTTGGGACGGCACGCAGCAGATCAATGCGATCGATGCCGACGACATCATGCGCGCCATCTCAGACGAGCTGATGCGGGATGGCGATCTTATGCGCGCACTCCGGCAGCTCTTCCGCGAGGGATTCGAGCGCCCAGACGGGGAGCGCATGCCCGGCTGGTGGGACATGATGAAAAAGGTCCGCCAGAAGCGTCAGGAACAGCTCAACCGATACGATCTCGGATCGATCTTCGAGGATGTCAAAGAAAAACTGCGGGACGTCATTCAGACCGAGCGACAGGGCCTCGATTCAAAAATCGAAGACGCCAAAGCGCGAGCCGCCGAAGAATCTGAAGGCGGCGAAGCGGGCGATTCCGGCGACCTGCAAAAGATGTTGGAGATCATCGTCAATAAGAAGCGCGATCAGCTCGACGCGCTCCCGCCAGATCCGGCCGGCGCGATAAAGGGTCTCCAGGAATACGATTTCATGAATCCCGACGCGCGTCAGAAATTTCGGGACCTGCTTTCGATGTTGCAGCAGCAAGTCCTGCAGCAGACCTTCCAGGGATTGGAGCAGGCGCTGGACCAGATGACACCTGAGAACGTCGCCGAAATGCGCCAGATGATGAGCGAGCTCAACGATATGCTCGAGGCAAAGGCACGCGGCGAAGATCCAAACTTCGAGCAGTTCATGCACAAATGGGGGCACTTCTTCGGTCCAGAGGTCAAGAATCTCGATGACCTGATGGAGCACATGCGAAATCAGATGGCCGCGATGAACCAGCTCATGGAGAGCATGACCCCGGACCAGCGCAATCAATTGCAGTCGATGGTCCAGGCGATCATGCAGGACGAGGGTTTGCAACAGCAGATGGCGCGGCTCGCCGAGAATCTCGGCCCCGTGATGCGGCCGGACGAATCGCGGCGCTCCTACCGGTTCGGCGGCGAGGAGTCGCTTTCGCTTGCCGAAGCCATGCAGCTCATGGACCGGCTGAACGACTACGACGAACTGGAACGGGAACTGAAAGACGTCCGTGATTGGAGCGATTTCGCCAATCTGGACGGCGACAGAATCGGTGAGCTTCTGGGCGACGAGACACAGGAACAGATGAATCAACTCGCTCAGATCGCGAAACTGCTCGAAGATGCCGGTTTCATCCGCAAAGCCGGACGCCAGTTCGAGCTAACCCCGCGGGGTGTTCGCAAGATCGGTGAAAAGGCGCTCACCGACATCTTTCAGGAGCTGAAAAAGGACAAGATCGGTCAGCACGAGGTTCAGCAGAGCGGCAGCGCGGGCGAACGGATCGACATCACGAAACCCTACGAATTCGGCGATCCGTTCTTACTCGATCTGCCAAAAACCGTGATGAACGCGGTGCGACGCGGTGGAATCGGCTCGCCGGTGAAGCTCGATGCCAGCGACTTTGAGGTTCATCGAACAGAGCTGAGCTCTCGATCATCAACCGTACTGATGATCGACATGAGCCGGTCGATGTTCTACAACGACTACTTCCCTTCCGCGAGGCGGATCGCGCTGGCATTGGACTCGCTGATCCGCTCGAAATATCCACGCGACACGCTCCGCATCGTCGGATTCCACGCGGTTGCGCAGGAGCTTAAGCAAACCGACTTACCGGGACTGCAGTGGAACGAGTATCTGCAGGGCACAAACATGCATCACGGCTTCCAGATCGCCCGCGAAATGCTCGCGCGTGAGAAAGGAAGCAACCGCCAGATCATCATCATCACGGACGGCGAGCCGACCGCGCACATTCAACAAGATGGAGCGCCGTTTTTTTACTGGCCGACCGTGCCCGAAACCTGGCAGGCGACGATGCGCGAGGTGGTGCGCTGCACCCGAGATGACATAACGATCAACACGTTTATGCTGGAACGATCGCCGAACCTCATGAAGTTCGTGAACGATCTCTCAAAGATCAACGGCGGCCGCGTCTTCTTCGCGAGTCCGGACCACCTCGGCGAGTATGTTCTCGTCGACTATGTCGCAAACAAACGCAAACTGGTGAATTAGGGTAGGGAAGCGGTTCTCACTGATTTCTGCTGAACTGCGACTCTCATTCATAGGGGCGCTCGGCGCGCGTGTTCGTCTTTGTGATCAACCGCCAGGACGTGACGCTCATCGATTCATCGCGTGCGATACTGCAGATGAATCCGTTTTTGCGTTCCTGTGACTCAGCGGGGAGTGTAGGCTTAATGCCGGTGTTCGACTTTGGGGCGGTTTCGAGAGGATTTGTCGCGATCGTCGCCGTCGCCATGACATGCGTGTCAGTCCTTTCGGCGCAAGCTCAGGATGCAGCGACCCCGCCCGCCCCGGAGATCATTCCCGGCACGGAATGCCACACCGACGCGAGGTCAATTGACTTTCTCGGCACGCTGCTCGCGACTCCAATGGCCACCGAAACATATGTTTCTCCGACCGTCGTTCCTGAGGGGAGCACGGTTGACGAAGCAACCGCCGCCGAGATCAACGCTGTCGTTCGAGAGTTCATCGCTTGCTCGAATTCGGGCGAGGTGCTGCGCGCTTTAGCACTATTGGGCGACGAGTACATGCGCAGGATTTTCGATCCATCGGGTGAGCTCGACCGGGAGACCGCGGACAAGCTGATCAAATCGGTTGCCACACCGATCGCGATCGCACCGGAGAAGCTGGTGATCTTTCTCGGCATCCGCGAGATGGTGGCGCTACCGGACGGTCGGGTCGCCGTGGTCATCGAAACCGATGGTGGAGATGAGAATACCGAAGGAACGGATGTCGATCTCTTCATCTTCGAGCGCCAGGGCGAACGCTGGATTGTCTTTGACGCCATCAACGATATCGATGATCTCGAGGCCAAAGCCACCGCCGAAGCAGGTTCCTAGGCAAGAAATCGCCCAGTGGCCTGTGACCTGGATCGATACCGGCCGAAGGTCTGTGCTTCCGCGATTCGACGGATTAGGAGCGCCACCACGTGAAGATCGAGTCGGTCGATTTCTACTACCTTTCGATGCCTCAAATTCTCGACATCGGCGACGGCAGCCAGGATCTGTTGCTTGTTCGATTGCAGGCCGGCCAGCATGTCGGTTGGGGCGAATGCGAGGCGTCGCCGCTGGTCAGCATTGCGAGCTTGGTCTGCCCGATGTCGCACAGCGCCTGCAAACCGGTGCGCGATTCGGTCGTCGGGCAGCATCTCGACACCGTCGAAGATATCGCGCGGATCGGAGATCTCGTTCGCTCCAATAGCCTGGATCTGTTGCAAACCGACCACACGCTCTCGGGCATCGACATTGCGATGTGGGATTTACTTGGCAAGCGCTTCAACGTCCCGTCGTTTCAGCTGCTCGGCTACAAACAGACCTTTCCCAAGACGCCGTATGCCTCTGTTCTCTTCGGTGACACTCCGGCTGAAACATTCGTCAAAGGCCAGCGTGCGCGAGCCGATGGATTCGTTGCAGCCAAGTTTGGCTGGGGTCCTTATGGTGCCGGGAGTGTTGCGGCCGATGCCGAACTGGTTGCGGCAGCCCGTGAAGGGATCGGACCGGACGGCATCCTCCTGGTCGACGCCGGTACTGTTTGGAAAGACGATCTCGGGCGCGCGCGGCCCCGGCTGGCGGCACTCAAGAAGTTCGGAGCCACCTGGCTGGAAGAACCGTTTCTCTCCGGCGCGCTGGAGTCGTATAGTACGCTCGCCAAAGAGGCCGGAGCGGTCAAGCTGGCGGGTGGGGAAGGCTCACATAACACCTTTATGGCGCGACACATGATCGATTACGGCGGTATCGGCTACGTTCAAATCGACGCGGGCCGGATTGGCGGCATCACGCCCGCTCGCGAGATCGCGCTTTATGCCAAGGAGCACGGTGTGACCTATGTCAATCACACCTTCACCTCACATCTCGCGCTTGCGGCATCGCTGCTGCCGTTTGCCGATCTTCGCGACTATGAGATTTGTGAATATCCGGTCGAGCCGAAATCGCTGGCACTTGACGCGACGCTCGATCATCTGGAGCGCGATGCCAACGGGCAGGTCCGTCTTCCTGAACGGCCGGGGCTCGGTGTCCGGCCCAACCTGGAGGCCGCACGGGGTTATCTGGTCGACACGGAAATCCGGGTTGGAGGCAAGACGCTCTACTCGACGCCTGAACTGAGAGACTGAGACTCCGGGGGGATCACGTGTGCATGACAGCGGCCCTGGCGAATTCGCCAGGGCCGCTGTCGTTCGATGGAGTCAGGCCTTAACGACGAAGAATGGTGCGGCGGTTTCGAGGACCTCTGCCGGGGTCATCGACGGATTGACCGCGTCGGGGAACGGTGAAGCGTCGGTCAGCACGTTGAGATAGGCGGCGTGGCGCGCTTCGACGCCGTGAATCGTCAGGGCGGCCGTCGGTAGATCGCTTTTCTCCTGTAGATACTGCGCGGCACCCTGTTACGCGGCGACGCCGACACCTTCGATCACGGCCGCGGTCGCCAAGAAGCTCGCGAGATCGGTGTAGCCGAAGATGTATGTCGCTTCTTCGACCGGTTCGCCCTCGAGCTGACCAATCACCGAGGTCAACGCGTCGACATGTTGCTTCTCATGGTCGGCAATCTCGACGATACGGTCACGCACGGATGCTTGGAAGCCGATCGCCATGTAAGCGGCCGCGTCGAACATCTCAACTGCTTCGCGATAGAAGGTCGCTTCGAGGTGCTCGAGCGTCAGGGTGCAGTTGAGCACGTCAATGTCGCTCGTGAAGAATTCTTCCCGCGCGAGAACCTGGGCACCGCCCAACCGTGGTGATTCCAGGATCGAAAGGGCAGACGCTCCGCCGTTGCCGAGCTTGGCGTTTCCAGCCAGCAATCCCTGGCGGCAAATGAGCCGGCTTCGCTCGGCAATGACCGTGTTGAGCAACAGCTCGTCAACCTGTCGCATGACTTGTCTCCTGAGTGGCTGGATCCGCCTGATACTTGGGGAGCGCCATGCTTCACTCCGTCGGAACCACCGTCTGATCGATTCTGCAGGTGGTACGGAGCAAGGAGCGATGTGGATCATTCCCTTCGGCCACGATGCTCGAATCGCATAGTTCACGATCCGAATGGCAGCGGGAGCCCGGGAGCAGAGAACAACGAACTGTTGATATATTGAGAACAACGAGTTCGAGGAATACTCGAGGTTTCTGACCAGCTCAATGGCAATAGGATGCGCCTCGAGCTAACCGTAAAGCCATTGAGCTCCAACACAGCTAGTTTGGTGGCGCGAGCCCCATGAATGGTGATGGGCGTCTCACTGCAATCCGCTATTTGCTGAAGGATGGGTCGCGCGATGACCGAAATCGACAACACCTTGGGCTCCAATACAACCGCGACTTCTCCGATCACGTCAATTCGTCCACTGACGCGCGATTTTCTCAACTGGGTCTCCGAACAACCGCGCTCGTATGTAGACGCGATGGAGGCGTGGCGATCGAGCTGCCCGCGACTTACGATCTGGGAAGATGCGATCGCCGACGGTCTTGTTCTGGTCGAGAATTCTGGTTCGAGGATGAGCGAGTCCAGAGTGGTCCTAACTTCGCGAGGCCGATGTTTGCTCGAAGACTCTTGAAACTTCAGTGAAAAGAGGCGGGCCATTGCGCCGCGCCTCCACATCTAGCTTTCAAGTACCTTCGATAACGATAGCCCCCCACGACGACTTCGGACCGCTCTGCTGGAGCTTCCTCATGCAGCTCCAGAAGTCAGCTAAGGAAGTCCGATATGTGATCCGCTCGGATGGATTGCTGGTAACCATTCCGACAATAGCGTCGTTTTGCCCAAACCCACGGGCGCGGAACAACGGTCGGCTTGCGCCCGGCCCCAGGATTCAGTTGCTCGATGAGGTTCGGGCTCGAGACCAAACGCGAATGCACCCTGGAGATGTAGAGTTTGGTCTCGATGAACGGAATCCCAACAGCCGGGCGAACCACGGACGGATGGTGCCCGAAGAATTCGGAATCGAGCTTCCCTTGCACGGCCGGCAGTGACTGCTCATCGCACTGACATGAAATCCACGGCTTGTCCGGCGAGCCCGCACAATGTCCTGCTCGAAAGTGCTAAATCGCCAGGACTCCTGTCGACATTTCGGCCAAACGCGCGTATGGACAATGCAGTGATCCAATTCGATCCTGGGGAATAACGTTTGCCGATTCCGTGACGGCTGCGCATAGTCAAGTCACCTTGGCATCACGGCGGCATAGAGCCCGGCTGTCTGCTTTGCGGTAACTGCGATGGCCTGTATGCTCAATTTCAGGACAGACCTGCTTGGCATGAAGCCAGAGAAAAGGGGAGTCATTCCAAACTGTGACAAGTAAATGGACTGAGCGCGGGCTCCCTGATCTGGCATCCGACATCTGGCATGTTTTCCGGATAGGTGTAGTCCTCCGCACTCGGTGAGAAGAGTGATTGACAGGCATCTGAGTCGCTCGGACGAGGTTCCAGACCCTGGCGATTCGACATTCGGTCAACATTCCACTCGGCATCGACGCTGGAAGACGCATTCCACGATCTTGTTGT
>CAYJPA010000062.1:0-36246 GCA_964371945.1 uncultured Sphaerobacteraceae bacterium | reverse complement strand
GTTGAGCCCGCCGTTTTTCGTAGGTGCAATTATCGGAGCTCGCATGACAAATGTTCTCGGGATCGGAATCATCGCGCTGGGTCTGCACCGCTAAGGTCTGTATGTTGGGCGTTCGCCACCGCGTCGATGCGGTGCGGTGACCTCTTTAGATTGGAACGATGATTTCAAGCGCGTTTGGCAGAAGCGTGAAGTGGGCGGGAGTGTCGCCGATGATGTCACCGTCGAGCTGAACAGGGATCGGCGGGTCAGCGGCAAGATCGATCGACTGACCGCGCAGGTGAATCGTGAACGGCGATTTTTCTAAGGAGCGGGTCGCGAACCGTCCAAGCGTGCTGGCAATCTCCACCGGCCGGGTCGCGGTGAAGACGATTACGTCCAGGTAGCCGTCGTCGTACCGAATGCCCGGGGCAACGGAGATCGACGGGTGAATGATCGAGCCCCCATTGGCGACAAGCACCAGCGGCGACTCGCACTCCATGGCGGTGCCGTCGACCGTGACCGTGAAGCGCACAGGCGCATCGAAGATCGTCTGCGATGCCCCCTGGAGATAGGCGACCCAACCGAGATGACGTTTGAGACGTTTGCTCGTCGTCGCGAAAATCCGGCTGTCAAAGCCGGCGCCGCCCATGTGCAAAAACCTCCTGCCGTTGCATTGGCCGACGTCGATCCGGCGAGTTCGCGGCCGCCTGAAGATGAGCTCGGCTGCCGCTGTCGGGTCGGTCGGCAGACCGAGATTTCGGGCAACAATGTTGGTGGAACCTGCCGGTACAATGCCGAGCGCGACTTCCTCGTCGTCGAGTCCGGTAGCGGCCTCCGCAACCGTCCCGTCCCCACCGACCGCGATGATCGCTTCGCAGCCAAGAGCACGATTTTTCAGTGCGCCTGATGTCAACCGCACGGGCTCGGTGTAGAGAATGTCAAACGTCGCGTTCGGCGGGGCTACATGACGAATGAGATCGACAATGTACTCCGCGCCACGACGGGCGAAGGGATTCGCAACGATGAGGAACGAACGTTGTTCTCCCATCAGAGGGCTCCGGAGTATCGAGGACGCGATGCACAGCCGCTAAAGGCTCGTTCGAAACCGCCCAATCCTAGCCGTCAATGGACTGTTCGTCGGGTCCGAAGACCTGATCCACGATCTGATTCGCAAGCCAGGTCGCCGCGGCCGCGAAGACCAGCCCAAGAATTCCCCGGGTCAAATTCTTCATCATTGGAACGTAGCCCTCGCGTAAACCACAGATGATTGTGTCGAACGGCCGGCAAGGAGCGAATGTGCCCGCCGAATCGCGTTTTCCCCCACTCCATTGTACTCGTGACTACCTTGGGGATCAGGGGCAGCACGGTCATCTCGAGGCGCGATAATTGCCGAGCACGAACAAGCCGAGCGGAAAGAGGATGACGAGCGCGACCAGCGTGGCGTCCGCGAGTGTTAGGTTCCCGAAGACCTCTGTTCCAGAACCAGGGAGCTTGGTCAGCGGAAGCGCGACGAGATCGGTAATCGCATAGATCGCCTCGCCGACCCAGCGATCGCTCTTGACACCCAAGGCTTTGAGCAGTGAGCGGAAGATGATTAGGGCGCCGCCGGCAGCGTAGCAATTGAGCATGAGCTCCATCGCAAGTTGCGATCGAATCTCCTGCGATGAGCCCTGGCGTTGTGGCCGCATGGGAGAGGCGCGGCGATTACGCATCGATGTGTAGATTGGCGATTCTTGCGATCTCGGCGACGACCCTTTCCGCCACTTCTGATTTTGGCAGTCGGGGTAGGCTCACGGAGTCGCTGCCGGCAAAGATCAAGTGCGCGGTGCTCTCCGATTTGCCGATCGTCGATTCGGCATCGTTCGCCACAATCATCGCAAGCCCTTTTTCCTTGAGCTTGTTCGTGGCGTATTCGATGAGATTTTCGGTCTCAGCCGCGAAGCCAATCTTCAGCAGTCCCTGTCTGTCGATCGATCCAAGGATGTCGAGCGTGCGCACCAGCTCCAGTTGAATTAAATGGAGTCCCGGATGCTTTTTGATTTTGCCCGGCTGGCTCACCTTGGGCCGGAAATCGGCGACCGCGGCCGACATGATCAGGATGTCGGCGGACTCAACTTCGGTCTCGACCGCATCGAACATTTCCCGCGCGGTTTGCACGTGTACGACCCGGGCTCCGTATGGAGCGATTTTATCGACCGCGGACGTGACCAGAGTCACATCAGCGCCCGCGTCGATCGCGGCCTGAGCTACCGCGTAACCCATTTGGCCGCTCGATCGATTTCCGAGATAGCGGATCGGATCAAGCGGTTCTCGGGTCCCTCCGGCGCTCACGACGACCCGTTTGCCCGCAAGCACGCCGGTCCGGCCGAGAACAAGGCGAACTGCGCCGATGACCGTTTCCGGTGACGACATACGGCCCTCGCCCAGCTCGCCCGATGCAAGCCTGCCGGTTTCCGGTCCAACCTGGACAGCACCGCGTTCGACCAGCACTTTCAGGTTCGATTGCGTCGCGGGATGGCGATACATCTCGTGCTCCATCGCGGGCACGACGATAAGCGGCGCCTTCGTCGACAGCGCGACCGAGCTCAGCATTTCGTCCGCTTGACCGCCCGCCAACTTTGCAATCGTGTTGGCCGTCGCGGGAATGACGACAAGCGCGTCTGCTTCATGACCGAGGGTGATGTGGCCGAAGAAATCCTCCGTCCATGGCTCAAAGACGCTGCCGAAGACAGTTCGCTTAGTCAGTGCCTGAAACGTCACGGGCCCGACGAAACGTTCCGCTGCCTCCGTCATGATCACATCGATTTTGGCGCCCGCCTGCACAAGTTTGCTGACGAAGTCAGCGGCTTTGTAAGCGGCAATCCCGCCCGTCACGCCCACGATGATTCGCGAGCCGGAAAGCACGCTCACGTTGTTCTCCAACCTCCGATAGGCCCACGGACGGCCCACACAGAACAAGTGCGTCGTACATCACGCCGTTCCGTGATCGCGAGTCTAGCGGTGGCCGATGTTGACCGCAAATTCCTTCACCACATGACGTCCAGATTGGCGAGTTGCACACGCGTGTCAAAATGAATCATTACGACAGGCGCGGGAGGTAAACGATGCGCGGATTTTTCTTGCTCGTGACGGGATTTGGGTTTGGTTTCGGAATCACGTTTGCCACGATTGCAGCGTTCACGTTGTTTGGTCTCGGGGTCGGGGGCCACTACCTCGTGGTACGCGATACAAGCGTTGCTCAGGTCATCTCGTACGATCCAAGTACAGTCGCCGCTCGAGCGCCATATCCCGCCGTCCTTGCCGTCAGCCTAACGGTGATCTTCATCCTCATCTGGATCTATCTGGGGCGACGAAGTCGTCGCGAATTCGAGCTTGCCCGGCGCTAAAAACGCGCTGGAGCAAAGTCCCCAACGCGTTGCACCTGTCCGGATGCCGACGTTCAGCTAGAGAATGATGCTCGAAACGATCGCCAGGATCACGAACACGGCCCCGGTTCCGATCGTGAATTGGAAAAGCGTTTTTTCGACTCCGCGGCGGGTTCGACTGATTGAGCCCGTATCTCCGCCAAATGCGCCGCTGAACGATGAGCCCTTCGTTTGCAGGAGCACCACGAGAATCAAGACGATCGATATGATGATCATCGCAAAATTGACTGCAGTATCCACGTACCCGAATTCCCTTCAAAGTGGCGCCGCGATCATCGTGGCCAGCAACCAAGGCTAACATTCGAACGACATTGATTCAACGGCTAACGGAGCGCACGATCTCCAGGAACGACTCCGCCTTGAGGCTGGCGCCACCGACCAATGCGCCATCGACATTGGTCTGCTGGAGCGTTTCGACGCAATTTGCGGGCGTGACACTGCCTCCATAGAGCACTCGAACGACCATCGAGATTGCCGGGTGGATCGAGTCGAGCACATTCTTGATCATCAGCGACATCGATTCCGCGTCAGCCGGAGAGGCGGCGACTCCTGTTCCGATGGCCCAGATCGGCTCGTATGCGACGACGCAGCTGCCGATCTCCGTACGGGGGCGGTCGGCGAGTGCGGACAAGAGTTGGTCACTGACAAATGAATTCGCGGACCCCGCCTGTCGGGTTTCCAGCGTCTCTCCGACGCAGACGATGGGGGTCAATCCCTCCGCCAAGACCGCCGAGATCTTCTCCCGTATCAGGGCGTCGGATTCGCCGAGAATCTGGCGGCGTTCCGAATGGCCGACGATCACGTGAGAAACGACCCCCTTGAGCATCACCGGCGAGATCTCGCCCGTGTAGGCACCGCTTGGCTTCGGCCAGCAGTTCTGCGCGCCAAGCGAGACGCCTGAGCCGGCGACAGCTGCTTTGACCGGCAACAGCCAGGGGAATGGTGGGCAGACGACAACATCGACGCTCGGAACCGGCGCTGACGCGATCGCGTTGGCCAGCGCGATCGCTTCATTTAGAGACGTATTCATTTTCCAGTTGCCCGCGATCAGCGGACGGCGATCACTTGTCATCATCGTGGCCCAACGCGACGATACCAGGTAGCTCTCTTCCTTCGACGAACTCGAGCGATGCGCCTCCGCCGGTGGAGATGTGCGAGATCTTGTCGGCAACGCCCATCTGCTCGACCGCGGCAACCGAGTCGCCGCCGCCGACCACACTGAATGCGGACGATGCCGCGACGGCCTTCGCGATCGAGCGAGTGCCTTCGGCAAAGACCGGCTTTTCAAAGACACCCATCGGGCCGTTCCAGAAGATGGTCTTGGCGGCCTCAATCGATTCTCCGAACCGAGCCGCCGATTTGGGGCCGATATCGAACACCGCCTGGCTGCTGGCGATGTCGTTGACATCGACTGCACGTGGCTCGCCGTCGATCTTCTCCGAAACAATCACATCGTTCGGCAGCCCGATTTTGACTCCACGTGTGATTGCGAGCTCGAGGAGCGCACGCGCCTGTTCCACAAAATCGTGCTCGGCCAGGGATTTGCCGACTTCCTTGCCCTGCGCAAGCAGAAAGGTATTGGCCATTCCGCCGCCGATCAGGATCTCGTCGACCTTGGGAATCAAGTTTTCGATGACCCCGATCTTGTCGGAAACTTTGGCTCCGCCCAGGATCGTGACGAAGGGCCGCTCGGGATTTTCGATGAGACACTGCAGCGCGGATACCTCGGCGTCCATAAGCAGACCGGCGTACGAGGGCAGATAACCTGCAATTCCAACGGTCGACGCATGCGCCCGGTGGGCAGCGCCGAAAGCGTCGTTGACATAGATCTCGGCCAAGGATGCGAGCTGCTTGGCCAGTTCGGGATCGTTCTTTTCCTCGCCAGGCTCGAAGCGAACGTTCTCGAGCAGCAACACGTCACCATCGGCCAGCTTGTTCGCTCGTTCGGCCGCGTCTGGTCCGACAACGTCCGTTGCTTGCTGCACTGGCATTCCGAGGAGCTCGCCCAGTCGAATGGACACCGGCCAAAGTCGGAACTCCTCGACGGGCTTTCCCTTCGGGCGACCGAGGTGACTGCACAGGATGACCCGTGCGTTACGTTCGAGGAGCAATCGAATCGTCGGAAGCGCTGATTGAATCCGAGTGTCATCCGTGATGGATTGACCATCGAGCGGAACGTTGAAATCGTCACGAACGAAAACCCGTTTGCCCGCAACATCGGCGTTGCGGACAGATCGCGTTGTCATAACAAGACTCCCATTCCTCTTATTTCGACCGGCTATGCGGTTCCTGGGATGCCTGCTTCGCAGACCAGGGCGATCAAGTCAGCGACGCGGCAGGAATAACCCCACTCGTTGTCGTACCAGGCGATCACCTTGGCGGTGCTCGAGCCGACAATCATCGTCGAGAGTCCGTCGACGATCGCGGAACGCGGATCTTGCCGCAGATCGGACGAGACGAGCGGTTCTTCACTGTAGCCCAGAATGCCGGCCATGACATCGCTGTCTGAGGCCGACTTGAACGCCGCGTTGATCGATTCAATCGTGACCTCTCGCTCCGTCTGAATCACCAGATCGATGATTGAAACTGTCGGTGTCGGCACACGAAGCGAGAACCCGTCAAACTTCCCTTTGAGCTCCGGTATCACGAGCGCAAGAGCGCGAGCGGCGCCTGTCGTGGTCGGGATGATGTTGATCGCCGCCGAGCGGGCCCTCCGCAAGTCCTTGTGGGGAGCGTCGAGAATGACCTGATCGTTGGTGTACGAGTGAACGGTGGTCATCAGTCCTGTCACGATCCCGAAGTTCTCCAGAATCACTTTTGCCACTGGGGCGAGGCAATTCGTGGTGCATGATGCATTCGAGATGATGTTGTGCATGTCTGGATCGTAGTTCGTTTCGTTGACGCCGAGGACGATCGTGACGTCCTCGCCCTTCGCCGGGGCGCTGATAATCACTTTTTTAGCGCCGGCAGTGATATGCGCCGTGGCCTTCTCGGCATCCGTGAACCGGCCCGTCGACTCCACAACGAGATCGATTCCCTCAGTGCCCCATGGCAGAGCGGCGGGATCCTTTTCGGCAAATACCTTGATCACCTGGTCATTGACCCGAATGCCACCGTCCACGACCTCAATATCGGCGTCGTAGCGGCCGTAGGTTGAGTCGTACTTGAGGAGATGCGCCAGCGTCTCTGGACTCGTCAGATCGTTGACTGCCACGATCTCGAACAGATCGCTAAACCCGCCCTCATTGACGGCCTTCAGGACTTGCCGTCCGATCCGTCCAAACCCGTTGATACCGACACGAATTGCCACAGAGCACCCTCCAAATTGACGGATGATCGATGAAATGTTTGAGACCCTCGTTTCAGGCGGAACCTACGAGCTCGAATTCCGTTTGTGGAGCCCTTGCTTCCATACGTGGCCGGCGCGCAATCTCCAGGAGTGCCGCCGCCAGTTTGTCTGGATCGTGCCGTAAGGCATTGCTGTCGTTCACGACATCTCGCGAAACGATCATGATCTCCTTTTCAAGCGAGCCTAGATCTTCGTCGATCACCGGATCAACTCGCCACTCGGGCCTGATCAAGTTGGCCGGCGCGCGATTGTTATTCACGAGCGCATGGCTGACGACGCCGGGGCCCAGGCAGTCCATGATGGTGCGTATGTGATCTTTCGCCCCAAAGTGATCGGTTTCGCCTGGCTGCGTCGCAACGTTACAAACGTAGACGACATTGCCACGCGACCAGCGGATCGCCTCGATCACGCCGTCCACCATGAGATTCGGAAGCACGCTGGTATAGAGGCTTCCGGGGCCGAGCACGATCAGATCGGCGTGAATGATGGCTCCGAGCGCGGGCTCGTACCCGACCGGGTTATTTGGCTCCAGGTAAACCCGCTTGATTGGAGGCTTGTTTCGAGAGATCGTCGATTCGCCGCGGACGATCGTGCCGTCGATTAATTCAGCGCACAGCGTCACATTTTCGAGCGTGGAGGGAAGCACGCGACCGGCGACGGCGAGAACATTGGCCGACTCGATTACGGCTTGTTCGAAACTGCCGGTGACTTGAGCTAATGCGGTGATAAAGAGATTGCCGAACGAGTGACCGTCGAGAGTAGATCCCTCTTTTTCAAATCTGTAGTGGAAGAGTTTGCCGACAGTCGACTCCGCGTCGGCCAGCGCAACCAGGCAGTTCCGGATGTCACCGGGCGCCGGAATGTCGAAATCCTTGCGGATCCGGCCCGTGCTTCCACCGTCATCTGCAACCGTTACGATTGCGGTGATTCCAACGTTGGAGTGTTTCAGGCCGCGGAGGAGCGTTGAAAGCCCGGTGCCTCCGCCGATCGTGACGATGTTCAGGGAGGGTCGTTCGGGACCGAAGCGATGCGCGGCAACGATCTCGGCAACATTTTGACGACCCGGCGTCGCATTCATGATCGGAACAATGAGCGACTGCGTGAGCCGCAAGAGAGAAAAACCGAAAACCACCGCGCCGGCGACCAATAGAATCGATTCGCGATAGGGGTGTGGAATGAACTGCAAGGTAAGTGTTTGAACGATGTCCGCGAACCGGGAGGGAAACGCGAAATTGCGGTAAACCCAGACCAAACCCATGGCGCAGGCGAGGCCAATGAGCACAACGCTCATGAGGAACAGAATCAACCAGCGTTTGACCAACATCCCGGGCCGAAGCCAAACGCGCCAACTTCTCAGATCAATTCCTCCCTCGGGCTCTTCGTGCGCTGTCGCGTGTTATCTTGCGTCTTGCGGGCGCGAATCGGAGTATACACCCGGCTTCAGCGTGGTGAATTGTAATATGTACGTGCACCCCCAATGCCGAAGAATTCGCGGCTCCCAAGGTCGCTGGAGTTGTTTCGCCATGTCTTTTTTGTTATGATGCCTAGCAGGAACCAATGCTCCATGGAACGTGGGTCTCCGGCCCGCGTTCTTTGTTGTTCGGCGTATTTTTGCCGGGAGCTTGGCACCTCAAATCGATCTTCCTTCCAATTTGGAATTGAATCGAGCTCTAGTTAGTAAGGAGGTTCGCGGATGAAGAGTGACTTCTATACCGCGATCGCGCAGATCGCAGCTGAGCGGGGTATCCCGCGCGAAGCGGTCCTGACTTCCGTCGAGCATGCGCTCAAGACGGTCTACAAAAAAATGGCGAATTCCGAGGAAGAGGTTGAGGTCGAAATCGACACCAACACCGGCGCGATGCGTGTTTATGTGCTCAAGCGAGTGGTTGAAGAGATCGAGGACCCGATCAACGACGTGCTACCGGCCGAGGCGCTGCAGTACGACGCGCATGCTCAGGTCGGTGACACGCTTCGGCTCGAGCGTACACCAGAAAACTTTGGCCGGATCGCGGCGCAAACCGCGAAGCAGGTTGTCTTACAGCGCATTCGCGATTTTGAGCGAGACACCGTTTATGACGAGTTCTCGGAGCGCCAGGGTGAAGTCATCAACGGCGTCGTGCAGCGCGCCGATTCGCGCGCGGTGATTGTCGAAATTGGCAAAGCCGAAGCCGTGATGCCTGCCCGCGAACAAGTGCCGACCGAGCGTTATCGACCAGGCCAGCGGGTCAAGGTCTATCTGCTCGAGGTCAACAAGGACCCACGTGGACCGCAACTGATCGTTTCGCGATCTCACCCGAATCTCATCCGGCGTCTCTTTGAAACAGAGGTTCCCGAGATCTTCAGCGGCGCAGTCGAGATCATGGAAGTCGCGCGCGAGCCAGGGCTGCGATCAAAGGTCGCGGTTGCCGCGCGCCAAGAGAAGGTCGACCCCGTTGGCTCATGTGTGGGCATCCGTGGCGTTCGTATTCAGAACATCGTCAACGAGCTTTACGGTGAGAAGATTGACGTCATCGAGTGGTCGCCGGACACAACGACCTTCATTGCCAATGCGCTCAGTCCGGCGAAACCGACAAATGTGACATTGAATGAGGCCGAAAAGGTCGCGACGGTGATCGTGCCGTCGGATCAGATGTCGCTCGCGATCGGCAAGGAGGGCCAGAATGCCCGGCTTGCCTTCAAGCTGACTGGATGGCGGATCGACATCAAGGATCCGGAATCGCTTCGCGATCAGGATTTCGATATTTTGCGTCAGGCGCGAGCCGCGATCGATCAGGGTCCGGACGATTTCGCTTGGCAGGGCCGGCAGCCACGGCTTGTTCGGCCCGACGGCATGATCAGCGTGCGAGAACGAGAATTTGGGCCACTTGCCCCCGATCTCGTGGGTATGAGCGTCGATGTCGAGGTGCGCGGTGATGCCCTCGAGGTTTATTACAATCGCGCGTTGCGGGCGCGTTTTGCCAACGACACCGGGCTTGAGCTGCCGCTCGATGATGTTGGCGAAGCAATGGCCGGCAGCGCTTAGCCGGGCGGTATCGTGATGGCCGCGGGCACGAGCGCTACGGGCGGAAAACGACGCCACAAGGGGCCAAGACCCAAGCATGTTCCTCAGCGGATGTGCATTTGGTGCCGGGAGCGATCATCGAAGCGATCGCTCACACGAGTGGTTCGGACACCTGAAGGTCAGGTTCTGATTGACTCGACCGGCAAGATGAACGGGCGCGGCGCATATTTGTGCGACGACCCAGCATGCTGGGAACGATCGATCGTGACCAATATGCTTGGACGCGCTTTGAAAACTGAACTAGAAGCCGACACCGCGGCGATGTTGCGCCGGCACGCGGCCGAGTTGCCAAGCAAGGACGCAGTGCCCGAGGCGGCAGAGGAAGGAACGACGACATGAGTGATCGATTTGGAGGCGGGGCAACCCGTCGAGGCGGCGGGGGCCGTCGAGGCAAAGGCGGCCGTGCGGGAGGTGGGGCGCGCACCGTAGCGATGCGGCGAACCATGCCAGTGGTGCGTGAGGCGATTTCATTGCCCTCGGTGCTCACTGTCGCCGATCTCGCGACCAAACTCGAAACGACCGGTATTGAGGTCATCAAAGAGCTGATGAAGTTCGGCATCATGGCCAATATCAATCAGCAAATCGATTTCGACACTTCTCACCGGGTTGCGACGGCACTTGGTTGGGAAACGAGTGAAGATGTACCCGAAGTCGTGCAGCGCGCCGATGCGGACTTTGAAAGCCGCAAGCTCGAGTCAAACAACGACCCACAAGCCACCCCGCGACCGCCGGTCGTCACGATCATGGGACACGTTGACCACGGCAAGACGAAGCTGCTTGACGCCATTCGATCGGCGAATGTAGCCGAAGGCGAGGCTGGCGGGATCACCCAGCACATTGGCGCGTATCAGGTCGATACCCAGGGTCGAAAAATCACGTTTCTGGACACCCCCGGTCATGAGGCCTTCACGGCGATGCGTGCCCGCGGCGCGCAGTCGACCGATATTGCCGTGCTCGTGGTGGCTGCCGATGACGGCGTGATGCCGACGACACGTGAAGCGATCGCTCACATCAAGTCAGCCAATGTGCCGCTTGTAGTGGCGATCAACAAAATCGATCTTCCCGCGGCAAATCCAGATCGAGTCAAGCAGCAGTTGAGTGAGCTCGAGGTGATGCCGGAAGAGTGGGGCGGCGACGTCCCGATGGTCGAGGTTTCAGCGCGTGAAAAGCTGGGGTTGGACGACCTGCTCGAGGTGATCTTGCTCGTTGCGGACGTGCATGAGCTCAAAGCGAACCCATTCAAGCCGGCGAGCGGCGTGGTGGTCGAAGCGAAGGTTGACCGCAACCGCGGTCCCGTTGCCACGATCCTTATCCAAAGTGGAACGCTCAACTTGCGCGACATTGTCGTGGCGGGCGCCACCTGGGGCCGCGTCAAAGCGATGTTCGACGACCGAGGCAAGCGCGTTCGCCGCGCGGAGCCGAGCATGCCGGTCGAGATTCTCGGCCTGCTCGAGGTTCCGGGGGCGGGCGACCACGTCCAGGTTTTCGAGGATGAGAAGGTCGCGCGCGATCTGGTTGACCAGCGTCAGGCGCAGAAGCGCGTCGAGACCCTGTACGCGGAGCGGGCGGTCAAGCTGACCGATCTCAACTCCCAGGTCCAGGCGGGCGCCACAGCAGAGCTCCGGGTCATCATCAAGACCGATGTTCAAGGCTCGCTTGGAGCGATCCAGGCGGCGCTCCTCAAATTGAACGAGGTCACAGACCAGGGCGTCCACCTAAGCATCACATACGCGGGCACCAGCGCGATCAGCGAATCGGACGTCAGCCTGGCGGTGGCGACGAAGAGCATTATCATTGGTTTCAATGTCCGGCCCGACGTCGCCGCAAAACGGGCCGCGGACACGGCCGGTGTCGATATTCGCTTCTACAACATCATCTACAACCTGCTCGACGAAATGCGAGCCGCAATGAACGGCATGCTCGCACCGGTCTTCCACGAGGTCACGGACGGTTATGCTGAGGTCCGCGAGACGTTCAGACTGCCAAACGGTGACGTGGTTGCTGGACTGTATGTCCTGGATGGCAAGATCTCTCGAAACGTCAAAGCTCGTGTATTACGCGGCGGAACCGTGGTCAACGAGAGCTCTATCAAGTCGCTCAAACGATTCAAGGATGACGTACGCGATGTAGCCTCGGGGTATGAATGCGGTCTTGGTCTGGAAGGGTTCAACGAACTTCAGGTAAAGGACCAAATCGAGTTCTACCATCGCGAAGAGATCGCGCGGTCCTAAGTCCAAACCCCGCTGGAAGCACGCTTCCAGCGGGGTTTGCTCGTTTGCGGTGCGGTTCGACGAGGGCCAGGCAGTTCACAACGGCAAAATGAAATCCATGGTGCCTGGCGATGGCGAACATGACACGAGCGCTGGCGACAACAGGTCGCCCGATGCCATCCACGAATCGGGTCGGCACGTGCCGGCTGAGGAGGGGGTCACATGAGTAGGCGCACGAAACAGGTCGGCGAATTCATACGAGAAGAATTGATCGATATCATCCGGCGAGAGGTGAAGGACCCGAGGATCGGGTTCATGAGCATCACTGGTGTCGAAATGTCCCCCGATCTTCGTTCGGCCAGGGTTTTCGTCAGCGTGTTGGGAACAGATGAGGAACGAGCGTCGACGCTGGCCGCTTTGCGTTCGGGGGCACTTTTCATTCGTCATCATCTCAAACCCAGGTTGCGAATGCGCCAGATTCCGGAGCTTGATTTTCGGGATGACCGTTCAATGGAACGGGCGGAGGAGATCACTCGCGCGATCTCGGAAATGCATCGTTTGACTCCCAAATTCAAAACAGTTGCTGAAGGCGACACCCCATGACCGAGGGCGACTGGTCCCTCGATCCCGTGCTTGCGGAAGAGACGCTTCGCGCTCTTCGAACCGCCAAACGGATCCTGATGCCCACGCACCAAAATGTGGACGCCGACGGTCTGGGATCACCACTTGCGCTCATGCACGCGCTCGCCCCGCTCGGGGTAGAGGCTGTCCCGCTCGTGAGCGACGGGCAGTTGCCGGCCAGTCTCGATTTTCTTCCCGGAATCGATCGCGCGGTCTTCTACGGCCGGGATTCGCTACCTGACTACGATTTGCTCTGCCTCGTTGATTGCTCGGACCGGCGCCGGCTCGGGTCGTTCTATTTGGACGATCCTGATCGAGTCGATGGTCATGTTCCGATCGTCAATATCGATCACCATGTGACGAACGATCTCTATGGTGTGGTCAATGTTGTCTTTCCGCGGGCGGCATCAACCGCGGAGATTGTTACTGATCTCGTGCGGTGTTGGGAATGCCCGATCACGACTGAGATCGCTCAGTGCCTGCTGGCCGGAATCTACGGCGATACGCTTGGACTTAGGACCGAAGCGACAACATCAAGAACCATGCGAACCGCTGCTGATCTTGTTGATGCAGGCGCCAACCCTGCCGCAATCACCGACTTCCTTTTCCGGCTCAAACCTGCTTCGACCGTATGTCTGTGGGAGCATTCTTTGCGGCGAGTTGAATGGTCGGGCGCATTGATCTGGACTGAGGTCACCCGGCGTGACCTTGAAGCATGCAGGGCCGTTCCGTCTGAGGCTGAAGGGCTTGTCAACTTCTTGGCCGGCACTGAAGGAAGTCTTGCCGCGGCCATTTTGTATGAAGTTGAGGGCGGGTGGCGTGTCAGCATGCGTAGCGTCTTAGCTGATATCGATGTGGCGGCGATCACCTCGGAATTTGGCGGCGGAGGACATCCTCGCGCCGCCGGCTGCCAGGTGAATGGTGGCGAGGCTGAAAAGCGGGTCTTTCTGAACCGGGTCGCGGAATTGATTGCACCGGGAGCAGAAGACAAATAATGAAACGCTCCGGTCCGAATCGACTTCACGGCTATCTCGTGATCGATAAGCCCGCGGGTTGGACCAGCCATGACGTCGTCGGCAGAGTCAGGCGCTTGACCGGAGAGCGCAAAGTCGGCCACGCCGGAACCCTTGATCCGGCCGCCACCGGAGTACTGCCGGTGGCCGTTGGGACCGCGACACGCTCCCTCGAATTCCTCTCCGAGAGCTCCAAGACGTACCTGGCAGAGATCACCTTTGGCGTTTCCACTGACTCTTATGATGCTGACGGGGTCGTCCTGAGTGTGGCGCCAATCGGCGATCTGACGCGCGATCGAGTTGAGACAGCGCTGAGATCGCTCGAGGGACCCCAGCACCAAGTTCCGCCGATGCATTCCGCGATCAAGATCGGGGGCAAACGACTCTACGAGCTGGCCCGACGCGGTGAAGAGATTGAGCGTGAACCGCGGGACATTGTGCTGCACGAGATCTTGCTGGTTGACTGGACTTCTCCGGTCGCGACCATTTGCATCGACTGCTCTAAAGGCACCTACGTGAGATCGATCGCCCACGATCTTGGAATATCGCTTGGATGCGGTGCCCATCTTTCCAATTTGATCCGGTTACGTAGTGGACCCTTCACGCTCTTCGATGCGTGGACGTTTCCGGAGCTTGAAGACCTCGACGTTGCAACCGAGTGGATGACGATCGCGGTCCATCCTGACGCCGGCGCCGAATCGCTGGACGCAATCCTCATTGACACACTCGCAGCCGTTGACTGGAATTGCGGTCGAGAGCTCGTCGCGACGACGCAGCCGTGCGATTGGGTTCGGGCTTATGATGAACGTGGTGATTGGCTTGGAATTGCGCAAGGAGACGCGGAAGCTATGTGTTGGCGGCCACATAAGGTGGTAAGCGACGCCGCATGACCGATCGACCGATTCCACACCACTTTTCAGCTAGCGAGGTCGTGAAACGGCCCCGCGTGGTGACCATCGGCACGTTTGACGGTGTGCATCGAGGCCATCAAGCGCTCTTCGCGGCGGCCTCGCGGCGTGCGCTCGAGCTTCGGATCGCGTCGATGGCGATCACGTTCGAGCCGGCGCCGGCCGCGGTGCTCCGGCCGGACCTGTTTCCCGGGCGAGTGACTTCGGTCGAAGAGAAGATGCGCCTCCTGGACGTCCAGCCGCTTGATGAGATCGTCACCTTTCGATTTGACAAGGAGCTTTCGCAGCAGTCGCCGGAAGCGTTCATGGAGCACGTTCAGGATTTGACCGGTCTTCAGGAGCTCTGGGTCGGCGAGGCGTTTGCGCTTGGCAAGAACCGGACCGGGAACGTCGACCGGTTGAAGGAGATCGGTCACGAACTTGGGTTTGCGGTTACCGCGGTGCAGCGGTTGACCCTCGATGGCCATGTCGTCAGCAGTAGCGCCGTTCGTAAGGCGATCATCGAAGGTGATGTATCGCGGGCCGAGCTGTATCTTGGCAGGCTGTTCCGGGTCAGCGGCGAGGTTATTCACGGCGCACATCTGGGACGCACGATCGGATACCCGACCGCGAACGTCGTTCCGCCGAGCGACCTCGTTCTGCTGGCGGACGGGATCTATGTTTCTCTGGCGATGCTTCCCGGCGAGACAGTCAGGCGCCCGTCCATGACCTATGTCGGCACTCGGCCTACGGTCAACAGCGGAGAGCGTCTCGTCGAAACGCATCTGCTCGATTTTAGTGACGATCTTTATGGTCGGGTGATTCGGGTCGACTTTCTTCACCGGCTGCGTGGAGATGAGGTTTTTTCCGGACTCGACGCGCTGATCGAGCAACTGAGGTCTGATGAGGCGGCGACCAGAGCATTTCTCGGTCTTGGCGGCGCGAAGTATCATTTGGTTTGACCGGGTACGTGCATCATGCTAAAGTTGTTCGGCTTAGCTGCTTCGACGCACGCAGGCTATTCGCCGCGGCGTTGTTGCGTTTAAGAAGCTGAAAAATGAATAGAGTTTAGGGAGGCGAGCTATAACCAGACCAGTGCAGACGCGCGTTAATGAGCGAATTCGCATACGCGAAGTACGACTGATTGACGACGCCGGCGAGCAAGTAGGAATTATCGCGACTCGGGACGCCCTGGAAATGGCTCGCGAACGCGGGTTGGATCTTGTCGAGGTCGCACCGAATGCGGTTCCGCCGGTTTGCCGGCTCATGGACTACGGCAAGTTCCGGTATGAGCAGAGCCGCAAGGAGCGAGAGTCGCGTCGCAACCAGCACGTCATCGAACTGAAGGAAGTTCGCATCCGGCCGAAGATCGACGATCACGATCTCGAGACCAAAGGCCGGCAAGCAGCGAAATTCCTCGACGCCGGTGACAAGGTGAAGTTGACGGTCCTCTTCCGGGGACGGGAGATGGCACATCCGGATATCGGCAAGGGATTGCTGGATCAGCTCGCGGATATGCTGCGACCGCACGGGACGATAGAGTCGATGCCTCGACTCGAGGGCCGCGCGATGATCATGTTCATGAATCCGCTGAAACAAAAGCCGAACACGAACGAGAAGGAGGGCGCTCACCGCCGTGACGAAGCAAAAGTTGAAGACGCACAAGGGAGCCAAGCGACGCTTTAAGGTGACCGCCACCGGTAAGCTGATGCGAGCCAAGGGCATGAAGAGCCACTTCCGTCGCCGCAAGGCCCCGCGCGTGAAGCGGATGTTTGACAGAATGGAGCTCGTTCACGAGACGAACGAGAAAAAAGTTCGAACCATGCTGCCATACGGTAGCTAGCGCATATCCCCGCGGTGATCGATTGACGGTCGCGGCGAATCGTTAGGCGTAGGAGATACAGGCGACCCATGGCTCGTGTTAAGCGAGGTGTTGCGGCACACCGCCGGCACCGCAAAGTCTTGGCCCAGGTAAAGGGGCACTACTCAACCAATAATCGCTTGTACAAGCGTGCGCATGAATCGATGATGCATGCCTTGCAGTACGCTTATCGTGACCGCCGTGTCCGTAAGCGTGACATGCGACGACTCTGGATCATCCGCATCAACGCGGCCGCCCGCATCAATGGCATTGCCTACAGCCGGTTTATCCAAGGCCTCAAGGCGGCCGGCGTGGTGGTCGATCGCAAAATGCTCGCTGACCTGGCGGTTCGTGACGCGGCTGCGTTCTCCGCGATCGCCGACGTCGCGAAGCAGCACGCTCAGACCGCTTAGCGGTTCGAGCGGCTTTGCCAGTGGCCGATCGCGACGACGAGGTCATTCGCAGCAGCGATAATCGAACGCTTAAGCTCATACGCTCGCTCCGGTTGCGCAAAGTGCGTGAAGCGGAGCGAGCGTTTGTTGTTGAAGGGATTCGTGCGGTTGAGGACGCATTGCTCGCTGGCGGAAACGCCAGGGTCGTATTGGTGCGAGATCACTCCGCGTGGAGTCCTCCAGCCGGCATAGGCCCGGTCGCGGTGCGCGTGGTCGCACCGGCGCTCTTCGACTCGCTCTCGGAGACCATGACGCCGCAACCAGTTCTGGCTGTGTTTGAGCGGCCGGACGTTGTCTTTCCCGATGAGCCTTCGCCATTGGTGCTTGTGATCGATGGGATGAGGGACCCCGGCAATCTTGGAACCCTGTTGAGAAGTGCCGCGGGAGCCGGAGTCGCGATCGCGCTCGTGACCAATGGAACGGTCGATCCGTTCAACGGCAAGTCAATCCGCGCAGGCATGGGCGCTCAGTTTCGGCTGCCGGTTACTGAGCTCGATAGTCGTTCACTTGGGTTGTTGCGAGCGCGATGCACACGGTTTGTGCTTGCCGAATCGCGGGCCGAAGCTGTTTACACCGATGTCGAGTGGCGTGGGCCGGTGGCACTTATCGTCGGCTCTGAAGCTGAAGGACCGACCGAGGTTGGTTTGTCGCTCGCAACCGAAACGGTGCGTATTCCTCTACAGAATGGCGTCGAATCTCTCAATGCCAGTGTCGCTGGTTCAATCCTCTTGTTTGAAGCGGCACGGCGGCGCAAACAGACGTCGCGTCATTCAACTGATGCCTAAGCCGAACTTACGCCGCGTATCTTGATTCATCTTGGGCGACATTTGGCAGAGCGCTTGCCGGATTCACCTGGGAGCGGTTTTCCAGTCACCACCAACACGTGGAAGCGAACGGGAAAGCATCTTCCTTGCTCAAGCGGAGAATGATGCTAGACTGTCGCGGCAATGCCGAGGGGGAACCGATTTCCTTCGGCCCGGAGGGTCGTGAGACCCCGGGTGAACGCGAGAGGGAGGAGCATGCGCAAGCAGGATCTCATTCGCGCGGTCGCGAGAGAAACCTCCAAGCCAGAGAGCCAGATTGGACCCATCGTGAACTCCGTGTTCGACACGATCCAGCAGGCGCTCGCGGATGGAGACGAGGTAGCGATTAGCGGATTTGGCACATTTCGCGTCGTGGAACGGCCATCGCGAGAGGGCCGCAATCCACAGACCGGGCAACCGATGAAGATTGGACCGGGGAAGAGTCCGGCCTTCCGGCCGGGAGCCGCGCTGAAGCGAGCCGTTGGCGACGACGAATAGAACATGCTTTCCAGACTACGTGACCGCGCGCTTGCCGGGTTGTCTCCTGGCAGGCGCGATTCAGTTAACGATGGCTAGATCTTCGCGAATCTTGCGTGGAAGGTCTTGTTCCGCTGCGATCTGCCCGGCGTGGACAGCGTTCATGACAGCGCGCGCATCCGACCGGCCGTGGGCGATCACGACAACGCCGTTGATGCCTAATAGCGGTGCTCCACCGGTTTCGGCGTAATCCAATCTCCCCCTGATCGCCCGAAACGCGGGCTTGAGAAAGAGCGCGGCCAGTTTTCGCCGCTTGGTTTTCGTCATCTCTTCGCGAATGATCTCGGTCAAGGCGGAGACGGTCCCCTCCATCGACTTGAGCGCAATGTTGCCCGTGAAGCCATCGGTCACGATGATGTCGATCGTTCCGCGTAGTAGCTCCTTGCCTTCGGCGTTGCCAACAAAGTTGAGTGCAGGCTCGGCCTGCAGCAGCGGAAAGACCTCCTGGACCAATTGATTGCCTTTCGAGGGCTCTTCGCCGTTCGATAGCAGCGCGATGGTCGGATTCGTCTTGCCGAAGTTGGCCTCCGCGAAGACCTTGGCCATATGGGCGAACTGTACGAGGTGAATTGGTTTGGGATCGGTCACTGCGCCGAGATCGACTAGGATCGTATTGCCACGCAGTGTCGGCAGGACGACAGTGAGCGCGGGCCGCTCGACTCCCTTTATCCGGCCGAGGATCGCGAGGGATGCGGCCATCACCGCTCCGCTATTCCCCGCGGAGACCATCGCGCCGGCTCGCCCTTCTTTGACCTCCAGAAGCGCTCTGGACATGCTGGAGTTGGGCTTTCTGCGCACGGCCAGTGCCGGCGCCTCGTCCATTTCGATCGTCTCTTGTGCGTCGATGATGTTGACCGTCAGACCGTTGCGATCGAGTTTGGAAAGCGCTTTTTCGATTTCGGCTGTGCGGCCGACGAGTGTGAGGTCCATGCCAAACGCTCGCGCCGATGCCACGGCGCCATCGACAACGACTGCTGGACCGTGATCACCGCCCATAGCATCGACGGCGATGTTCATCGCGAGACTTCCTCTCCACATGCGCTGATTGCGCCGCGGTTCTTTGGGGATTGAACAGCCACGGGCGTTCTACTGACAAGCAGGAATCGCGGCCTTGACCGCGATTCCCGCTTCCAGTACCGGCCCGTAAAACTAGACGTCCAAGTTTTGGACCTCGCGTGCGTGTGTTTGAATGAATTTCTTGCGTGGTGGAACTGCTGCGCCCATCAGCATGTCGAACGTTTCGTCGGCTGCGACGCCGTCATCGATGTTGACCCGCATCAGTGTCCGGACTGTCGGATCCATCGTTGTGAACCAGAGCTGGTCAGGATTCATTTCGCCTAAACCCTTGTAGCGCTGAACCTCGGCCCTTTCGCCGAGCTTCTTGACCGCGACTTCGCGCTGCTCCTCGGTGAATGCCCACTGCTCTTCTTTCCCTGACTTGATCCGGTAGAGCGGCGGCTGAGCGATATAGAGGTGTCCGTCGAGAATGATCTGCTCGAGATGCCGGTAGAAGAAGGTCAGCAAGAGTGTTCGAATGTGAGCACCGTCAACATCGGCGTCGGTCATGATGATCACGCGGTGATATCGAAGTTTGCTGGCGTCGAACTGATCGCCGACCGACGTGCCGAGCGCGGTGATAAGCGTCCGAATTTCGTTGTTCTGCAGGATCTTGTCGAGTCGCGCCTTTTCGACGTTCAGGATTTTGCCTCTGAGCGGCAGAATTGCCTGGAAGCGGCGATCCCGGCCCTGCTTGGCTGAACCTCCGGCCGAGTCACCCTCGACGATGTAGAGCTCCGCTTTACTCGGGTCACGTTCCGTGCAGTCGGCGAGCTTTCCAGGAAGGCTGAAGCTGTCCAACCCACCCTTGCGCTGCACGAGCTCGCGTGCCTTGCGAGCCGCCTCCCGTGCCCTGGCGGCGGTCAAACACTTGTCAATGATCTTGCGCGCGGTCTGGGGCTGCTCTTCCAGGAATGCGCCGAGGGATTCATTGACCACCGTCTGGACGGCGCCGGCGACCTCGGCGTTTCCGAGCTTGCCCTTTGTCTGGCCCTCGAACTGGGGCTCCTGCAGTTTGACCGAGATGATCGCGGTCAAACCTTCACGGACGTCTTCGCCAGAGAGCGATTCTTCGCCCTTGATGAAGCCGTTCCGCTTCGCGTAGTCGTTGATCGTGCGCGTCAATGCGGATTTGAACCCGGAGAGGTGAGTGCCGCCGTCGATCGTATTGATGTTGTTGGCGAAAGTGTGGGTCGACTCGCCATAACTGTCGTTGTACTGCAGCGCAACTTCGACCAAGCAGGCCGGAGTGTCTCTCAAGACATAGAACGGGCGGTCGTGAACAACAGCGCGGTTGCGATTGAGATGGCGGACGAATGAAACGATACCGCCCTCGAAATAGAAGGTCACTTCCTTGTCTGATCGCTCGTCGATGAGCGTCAGCTTGAGTCCTTTGGTTAGGTACGCGGTTTCGCGGAACCACTGTGCAAGCGCCTCGAAACTGTAGTCGAGTCCCGCGATGAAGACGTCGGTATCTGCCATGAATGCAGTCGTCGTACCATGTTCGGAGGCGTTGCACATACCGATCTGCTTGACCGGGCTGTCCGGAATTCCCCGTTTGTAGTCCTGTCGAAAGCGTTTCCCGTCGCGGCATACTTCGACCCAGCAGTACTCGGAAAGCGCGTTCACAACCGATGCACCAACGCCATGGAGACCGCCGGAAACTTTGTAGCCGCCGCCACCGAACTTCCCGCCGGCGTGCAGCACAGTCATGATGACTTCTAGGGCCGACTTGTTCATTTTGGGATGCTTGTCGACCGGAATGCCGCGGCCATTGTCCGTGACGGTCACGAGCCCGTCAGCTCGAATCCGGGCGACGATGGTGTCGCAATATCCGCCAAGAGCTTCGTCCACGGAGTTGTCGACGACTTCGCGCACGAGATGGTGAAGCCCTCGCTGGTCGGTGCTCCCGATATACATTCCCGGTCGGCGGCGAACCGCCTCGAGGCCCTCGAGCACCTGAATTGAGCTGGCGTCGTACTTCGGCGCCTGTACTTTTGTGGTTGCCAAGGACGAAACTCCTTTTGTCGCTCGCTTATCGAGCCACGTGCTCCTTTATCGATCCCGGCTTCAGCAAATTGATCCGGTTTGCATAAAAAGTCATGCTGGCCATCGCCAGACCTGTCGCGAAAAAGACATTGGCGACCAAACCAACAACGAGACCATGTGGCGTATCAACGAATTCGCGCCAGATTTGTCCCAAACCAATTCCGATCACCATTGACGCCAGAATGAAGCCGACCGTTGGCCAGAGGTATCCGCGCAGAATCGCGACGCTGTACTTGATCGCGTCGAACGGTCCAACTTCACTCACCACAACCGCGTCTGGTGCGAACCAGAGTGAGAAGTAGGCAAACAACAAGAAAAGAGCGGCGCCGAGGCCAAGCAAAGGCGCTGCATTGATGCCGGCCACGAGCATGAGTCCGGAAACCGCGATCAAAGGTCCAAAAAGGAGCAACGCGATTCCCACGACGGCCAGCAGGGTTCCCAGCAGCCGGAACCAGGCTATTAGAATCGCGTCAACGGTTTGCTTCGGTGATCGGACACGGTTGAGCGTCGCATCGGAGATCGGCACCGCATATGCTGCCAAAAGAAACACCGCTCCCACGGTCATGACGATCAACAACGGCGCCCCAATCCACCATTGGTCCGGAGAGAAAAGCGGCTTGCTTTCCAGTTCATAAAGGTCGCCACGTGGCGTTTCGCTCAAGAGCGAAGGCACGAAAAACGACAACAACCAGGTTATGTCCGCGCGTCCGATTGACTCCAATTGTTCAGCCACATCGTTTGCGCCAGCGGCGTTCGATTCGAGCACCCATCGTCGAATTGGAGAGACGAGTGAATCGATCGAGATTTTCCATCCCGCCCAGTAGTAGAGGTCGAGGATCAGAGGGACGAGAAATAGGAGCGGGCGCGCGAGCGCCAACGAAAAGCCGTCGGCAATCGTCTCGATGACGCCTGGCACCGTCTTCTCTTGCTTCGCGGCGATCTCACGTTGCATTCACGTTACCTGGTGACAGATCAGATGCTCGACGCCCGCTGTCAGGCCAGCCCAAGCGCTTCGATCTGCTCCTCGTCGAATCCGAAATGGTGAGCAAGCTCGTGGAGCACTGTGATCCGAATCTCCTCGGCTATTTCGAGTGGATCGGAAAACGCACGCTCTAGCGGACCCTGAAAGATGACGATTCGGTCTGGCATGACCATCGAGTAGGAGTTTCCACGTTCCGACATCGGGATACCCTCGTAGAGCCCAAAGAGCTCCTCGGAATCGTCGTCGCTCACTCCTCGCTGCGCGGTGCTCGGCTCGCTTTCAACCACAAATTCCACATTGTCGAGTTGCTCTCGAATCGAGGTTGGCAGCGATCGCAAGGCCTGTTCGACCAGGCGTTGAAAGCGAGCGCGCCGCGCTCGCTCAGCAACCGAAGTCGCCCTCGTGCGCATAACTAATTCTACCACTTTCCGTTGATTTCATCGAATAACGTCGACCACTATTGGCGCGTACGTACGCAATTCCCAAGCAAATCCCGGCAGTTCACTGCCGCTCACGCAAATCTCGCCCAATCAGCGGTCTCCGGGGCCGAAGATTGCTGCCGACAGCATCTGGCGGGCGATCAGAATCGGTCCCGAAACGGCAGAACCACCATGCTCCAGAACGACCGCGACCGCGTGGCTCGGTTCGGGATCGCCGGCAAATCCGATGAACCAAGCATGCGGCTCAGTTTGACCTGTTTCCGCCGTGCCGGTTTTGCCGCCGACGAGCAATCCATCGATCGCCGCCTGGGTCGAGGAACCGTTGACGACGGTGTTGACCATCTGATCGCGAACAATTGATGCGGTCGATGAACTAATCGGACGTCTCCAGACGCTCTGGTCCGCGGAAGCAACCAGTTTTCCGGCGGTGTCGACGATCTCGGCCACGAGAAATGGGCGCATCATTTCGCCGTCGTTTGCGATGGCGGCCGCAACCAGCGCCATGCCAAGTGGTGTCGTCAGTAACTGGCCCTGGCCGAATGCTGTGTCAGCAAGCGCAGAGGGCCGGTCGAGAAAGTCGCCGGTCGTGGAGACCTGTCCGGTCGCAACCGGAATGTCGAACGGCATCTGCTGCCCAAAACCGAACCGTTCGGCATATTCGCTAAGTCGTTCGCCGCCGAGCTCCAAGCCGACCTGCGCAAAGACGACGTTCAACGAATACGCCAGTCCCTGTTCCAATGTCCAGCGATCGATTGTGTCGTCCGGCCGGTTCTCTTCGACGATCGTGTGACCATCGACCGTGAGCGATCCGTCGTCGGTATAGACGTCAGACGGCGTCGCAGTGCCAGTTTCGATTGCGGCCGCCAGCGTGATGATCTTAAAGGTCGAGCCCGGTGTGTAGAGTCCGTTTGTCGCCCGCATCAGAAGCGGCTGGGTTGGATCGTCGGTGAGCTCTTGCCAATACTTGGCCGCCGACTCCGAGGAATCGAAATCGTCTGCGACCAGCTTACTGGGATCGAAGTGAGGATTGCTTGCGAGCGCAACAACCGCGCCCGTTTTTATCTCGATCAGAACGACAGCTCCCGTCCGGTCGTTGAGGAGCTCGTGAGTCTTGCTCTGAAGCGCAGCATCGATTGTCAGCGAAATGCTCCCACCTTTGGGCAGATGTCCCAGCAACTGGTCGACTTCCCGTTCGATTGGACTTCCCGTTCTCCTTCCGCTCAGTTCATCGTCGAAAACTCGCTCGAGTCCCTCGGAGCCATATCGGAGCGGAGAAAAATAGCCACAGACATAAGACGCAGTGTCGATCGGATAATCACGGTCGTAGACTCCCCGTCGCTTCACGGATTTGGCGAGAACCGTTCCGTTTCGATCGACGATCGAACCTCGATGACCGGAGAGACTGGCATTCACGTCGCGAATGTTGGAGAACGAGTCGCCCGAGATAGGATCGATTCCCGAACGCTGGGAGATTGCTTTGCCGCTCAGCACCTGCATGCGGGCGAGCTGAACAGCCAGCAGCGCAAAGACAAAGGCCAATGTCGAAACGACATTTACAACGGGACGATTGGGATCGTCTCTGGAATCGTCAGGTCGAGGCCATAGTCCCGCCGCAACCAAGAATCCGCCGCCGGCAAGACATCCAAGCCAGCGCCCTTGCGATCCTGAGGTAGACAGTGAGAGTCCGTAACCGACGATCCCGAGCCCAATGATTACGAATGCGAGTCGCACCAACCGGAACAAACGACGCATCAAGGCCGGTCACCTCGTTTTTGATGTTGCGCCGAGATGTTTGCCAGCAGACCGACGATTACGAAGTTGGTCAACATCGAACTGCCACCGTAGGAGACGAACGGCAAGGTGATCCCGGTGAGCGGGATCAGACGCAATACGCCTCCAAGGATGACCGCGGTCTGAATGCCGAGGCTCGCGCTCAGGCCGATCGCCACCAAGCGGAGGTACGGATCGTTCGATTTCAATGCAATGCTGAACCCACGAGCCACCAAGATGCCAAAGAGAGCCAAGACCGCGATCGTGCCAAGCAGTCCGAACTCTTCGCCAATGGCTGAAAAAATGAAGTCGGTCTCAACCGCGGGTATTCGCCAGGGCTGGCCATTCTTCAATCCGACCCCAAGCACGCCGCCCCCGGAGATCGCAAAATCGGATTGAATTTGCTGGTAGCCGCTATCAAGCGGATCCCGCCAGGGGTCCATCCAGTTCTGGACACGGATCCCGATGCGACTGAAGAGGCTCAGAGCGACCAAACAGGCCGCGGAGAACGAAACCAATCCGACCAGCACGTAATACGACCGTCCGGTTCCGACATACACCATGGTCAGGAAGATGCCGAAGAGCAACAACGCGGAGCCGAGGTCGTTCTCTACCACGAGCGCGATGAGCGAGGTTCCCCACATCAACGCCATCGGCAGCAAGTAGGGAATCGGCGGAAGCCTGAGGGGACCGACTTTCCAGGTTGAATCCATCAGTTTGCGATGCTCGTCGAGGTACGACGCCAAGAAGAGCACAAGACCGATCTTAATGATCTCGGACGGCTGGATTTGGATCGGACCAACGCTGATCCACAGTTTCGCGCCGTTTATGGGTGTGCCGAAAATGAAGGTCACCATGAGAAGGGCGATGCAGATTAAGAGCATCGTGTAGCGATAGCGCTTGAGTAAGATCCAATAGCGGAAAAAGCGGCCGATTCCCAACATCAGGATCAGACCAGCGCCGATGTAGATCCCCTGCCGGGCTGCAAGTCCAGCCAACCCATTATCGAGCCGCGTCAGGTCGGGCTGCAGTCGAAACAAAACGACATAACCAAACATCGCCAGCACCGAAACAAGCGGCAACAGAATCTGGTCACCGTTGAATCTGGTCACGTTCCAAAAGAGCGCGGCCGCCAACAGGACCGCACCGAAGACGACGCCTCGCTCGAGCTCGGGGCGGGCAATCGTGACCTTGTCGCCCTCAGCGAGCTCAACCGCCAGCATTCCGACGATAGCAATCAAAACCGAGATGACTGTCAGGCGCAGTTCATCGGTACGGATCGGCAGTCGCCGGGAGCGCATCAAATTTCTGCTGATGAACCGAGATACCGTTCGGCGATGACGCCCAACCGTTGACGTATCTCTGGGGTGATCGCGCTCGGATCGGTCACGATCGCATTTGCCAGTGCGCTCCCGCACCGACAGGTCCGATCGGACAATTTGCCGTTGGCGAGCTCAATCACGAGCGCTTTTGCCGTCTCGGCATTCTGTAAAAGGTTGGCGATGACCATGTCGACGGTGACGGTTTCTTCAGTCTCGTGCCAGACATCGTAGTCAGTGACCATGGCGATCGTGGCGTAGCAGAGCTCGGCTTCGCGGGCGAGCCGCGCTTCCGGCATCGCGGTCATCCCGATGACCGAAGCGCCCCAGGTCCGGAAGAGATTCGACTCTGCTCTTGTTGAAAATTGCGGTCCTTCAATGCATATGTACGTGCCGCCCCGAACGACTTCGACACCGATTCGTTGAGCGGCTTCAACAATGACAACCTGAAAATTCGCACAGTAAGGGTCGGCAATGCCGACATGAGCGACGATCCCGTTGTCGAAGAACGATCGTGGCCGCATGACCGTGCGATCGATGATCTGATCGGGAAGAACGAGCGTCAGCGGCGGTAGGTTCTCCTGGAGACTCCCTACAGCGCTTACGGTCAAGAGGTGCGTCACACCGCATTTCTTGAGTGCGTAGATATTGGCCAGATAAGGGAGCTCGCTCGGTGAGTGGCGATGCCCCGTTCCGTGCCGAGGCAGGAAAACCAGCTCGAGACCGTGCAGCCGGCCGATCGTCAGCTCATCGCTAAGCGGTCCGAACGGTGTTTCCACCGTGCGCCGCTCCAGGACTTCAAGATCGGGGAGATGGTATAGGCCGCTGCCCCCAATGATGCCGAGTTTATCGTTCGTCACGTCAGAAACCTCCCCGTCAGTGCGTGCAATGGTAACGGTCGATCATTTGGGTTTGCTACCTGTAAAATGATGGCGGCGAGAGGCACAGGGATCGGACTTGCCCGTGCTATACTCGTGAGTCGTGAAATTCTTGGTGGCGGCCCCTGACGAAAGGGGAGCCGGCAAAGGAGGCTCCGCCGGCATGGCGTTAGAAGCAGTTCAAAAACAAGAGATTATTACCGGTTTTCGTTTGCACGAAACTGACACGGGCTCCCCGGAAGTTCAGATTGCGCTGTTGACCGAGCGCATCAACGAACTGACGGATCACCTTCGGTCGAATCGGCACGATCACCACTCGCGACGAGGACTCTTGCAGATGGTTGGCCGACGGCGACGCTTGCTCGCTTACCTGAGCAAGAACAACGTCGAGCGCTACCGGACGACGATCGCCCGGTTGGGTTTGCGCAAGTAGGGTTTGACAGTAGCGAGCTGCAATCATGGCTCCAGGCTGAAGCTCCCTCGAGTGCATTCCGGCGAACGAGCACGTGGACTGAACGCCAATGCTGGCCCAGGGCATATTGCCCTGGGCCGCTTGTGTATCACGCGGTCGGAAGATGGGAGGTGAGATAATCCGTATGAGGTCGTAGCCGACCGTGGACGGATGAATGGGGAATTGGAGCGTGCCGGGGCTTGTGCGCCGTCACGCTCCAGTCCCTCATTCCTCCACTCGGTAACGCGAAAGGCGAAGTCGCCGTTCGCTTGTGGAGCGCGTTAGCGAGTGCCCGGGCGAAGACGCGCCGGGTGACGCGCAGAATGAAGGGAACAGTCACGGATGACAAAAGCAGGAGAACGGGCGCAACGAGTTTCGATCGACGTTGCGGGCCGAACATTATCTATTGAAACCGGCGTGCTCGCGGAGCAAGCTCACGGCTCAGCCGTGGTCCGTTATGGGGACACGGTGGTTCTTGTGACCGTCGTTGGCGAGAAGGAACCGAATGACGCTGTCGATTTCTTTCCGCTTTCAGTCGATTACGAAGAGCGAATGTACGCCGCCGGTAAGATTCCCGGCGGATTTATCAAGCGTGAAGGCAGACCGACGGAGAACGCAATTCTCGCCTGCCGCCTGACCGACCGACCGATCCGGCCCCTTTTCCCAAAGGGTTACAAGTCTGAAGTCCAGGTCATCAGCACCGTATTGTCCGCGGATCAGGTCAACGATCCTGACATCCTGTCGATCATTGGTGCATCTGCCGCATTGATGCTGTCGCATGTGCCCTGGGATGGGCCGGTAGGCGCGGTACGACTCGGTCTGATCAACGGGCAGATCATCATCAATCCCACGAGCGAGCAGCTCGAATCCAGTGATCTCGACATGGTCGTCGCGGGCACCTCCGACGCGATCATGATGGTCGAGGGCGAGGCCAGCCAATTGCCGGAAGAGACACTCGTCGATGCGATCATGCAGGGCCATCGCGAGATCCAACGAATCGCAGCGATCCAGGTCGGCCTCCAGGCGAAAGCAGGAAAGCCGAAGTGGGAGTTCACCCCGCCAGCGAAGAACAAGGTTTTGCTGGCCGACGTGAGCGCCTTTCTTGGCGACAAACTGCATGAAGCCGTAGCGAACGCCGACAAGGTCATGCGTGTCGAAGGCACGGATGAGCTCAAGCATTCCGTGCTGGCACACTTTGCGACCGCTGGTGAGGGCGGAGCGCCGAAGTATCCCGGTAAAGATGTCAGCGGTGCGTTCGATTCGATCCTCAAAGAAGAGGTTAGGAACGGCATTTTGCTGCGGGGTGTCCGGCCAGATGGACGCGGTCTGAGCGATGTGCGTCCGATCTGGACCGAAGTCGGGTATTTGCCGCGAACTCACGGCTCGGCGGTCTTCACCCGCGGGCAAACGCAGGTGTTGACGATCGTCACCCTCGGTTCGACTGCTGAAGAGCAACGGCTCGACTCGATCAGCCCTGAGCTCACCAAGCGCTACATCCACCACTACAACTTTCCGCCATTCAGTGTTGGAGAGGTGCGAAGGATGCGCGGCGCGAGCCGCCGGGACATCGGGCACGGCGCTTTGGCCGAACGCGCTTTGGTTGCGGTTATCCCCAACGTTGACACCTTTCCGTATACCATGCGCCTCGTTTCTGAGGTTATGAGCTCGAACGGCTCGAGCTCGATGGGCAGCGTTTGCGGCAGCACCATGGCGTTGATGGACGCCGGCGTTCCGATCACGGCCCCGGTGGCCGGCGTGGCAATGGGCCTGGTTACCGACGGCGAAACCGGCCAGTACGCCATTCTGACGGACATTCAAGGCATCGAGGATGCGCTCGGTGACATGGACTTCAAGGTCGCGGGCACTGAAGCCGGCATTACCGCGATTCAAATGGACATCAAAGTCAAAGGCATCACCGAAGAGATTTTGGTGAACGCGCTCGCACAGGCGAACGCGGGCCGTGCTCACATTCTGGCGAAGATGCTCGAGACGATCCCGGCGGTTCGTGAGAGTCTGTCGCTCCTTGCGCCGCGCGTGACACGGATCAAGATCAATCCGGAGAAGATCGGCGCGGTCATCGGACCAGGCGGCAAGATGATTCGATCGATCCAGGAAGAGACCGGAACAAAGATCGATATCCAGGACGACGGCTCGCTTTCGGTCTCCTCGTCTTCCGCTGAGGGTACCGAACGGGCGATCCAAAAAATCCTCGGTCTGACCAACGAAATGCGCATCGAGCGCGGCGAAAAGTACACGGGCAAGGTGGTCAGCATCATGCCGTACGGCGCGTTCGTCGAGCTCTTCCCGGGTCGCGACGGGCTCGTACACATTTCGGAGCTCTCAGAGGATCCCGCGATCCGCGTGAATCGGGTTGAAGATGTCGTCAATCTCGGCGACGAGATCACCGTGATGGTCACCGAGGTTGCCCCGAACGGGAAGGTCAGTCTCTCCCGCCGCGCGGCGATTACGGGCGAACTGCCGGAGATCAAGCCGCCGATGGATCGCGGACCGCGGCGCGACGATCGTGGCCCACGCCGCGACGGACCTCGCGATTTCGATCGCGGGCCACGACGGGACTAACCTGCACATCTTCTGCACTAGGAATTGAAGCGACCCCAGCCGATCGGCTGGGGTCGTTCCGTTTGAGCACAATTAGTTTACCGGCGGGGGGGTTGGCGTTCGGGCGGTTTCGGTCACCTCTTCGGCGACCCTTGTTGCCCAATCGTAGAACTTCTCTTCTCCGCCGCGCGCCCACCACACCGTCGACACGGCACAACAAATCAGACACGCGGCAAGCACGCCCAGGATAATCCACAACCACATTCGACGATTCCGTCGCGGTTCCGCGAAGGACTGATTCATTTCAGCCGACGGCGCCTGCCATCCGCTCGATCCGGACTGAACGGATTGTTGTCCCTGCAGAGAGGCGTATGGTGGAGCTTGAGGCGGTTTCGTGCCGAGAGAACGAAGGTCTGCGCCACATTCCGCACAGAAGCGAGCGCCGTCATCGTTCTGGGTCCCGCAATTGGGACAAGTAATCAAGCTCTCCCCCTCGGCCGTTCAGGTCGCAACTGGATCGATTGATGCATAAGCTGAACGTGGCGGCTTCTTTGCAAAACCCAAGCGAGCGCACCGAGTCGGCACAACGGCAGGCGGTCGGTCGACAAAGAGAACAACGTCAACCCCAACGCCACCGTGCGTTAAGCCACGCGTCGTCATCCACGAGCATGAGTAGCATAACAGCCAAATTGCGGAGAGTAACAGGCGATCAGCCCCAGGAGTTTGTTTTCCAAGATGTGATTCTGACATCCGCTTGTTGTGTGGTCGTATGGTTCGCTCAAGTTGACAACAAGCAAGGACAAATCAGTTTGTGAGACGCGGATCCAAGGCGTCGCGGAGCGCGCTGGCGACGATGTTGATTGACAGCACTGTGATATAGATCGCGAACCCTGGGATGAAGATGAGCGTCCATGACACGCGCACGAATTGCTTCGCATCCTGGAGCATGTTGCCCCATGACGGAGTAGGAACTCGGACGCCGACGCCGAGGTAGCTCAGCGACGCTTCCGTGAGAATTAGTGCCGGGACGACGAGCGATGACCAGACAACGATGATCGGAACAACGTTCGGAAAAATGTGGCGTATCAAGAGGCGAGCATTCGAAGCGCCGATGACCCGACCCGCCTCAACATAGTCACGATGGCGAATCGAGAGGACTTCGCCCCGTACGATGCGTGAAACCCCAGGCCAACTGACGAGCGCAATGAAGATCGCCAAACCCGCCGGTCCCGGACGGTACATCGTAGAGATCAGAATCAGAAGTGGGAGAATTGGAATCGAAAGCAGCGTGTCGGCAAGACGCATCAAGATCGAATCGATGACACCGCCAAAGAATCCACAGATCGAGCCAATTGTGCCGCCGATCACCAGGAGTGAAACCGTCGCGAGAATCGCCACGAAGAGCGAGATCCGGCCGCCGTACGCCAGACGAGTCATGACATCTCGCCCGTTGCCATCCGAGCCCAAAATGTACCCGTCTGAAAAGGGCGGAGCCAACTTGTCCGCAAGATGGTTCTCGGAATAGGAGTAACCGGTTACGTACTCGGAGATTAGGCCGGCTCCAAGCGCAAACAGCACGATCAAGATGACGATGGCAAGCGCGACCACGGCAACTTTGTTCCGGTAAAAACGGCGCCAAGCTCGCTTCCAGTAACCGGGACTTGGTGGGAGTTTGCCGAGGATCAAACCTCGGTCCTCCGCCAGGTGATGGCGAACGCCTCCGAGGCTGGAATCCGGCATGGACTGAGGTTGAACTGCCGCCGCGCTAGTTCGTCCAGCCATGCAAGGCTCCTCCAATGCGGATGACGTTCATCGGCGCGCGCACGAGTCGTGTCATTGAGTTACCCATATCGAATCCGAGGATCAAAGACAACATAGAGAATGTCAGCCAGGAGGTTGCCGAGAATGACAAGTATCGCGAAGAAGAGCGTGGTGCCCATTACCACGGTGAAATCGCCTTCAGTCACCGCATTGATCGTCAATCTTCCCATCCCGGGGTAGGCGAAGACATTCTCGACGATAAGCGAGCCGCCCAGGAGCTCCGGGATGCCGAGACCGACGAGCGTGATAAGCGGAAGCATTGCGTTTCGGAACGCGTGACTGTACAGGACAACGCGCTTGTTGAGCCCCTTGGCCGAGGCGGTCCGCACGTAGTCCTGCTGAATCACTTCGAGCATCGACGACCGGATATAGACCACCCAGCCGGCTAGTTGTGGAATCGTAAGCGCCAATACGGGCAGAATGAGGTGCTCCACGCGATCGGTGAAGTTCCCACCGCCCCTGAGATCGCGGACGCCGCCGACTGGAAGGTACGGGAGTCCCCACTCTCTGAATTTGACCGCGAACAGAATAATAAACATGAGGCCGAGCCAGACAGTGGGCACGGCGAAGCCAGCGACTGAAAGCATGGTCGCGACCCGATCGAAGATCGAATTGCGCTTGACAGCGGCCAGCACGCCGACAGGCACCGCGATCGCGAGCGCGAGCGCCACGGACAAAAACGAGAGCAGCATCGTATTCGGCATGACGTTGAGGACGCGATCCAGAACCGGCGTGCCGTTCGAAACCGACACGCCAAGATCACCGCGCAACAAACTGCCGAGCCAAACGAAATACCGCTCATGAACGGGCCGATCAAGTCCCAGATTGTGAGCCATACGATCGAGGTCTTCCGGCTTGATTCGAGGATTAAGCTCCTTGCCTGCCAACGGGCTTCCTGAAGCACTTATGATGATGAATGTGATAAATGTCACGCCGAAAAGTATTGGAATGAGGAGCAGACATCTTCGAACGACATACTGTGTCATGGGAGTCGCCTCTCAGCTTCGGATGCGGAGATCATGATTCCGCGAACGTCCGAACGGGCACTCTGGGGCGCGGCTGGGGAGACGGAAGAATCCGTCTCCCCAGATTCGATTGCAGCGATTTAGGAAGCGACGAAGCCCCAGGGCACCCACCACAGGAGGCCGCCGTTGCCGTTCGGCTCGAAGTTCCCGATTCGAGTCTGATATGCCGTGCGGTCTTTGCGGAACCAGAGGCATCCGATCGGGAGGTCTTCATTCACCAGGTCGGTAGCGGTGATGAGCAGGTCGATCCGCTTGGCGGAATCAAGCTCGCGGCTTGCGGCATCCCATGCATCATCGACGGCCGGGTTCGAATACTTCATTGCGTTGAAGCCGGCTTTGTATGCATCGGTCGAGAACATCGCTGACTGGTCGCCGGTCGGATCCCAGTTGAACCCAAGAACGACTAGCTGGTAGTCGAAGTTTTCGGTCAGGGCCGGCACAAGCACCGCACTGAAATCAACAGGATTTGGCTCTGCCTCAATGCCGATTGCCTTCCATGACTCCTGCATGAAGGCAATGATTTGGTCGGTTGTGGCGGAACCGCTTGGATACATCATTTGGAAGGCGAATTTGACGCCGTCCTTGTCGAGAATCCCGTCACCATCCGTGTCGGCCCACCCCGCGTCCGCAAGCATGGTGGTCGCTTTTTCCACACTGAAGTCGTAGACGGTAGTGATCCGATCAGGAGCATAGGCCGGGGAGAGTTGCGGCTGTGTGCCGTTTGCCACTTCGGCATATCCAAGCATGATGTTGTCGACCATCGACTGCCGATCGAGCGCATGGAAGAGGGCTTTGCGGACATTCACATCCTGGAAGAGCTCTGTCTTTGCCGGATCGAGGTTGTATCCGTACCAGCTGAAGCTGTAGGTGTCATACAGCTTGACATCAACTCCCTGGTCCGGTGCTTGAAGGGATGCGACGTCAGCTGGCGGTACGTTTTCGTAAAAGTCGATGTCGCCAACACGAAGTGCTTCGATGGCGGCCGTCTCGTCTGGCCAGGTGACGAAGATGAACTCGTCAACATATGGAATAGTCGCGGCGCCGTCTTGAAGGGCGACACTCGCGACCAGATCTTGATCCCAATAGTTCGGATTCTTGACGAAGGTTGTTGTCCCCTCGCTTTCATTTGTCTCCTTGAACATCAATGGACCGGTGCCGACGACGCGGCTTGGGTCTTGGCCGTTACTGCCGCCATCAGCAGCCCAGTTGGCCGCCGGGACGCTTTCCCAGACGTGCTTCGCCACGATTGGAACGTAGGCGTTGCCGTGGAACACCACCTCGGCAAAGACATCTGTCGCCACAACCTTGACGGTGTGATCGTCGACTGCCTCGTACGAGGCGACAGCACCGGTGAAGCTCGAGGTGTATGAGCTGCCGGTTTCGGGGTTGGACTGAGCGTCCATGCTGAAAACGACATCGGCTGCCGTGAAAGGGGTGCCGTCGTGCCAGGCCGCGTATTGACTCAAATGGAAGGTGTAGGTCTTGCCGTCTTCGGCAATCTCCCACCAATCGGCGAGCGCAGGAACGTACTGACCGTCGACCGGACTGGATCCGACGAGCGTTTCGTAGACCAGATTGAGCACTGGATTTGTCGGCGAGTTGTCGCCCAGCATCATGTTGAAGGTGGAGAGATTCGACGACGCGATCTCGCCCATGACGATGGTACCGCCGGTTTGAGTAGGCGCAGTCCGACCAGTCCACCATTCGGCGAGTTTGGCCTTGTACTCTTCACGGGTGATGGACTTAATTGGTGCGCCGAGCACGGCGGGAGTGGCGTCCTGCGCCGACGCCGGAACTCCCTTTGCGAACATCGCGATCGAGGCGGCCGAGAGTCCGAGCGTTCCCGCTCGTGTCAGCAGCGTTCGCCGATCGATTTTGCCGGCCACGAATTCTTTGTAGAGTCCGTTGAGTTTTACGACTGGATTCTCATTTGACGACATGTCGCCTCCATTCTTCAAACCGCCCTAGGTGGGCCGCGCTGCCAACCTATTCATTTTGTTGAAGCCCACGAACGTCCAGCCAGCATCCCACCGCCAAATGTTCGTAAGTCGGGGTAATTCTAGCATTATCAGCTTCCAGAACCACGCGAACCCGAGCATTTGGTTGCGGAAGCCGATCTTCGACTGCTAGGATCGACGTGCACAATCTGCACCGCCACGACGCGGTCGCGCTCTTTCGTTGATTGGTAGGAATCCCACGGTGCAAGCCTCAACAACAGCCAAGCTGGACGAGCTCAAGAGCATTCTTGGCGCGATGGACTCGGTTATGGTCGCTTTCTCCGGGGGCGTTGACAGTACGCTTCTCATGAAGGTGGCATTCGATGTTCTTGGTGAGCACTCGGTCGCCGCGACCGGTCTTTCCGGTTCATACGCGCCGGAAGAGATGGCAGACGCCGTCGAACTGGCAAAGAAGATCGGCGTTCGCCACATTCAGATCGATACGATGGAGCTGACCGATCCGCGGTACGCGAGCAACAGCCATCAGCGCTGCTTCTTCTGCAAGACCGAGCTGTACACGAAACTGAAGCGTGCCGCGGAGATCGAGGGCTTCTCGGAAGTAATCGATGGCTCGAACGCGGACGATGTCGGCGATTTCCGGCCCGGAATGCGCGCCTCGAAGGAACTGGGAGTTCGAAGCCCGCTGCTCGAGGTGGGGTTATCGAAGGCGGAAGTTCGCGAGATTTCGCGGGAATTTGGCCTGCCCACCTGGGATAAGCCCGCTGCCGCTTGTCTTTCGTCGCGGTTCGCCTATGGCGATCCGATCACCGTGGAGAAGCTCAGGCAAGTTTCCACGGCTGAGACGTTCCTGCGCGGCCTTGGATACCGGGGCTTTCGAGTCCGGCACCACGACACCGTGGCGCGGCTCGAATTTCCGCTCGAGTTGATCTCCGAGCTGCTCGAACGCAGGGATGAGATCGTGGCCGGCGTGCGTGCGGCAGGGTACCAGTATGTAACGATCGATCTCGACGGATTTCGCTCCGGAAGCATGAATGAGGTTTTAAATGCGCGTCTCAAGCAAGGCGGATTACGGCGTCCGGGCGCTGTTTGACCTTGCGCTCTATTACGGGCAGGGTCCGATCCAGAGCAAAGACATCGCCGCCCGGCAGGGCATCTCCGAGGCATACCTGCATCAGGTGCTGAGCGCGCTCGGCCGCGCGGGGGTGGTGAAGAGCACGCGCGGACCGCTTGGCGGTCACGAACTGGTACGGGAGCCAACCGAGATCAGCCTGTGGGACGTGATCGTGATTCTGGATGGTTTCGATCGCCGGGCTCATCCCCATTTGACGGGACCGGAAGAAAGCGATCCCGTGCACGAGGTGTGGCACGAGCTGCAGGAGCAATCGATCGACCTGTTGAAGTCGATTTCGCTCGCCACGCTGGTCGAGCGCAAACATTCGCAGCAGCCCGCGTTGAATTACTCGATCTGAGCTACAAGTTACAAGCTTCAAGCTTGTCCGGGTCGATGGAGGCTGCAAAAAAGATCGGTGAGCCGGTTCCCCGCCCGGCAATAAATTGACCGGGCTACGCCCACGAATCCCTTCCAGGGATGAGAACGAGTACGCGGCTACCGAAGCAATTCGGCAACGTCCATAAACCTAAGTGGTCCAGTTCACAATAACGTGGTAGGTTAGGCGGCCTCCGAAACTGGGTTGTTCGTGTGTCCGATGCGAGGGAGCGTGGCCAGCCGTGCCTCCAGGT
>CAYJPA010000061.1:0-36267 GCA_964371945.1 uncultured Sphaerobacteraceae bacterium | reverse complement strand
TCACATGGCAGTGCCAAGGTGACAACCATATGGCACCCGACACCTGTGCCCTCCCACGGGAGTCGCGAAGCGACGACCAGCCTCCGACAACCACTCGATGATAAGATGCGGCATCTCACATTGAGAGATCGCTGATCGTGCTGGAGAACACTCCGTGCCCGTCGATCGAACCTGCGAATCCTACGCTCGCGAGCTTGACGCCACTGATGGGCTCGCGGCTTTTCGCCAGCGCTTTTACCTGCCCGAGAACGCGATCTATCTCGATGGGAATTCATTGGGGCTTCTCTCCAAGGACGCGGAAGCGGCCGTCCTGTCGTCGCTCGAAGACTGGAAGCGCCTTGGCATCGACGGTTGGATGAAAGCGGATCCGGACTGGTTCACAATCGGCGAGCGGCTCGGCGCTTTGCTTGCGCCGTTAGTTGGGGCCGAGGCCGATGAGGTGGTCGTCACCGGCGGCACCACCGTCAATCTCCACAATCTGGTAGCGGCCTTCTACGATCCGGCCGGCACGTGCCGGAAGATCATCGCCGGAAGATTGGATTTCCCGTCAGACGTCTATGCGCTGCAAAGCCAGATCGCGCTCGCCGGCGGGGATGAACAGGCCGATTTGGTGCTTGTTCCCAGTCGAGACGGCCGCACCCTCTCCGAGGATGACGTGATCGATGCGATGACCCGCGAGGTCGCGCTGGTCATTCTGCCGTCGGTGCTCTATCGCTCGGGCCAGCTCTTGGACATCCAAAGACTGACTGAGGCCGCTCACGATCGCGGCATTCTTATTGGATTCGATTGTGCCCATTCCGTCGGGGTCGTACCGCACCGATTTGATGACTGGGGCGTCGATTTTGCCTTTTGGTGCACCTACAAGTACCTGAACGCCGGTCCCGGCGCGGTCGGCGCGCTCTATGTGAATCGTCGCCATCACGGCCGCCGGCCCGGTCTGGCAGGTTGGTGGGGGTACGACAAGCAACGCCAGTTCGACATGCTGCACACCTGGCAGGGAGCGACCGGCGCAGGCGCCTGGCAGATCGGCACGCCGCCGGTACTTGGCGCGGTCGCCCTGCTCGGATCGCTCAGGATCTTTGCCGAGGCAGGGATCGAACGGATCCGATCCAAGTCCTCAGCACAAACCGCCTACCTCATGGAACTGCTTGAATCAATGCAACTGACTGCAGAATCGTACGGATATCGAATCGGCACACCCCGGGCGGCGGAACGGCGCGGCAGCCATGTCGCCGTCGAGCATGACGCGGGACCGCGGATCGCAAGGGCGCTCAAAGCTCGTGGTGTGATTCCTGATTTCCGACCGCCGGATGTTGTCCGCCTCGCTCCGATCCCGCTTTATACGTCCTACCTCGATCTTTGGAGCGCGGCGCGTCACCTCAAGGCGATCATCGACCACGGCGAATACCTCTCCGTCGAAGAGGGCCGCGAGCTCGTCGCGTAAAGACGCCGCCCTCGTTTGTAGGGGTCGACCGCCGTGTCGACCTTCGTCGTTCCCATCAATCTCGCGACCGAGCAAGATCATTAAGCGCGGCGACCGCGCCATCAACCAGCGTCTGCTCGGCCTCGGGCGCGAAAGGCGAGATGTCGACCTCATAACCTCGTCGCGAGTACCCGCACGCGGTCGGGATGTATCCCGCCCATCCGCTCGTGTAGCCGCCAAACCAGGTCGCGGGGAAGGGAGAGCGCTTCTTGATCGCCATCCCGATCTCGCAGAACGGCTCGCCCTCGGTGCCGGCGATCACGACCGGTCCGATTTTCAGAAGGTGAAGCTCGATCTCCGCCTCTGTTCGTCCGCCGTACGTGGCTGCCCTCGAGAGTGACATGTTTGCGCGTTTGGTGACGAATGTCGCGGCTTCGATCTCTTTCGCCGGAGCCCCTGCGGCCTTTTGCTTATCAAGGTTCGCCTGGGCAGCGTCAACCGCGGCCTGAGCCTCGGCTATGGGCGGTTGTTCCAGCAACGGTAGATTGATGTAGCTCGAACAGACGTTGACATAAACCGGCTGCTCCGCCACCTCTTCGCCCACCCACAAGCTGAGCGGCGCGCCGGACTCTTGCACCCGGTCGTGCCGATATCGCTTCGCCGGCAGCTCAAGACCGAGATAAACCCGGACTGCTTCGCATCCTACCATCGCGCCGAGTTTCTTTATGACGCCCACGCGATCGGAAAATCCTTCTCGTCCTGGACCGACATCTCCGGTCGAACCCTGCGCGAAGAGGCAAGTTGCGCCGGTCAGGGACTCGACGGTTCGTTTCATATGTCCTGGCCAATCGGGACTGATCAGCCGATTGCTGGGACCGAGTGTTGTCGGATGCATGGTGTAGCCAACGATCGCGGCAATCGGCCGCTCATCGACACCGTCGATCCGGGCGACAAAGACCTCGGGGTCGATCACGCCGTCGAAATCGCAGCCGGTGATGGTGCGGCCGTCCGGTGCGGTCTCGCGGCGGTTGACCGCGACCCTGCTCGAGCCGGAACCGGCCGCGATTCTCGCCGGCCGGAGCGACCCGAGCGCCATCAAGGCCGCGCCGGCCGCATACTCGGGGAGCATCGCAAAATACCCCTCGAGCGCTGCCTGTCCTTGCTTGGCCCAGTTCCAAGCGCTCGGTGGTGGTCCGGCGTGATTGTGCGTGACGCTGACGCGGACACTTGTCGGCGGAATGCCGAGCGCGGCCCCAACCGACTCCCGGATGGCATCATTTTCCTTGCGAGTGATGATCACGATGTCCAGGTCGATCCAGGCCGCGGTTGTGGTGCCGTCATCCACGACCAACGCCGTCGCCCACAGCGCGGATTCAACACCGTCCGGAAGCACGTGGACTTGGGCCCCCCAGCTCGCGTGAGGTGCGTTCAGCGGCGGCGTGATATCGCAGCGCCCGACACCGGCCCGAAACTGATCGACCATGTCGCCTTCCTTCCTTCAAATGAGATCGAATGCCTGCTAACCGCGGTATTACCGTTCCTGCAATCGCGGATCGAGCACATCACGCAACCCGTCGCCGAGGAAGTTGAAACCGAGCACGACGAGCATGATCGCAAACCCAGGGAAGATGGCCATCCACGGCGAAAGCTCCATATAAGTCCTGGAGGTATTCAACATGCCGCCCCACGATGGTTGCGGCGGTTGCGATCCCAATCCGAGGAAACTCAGGGCCGCTTCGGACAGAATCGCGCTCGATAGGTACACGGTCGTCATCACGATCAGCGGCGCCATGATGTTCGGCAGCACGTGCAATCGGATCATCCGCCAGTTGCTCAACCCAACGACCCGGCCCGCTTCCAGATAGGGCTCGCTCATGACCGCCAGCACCGCGCCGCGTACGACCCGGGCAAACGCTGGCGCATAGATGACGCCGATCGCGATCATTGCATTCGTCCGGCTCGCGCCAAGCAGTCCAGAAATCACGATCGCCAGCACTAGTCCGGGAAACGCGAACATGATGTCGACCACGCGCATCAACCAGGCATCGATCCGGCCGCTGAAGTACCCGGCAATGATTCCAAGCAGTCCTCCTGCGACCAGCGCGATTACCACCGCGATGATTCCAACCTGGAGCGAAACCCGCGAACCGTAGACGATCCTGGAAAAGGTATCCCGGCCGAGCTCGTCTGTTCCCATCAGGTTGTCCCAGCTGGGATCGAGTAGCCGTTTTGCGTCTTGCGAGTCGGGCGAATAGGGCGCGATCAACGGCGCGAAGATCGCGACCAGAATGGTGGCGATCACGATTAGTGCGCCGGCGATGCCAATTGGATTCCGCCAGCGTTTTGGTAGACGCCACCACGGCTGATGTACGCGGGCCGCTCGGCCGTCCGCGAGCGTCCTGTAGACCATTGGTTCCGTCATCCCTGCTTAATCCGTGGATCGAGATAGACATAAAGAACGTCAATGGTCAAATTTATCAACACGAAGACCACCGCGAGATAGAGCGTGGCGGCCTGAACAAGCGGGTAGTCCCGGTTGAAAATGGCCTGCAGCAGGGTGTTGCCCATTCCATTGAGTCCGAAGATCACCTCAATAATCGCCGACGAGCCCATCAATGTACCGAGTTGAAAACCGATCACGGTAATCACCGGAATCAACGCATTCCGGAGCGCGTGTCGATAGACGACGATGTTGTTCCGAAGCCCTTTGGCTCGGGCCGTTCGCACATAATCCTGACCGAGCACCTCGAGCATGGTTGCCCGCGTCATACGCATAATGATCGCCATAAGCTGAACGGCAATCGCAAAGGCTGGCAGCGCCATCTGTTGCAGATTCCCGATTGGGTCCTGGGTGATCGGCTTGAATCTGATCGACGGTGTCCATCCAAGTTTGGTCGAGGTAAAGAGCAAGATCAACGTTGCGATCCAGAAACTGGGCAGTGAAAGTCCGATGAGTCCGCCGACTCTGGCCGAGAAATCGAACACGGTTTCGCGACGAACAGCTGAGACGACGCCGAGCGGCACGGCCACAATTGTCGCCATGACTATCGCCAGCAGCGCCAGTTCAACGGTAATCGGGAAGGCCCGGCTCATCATTTCCGAGACGGGTTTCCCGGAACGAAGCGACGTTCCAGGATCCCCCTGCACGATATCGCCGAGCCACTTAAAATACTGCACCGGGATTGGGTCGTTGAGTCCCATGGCCTCACGCAGCTTGGCGCGCGAGGCCGAATCCGCCTGGGAATCTGCGCCGACGATGATATCGACGATGTCGCCAGGGAGTAGGCGTAGCATCAGGAAGATCAAGAGGCTCATCCCGACGAGTGTCGGGATCAGCATCAGCAGGCGTCTAAGAATGTACCTAAGCAACGATGCGTGCTCCCCCGTTGGATGCTCGGCGCGGACCAACGGCGATGAATGCCACGCGAGGCGCGGTGACCACTAGGTCACCACGCCTCTCACATGAACTCCGCAAGGTCTGGAGCAATCGTTACCCGGCCGCGACGCAAGCCGTGCGAAGTCCCACATTGCTGTTGCCGAAGTAGACGAACATGCCCGTTAGCCGCTTGTTCACCACGTGATACTTGTACGGCTGAACGGTATAGAGATTTGCTACTTCGGCCGCGATGATCTCTTGAATCCGTTGGTACAGAGCCGGTCGTGCCGATTGATCGACCGTTGTCAGCGCGAGATCGTAGATTTGGTCGATCTCGTCGTTCTTCCAGCCTTCGCCGAACCACGCGACATTGAGTCCCGTGCCAGAGCGGAAGTCAATCACATACCCGGAAGGGTCGCCTCGCATTCCGCGGGCAGTCGACGCCCATTCAAAGGCGCCGTTGCCGATGTTCTCGGCGAAGGTCCCGATCTCGAGCGGCTCGACCGTGACGTCAATGTTGATCTGCTTCAGCGCTTCGGCCACGATCTCCGCGATCTGCGTGTATTCACGCGGCGCTGAGATTGCCTGAAGTGTGACCGCGAACCCGTCGGCCAAACCGGCCTCCGTCATCAGCGCTTGCGCACCCGGGACATCTACCGCATACAGCTCAGCCAGACGCTCCGCGGGAAGCGGATAGTCGCCATATCCCGGTGGTATGGCGTTGGTCAATTCAGCATTGCCGCCATAGACCTTGTCAATGATCTCCTGCCGGTCGACGCACTTGTTGATCGCCTGACGGACCTTTACGTCTCTCCAGGGAACCTCGTTGACCGTGTTGAAGTGGATGACGCGTGGCGCTGAAGTCAACCCACGGAGCACTTCCAGGTTCTCGTCGCTTTCGAGCGTCAGCACTGAGTCCGACCCGAAAGTGCCGCCGTCGATCTCGCCTGAGCGTAGCGACGCTTTGCGAGATTCCTCGTCGGTCAACGACTTCAGAGTGATCTTTGAAACGCAGGGAACACCCGGTTTCCAATAGGCCGGATTCGCCTCGTAGACGATGACGTCGTCCTGGACATACTCGACCAACTTGAATGGTCCGGTCCCAATGCCCTCACTGAGGACATTCAATCGATCGTAGATTCCGGCCGGGACGATCGGGGTGTAGTGACCCCAGGCCAGGAATCCAGGGATCGTTGGATCAACCTTGGTCATTGTGACCTTGACCGTGTAATCGTCGACGACTTCGACCGTCCCGATGTTCCCAAGGAACGGCACCGGTCCGCCGGGCGGAGGTGGTTCTTTCGCCAGCTCGAGCGAGTACTTCACATCCGCGGCCTTCATTTCCACCCCGTCGTGGAAAAGCACGCCTTTGCGAAGATGGAAGATGTATGACGTGTCGTCCGGCGTTTCGTAGGATTCGGCAAGCGATGGCTGGATGATCAGGTCGCGATCCCACTCCAGCAGCGAGTCGTACATGAATTCTTTGGCCCACCCCTGGGCCTGAGAAATGGCGCCGAACGGGGCCACGTTCGGTGGCGCCGATTCCAGCGCCCACACCACTTCACCGGCGGGGGCCGTTTGCGCGACCGCGGAATGCGCATGTGTGCTGACCAGCGCGGCTATTGCCGGTGCGCTCAGCCCCAACGCGGCTCCACGAGCAAGCAACGCGCGCCGGGAAATGCGGCCGCGAACAACATCGCCGAGTAGCATGAGCTCATTGTCATGACCAGTCATGAACTCTCCTCCGTGGTCGTACGTCACTGTGCGAAGGCCCCGTCTGAGGCGGCCGTTGGCCGACGGTGCGACGGGATACGCCCGCCAGCAGGTGCTGGGATTTCGGTTACTTGTGGACGTGGCCTCCTTTCGTTGGGGAAAAGGCGACTGACGTTGGGATTCGCACTGGAAACGGGAACGCAAGACCGGATACCGGCTTCTGACCGAACGCCTGAATCGCAATTGGGTCGTTCGACCCATTATGCGTATTGTTTCGATCCGCGCAAGGCCTGGACGTGCATTTGTGAAGTCGTCACCCATAGAGGTGAGAATCTCACTAACCAGGAGTCCGAGCGCGGTGTGTTCTCTTGGGCTGGGATGAGGTCAACCGCAGAGAAGCTCAGTTAGGGGTTGGCGACGACTGATAACTCCGAAATTTGAAGGTTACTTCGTCAGATCGATCACGGTGGAGACGAGATCGGCGATATCGAACGGCTTCGCGGCAAAGCGGATCGGCCCGCCGGCCGGCATCGAATGAAGTCCAGTGCGATCGTAGACTGCCGAAATAATAACCACCGGAATCTGTTTCGTGGCCTGATTGGAGCGGAGCTCATCGAGCACTTCCCATCCGTTCCGATCCGGCATCATGACGTCCAGGAGGATGACATCAGGCAGCAACCTCTGTGCGTTCTCCGCCGCGGTGAGAGCAGATGGCGCGCGAGTCGTCGAGAAGCCCGCATCGCTGAGAACATCGAGCAACAGTTCAGCGATCGCTTGCTGGTCCTCGACAATCAGTACGCTTGCATTCTTTCCCTCGCTATGATCCCCGGAGACTCCTTCCCTGGGCGGTGATATCGGTACATCGAAGCTCATATCTGCCATCACGTCCGTGCCCCGGCTAACTTGGCCTCTGACCACGCCTCGGCCGCGGCGATACCGATTGCGTCAAACGTCTCACTGAGTCGCGAACCGAACTCACGTACGATCTCGATTAATTCATGGTCGAGATCGATCACTCTCCAGAATGCGGACCAAACCTCTCGACTGAGCGCGTTGAACTCCGACAATACATCCCCGACCGTGAAATCGTCGAGCAACCTCGCGCGCCCATGCGCACCCGCCAATTCAACCGCCCGCTCGAGCGAACCGGGATCCATGGTCGGATCCGATGTGGAGATTGCGATGAGCGCGCTCTCAAGCACTTCCGGAATGTGTCGTTGAACATCGTGCAGCGCAAGACCAGGCATCGCGCGAAATGCAGGAAGCGTTGCGACTCTCAGCGCCCAGTTAGCAATGATTCGCGAGCGCTGATCCCGGAGTTTGAACGCGATATGCGGAAGGGCACTTCCGCACGATTCGATCTTGAACGCATCCACGGCGATATAGTCATCTGCTGCAACATGTAGTGTCGATTCTTCCATTGTGATCCTCTAATCCAGTCGTGTTCAGCAACCTGATCCTCCATCGAGATCGCCGCTTGTGCGATCTAGTGTGTATCAACCTACGTTGAACCTACAGCTTTGGCTGCATGCTGCGACATCCGCGAATCACACTTTAGTACCATAGCACGCTTAATTTCGGGTGGTCCTAGTCCATCGGAGCCAAAGAACATAGCTCATTGGATGTGCCCAAGGCAGGACTTCAAACAGCTGACCTGTCACCTCGCTTGACGGTGGAGTGTGCCCCACCTAGGCTTGCCGCGAAACTCGACCTCGACTGTGAGACTGAGCTCCGTGACCCTCGATCTCATCCTCTTCGATCTCGACGATACCCTCTGCGATTACGCGGGCGCTCGAGCGCAACGCCTACGGATTGCCTTCGAGCTCGCCTTTACCGCGGCCGGCGCCGACGCCGCCGATCTCGACTCGATCATCGCGGAATCGATCAGGATCCGCCCTCACGGCGCTGATCATTTTGCTGAATTGCTCTCCCGATTCGGAATCCACGAACCGGAATACGCTGCCCGGTCACGCCGCTGGTATCAAACCAACCGATTCCACGGTCTTGCGCTCTTTCCGGACGCGCACGATCTGCTGTTGCATGCCAGGAAGGCTCGCCCAGAACGCAAAATCGGGTTGATCACGAACGGTCCAGCCGATGTACAGCGGGCAAAAGTCGAGCTGCTCCAACTGGATGCACACGTCGACTTCGTGCTGATCTCCGGCGAGTTCGGATCGGCAAAGCCGGATCGTGCGATTTTCCGTGAGGCACTCCGCCTTGGCGGCGCGACTGAGAGCCACGCGATCGTCATCGGCGATTCACCGGAATTCGACATCGCCGGCGCCAATCAAATGGGAATTCGTGCTGTTTGGATCAATCGCACCGGCTTACCCTGGTCGCATCCCGCCGCGCGCCCTGACCACGAGGTCGAATCGCTCGCGGAGTTGGACCTGTTGCTGGACCCGGATTTGAGCTAGGCGAACCGTAGTTCAGGCATCTCGGGTTTTCGTCTCGATGTCACGCGCTATCCTATACTCGCCTAACTGGCACGACCCTGTTCTGCCCCACCCCGGTTTCTTCGAGGATTGACGTGGGGCTGCCGGCCGGGTTCTAGGAGGTCGCCAACCGTGGGTTCGCCGATATCGCAGCGTCGTTGGCCGAAGCGTCTCCGGCTATTCGCTCCGGTCGCGCTCCTTTGCTTCCTCCTGACGAATTGTGGCGGCGGCGGCGGAGCCCAAATTCAATGGATCGAAGGCACCGCCCCGCCTGAGCTCATTGCCCAGATCAATGCTGGGATCGAAAGTACGGCGACCTCAGAACCCGTTCCGACAGTGACCGAATCCAAAGAGCTCGAGAACGCCGATACCGAACCGGCAACGGAGGTCGTTCCGACCGACGAACCCGAGCCAACCGAGGAAACCACGACTGCGGCCGGCTTGGTCACCGGCGTCAAGTTGAACGCCGATCAGCTCGAGGAATTCAAGCCGAACGAGATGGGGATGATTCCCGTGCTCGAGTACCACACCATCACAACGAACGAAGATGATGAAGAACAATTCGTGCGCACCGCTGACGACTTCAGAGCTGATCTGGAATGGCTTTACGAACGTGATTTCTATGTCATTCCACTGCGGGATTTGGTTCTGAATCGAATCGCGGCGCCTGCTGGCAAGCGTCCCGTCGTATTGACTTTCGACGATTCCACGACCGGTCAATTTCGCTATCTCGTCCAGGATGATGGCTCAGTTGAGATCGACCCGGATTCCGCGGTTGGAATCATGGAAGCGTTTTACGCGCGGCATCCAGATTTTGGGCGAGGGGGGTTTTTCGCTGTTCTGCCCCAGGGCCAGTTCTGTTTTGGATGGTCGGTCGACGGTTCCCGAGATGACGATCAACTCCCGTATTGCGAGCAGAAGCTCAAGTGGTTGCTGGACAACGAGTATGAGATCGGCAACCACACACTTAATCACACCGACTTGTTGAAACAGGACGATGGCACATTTCGGGCCGAGCTAGCGGGCGCGTTCTTGGCACTGAAGGAATTCGACTCGCGAATCGAGCCGGACATATTGGCAATGCCCTTTGGCAATTACCCGGATCTCGAAACGAAACAGCAACAGCGAGCCTGGCTACGAGAAGGATTTGAGTGGGATGGCGCCGGCTACAAAATCATCGGCTGTCTCATGGTCGGTGATGCGCCAACCGAATCCCCCGTGAGCACCGAGTACGATCCCGTCTTCATCGCGCGAATTCAGGCCTTTGATGAGGACCTCGGGATCGACGGTCGCGGAAGCGGCTACTGGTTTTCGGTCTTTGAAAACGATCCAGAATTCCTTTATGTCAGTGATGGCGACCCAAACACCATCACCGTTCCAGAGGAATTGCCGGCAAGCATGGTCGGCACGCTCGACACCGACAAGATCGAAGCGGACGGCAAAGAGCTCGTTCAGTACTAACCGCTCGTGACCTTAGTTCAGTCTGTAGCGTCTCAACGTCCAAGAACGCAAGCCAAACGAAGCGCCGGGAGCGAGCGGCTATACTTTCACATTGGCGATTGCAATCGCATTTCGTCCAAGCATATGGAAGCAATTCGGGCCCGCGAGCACGCCGCCGTCCCGTTCGAGGAAACTAATGGTCAATGCAATGCTGACCGCGCCGTCGACCGAATTGACCGCCAACAAGCGGGTCGTCGTGGCCGATGAGCTCGGCTACTGCTGGGGCGTTCGCCGGGCGCTCGATATCATCGAAGATGCGGCCGGCAAGAGTGGCCCAGTGGCTCCCGTCGGCGACATCATCCACAACCCACAGGTCGTTGCCCGCCTGCGCACCAAGGGCGTCGAAGGCGCGGCCTCGGTCGATGAGGCCGTCACTCGCGGTTTCCAACGGGTTGCAATTACCGCCCACGGTATGGGGCCGCACCTCGCACTCGAGGCGACCGCCGCCAATGTCGAGCTGATCGACACCACCTGTCCGCTCGTGACCAAGGTTCAGCGGCTCGCCCAGAAGCTCGTCCGCCAGGGCTACTTCCTGGTCGTCTACGGCGACTCCTATCATCCCGAAGTCAAGAGCGTGATCGAATGGGCGGCGACATCGAAGGCCATCTCGGCCAAGAAGATCGCGGACCTGCCTTGGAATTGCCGCCGCGGTGAAAAAGGCGAAGGCAAGATCTCCCCGCCTCGCAAAGTCGCCGTCGTCAGCCAAACCACCAAAAACATCGACGAACTGATGAAGTTCGCGGGCGAGCTGCAATCGATGGTCGTGCCGGAAGGCGGAGAGTTCCGACTCTGCAACACGATCTGCGAACCGACCAGCGAGCGGCAGAATGCGCTCAAGCGGCTGGTCGAGCGCGACCATTGCGACCTGATCCTTGCAATTGGCGGCAAAAAGAGCAGCAACACCGCACGGTTGGCAGAAGTCGGCGCCGCAATGGGCGTAACCAGCCATCACATTGAACGCCCTGAAGATATTCAGGAGGAGTGGCTATCCTCGGCACATACGGTCGGAGTGACCGCGGGCGCTTCGACACCGGACGACGTGATCCAGGAGGTCGTCGATCACCTTGCCGCCCGTGGCTTCTCACCACCCGAAGGCGGCATCCGCCCTATCGATCCAGACTACGTCCCAGCCTATTAGGCTTGAGCCTCGAGCTGCAAGCCCCGAGCCCCGAGCCCCAAGCCGCAAGCAGCAAGCCCCAAGCCCCAAGCAAGCTTACCTGAATTTCGTAAGTAAACCGTTCTTTAGAAGAAATGTAGCCGCGCGATTCATCGCGTCCGTCCGAAAGCATTGGCGGAATAAATAAATTGCACGACTACAACCGGCTGGCGAAACCAGCCGCCCGCCTTGAATCACTGTATCCCAAACGACATAGACTTTGCTTGGAGCTTGGAGCTTGGAGCTTGGAGCTTGGAGCTTGGAGCTTCGAGCTTGGAGCTAATCCGCCGCCGCCATTGCGCCTTCGGTCGTGAACAGCGCATGGAGCTGCTCCTCGGTCACCAGGCGGAAGAAGAGCGGGCCTTGGCCCTGATCCGCGCCCAAATCCCAGAGTCGCTCCGCCTGCTCCAGGGTCTCGACCCCGGTTCCCGTCACCGACACATTGAATGGCTGCGCGCGCTCCACGATCTCGCGCACGAGCGCCCGCCGATCCGCCGAACGATCGAGTAGTGACACAACGGATCGGTCGATCTTCACCGCGCTGACCGGGATGTTGGCGATATCGGGCAGTCGATCGATATCCGCTCCCGTGCCGTCGATCGCGAGGCAAATCCCAAGGTCACGAAGCTGTTTCACTACCGAGATCGCGGTCTCGTAGGTCGGATCGTCTTCATCGAGCATCCGCACGGGGATTTCCAGTTGAATCCCCGCGGGATCGACACCGGTCGTCAGCAGCACTCCGGCGACCCCGTCGACCAGCACCTCGTCAAGCGGCGTGGCGGACGTGATGTTCATACTCACACGGACCCGCCGGCCCGAGCGCGTCGGCGGAAGCGACCGCGCGACCACGCAGGCGCGTTCAAAGACCCATGGCGTCACAAAATCGGCCATGCCGGATGCTTCGATCGCGACAAGACCGCGGTGCGGCTGTCGCCAGCGGGCAACCGCCTCGATCTCCACAATTTCGCCTGTTTGGAGAGCAAGCACCGGTAAGAACTGAATCTCAAATTGAGCCGGATCGAACACGCGATCGTCGGTCACTTCAATTGGCCTCTGTTCGATCGCCGGTGGCTCGGACTTCAGCGCAATCGCGATTCGCTCGTTCAAGCTGCCGCCGGAAACCGCAAGCGCGGCGAAAGAGTCGGGCTTTGGAGTCGATCCGTTGGTGGCTACCACGGAAACAACGACATCGATATCCTTGCGTTCGTGATGCTGGCTCTCGACATTCACCGTGGCCACGCTTCCACGCAGCGATGCCCGTGCATCCAGCAACATCGTTTCCACATTGTCGCGCGGGTCGGATTTGACCGCGATCCCAATGTGAGCTGACAGCTTGACCTGACCGTTCAGATGCGAAACAGGCGTTTGGATCTGCTCCGTCACGCGACTGGCCACATTACGCGCCCGATCGATATCGGCATCTTCCAGAACAATTGCCAGCTCATAACCGTCTAGGTGAGCCGCGGAGTCCTCACCGCGAATCGAGCGCGCAATCCGGCCCGCGATGGTTCGCAGAACGGCCGCGCGCGCATCGTCCGAAAGGCTGTTCAGGGCTTCCTTCGGACCAAGGTCGATGACCAACAACGAAACCGGCTCGTCCTTTCGTGCGGAACGAACCAGAGCGTGCTGCAGCCGATCGCGGAAAAACGGCTCGGACAGAAGCCTACTGACCGGGTGCTGCACGAGAGTAGGGCCAGCCAACGCCTTTGCGGGAGCAACTCGGTTCGCCTCGTCCTCCAGGCGGCAAGTCAATAGCACACCGTCGACTTCTGATTGATTAAGCAGATCGACGGCCAGAACCTCGAACCATCGGTAGCTTCCATCGCCGTGTGAAAGCCGGAGCCGGTTCTGAACCGTTTCGCCGGGATGCTGAATTGCGCGTTGGATCAGTTCGTTTAGTTGCGGGCGCTCGTCGAGGTGAACGATCTCACCGAATGCGCGGCCCGTCAGCCAAAAATCGCTCCGGCCAAGCAATCGCAACATGGACGACGTCTGAGCCTGCACGTTTCCGTTTCGATCGAGCAGGGAAATGACATCCCCGCCGTTCTGCAGCATTGCCCGGAAGCGATTTTCGAGTTGAGCACGCTCCGATCTCGCCGATTTTCGCTGGGAGTTGGCTGAAAGGACGAGTCCAACGACCGAAGCTCCGGCGAGCACGAACAGGCCGATAATCAAGACCTGGAATAAGCGCTCGGTCGTGACCGCTGACTGCCTGATCGAGCTGCTGGCGACTACCGCGGCCTCGATAACGGCCCGGTTGCCCTCGATGGCAGCGGCTTCCGCTTGCGGAGCGGTTAGTTGGCCTGTCAAGATACCTTGTTCGTTGTCGAGTACGATTTGTTTGAGCAACCCAAATGCAGTAATCAAGTTCTGGGTTTCTGTGCTGGAGTCAAGTTCGCCCAGCGCGACAACCGCGGAATCGAGGTGAACGATGGCCGCGGCGGCTCTCAACTCCGAGCCAGGTGTCGAGCCGATCGTTGCCGCATGTGAGCCGTAGACAGAGTTGACCAGAACACTGATCTCTTGAGCCAGTGATGCAGCGTCGCGCTTCTCGTCGAGCGAGGCGGAAAGGCTGAGAACGCCAACGATCGCCGCGGCGGCGAGCAGCAGGGTTAGGCCGATGGCAGCCCAAACGGGCGGACGTCCGCCGCCTCTTTTGTTCCCTGCAGCGCGGATGGCGTCCAGTCGCTGTTTCATCGAGTTACTCCATTCAGGTTTATGTTCTAGCTCAGCCACCTTGGATGGCATCGACCTTCGCCGAAGCTCCATTCGACGGGCTCGTATGGAATCGCCGTCATCATCTGTACCGATTGAGCAGTGCGAAGCGCCCGCGAATACCTCAACCTTAGGAGACCATTTGGCTGTGCGTCTTCATTTCCACCGGGACCCCGGTCCTAATCAGCACGAGCTCGCCGGCACGCGCGATAGCTCGTTAGGACCATCCGGTGGTCTGGCTCGCTTGTTCGGGCGTTAGGGAGAACCTAGTGTTGACACTGGAACGCTTCGGGCGCGCCCGAATCTCGGCCGCGATCCGTTCCTGAGTTTTTCGCTACTCGACGGGAGTCGGGCACTGTGTCAACAATCGGGGAGCTCAGCGATATCGGTGTCGCTGACTTGATCGACATCTTCACGCGGCGAGGACGCACCGGGCGGCTCGTCGTCAAAGCCGGCGGCCAGGAAGTGAACCTCTATTTCGAAGAGGGCCGAATCCTGCTGATTAGCTCGACAGATATTACGATCCGGCTAGGTCGCATGCTAATCCGTCAGGGATTGCTCGAAACGCCAAGACTGCTCGAAGCACTTCACCTTCAATCTGAATCCGGAGACAAGCGGCCGCTCGGTGAGATCTTGCTCGATCAGGGATGGGTCACCCGTGCCGACCTGACACGCTGTGTCGAAGAACAATCGATCGAGGCTCTGGCCCAGGCGATCAGCGAGGAGCCCGGACTCTTTGTCTTCGAAGCGGGCGTCGGCAAGCCGACCCATGCTGAACCGGTGCCGCTTGATCCTGCAATCTTGCTCCGGGCCGCGCACGAGCGTACCGACGCCTTGAGGGTCTTGCGAGATCAACTGCCGCGGCCTGGAACGCCTTTGTCGCTCAATCCTGAATGCGCCGTTGCGATCGACGACCTCGGTGCGCCCGAGGCGATGATCGTTACGGTTCTGCGCTCGGGCCCGAAGTCATACGGCGAACTGAGCTACCATGTGGCGCTGGATGAGCTGACGCTCGGGGTGGCGGTGTTGACGCTGATCGAGCGCAAGTTTCTCCTTGCCGGCAACGAGAGACAAATTGGCAACGAGCGCGCTCATGAATGGGCGGTTTTCGCCGGCTGACCGTTGGCTCCATCTAGCGACTGCCAATCATCGGTTCCGAGAATCAGGGAGACATGATTACGATTGCACCCGCGGCTCGAGCGGCCATTACCAACGACCCCGATTGGCGCATCGCGCTGCCACGCGCCCTCTCTACGCTAGCCGGCGTCTCCGCCGATGCGGTTCTCCTGTTCGCCAGTTATCACCATTCCGCGGGTTTCGCCGAAATCCTCCAGGAAGTTCGCCGTCAGACGGGAACGCCGATCCTGGTTGGATGCTCCGGCATGGGCATCGTCGGCATGGACCGTGAGCTCGAAAATCAGCCCGCGCTTGCGGTGTTGAAGCTCTCGATTCCGGGAGCGGCGCTCTCTGCCGTTCGATTGACCCAAGGCATGATCGACGCGGATCCAGAGGGCGCCGACCTGAACCACCGCTTGGGAGCTCGCCCGGAGGACGTCAGCGGCTGGCTGCTCTTCGCGGATCCGTTTCGTATCGACGGCGACGGACTCGTGGCGGCACTCTCCAAAGCCTATCCAGGGGCGCCGATCGTGGGCGGTTTTGCATCGCCCGGTCCAGAAGACCGCCGAACCTGGATCTTTCTGAACGGGGAGCTCTACTCGGATGGTGCGGTCGGGCTTGCCATCGGCGGCGGCTACGATCTCATTCCGGTCGTGTCGCAGGGCTGCGATCCCATCGGTGAAGCGTGGACAGTCACCGGCACCCAGGCGCAGTGGATCGATACGATCTCCAACCGTCCATCTATTGACGTGCTGGCCGAAACGCTCGGCGGTTTACCGGAAGATATCCGCGAGCGGGCACAACGAAATCTGCTAATCGGTCTCGCCGTCGACGAATACCGTCACGAGTTCCTGCGCGGCGATTTCCTCATTCGAAACCTAATTGGAATCGACCAAGGCGGCGGGGCAATCGCCGTTGGAACCGTTCCGCGCATTGGTCAGACGGTGCAGTTCCAGATGCGCGACGCTGCCACGGCCGACCTCGACCTGAGTTTGCACCTGGAGCACACCCGGCTGGAGCTCGCGGGGAGAACCCCGGTCGCGGCGGTGCTCTGCACCTGCAATGGACGTGGTGCAGGACTATTCGGCACTCCTCACCATGACGCGGTCTTGATCAACAAGAAGTTGGGCGGCATCCCACTGGCGGGTCTCTTCTGCTCCGGGGAAATTGGCCCGATCGGGAGCCAGAGCTACGTCCACGGTTTCACCGCGAGCCTCGCGCTGATCGTACCGTCCATCTGAGACAATCGCAGCACGGCTCGAGCTCACGCGAGGGATGAACGAACGTGACGCTTGTCATTGAAGAGAACTTTTGGACGCTTTTTCCACGCGCCTTGATCGGCACAGTCGTTGTCCGCGGTCTGGACAACTCCAAATCAGTTGAGCTGTGTGGCGCGCTCCTTGCGGCTCAGATCGAAAAAACTGCTCAGGAGCTAGAGCAGGTGGAAATACCGTTGCTGCATTCGATCGCCCCGTGGCGACAGGCGTACCAGGCGTTTGGCGTCAAACCCTCCAAATTCAAATCGTCGATCGAGAATCTGCTCCGCTCCGCCGTCAGCGGTCGATTGCGCGGTATCAATCCCTTGGTCGATCTCTACAACGTCGTTTCCTTGAAGTATCAGCTCCCATGCGGTGGCGAGGATCTGGCCGCGATCCAGGGATCGATTCGATTGACCCGAGCGGCCGGCGACGAGCCGTTTGTCCCACTCGGGGGCTCTGAGAACGAACCGCCTCCGCCCGGCGCGGTGATCTATCGCGACGACATCGGCGTCATTTGCTCGTGTTGGAACTGGCGGGAAGCCGACCGCACCAAGCTCACTGAAACCACGACCAATGCGTTCCTCTGCATCGAAGCGCTGCCGCCGACCTCAATCGAGGCGCTACGCTCTGCCTGCGACGAGCTCGCAATGCTAGTCACCACTTACCTCGGTGGAAGCGCGAACGTCAGAATCCTGGTCCACGGCTAGCAATCCGTGGCTTTAGGACGCGACTTGCGTTTGCGCTGAGATCGCGACCTTCGGGCCATTCGCCAGACGCTGCCCCGCGACTAGACTCCCCGGAGTGATGCCCTGTCGCCCGAGCATAAGGAATCTCATGAGCCGGACCACTGTTTGCGGAGCCCACGGCGACGTGATACCAGATCGGAAGCTGACTAAGGCCCTAGCACGGTCGACGCGGATCATCATTGCCTTCGACCGGCTCATTTACCGCGTCGCCAAACGCTGGCTCTTCTTTGTCAACAGTGTTTTGTTTGTGCATGTGATGACGCTTCTCTTGGCGCCGGCCCTGGCTGCATCGGGCCACTCCTCGATTGCCCAACCGTTCTACGCCTACAACGGGCTCTTCTGCCACCAGCGCTCCGACCGGAGCTTTTCATTCTTCGGTGAAAAGATGGCCTGTTGCGAACGATGCGCCGCGATCTACGGATCGATCCTGATCGTTGGCCTCATGTTTGCCGCGCTTCGCGGGCGATTTCGGAAGCCATTCCTCTATGAAGTCGCACTTCTCGCCATGCCGGCCGTCGTCGACGGAGGAGCCCAGGCGATCGGTCTTTGGGAGAGCACTGCAGGCACAAGGGTACTGTCCGGCGCGTTTCTCGGTGTCGCCATTTGCTGGCTTACGCTTCCGTATCTGGAGTCCGGGTTCCAGCGGATTCGAGGTCAACTCGAACAGCTCTTCAGCCGCCTCGTGGCCGAGGGACGTGCTCATCCACTCTAGCCGTGATGATTACACGCGTTGACTTCGCACTGGAGAGATCAACCATGAGAGCTCGAGTAACGCTGGCGCTGTGGATCGTGCTCGCGATCGCGGTCGCCGCAATGCAAGGCAAGCAAGATAGCAGCGGATCAATGCTGGCAACGCCGGCCGCATTGAATGGCATCACCCGGACAGTGCTGGTGGGTGCGATTCCCTCGGCCGCCCTGGACCAGAACCTCGAGCTTTCCAGAATCGTGATCGAGCCAGGCACAATACTGCCGCTCCACGTGCATCCCGGCACGCGGCTCGCTTCGATCGTGTCGGGGGAGCTGACGTACTACGTTATCGTCGGCAAAGTTCAAGTAAATCGGGCTGCCGTGGATGACGCTGCTGGGCAGATTGAGACCCTGCATGCCGGCGAGCAGACCCTGCTCCGCGCGGGTGACGCTGTGATCGAAACCGAGGGCATGCAGCACTACGCGGAGAATCTCGGCGCCGAACAAGTAGTGATACTCACCGCGTCACTATTCCAGGTGGGAATGCCTCCGAGCATGCCAATGGCGGCTCCAGCCCCGTAGCGCTCAGGACGTCCTGGCTCGAGTGGATGTCGTTGAAAGCACCTCGTGATAGAGCTCGGTGAGTTGAAGCCGGACCGGTAGTGGCAAAGCGTCAAATCGCCCCTGAGCCGCTAATGAGAGTCGCATTCGGAGCGCCCAGGCGCGGCGAGCCTCGTCCCGTGCGAACGAATCGATCTCACGTCGTTCGACGCTCCACGCGCGACAAAGTTCAGAAATCTCCAGGTCGTTGTGAACGGCCAGCTTCTCCTCAATGAATTCGATCCCAGAATCAGGTTTGGTCGTAGTGACTGGCGCCGGGCGATGGCCATTCTGGTGAGCGGGAACTCGAGAGCTGATGACCGGTGCTGCATCAGACATCACGTGTGCTCTTTCATCACCGTCCGGTCGACGAGTCTGTAAATAGCCCGCAAAAATGATCCCGACACCGATCGCCATGGGGATGTAGAGGTATTCGCGGTGACCGAGCCTGGTGACAGTGCCCCCCAGCGCGACCGCCACCGTTCCCAGGGCAATCAGCAGGCAACCGATCATCCGGTTTCGCTGCACTCCAAGGCGCTTGAATCGCACCGCTGAGTAAACCAGTCCGCCCGCGATCACCAACGTGCCGACCGAGTTGATTCCGATCGCGAGTGCGGTTAGTGCCGCGCCTCGCTCGAGCGCTTCCCAGCCATCGTCCGCCAGCTTAGTCGAGTCGACATCGGCGTTCAGGATGACGGTTGCGGCGACCGCGGTCACGAGTAGCGTCACACCGGGCGCGAATCGCTGGATCCTCGCCGCCGCCAGGAGATAGAGCTCTCCGAGCGCAAGATAACCCACGACCAAGACCGCGCCCGTGAGGTAGTAGATGCGGGTGAGCGCCGGGGTCCATTCGCCGAGCGAGGCAACGACTTCACATCCAGCCGCAATTGCAAAGATCGTGAATGCGATCGCCCAGGCAACCTTGTCGGGCCGCGGGCGCGCAAATGCATCCCGGATGATGACGCCCGCGCAAACCAATGAAATGACCGCGGAAATGGCAGGAAAAGCGACCAAGGGCGAAAAGGCTCCGATCCCCGGGAATCAACCACCGGGCTCGGTCGCATTCTAGCCCGAGTGGGCAATCCGACGTAGAACGGTTCGGCAATCGTGCCGCGGAATTGTGCTCCACGTTACTCCGATTGATCTCGGATGTACGCGATAATATTGATCATCTGCCTGTCGGAGATTGTGACTTCGTTTAGCGGACCCGGCGGCGAGGCGTGGTCGTCGCCGCGGATCAGGTCGATAATTCCTTGATCGGAGTAATTTGTCGCAACATTCCCGGGTCCCGCCAGCGCCGGTGCGCTTCCCGTTCCAGCGGGTTGATGGCATCTCAAACAGCGAATCTGGAATTGGGTCTTTCCCTGCGTTACATCGCCTGCAGCGGCCAGAGAAACCGGGCTGCCCGAGCCACTCTGGATGTTTGCCATTGCCGCGGCCCTGGTCTGTTCCGCGATGATCGCGGCCGCGGTCCCAGTTGCGATCTGCTCGACACTTAAGGTCGCCGTCGGCGTGATTCCGAGCGCGGACAAGATGTCGTCATCGCTGGCGCGGCCGCATGCCGCCGCGACGACCGCGACGCCCAGGATGATCACAAGAAACGACAACCGCGTTCGCATGCTGGCTTTTCACCTCAGCCCGCGCGCCGGCGGACGTCATTGGATTCATCGAATGAATTGGAGTCGCGAGCTCGCCCGGAGCATAACAATGCCGCTATCGTAGTGCAAACCCGAACGGCGACCTTCATATCGAATGCTGCCACTTTTGGTGCATCTCGCCACATGGTTGACCTGCTAGAGAGACAAAGAGAATCGCTGAGCGTTTAACCGTCGATTAACCACCCAAAATGGCAGATTCGCGGTAATGGTGACAAATGCGTCCTATAATGCAGAAGAACTGGAGGGATACCATGGTCCGCAAGATGTCTGCCCAGGCCGCCCGCGATAACTTCGGAGAGCTGATCAGCTCTGTTCATTTCACCAAAGAACCCGTGATCGTTGAAAAGAAAGGAAAGCCATATGCCGCGTTGATCAGCGCTGATCAACTTGAGGCGTTCCTTGAATTCACTGCTGCAAACGCCTGGAGCGAAATCGACCGGATGCGCGCCGCAAACGCGGATGTCGATCCAATCGAAGCACTTGCGCTGGTAACTGATGAAGTTGATGCAGTCCGGCACGCTCGGAAGACATCATTGAAGCGTGCAAGCTAGAGTCGTTATCGACACCAACGTGATCGTCAGCGGATTCGCTTTCCCGCGCGGTAATCCTTTCGACGTGATCGAACTCTGGCGGGCCGGTGCTTTTCAACTCGTGACGAGTGACCAGCAGCTCACTGAGTTATCTGTGGTTCTCAACCGGCCGAACCTTTCGCGATACGTGGATCCAGCGGATGCTCGATTGATTGTGCAAATGCTTGGACAAAGAGCGGATCTTGTTGTCATCGGAACAGTGGAGCGACGCGTGCGAGATCCTGATGATGACATCATCCTGGCAACTGCTCTCGATGGCATGGCTGAATTTCTCATAACGGGTGACAAAGACCTTCTGGTCCTCGCGACCAGTTCTGATATCGGATCGCTTCGGATTTTGACGCCTTTGGATCTTCTTACGCAAATGAAATCGCGGCTGGACTTCGATTAGGGCAAACTGAAGCTGATTTCGCCAAGGATTCCGGAGATCAGCCACCGATCCTCGATCTTCTCAAAGCTCATGAAAAACGTTTTCGGCATCGGAATGCTGGCGTAGCGCATCGTGACCGTCGCGCCGGCCGACCCATCATCGAACACCCGGATGTCTTTGATCTCCAGGATCGCCGTGCGGGTCGATGGGTCTGCCGTCGGTTCCGGCGTGGCGAAACTATCGTAGACCGATCGAGAAAATCCTCCCTGCCGGTTGAAGAGTCGATTCAGATAGGCGTCGGTGTAGAGACCATACGATCGCAGCAATTCACCCGCGTTGTAACAACCGACCAATTCCCGAATCGTTTCGGTGATCGCTGCCGCGAGCCCTGGATCGGCCGGCGTCCCATCTGGCACCACTCCTGGAGTTCGGGTCACGACAGGAGTGCCACCGATAGCGGCCGCGTTCACGATCGCATTCAACGCCTCGAACGATGGTGCAGCAACCAGGCAAATCTCCGCCGGCGGCACATCCGGAGTCGCCGGAGGGGTCGCCGCTTGAGCGGCGACGCCATTCAAACTTGACAGCATGAACAAGAAAACCGCAATGCACCATCCGTAGGGGCAGACCGCCGTGTCTGCCCTCGCTCGGTCCCGCCACCTACTTATGGAACGGAAATGTGAGCCCAAATCCTGTCTTTCCACCTTCTCGGCGTCGAGAAAGGGCAGACACGGCGGTGTGCCCTTTGTCCAAGTGGCCGGTGTCCCAATTTAAAAAATTGCGTAACGGATATAATTAATAAATAAATCAGCACCTTTTTGGTGCCGAGCAGCAGTCGTCCGCGCTTCTGCTGGAGCTCCTGAATTTGCTCCGGGGTGTAGTTGAATAACCCACCCTGGGTCTTGATCCCGAGCTGACCGGCTTCGACTTTACTGGTGACGGTCGAGCTGATCCCCGGGTTGTTGCTCAAGTCCTTATTGAGGTAGCTGGCGACGGCGGTGTAGATATCGAGACCCGCCATATCCAGCAGCTCGAGAGGACCGATCACCGCGAGTTTGTAGCCGATTCCCCATTTGGTGATCTTGTCGATGTCCTCGGCGCTGGCGACGCCCTCATCAAGCAGATGGAGCGCTTCACGCATGATCGCGTACAGAATCCGGTTCTCGACAAACCCCGCAATGTCTTTTTTGACCTCGGCCGGAACCATTCCGATCTTCTCGACGATTGCCCAGGTAAGATCGACCGCCGCCTGTGACGTCTTCTCTCCCCGGATCACCTCGATCACCGGAATTACATGCGGCGGGTTCGACCAATGCATACCGACCACGCGACCCGGATCGGAGACCGACTGCCCAAGCGTCGTGATCGGGATGCCGGATGTGTTCGAGGCGAGAACCGTACCCGGTTTGGTAGCCCCGTCGAGTTGCTTGAAAACGTCGGATTTGATTTCCGCGCGTTCGGGCACGGTTTCAACAACGAAATCGGCATCCCCTACGGCCAGCGCCAAATCCCCCTTGTAAGTCAGATTCGCGCGACCCGCCGCCGCGTCCTCTTCGGTGCAAAACCCGCCCCGGATCAGGGTCGCGTATACGAATTCGACGGTCCCCTTCGCCTTTTCGAGCTGCTCCGGCTTGACATCGAACAGCGTCGTTTGGAACCCGTAACGCGCGAAGGTTGCCGCCATTCCGGGACCCATCGTCCCCGCGCCGACCACCGCTACCTTCTTGACATCTCCAACATTCACGGAACCACCCCTTGCGCGTACCAACCGAACGACAAATCATGATCTCTTTGGAGCTTGGAGCTTGGAGCTTGGAGCTAGCCGCTCGTCAATGCATTGAAATCCCGCCGCCGATATTGATCGCTGCTCCATTGATGAATCCAGCTTCATCCGAACAAAGGAATACGATCAAACCGTTGATATCCTCCGGCGTTTCGAACCGGCCGATCGGCGTGTGCCCGAGCACATAATCGAAGTGTCCCTGCGCGAATGCGGATCGCGTTCCCGGCGTGTCGAGCAACGTTGGCGTTACGTAGACGCTCGTGATTCCACGCGGTCCGAGCTCGTTTGCGATTGCCCGCGTAAAGCCGAGCACCGCACCCTTGCTGGCGACGTAGTGCGCGAATCCGGGTGTTCCCATCCAGACGGTGTCCGATCCGATATTGATGATCTTGCCGCTGCCCTGTTCGGTCATCGCCGGCACGACTGCCTTCGTCGCCAAAAAGGTGCCGTCGACATTGACCGCCATCCGGGTTTTCCACTCCGCGAGCGTGAGTTGATCCCACGGAAGCGCGGTGAAAAGCCCGGCGTTGTTGATCAAGGCGTCGATCCGCCCGTACGCCTCGAGCGCCGAAACCGCCATCTGTTGTGTATCCGCTTCGGAGGTAACATCGGTTCTGACAAAGATCGCCTCACCGGCAAGTTGAAGCTCAGAAATCAGATCCGCGTCTTCGCGCACGTCGGCAACGACGACCTTTGCGCCTTCCTGCACGAGCCGCCGCGAAACCGATGCGCCGATCTCACCGGTGCCGCCCGTCACCACAACGACCTTCCCATTGATACTGATTGGCATTGCAGTCCCCTCCGCCAAATTCCCGAAATAGTTCCGATTTTCTTGAGCGTAGGAACTACGCGCTGCTGTCATCCCAGCCCGAGAGCGACGCCATTGCCGCCCCGACTCCTGCCCCAAACTGCACTGCATATCCGACATCGGCCAGCGATCGCTCGAGAATCGCCAGCTGCGCGGCAAGCGCGGTCGGGTGCGCCTGCATCGGACCCATGTGACCCAACCGGAAAAGTTTGCCGTAAAGCTCGCCGTAGCCGGGCGAGATCATGACCCCATATCGATGGCGCATCGTGTCGCGCAGTTGCTCATCGTTGAGCCCGGCCGGCAGTTTCACCGCGGTCACGCAGGTCGCCGCGATCTCCTCGCGAGCGGCCCAGAGTTCGAGCCCAAGCGCTTTTACTCCCGCCCGGCACGCTGCGGCGATCTTCTGCTGCCGCTCAACGAACAGCTCCATGCCGGCTTCGAGTGTCTGAGTCAGCACTGATTCGAGCCCGTACATCTCAGAAACTGACGGGGTGTACGGAAAGCGGTTGCCCTCGAGCCAGGCCGTTTTCCAATCGAGAATCGACAGGAAGCTTGCCCGTAACGGGGACTCGACCGACTCCATCGCCTGCCATGCCGCCGGACTGATCGTCATCAACGAGAGTCCCGGCGTTCCACCGAGACACTTTTGCGGCCCGGCGATCGCGACATCCATATTCCACTCTTCAGGACTGAGCAGCTCCGCGCCAAGTCCGGAAACGGTGTCGACCAATGTCAGCACGCCGAATTCCTTGCAGATCGCGCCAATCTCCTTGACCGGATTGTGTGTGCCCGACGGCGTCTCTGAATGGACAACTGAGAGGAACTTGATGCCAGGGTTCTGCTGTAAAGTGCGGCGCACGTCGCTTGGATCGATCGCATCGTTGTAGGGCACCGCGATCTCGATCGTTTCGCCGCCAAAGCGTTCGATGAAATCCTGGAACCATTTCCCGAACACGCCGGAAACGAGATTGAGCACCTTGTCGCCGGGCCGAATCAGACTCGCGGCCGCGGCCTCGAGCCCAAGGATCGCCTCGCCCTGCATGATGACCACGTCGTACTTCGTGCGAAAAACCTGCTGGAGCAGGTCACTCGTGCGCGCAAAAAGCTCCTTGAACGCCGGATCGTAGTGATACATCACCGGCTTGGTCATCTCGCGAAGCGTTCGCTCGCTGACCTCGACGGGTCCCGCCGCAAAATTCGCCCGTGGCCACTTCATGATTTAGCTCCAAGCTTCAAGCCGCAAGATTTGACTGGTCAAGTCGCATTGTCGGCGACAAGTCGTTCAATATATGCGGATAGCATTCGTTCCACTTCGTTCGCCGCCGTATGAAGCTCACTGTAAGCCTCGTCATCTAGGAATCGAAGATCCCTCGCCAGAATCAGGTGGTATTGGAGCTCACTTGCGGACCCGACGGCGATCCGAAAAAACCTCGCAAGGTCATTGCCGCCTCGTCCGCAGCCTTCTGCGATGTTCGCGGGTATTGATGACGCGGATCGCCGGATCTGGCTGGTCGGGCCGAACACTTCCTCGCGCGGAAACGATGAAGTTTGAGTATATGCACCCAACGTTAGGCTGTGTGCTTTCTCCCAAACCTTCAGTTTCCGAAAGTCGCGGCTATGCGTTCGACCCGACACAACCAACCTCAACACCAGAGCTTGGAGCTTGTGGCTTGAAGCTCTCTAGTAACCGAGCTCCGCCAATTTGGCCTTCATCGCGTCGGTTTCGCCGATCGCGGAGACAGCGATCGTGCCGGCGATGACCGCTTCCCGCGCCGCAGCGACCGCGTCCTTGACCGTCTGGTCAGTCGTCTCCGGCAGGTCGAGCAGGCGGACGCCGCCATTCTTGACGTCCATCGTGTAGATCTTGCCGAACGTGCCGCTGGCGAGATCGTTGATCATTTCCTTGTAGATGCCGGTGTAATCGAACAGCACCGAGGTCAACAGCACATCGCTGTAGTCCTTCGACTTGTCGCCGATCACATCAATGAACATCGCCGGTGCCGCGGCATTCGCTTCGTTGAAGTCGCGGATCGCCTCGATCATGCCGAACGATGCGCCGTCGCCCATGCCGAACACGATATCCGCGCCGGCTGCCAGCACCTGCTCGGTCACGCGCTTGGCGCCGGCCGAGTCGTCATAGGCCGCCTCGCCGATCACGGAGTAGATGAGCTTCGCGCTGCCATTGGTTGCCTTCAGACCCTCGGCGAATCCGACGGTCATATAGTTCCAGGTTGGTGGTTCGCCGGAGACGACGACTGCAACGGTCCCAGTCTTCGTCAGTTTGCCAGCTGCTACTCCGGCAAGGTATGCAACTTCTTGAGCCTGGGTTTCGATGTCAGAGACGAGTCCTGGTTTGACAGCAGTCGGGTTCTCGATCACCGCGACCGGAACGCCATCAGTGTCGGCAAATGTTGGGCACGTCGTCTGATAGCCGGAGGCGTGGCAGATGATGAGCTCCGCGCCGTCCGCTTTCAAATCCTTGAGTGCAGGCGTGATGTCGTCATAACCGCCGTTCTCTTGAACGAGGACCTCGACACCTAGCTCCGTGCCGACGGCCGTCAGGCTGTCGGCTGCCTGCTGATCCCAACCAAGATTGGTTCGTGCACCGGGGGTGATGACCGCTGCCTTTTTGATCAAAGGACCGGCCGGTGGTGTTGCGTCCTGCGCCGTCACCGGCATCGCTCCCGTGAGCAACATCGCGAGGAGCGCCGTCAGCGCGAGCATGAACCGGGTCAGTTTCCGTTTTTCCACGGGTTTCACTCCTTTTCAGCCGCTAGCCGCTAGCCTCTAGCCGCTAGCTCCTCCAATCAACATGTTCTGCGCCGGGCCGCCCCCGCGCGGGATTGATGACCACGCTCGCGGTCGTCAATCCCACGCGGGCGTGACCCATTCAAAAGGACCTGTCGCCGTGTCTCACCTCCTTTGTCGCCCCCGTCTATCAAGCATTGCACGCGCCTCATCGGTGACCGCGCGCATATGGAACGCCCAACGCCGCTGGCAGCGCCGTTCGACCCGCCAATACGACCAGGGCCAGCATGATCCCGATGTACGGGAAGGTGCCGATAAATTCGGTCTTGACGTCGATCCCGTTGATCTGTAGCTGATCGCCCAACGTCTGCAACGCGCCGAAGAGCATGGCGCCGATCACGATTCGGTATGGATTCCAGCGCCCGAGCATCGTAATCGCCAGCGCGATGAAACCTTGTCCAACCGTCATATCGATATTGAAGATGCCGACATCTGCGACGCACAGGAAGCCGCCGGCGAACCCGGCCATTGCGCCCGCGATCGCGATCGCCAGGTAACGAACCCGCGTGACATTGACTCCGGCCGCATCCGCTGCGAACGGGTTCTCACCAACCGCCCGAACTTCCAGGCCGAATTTCGTTCGCATCAACACGAACGCGAAAACCGGAACGAGCGCCCAGCAGATATAGAAAATCAATTGACGCTCGAACAGTGGTTCCCCGATGATCGGAATCTCGCGCAGCAGAGGAACCGAGATGTTGATCGGATCGACATCCACCGCGACATTCTTGCCGCCAAAGAGATCGCGGAAGAGAAATGCGCTGAGCCCGGCACCAAGAATCGTGATCGCCAGTCCGACAAGGACCTGGTCGACTCCCATCGAGATCGTGAGCAGACCGAAGATCAATGCCAGGACGATTCCGGTTGCGATCGCGGTCGCCATACCCACCATCAGACTGTCGGTATGATAGGCGGCCCAGAAGCCAAAGAAGCAACCGCAAAGCATCATTCCCTCGATGCCGAGGTTCAGGAGCCCGGCCCGCTCGCCAACTGCTTCGCCGAGCGCGGCCAGCGTTAACGGCACCGCCCGCAACAACCCCGCCATCAGGATCGCGGTCAAGAAATCGGCAACATTGACATCGCCGATAGTCATCGTGCTTCTCCCAGTCCGGCCGTCACAACCTCAGCGTTCATCACGGAGGCTCGGTTGATCTCCTCAGCTCTGGGCCGTTGCCAGATCGCGAACAACCGGCGCTCGGCATAAACGGAACAGGCGAAGAAAATCAGCATCAGGCCTTCCAGGATTTCGATGTAATAGGAAGGAACATCAGCGCGTCGAGCCATCGAACCGCCACCGATGAGCAGAAAGGAAAAGAAAAACGCAAACGGCACGATTGCGATGCTATTGAGTCGAGCCAGATAGACCAGCGCAAACGCGGTGAATCCGTACCCCGGATCCCAGTTCGCTTTGAACACACCCTGGACGCCCAACACGTCATTTGCCCCGGCAAGTCCCGAGAAACCGCCGCTGAGCAGCAATGCGAGAATCGTCAGAATTCCGACCGGCATGCCGGCGTGAATCGCGGCTCGTTTGCTTCGGCCAAGCACGGTCAGCATGAAGCCGATCACGGTCGATCGAAAGAGGACCGCGACCAGAACCACAACGACCAGTCCGACAACCAGCCCGATATGCACCTCAGTTCCGGGAACAAACGGCAAACGGAGTTCGTACGGAATTTGTTTCGTTTCCGGCGCCACTCGATCCGGATCTTTGAACGGCCCTTTCACCAACCAGGAGGTCACATTGACCGCCACGTAATTCATCATCAGCGTGGTGATGATCTCGTTCAATCCGAATCTGACCGCCAGCAAGGCCGGTACGACCGCCCAGGCAAGCCCGCCCGCGAATCCGGCGACCGCGCCCGCTAAGAGCATCACCAAGCGCGGAGTTTCACCCGCGAGTTGGGCTCCAACCACCCCGGCCATCAACGCGCCGACCATAAACTGCCCGTCGATCCCGATATTCCAGATCCCAGCTTTGAGGGCGATCAGAAGCCCGGCGCCAACGATCAACACCGGCGCCATTTGTTTCAGGGTTTCGGTCAGTCCGTCGTTGTTGAAGAGTCCACGCTCGAACAAAATGCGATAAGCGTTGATCGAGTCTTTGCCTCGCAGCTCGAGGAAAAGCCCGCCTACGATCAGGGCAGCCAGCACGGCGGCCAGCGAACTGACCACCGGGATGAGGCGTTCGCGCGCCAGCGATACCTTCATGCCGGCACCCGTTGCGGAAGCGAGCCGGAAAGCATGAAGTGGCCGATCGTTTCGACATCCGCCTCGGCACGCGGGAAGATCGCCGCTAATTCGCCGCCGTACATCACACCGATGCGATCGCTGACCTCCAGCAACTCCTCCAGTTCCGACGAAATCAGTAGTACGGCCTTGCCCTGGTCTGCCTGTTCACGCAACGTCTGCAGAACGAACTGAGCGGTCTTCAGATCGAGACCGTTCGTTGGCTTGTTGCAAACCAAGACCTTGGGATTCATTGCCAGTTCGCGTGCAAGCAGCACTTTCTGAATATTCCCGCCCGAGAGGAGCGTGATCTTCGTGGACGATCCCGGCGTGCTGACGTTGAATGCCTTAATCAGTGTTTCCGCTTGGACCTCGATTGCACCGCGGTCGAGCCAAAAACCGCTCCTGGAGAACGGGAACCTTGTGATCGTTTTGAGCACCATGTTGTCCGCGACGCTCGCGCCGGGAACCGTCCCTTCTCCCAATCGATCGTCGGTGACATAACCGGCGCCGGCTTTGGTCGCGTTGGCGACACCCCTATTCGTAATCTCCATCTGATCGATCAGGACTTGACCGGCCGCGACATGCCGCTGTCCAGCGATAACCTCACCGAGCTCCTTTTGACCGTTGCCATCAACACCCGCGATCCCCAGAACCTCCCCCGCGCTGACCTGAAGTGAGAGATTCCGAACCGCCTTCGCGCCTCTATTGTCAAGCGCCGTGACATTACGCAATTCCAATAGAATTTTTTCGTGACGCTCGCGACCACCCAGGGCTTGCGGCCTGAAGCTTGTGGCTTGCAGCTCATCGCTTGGAGCTTGGAGCTTGCCGCTTGAAGCTCCACTCCCAAACATCAGCTCAACGATCCGCTGCTTTGCGCCGCTACGCCCCGCCTCCGCGATCTCGGCAGGCAACAGTTCGCCGACCTTGCGGCCCTGGCGCAGCACGGTGACGCGATCGCTGATCTCTAGCGCTTCTTCCAATTTGTGGGTGATCAACACGACCGCGACGCCCTCAGATTTCAGACGCAGAAGGATCTTGAATAGCCCTTCAACTTCCACCGGTGTCAAAACCGAGGTCGGTTCGTCGAGCAGGAGTACTTTCGATCCGCGGAAGAGCACCTTGATGATCTCGACCCGCTGCCGTTCGCCGAGCGAGAGATGACGGACCTCGGTTCGGGGAGATGCGGTCAGTTCGAAATCGCCGAGCATTTCGCGCACCCGGCGTTCCGCGGCCGCGAGATCGAGCACGAAGCCGGTCTTCAATCCCAGGATCACGTTCTCGATGACCGAGAGATTTGGCACTAGTGTGAAGTGTTGATAAACCGTGCCGATTCCCATCCCGAGGGCGTCAGAGGGCGACCCGATCTCGACCTGCTGCCCGTCAATCCGGATCGCGCCCAAATCCGGGTGATACATCCCCGAGAGGATGTTCATGAGCGTGGTCTTTCCGGCGCCGTTCTCACCCAGAACGGCGTGAATCTCGCCGGTGAGGAGTGAGAGCGAGATATCGACGTTTGCCTTCACCGATCCGAATCGTTTCGAGATGCCGCTCATTTCGACGACCGGCGCGGAGCCTATCGCCGCCTGAGCCGAAATGCTCGGAGTCCGCGACTGTTCCCCACCGTCCCGAATCCCCGTCGGCGTCGCGAACGCAAACGAGGGTACGGCAAGCTGTGTCCTCACGAGCCCCGCGTTTGAACGGAACGTACGCATCTTATTTAATAGGTTGTTACGATTATTCCATAGTGACATCATGGTGTTCCGATGGGCTGCTTGACTTCGGTTGGACTTGGGATGGACGGCTCGCAAACTGCGCCCAGTGAATCGCGTTGTCTCCCGGTTACTCGCCGTAGAATTCGGGTGCTTTGCGGTAGGTTGTGTACTCCTCCGCGTCGTGTGAGAAGAAGATCTTGCCGCCCAGACGTCGCGCGTACTCTTCGATCCGCTGCATGGATCGCAGCAAGTCCTCGGGATCGGAGTGAAGGCCCATCAACACTCTGTCATAAAGGTTGTGGGCGGTGTAGGCGACGTCGATCGGGAAGACCATCGTTTGCTCATTGGTCGGTTGCACGATAACTGAAAGATGACCCTTGGAATGACCAGGCGTTTCGAAGAGCGTGATTCCCGGTAATACGGTGTATTCCGAGTCGCCGAGCGACTCCAATAGCGTGAATTTGGCGCCCTGCATATCGACTAAATTCCGGTCATACCCGAGCCGCTCCCATGGATCGGGCACGAACGCGTGCCGCAGCTCCTCCTTGGTCATGATGAACCTTGCCCCCGGGAAGTAGCGATTGCCTGAACAGTGGTCGAAATGCAGATGCGAGTTGACGACGATGTCGACATCCTCCGGCCGCACCCCGATGCGAGCGAGCTGGGCGACGATTGTCTGCTCTTCGGTTTGCATCGGCTTCTCGAAGGGCAGCACACGGTCCACCCAACCCTTGTCGAAACCCGTGTCGATCAGCACTCGCCCTTGCGGATGCTCGACGAAGATCGAGTAGACCGGGAAGCGGATCTCCTTGTTCCAGCCATGATTCCAGGTCATGAAAACCTGATCCAGCACTAGCGATCCACTTTCAAGCAGATAAACCTTGATTCCCATGCCCCGCCTCCTTCTGTCGACCAGACGACTCGTCGACTAGTCGACCAAACGACCAGTCGCAATCAACGCCTCGCCCGATCCTCTCATCGTCCGCTCGCTGCATCGTTTCACCGCCTCACCGCCTTACCGTCTCGTCGACTAGTCGGCTCCCCATCGCTCGCCAAACGCGCTCTGGCGTCAATGGTAATTCCGTAACATTGATGCCGAGATCGGCAAGCGCGGTCACAACCGCGGCCGTCGCCCCCGCCAGCGATCCTTCGCCAACGCCTTTCGCGCCGTATGGCCCAGGTCCATCGCCGTTCTCGACGATCGAGGACTCGAACGTATCCGGCACATCTTCGAACGTGGGCACATGGTAGTCGAACAGGGTGCTGTTGATGATCTGGCCTGTATCGTCGAAGATCATCTCTTCATAGATGGCGTTGCCGAGCCCCTGCATGATTCCGCCCATTTCCTGGGCTTCAACCATGCGCGGATTGAGCGCCTTCCCGACGTCTGCCACGCTGGCGGCTTTGCGCACCGTCAACTTGCCGGTGTCGCGATCGACTTCAATCTCGATTCCGCCGATGCAGACTTCCCAGAAAACTGGTCCCGCGGCATAAGAGCCGTCGCCGTGCTCTGGACGAACTTCGCCGCGCCCGATCAACTCGCCGCCAACCATGCCGAAGTGGACTTTGATGAGATCCGGGAATGACTTCGACTCACCCTCGTGCCAGACCCTTCCGTCCCGAAGGTCGAGTGCTTCTCCTGGAAGCCCGAAGTCCCGTGCGGCGATTTCGAGAACCTGTTGACGCAACTCCCTGGCGGCTCGCTGGACGGCCAGACCCGCGAGCGTGGTTGAGCGACTGGCGCCCGTTGACCGGTCATACGGTGTGACCGCGGTATCTCCGCCGACGACCGATACGTGCTCAATCGGCATGCCGAGCTCTTCGGCCACAATCTGGCTGAAAACCGTGCGCGCGCCCTGCCCGACCTCGGTTGAGCTGACATAGAGCGTGACCCAGCCATCGGCTTCCATCCGTGCGAACGCGGTCGAAACCGGATGCGCGCCGGCGGCCAACAGGCCGACGCTGACCCCGCGCCCCACATTCGGCGGCTTCGGTGTGTTCCAGCCCAGGTTCTCGGCCACGATGCGGATATCGCCGATCAAGTCGGCATCAAGCGGCTTGCCGCCCGGCCGCACAAATTCGCCCGGTGTGAGCAGGTTCTTCTCCCGGATTTGGATCGCATCCAATCCGCACCGGCGGCCGATCTCGTCCACTTGAGCTTCGCCGCACCACTGCAAATGGGTGGCGCCGAACGCACGGTAAGAACCGGCCGGCGAGGTATTGGTGTAAACGCCCCAGGCATCGACCTTGACCGCGTCCCAGCGGTACGGACCCGGCGCGGCGTCGGCGCCGGTCGCAACCACGCGCGGTCCGTTGTCGGCATAAGCGCCGGTGTCGAACCAGGCACGAACTTCACGGGCGAGCAGGCGTCCATCATCGGTCGCCGCGGTCCGCATAAATGCCTTCATGCCGTGGCGGCGCGAGGTGACCATTGCCTCGTCGACCGAGTTGGCGATCCGAACCGGTCGCCTTGCTTTCCGGGCAAGCGCGACTGTGATCGGCTCCATCTTCGTGTAGGACTTGGAGCCGAAGCCGCCGCCGAGGTAAGGAACTTCGATCCGTACCCGTCCGACTGGAAGCTGGAACAAATCGGCGATCTCAGCCCGCACAAGGAATGGGTGCTGGCACGACGACCACAGATGAACCTCTTCGAGATTGGCGCCCCAGCTTGCGATCGTCGTGTGCGGTTCCATCGCGTATTGGTAAACGGCCGGAAATCGATACTCGCCTTCAACCACGATCGGCGCGGTCGCGAAGATCTCGTCCGGGCCGCCCCGCGCGAACGCGTGGTGGTAACAGATATTCCCTGGCTGTGCCTTCATTTCGCCGAGCCCGTGAAAGAGTCCCGATTTGAGCAATTCGGTGATGTGGAGACGGGGCGCGCCATCGGCGAGCGCGTCGTCGAGCGTGACCGCGAGCGGAAGTTCTTCGTACTCGACCTCAACCAGCGTCAGCGCTTCGTCGCCAATCGCCGGCGTTTCCGCGGCGACCGCAACCACCGGCTCACCCACGAACCGGACCTTGTCGATCGCGATCAACGGTCGGTCTTTTACGGCATGACCGTAATAAGGATTGATATCGAGAACGTCCTCGCCGATCAAAATTGAGTGGACCCCGGCCAGTCTCTTGGCCCGTGAGCAGTCGATCCGCTTGATCCTGGCGTGCGCGTAGGGCGAGCGCAGAATCCGCCCATAGAGCATGCCCGGAAGCACGAGATCCCCGGCGTACTTGACGGCGCCGGTCGCCTTCGCGCGGGCGTCAACCCGCGGCACGTTATGGCCGATCGAGGTGAAGGCAGCTTCCAATGTCGCGGTCATTGCTCGCCACCGCCGTTCAGTTCAGCAAGCCGGCGCGCTGCTTCTTCAACCGCATCGACGATGTTCCAGTAGCCGGTGCAGCGGCAAAGGTTTCCGGCAAGCGCATGCTTGATCTCTTCGGACGTCGGATGAGGGTTCTCTGCCAGGAGAGCCTTCGTCGTAAGCATCATCCCGCTCGTGCAGAAGCCGCACTGCAGCGCTCCCTTGCCGATAAATGCCTGCTGGATAGGATGCAGCGTTCCGAACTGAGCCAGTCCTTCGACGGTTTCAATCTTCTTGCCATTAGCTTCGTATGCCAGTGTACAACAAGAACTTACGGGATTACCGTCTACTAGAAGGGTGCAGGCGCCGCAAACCTGGAGATCGCATGATCGCTTTGCCCCGGTCAGTCCGAGCCGGTCACGAACGACATCGAGCAGCATCTCCCTCGGCTCGATCTCGAGCTCCACCGCTCGCCCGTTGACCGTCATCTGTAGCTGTATGGTCGTTCGCTTCGTCGTGAGCGACTCAGTTGGCATGGAGTTCCCGCTTTCCGCACTCAATTGCGGACTTGAGCGCGCGCACCGTCAGCACGCCCGCGAGATGTCGCTTATAGTCGGTCGATTCGAATTTGTCCTCGGTCGGCTCAATCGTGTCGTGTACGATCTGGGCAGCGATCTCGGTCCCTTTGTCGCGCGCGTCGCCGATCAGCGCGTTCTCCGCCGCAACCACTCGAGTCGGTCGGTCACAGACACTGCCGGCCACGATCCTAGCATCGACTATCACGGCGCCATCGTAGTGCAGCGCAACGGCAACCGTCGCGGTCGGGCGCTCATGCGTTTTGAACCGCTCGTATGCGCTCGCGGCTGGCACAGGCAGTGGAATTCGGATTTCGGAGAGGATTTCATCTGGATTACGAGCCGTTTCGAGGAGACCGGTAAAGAACGCGTCCAACAAGACCGATCGCGAACCAGTTGCGCTTGTGAGCGTGACCGACGCATCCCAGGCGATCAACAACGTGGCCGGATCGCTGTGCGGTTCGGCGAAGCAAAGATTTCCGCCGATGGTGCCTACCGTCCGAACGCGAAGGTTCGCCACCTGAGCTTCGAGCTCGGCGAGCAATGGAAGGTGCTCGCATACGAATGATGATCGTTCGATCGCTTTGTGCGTTGCGAGCGCGCCGATGACCAACGTGTCATGCTCGATCCAGATGGAATCCAGTCCAGGGATCGTCTTGATGTTGATCAAGTGCGGGTAATGGACGAGCCGCTCCTTCATGATCACCAGGAGCTCGGTTCCGCCGGCATAGATCGCCGCATCCTGACCGTAGCCGGTTAAGAGCAAAGATGCCTCTTCGAGGTTCCTCGGTTCGTGGATCTCAAAACGGTCGAGCATCGATTACTCCCGCACCGGCGGCATACCATCGTCCAAACGTGCGCGGCGCACCTGACGAACCAAATATCGCCAGTAGGTTTCCGCGAACTCGTCCCGATACTTGTCTGGATAGACTCGCTCCGCCATGTCGTCAGTCATCGGCCTGAGCGTTCCAAGTTGGGACGCGATTGTCTGAATCTTGATCACTCGCTCCAGAGTGAGCGCGGAATAGACCGCCCACTGAATCGAGTGCCCGGTTACTAAAATCCCGTGACCCCGCATGATTGCGGCTCGCTTCTCGCCCAATGCTTCAGCTACTGATGCGCCCTGCTCCCGATTGATGATCAATTCCGCGGTGTCGTCGAAGTAGGCGAGCCCTTCCTTGAAGAGCACCGCATCGTGATTGAGCATTTCAAGTTTTGCATCGGTGGTGCCGAATGCGGTTCCGTGCGGTGGATGTGTATGCACGACCGACACCACATCCGGCCGCGCCCGGTAAACCTCCGTGTGCAGCGCGGCTTCCAAGTGGATCCGGCCCTCACCTGCCACCCGATTGCCGTTGAGATCGATCGTCAGCACATCGTCCGGCGTGACCTCTTCCAGTCCGATCCCGTTGCGTTTCATGTGAACCACGCCGCCCTCGCGGACACTAATGTGCCCAAGCGTGAAATCGCCATGACCGTGCATCGCAAGAATGCGGCTGGCCCAGGCGATCTGCTCTTTCAGCGTGAAGTCCATCGTTGCTCCGCAATCGAGTCGACTAGTCGACAAGTCGGTAAGTCGACGAGTCGTTTAGTGGTCTCACCGTGCCGTAGTCTCAAATCCTGTCGTCCGATCGTCTCACGGTCTTGTCGCCCTGCCGTCAATTAGTCTCAGCGACTGGTCGTCTTGTCACTCACCGTCTAGTCGT
>CAYJPA010000060.1:0-37074 GCA_964371945.1 uncultured Sphaerobacteraceae bacterium | reverse complement strand
ACCAGTACTACTGCAATAACTGGGACAGCGAAAACTGCTGGTGCAATGACACCGCGTGCCCGCCTTGCTATGGTTACCAAGAGCCCGGGACATGCAGTTGTGACTGCTCTGCGTACTACTGCGACGAGGGTTACACCATGGGGGATGATTGCGGCTGCTACTAGAACCAGGGGGGCGACGCACTTACCCTGTAACGTGATCGCGCGAATGTGCGAGTTGATCGCAAGCTAAGCAAATTGGGCCGGGTCTATTCGTCGGGTACACAACAGACCCGGCTCGGAGCATTGCTCCAGAGACGAGCTCCACGCATTCCGCGTGGAGCTCGTTCCTTCAGTAGACTCGGAAACTGGGAATAGGGTTGCAGTTCTCGACATGTGCGCTCGGTCAGTCGATCACAGTTCAAAACGCGCACTGGAACTCTGTTGATCGCCGTAATGCGCGGTCCAAGCGTTCAACCTCTACTCGTCGTCTTTGCCGGATTTGGAGGCGTCGCGGATCTTCTCGACCACGCCTGAGTCGGCGAGGGTCGTGGTGTCGCCGAGCGGACGATCCGAGGCGATATCTCGCAATAGGCGCCGCATGATCTTACCGGAGCGCGTCTTGGGCAAATCCGGCGAAAACATGATTTGCTTCGGCCGGGCGATCGGGCCGATCATCGTCGCCACATGCGCCCGCAACTCTTGCGCCAATGCGTCATTGGCCTCGACTCCGGCTCGCAAGATCACGAACGCAAAGACCGCTTCGCCTGTCAGCGAGTCCGGTTGCCCGACGACGGCCGCCTCGGCGACCTTTAGATGCGAAACGAGCGCGCTTTCGATTTCGGTCGTGCTCAGGCGATGGCCGGAGACGTTCATCACGTCGTCGACCCGGCCAAGCAGCCAGTAGTAGCCATCCTCGTCGCGCTTGCAGCCGTCCCCAGGGAAGTAGCAACCTGGGAAGCGGCTCCAGTACGTGGCTTTGAAGCGCTCAGGATCGCCATAGATGCCGCGCAGCATCGAGGGCCACGGTTTTCGCAGGACGAGGTAGCCGCCGGATCCGAGCGGCACGGATTCGCCGCTGTTGTCGACCACATCCGCGTCCACGCCCGGTAACGGGAAGGTTGCAGATCCGGGCCGGGTTGCGGTCAAGCCGGGGAGCGGCGAAATCATGATCGAGCCGGTCTCGGTCTGCCACCAGGTATCGACGATCGGGCATTGCTCGTGGCCAATATTCCGGTGGTACCACATCCACGCCTCTGGATTAATTGGCTCGCCGACCGTTCCGAGCAAGCGTAATGAGGAGAGATCGTGCTTCTCGGCGTAATGCGAGCCCTGTTTCATATGTGCGCGAATCGCGGTCGGTGCGGTGTAAAGCACGCTGACTTTGTAGCGCTCGATGATCTCCCACCAGCGATCCCAGCTTGGCGCGTCCGGCGTTCCTTCATAGATCACACCGGTGGTACCGTTCGCGAGCGGTCCGTAAACGATGTACGAGTGCCCGGTGACCCAACCGATGTCGGCGGCTGCCCAGTAGATATCCTCATCCTTGGTGTCAAAGACCCAGCGGTGTGTCGCGGAAACGCCGAGCAGGTAACCCGCGGTGGTGTGGAGGATGCCCTTCGGTTTCGCGGTCGTGCCGGAGGTGTAGAGCAGATAGAGCATATCTTCGCTCTCCATCCGTTCCGGTTCGCAGGTAGTCGATTGTCCATCGACGATGTCACGCCACCAGTTGTCTCTGCCTGCTTGCATCTCGGTCGGCTGGCCGGTTCGCTTCGCGACGAGAACATGCTCGACAGCCGGCGATGTTTCCAGTGCTTGATCGACGTTACCCTTCAGAGCGGCGAGCGTTCCACGGCGATAACCGCCGTCGGCGGTGATCACGAGTTTGGCTTCGCAGTCGTTGATTCTGTCTGACAGGGCGTTTGCCGAAAAGCCACCGAACACGACGTTGTGCGGTGCGCCGATTCGCGTGCATGCGAGCATCGCGATCGGAAGCTCTAGGATCATCGGCATGTAGATCGCGACGCGATCGCCTCGCTTGACGCCGAGCTGTTTCAAAGCGTTCGCGCATTTGCAAACTTCGTCGAGCAGCTCCGCATAAGTGATCGCTTTGCGGTCGTCCCGCGGTTCGCCTTCCCAGTAGTAGGCGATGCGGTCACCGCGTCCTGCCTGCACGTGGCGATCGAGGCAGTTGTAGGAAACGTTGATCTGACCGCCTTCAAACCATTTCGCAAACGGCGCGTCCCAGTCGAGTACGGAGTCCCACGGCTTGTACCAGTCAAGCCGTTTGGCTTCTTCCGCCCAAAAACCCTCGAGATCGGACGCAGCACGATCGTAGATCAATGGGTCGTTGACATTGGCCCGGCCGGTGAATTCGGAAGATGGGGGAAACGTCCGCGTTTCGGCCATCAGGGCCCTGATTGTGTCGTCGGTCAGCGGTCGTTCACTCATCCCCGGATTCCTCCCTGATTGATTGTGGTGACAAGCGCAGTCGGTCCACGTAGGGGAATCGTGGCCGGTATGCGCGCCGCGAAGCGGCTTTCTCAGATTGCCTGAGTATATCAAGGCAGGGATCGTTGTTCCGGGCGCTCTTTGTGTAAAGCTCGGGTATCCCTTCCAATGATTCCGGACTTCATGTTGCGAATTTGAAGTGTGGCTGGTGCAATTGCGGCAGCGGCAAATTTCACGCGAATGCCAACGTGCGATGCAACAAGGAGTACAACCAATGGTCAGGTTTCACGAGGGTGTGGGTACGTTGGTGGTGATCGCGTTTCTAGCGCTGACGATCATTAATCTGATGCAGCTTCGGGGAAAATCGATCTCCTGGTCACGGCAGCTTTCGTTCGGCGCGGCCGGACTGCTCTTCGTCCAGTACGTCATCGGCTTCAACCTCTTGGGCGGCGATCACTCGATTTCGGCCTGGCACTACCTCTTCGCGCTGGGCGCTATCGCCACCGTCGGTCTCGAGCATGGTAAGGCGAATACGATCGAAGAGGTGTCAAAACGGGCGCGACTTGCGTCAATCGCGACCGCGGGCACGACTGCCCTGGCGATCATCGCGTATGCGATTGGTCAGAGCGCGTAACGATGGGATTGCTTGTCGATCGCCTCGCCTCCGGTCAGCCACTCCTGCTTGATGGCGCGATGGGCACGGAGCTCGATCGCCGGGGAGTGCGAACGTATCTGCCGCTCTGGTCGGCCTGGGGCTTGATCGAGCGGCCCGAAGTTGTGAAAGCAATACACCTCGATTACGCGACAGCGGGAGCCGACATTCTTGTCACGGACACTTTTCGCACGACAAGACGCATGTTGTCGCGGGCTGGACGGGATCCGGATGAGGCGGAAGCCCTGGATGCTTTGGCAGTCCGGCTGGCGAGGGAGGCAGTTACCGAGTCTGGAGGAAATGCCCTTGTCGCGGGCTCGCTCGCGCCGCTCGAAGACTGTTATTCGCCGTGGCACTCGCCCGGAGACGACACCTCGCTGGCGGAGCACCGGATCCAGTCGAGACAACTTGCTGAAGCCGGCGCCGATTTTCTGATGATCGAAACCATGCCCTTGATCGAAGAAGCGGCAGCGGCCGTCAAAGCGGGGCTCGAAACCGGATTGGATGTCACGGTCGGATTCGTTCTCGGATCGGACGGGCGGCTTCTGAGCGGCGAAACACTTGACTTGGCGGTGGCGCGACTGAGCAAGCAGCCGGTTTCGGCGATCTTTGTAAACTGCTCGCCGCCCGCGGTCGTAACAGCGGCAATAACCGAGATGAAGAAGCTGACGGCGCTCCCAATTGGCGGTTACGCCAATCTCGGAGCGGTCGAGGCTTCCGTGGGATGGGCGGCCGATGACGCCGTCACCAGCGAAGAATACGCCGCCGTTGCTCTGGGATGGATTCGCGCCGGGGCCCAGATCGCCGGCGGATGCTGCGGCACCCGGCCTGAGCATGTCGCGGCGATTCGCGGTGCTCTGGATGAGCTGCCGATGCAGTCGCAACTCCTGCTGGGATGAGCACCCGCTTCGATGTCGCGATCTCCGTGTTGTAGTCGCCGGCTCGGCGCTTGTAACAGTGTTGGCCCGAGCGAGCCGGGCGGTCGCCCTGACTGAGCGAGAGGCGCGATTTAGGGATCGCGTGCGTGGTGAAAGCATTCACCCGTGGGGTGTCGCCGAGCTGCACTCGCTTGAGCTCGAAGGGCCGTTGGCTCGAGCCGGGGGCAAATCCGTTACCGATCTGGCAGTCGAACGCCGATCGCAAAAACCAGAGCCTCCATTCGAATGGGCGGGGTTTCGATTGGCGGTCATCCCGAGTACGCCGTCACTCATGCCAGACTGCAGGATGCCGCGATCGCGGCCGCGCATGAGGCCGGGGCCACGATCTTTAGACCGGCAAAAGTGATCGGGCTGAAATCAGGTGCTTCGCCGGGGCCTGATCTCTCGATCGGTGAGGACGTCCAGAGCATCAGCGCGCGTTTGATTGGCGGTGCGGACGGCAAGAATTCGAGCGTTCGCGGTTGGGCCGGACTCGGCGCGTCGTTCGATTCCGTGCGTCACCGAATCGGGGGTGTGCTGTTCGATGGTGTCACGCTGCAAACCGAAGCGGCCCACGAGTCCAGGTTTGCCGGCGATAGAGTCTTCTCCGTGCCCCTGGGACGGGAGCTCATACGAAGCTACATTGTGACCGCGACGGACCGCCATCACCAGATGCAGCGAGATCGAAGTGGCAGAAGGGGATCGAGCTGCTCGCGTCGCTCTATCCGGCGGGTACATGGAGCACGGCCGCGCTTGCCGATCCGATCGCGTTCTTCTCGAACGCCGATCAGTGGGCAGATCGCATCTCCTCAGAGGGCATCGTGTTGATCTGTGATGCGGCCGGCGCAAACGATCCGAGCGTGGGTAGCGGACTTTCGTTGGTATTTCGCGATACGCGTGAGCTTCGCGATCTCTTGCTGAGTGAACGCGACTGGAATCGAGCGATCGAGCAATTCGCCGAACGCCGGAAACGGTACTTCGAGGTGCTCTGCCACCACGTCGCCTGGCTTGGAATGCTCGTGACCGAGGTCGGCGTCGAAGCCGATGCTCGCCGCGAACGAGTCGAGCGCGCACGAGAGCTCGATCCGACCGCCGGTGGCTTTTCCTTGATATTCGCGCTCAATCCGGATGGGCTCGTTACTGACGAAACAGCGCGTCGAATGTTTTTCGGTGAGTAGTTGGCATCGGCGCCCTATCTCGCGGCGACCGCTTTGCGAGGGCGGCCACGCTTCCGCCGAGGTGCGGCGATCTCTTCCTGCTCTGAACCATTTTCATCGAGATCGTCGAAGTCATCGGTCGTTGGTTCGGGTTCTCTGAACTCGGGCAATATCCACGAGGTCAATGGCTTGATGATCCAAGGCATGACGAAGGTTTCAGTGGATCTCACCCCGTCGATCCGTGCAATTTGTTGTGTCAAAAATTTGACGAGCGCTTCCTGTGATTGAACGACGACCTGAATCATCACGTCGAAGCTGCCGGTCAGGAATGCCGCGAAGGTGACCTCATTAAGATTACGAAGCGTTTCGGCAATCTCATCGAGACGCGTCAACTCGACGCGAAGCCCAATTGTGGCTCGGATCTCGTACCCAAGCTTGCTCGGCTCGGCCAGCATCGCGAATTCAATGATCCCGCGATGCTGAAGCCGCTCCATTCGCCGGCGGACGGTCGATTCTGGGATTCCTGTTGCCCTGCTCAATTCCGCGTAGGAAACGCGGGCGTTCTGTTGGAGTAAGCGAATGATTGCGCGATCGGTCGACGTGACTGCTCGTGCCATCTTGAAGCGATAAACTCCTTATCGGATGCAGAAAACGCGAGTCCGATCTGCCTGCCACGGGCACCCGCCAAGGGACCTATGCCGGTCAATGTGTGGCGGATTACATCGGTCGAAGCATATCAGACGTAGGCGAAGGAAGGGGCGGCGAAATGATAGCGATTGGGCGTTGATTCGCGGTTGCTCGCAACATCCGACGGCGCGATTCGTGCGTTGTCAAGACTACATGCTGCGCTAAGCGGGGTGTTGTGCTAAGGTTCTTGCAGTTCTAGCATCGAGCTTGGCACCGCCAAAAGAGTGTCCCGCAGCATCGCTCGATCGCGGACGACTAAAAGGGGAGTCAAAACGCGACCGCTCGCGGGCATCGCCGGTGACGGCGGCTTGGGTCGTGGATACCGCCAGGGGAGTTCCGAGATGAATCGATCGCTTCGCGCCGCAACGCTTGGCGTAGTGATGCTACTAGTTGGAGCCGCGTACCCGATGGCAGGTTCCGTATCAGCGGCAAGTTCCATCTCCGTGAATTCGTGGATCGAAATTAGCACGACGCGGCCGGCGGTCGGATGCGCTATTGACGTTGCTCTGGAAATTCGTTCATCCGGCCACGCGGTCGATTCCACTGAGGTTTCGATTGCCCTCTTTGCAGCCGAGGAGCTCATTTCAGCCGATCGCGCCATCACCGATAGCGAAGGTGTAGCACACGTCGCCGTCGATACCGGCGGCGCAAGTGGTCCGGGCTGGCTCGACATCAATGTGGCCGATGGGTACCTGACTGGTGTGCACATCGGTCTAGGCTCGGGCGGCAGTTGCGGTGATGAGTCGAAGTTTCTGACAGTTGACGGTACGGTGCCAGATGTTCGCGTCGCGAACGATGCTGGACCCGACGGCAGCAACGGTGTCTTTGTCTCGGGAGTTCCGTTCTACGCTCAGCAACGAAGTCTGAGCTGCGAGTATGCATCGCTGCAAATCGCAACGGCCGCGTACGGCGACGAGATATCCGAGTACGCATTTGACGACATGGTCGGGTGGTCTGACAACCCGCACTGGGGTTATCGCGGCGATATCACCGGCGGGTGGGGAAACACGACCGACTACGGGGTCTACGCTGAGCCATTGGCCGACGTGCTACCGGCATTTGGATTCAGTGGCGAGGTCTTCTATACGGGCGGCGACACGAGCTACTTGATATCGAAGATCGATGCAGATGTGCCGGTGCTTGTGTGGCTGGGCCTTTGGGGTGATCAGAGCATCATCGATGAGACCGATGGCGTGACCTACAAGGTGACGGCCGGCATGCACGCTGTTGTCGCGTACGGCTACGACGATGACGGGATATGGGTTTCGGACCCGGCCGTCGGCTCCCCCAGGCACTACACGTGGTCCGATTTCGTCTACATGTGGAGCGTGCTCGACGGAATGTCGTTGGCGGTTTACCGCTAGAGTCGAGTTTCTGCCGCGGCGTAGTTTGCTGTACAGCGCTCCGCCTTCTAGCAACGTGCCCCAGATGGTTGATTTGCGTGGGCCACAGTGCCTTCCCGGCGAATCAGGTTCGCGCTGTCGCCGTTCAGTTCGGATACATGAGAATGGCCATCACCGCGGAGAAGCCGACGATGATGCCAATGACAAAAGAGAGAATTTTCCAGGCGGTTGCTGCTCGCCATGCTGGACCGCCGGCAATGATCACAGTCTCCTCGCCCATTGGCGAGCCGCCCGTCCCGTTCTCCATGAGATCAAACGTTCGGCCGGATTGGGGATCGACCTGCCACCATCCAACCGCCTCGATGCCATTCAGTGTGATCGCGCGCTCAGGGACAACGACCACGTAACCAGCCGCCAAGGCTTCGGCAATCCTGGCCTTAGCGGCGCCAGACACCGCGAGATTCGCGAGGTCGTTGGACTGTGGGGTCAACGTCCGAATCGAAACACCTGCTCGCGCTGCCTCTTCGAACACCTGCGCAACGCTGCCCGCTGGAGGAGGCGCTTCGGGCGACAGCTCCGCGCCGGCGTCGGCCCCAGCCCGCTCCGCGACATGCGCCAGTACGCCTGCAAGCACCAGCGGGTGTACCGCGGGGGTCGCACCGGCCAGTGGCACAACGCCGTAACCCTGGTGGAGGATATCGAGAGCAGCCGAAATCCTGAATTGATCGGCCGCGACTGCGACAGGCGCTACCCTCGCCGCGGTAAGGTTCGGCTCATTGTGGTACCAGCGGTAACCGCGGTCAGCCGCGATCTCGATCTGGAGCGCGTCGCGGGCTGCATGATAGCCATGGACAAGCACTGCCATATCAGCTTCGACGTCCTCGATCGCGTAATCCTGAGCAAAGTAGCTGGCCGGTATCCGCCCACCGACGACACCGATTAGCCAAACCGCCTCGAGCGGCAGAAATGTCTGGCCGAGCTCGGGGGTATCGGTCAGCTCAACAGGAGCGAGCGACGCAAGATCGACCGCTCCCGTCGCCCGCCGGTCGATGCCGATTCGGTCGAACACTTCTCGGGTCACGATCCGCGATGGAGCGTCCACCGGCGACACCTCGATCTCCAGCCACTCAGCGATCGCCTCTCCTTCGGAGCCTGACGTTCCAAGCACATCAAGCGCACCTTCTCCGACGCCAATCGTCACGGGATTACCCGTCTCGCCCGCCTCGCCGGCGAGCAGACTCGGGACGAATTGAGTCGTGCCCTCGATGAAACCGGCAATGGAGACACCCAGGTCCCTGAGCGCGTTCGGATCGACATGTGCAACAACAACCGGCACGCCGACCAGGTCCGCGGCTCGGGCGCCGTGGACGAATGAATCCTCTCGCACCGCCTGACCGCCCGCGATCTTTTCTACGACAGCGCGAAACTGTACCCGGTGGAAGAGCTCAACCGGAATGGCATCCCAGGTTTCGGTTTGGCGGGCGTAGGCCCGCCCCGGTTCAGCGTCTGGGAATGATGGATCGAGGTCGATCCACTCGGGCCCGGCCGCGTACTGCACCCAGAGATGTTGGCGGCGCTCGCGGTCGGGCAGTGAAAACTCTGGATCGGGAAGCTCGACCGCTTCCGACGCAAGCGCTGCCTGAATGGTTGTCAATCCCTCGTCGAGTCGAGCCGACGCGCGCTCAACGAGCAACGCTCGCAGACCTTCCGGCGACTGCAATGTCGATCGTTGTTCAAGGGTCAGACCAGGGTAGTGGTCGAAATCCGCGCGATCGCCTGCGCCGAGCTTCTGAGCCTGTGCCCGCGCCGTCGCAGCATCAATTCTTGTGGAGTCCAGGAGCTTGTCGGCCTCGTCGTTGTCTAGCTCACCGACGGCGAACCGAACCGAAACTTGTGCATGGGTAAGGAGGTCGGCGAGAAGAATTGCTTGATCGACGGAGTTGCCGGCCAACCCCCAATACGCGCCCTTGGCTCCTCGCAACGCACCGCTGTAGGCCTCGTATGCGACATCATCCGCGACGAACCGGAATATTCGTTCCACGTCGTACTCGAGATCCCAGAGCATGTCCTCCACATTGGGACCGCCCGGCGTGCGCGCACCGCTGACGGACCGTTCCGATTCGGGTGTGCCTTGCGCGGTTGTCGACCGCATTCTCCCGGCACCGGCAACGGTTCCGAACCCAAGCGCTTGCAGGAGCGCGCGCCGGGTCACTTGACGTTGTTCAGTTGAGGCGCGAGTGGGTGTCGGTCGCTCGGCGCGTGGATCCGTCATGGGGTTTTGCTCCTTGATGGAGAAACGTCGCACCATGGGGTTCAGCATATCACCGGTCCCACGCGTGCTGTCGATGAATCCGGTCCCCCTTGATATTTCGCCCTTAACCTGGCCGTTACGGGCTAGGACCCATGGATGACGTTTGGGGTCTGCCCGATCCCGCTCGCCGCCTCTACCATCCGATCAAGGCCTTTTGCCCCGCGTTTTCCCCAAACGCCGTGCACGTCCTCCCCGCATGACGAGTGCTGAATAAGCAAGCGTGGGCGAATTGCTCCAAGCGCCAGTCCCGGAGCGAGCGGTGAAGTCGTTGCTCAAAACTCAGGGTATCTCCAGACGTCAATTGATCAGCGGGTGCGCGGCAATCGGAGCGACGATGTTGCTCGCGCGTGAACATTCTGCTCGCGCTGAGTCCGCTTGGAGCATCTACGCTACCACGGTCTGGGACGACGATACCAATGTCCGCGGCGCTCCCGACAGCGAGAGCGATATCGTCGCCTCGTTCCCTCCCGGCACGACCGTTCTACTGCTCGATGGTCCGACCGGCGACGACTGGTACTACGTCACCTCCGCGGACGACCGCGTTAGCGGCGGAGGCTGGATCGCCGGATGGCTACTCATCTTCGAGCAACGCGCGCGAGCGGTCGTGGATTCGCCATTGCTTGGCAGTCCTGGAGACGCATCGACCGAATTCGGTTGGATTCGCCATGGATTCACCGTCACGCACATCGGGCCGGTCGCCGGCGAGTGGGCACTCATCCGCTCCAGCGATCGCGTCGGTTACGTCTCGATCTGGGGGCTCGAGCCAGCGCAAGGATCGGAAACGGATCGCTACTCTGAGTGGTGGGTGGATGTCGACCGGTCGAACGCAATCGTCAGTTTGGTCGTCGGGGATTCGGTGGTCGATCGGTTTGACGCGTCCGTTAGCGCAAACGACGGCGAGGGTTTCTACGCCACAGCCACAGGAACCTACTGGATCTATCAGAAGCTCGAGGGCTTGACCTACACGCCGTATGCCGACGCGTACTTTAGGCATTGGGCGGGCTTCGACTCAGATCGGTTCAACGGTTTCCACTCCTGGACGATGGATTCCGAGGGCGACGTGCTGAACGGCGGCTGGGGCACCACAGCGGGTTGCGTCGCGACCGCGCCGGCAGACGCCGAGACAATCTACTGGTTCGTTGATATAGGAACTCGTGTGGAAGTTCACTGGTAGACACTATTCGTACAGTACTACCCTCATCGGTACTTTTATGGTGAGTATCCGCCCCTTGGCATGACCACGGGAGGACTGCCTCGTTGTCACACTCCTCATTCGAGTGATCGAAACATGTTCGTACGTACGCGATTATCTTGCCCCGCCATGGTGCAAAATTGCGGGAATTGTCCGCAACTGATTGGTGACCTGTTGACAATGTCCCACAAAGGTCAGGTAAACTCCAAGGACTAGAGTCACATTCCCTGGCTGGGGGTGGACGGGTACGTTGGACTCGAGGTTCTTGCAGGAACCGGGACAACGGGCCGCACAGAGAGGATGGCTACCTCTCGCGATACGTGCCTAGGAACGCAATATTAGGGAAGGGGACGCATATGCACGTCTCGAGTCACACGACTCGAAGACCGCGAAGGCGTTGGCTACAGTTTCAACACGCCGGTCATCGAGCAGCACGGGTTGTTATTCTCGTCGCAATCATCCTCTCACTCGTCGCCGCACTTCCTCAGCGGCAAGTCAGCGCCGAAAGCGCGGGTTCAGTCAACACAGATGTCCTCAATCTTCGCGACGATGCGGGAACCTGGGCGAACATCATCACGCGGATGTACCAGGGCGAGTATGTGACCGTGTTCGACGGTCCGACCGAAGATGGCTGGTACTACATCGACTACTACGGACTGCAGGGCTGGGCGTACGGCGGATATTTGCTCGTCGACGGCAGCCCAGGTTGGGGCGAGTGGAGCGAAGACCCGGGCGTAGGCGCCGCCAGCGGCACGGCTTGGGTGAACACTGACCGGCTAAATGTCCGGGTCGATGCGAGCACCGAAGCCTGGGTAATGGATCAGCTCGGGCTGGGCGCGGAAGTCACCATCATCGGCAATCCGGTGAACGGGTTCGTGCCGATCGATCTTTACGGGCAACGCGCGTACGTGTGGAGCGACTTTCTGTCATACGATGGACCGGTCGACGCCGGACCGGAGCGATGGATCGATATCGACCGGAGTACCCAGACCGTCACGATGTACGTCGGGGACGAAGCCGTCGCCAGCTATTGGGCAGCGCTCGGGTTCGACGAATCGGACGATGGTTTCTACTCTACTGCAATCGGCACTTATTTTGTCTACGGCAAGCACGCGGATCTCGCCTGGACCGAATGGGGGCAGGCCTACATCCAATCGTGGGTGGGATTCGATCCGTCCCGTGTCAACGGATTCCATTCCTACTCGATGGATGAAAACGGCAACGTGATCAAGGGCGGGAACGGCCCGACCGGTGGCTGCGTCGCACTCGAACCATCGGCTGCCGCGGAGCTCTTCGACTTCGCCAGCTACGGAATGCGAGTCGAAATTCACTGGTAGGAAGCAGACGAGCCGTCAGCCGCTGGTGGTTGACCGATCGCTTGCGACTGATGGCTCATCTGGAAAGAAATCTCGTTCCGGATGATGGAAGTGAAGCCGGCGACGAATCGCGACCGTCACCAACCCCGTTTTCGGCGACAAGAGATAGACGATCGCGAAAAATCCGGTCGCCACCAGTACGACGCTGGCACCCGACGCGATCGCCATGTGATAGGACGCGTAAAGTCCGAGCACGCCCGACACCGCGCCGATTGAGGCCGAGAGCAGCACCATCACTCTGAGACGATCTGTCAGCAAACGGGCGGTGGCGGCGGGTGTGATCAACATCGCCAGCACAAGTACATTGCCGACGGTTTGCAGCGACACGACGATCGCCAATGAAAGCACAATCAAAAAGAGCTGGTCATAAACCCAAACGTTGATACCGGTCGCCTGGGCAAACACCCGGTCGAACGCGACGATGGTCAGCTCTCGCCGGTATACGGCAATCACCCCCAGCACGACCGCACCGACAGCTCCCGTGAGATAGAGATCTTCGGCGGACACGCCCAAAATCGATCCCAAGAGGAAAGACGCCAAATCTCGGGTGTAGGTCCGCTGAGACGAGATCAGCGCGATCCCAAGCGCAAACCCGCCGGCGAACAACACGCCGATCGCGGTGTCACCGGTCAGCCGGGTATTCTGGCTGACCGCTCCGATGCCGAGCGACACCAAGATCGCCGCGATCAAAGCGCCGATCAGGAAATTCCCGCCCAGAATGTACGCAATCACCACACCGGGAAAGATCGCGTGCGCAAGCGCATCGCCCATGACGGCCAGTCCACGCAAGGTGACAAAGACGCCGGTAACCCCACAGATCACACCAACCAGCACGATCGCAATGAATGCGTGCTGCATAAAGGTGTGCCTGAGCGGATCGAGTACCCAGTCGATCATGACGGTCGCGTCGTTCGCTGGGTTGCGGAGAGGTCGAACGGGATGATTGCCGCGCCGCCAAAGGTCGTGCGGAGATTCTCGGCAGTCATTACCAGTGAGGGCGGTCCGGCCGCGACAAGCCGGTGGTTCAGCAACAGAACCCGATCGGAGGATCGAGCCGCCTGTGCTAAATCGTGCGTCGCGTAGATGAGTGTTTTGCCCGATTGACGCAGACCTTCGAACAGCGAGACCAGCAATTCTTGCGTTGGTACATCGACACCGGCAAAGGGTTCGTCAAGCAAATACACCTGACCCTCTTGTAGCAGCGCACGCGCCAGGAAGACACGCTGCTGTTGCCCGCCGGAGAGCTGACCGATTTGAACGTTTGCAAAGCGTCTCATGCCGGTGCGATCGAGCGAATCGAGCGCGTGATGGCGATCGGTGCTCGAAAGAGGGCGGGCTCGCGTGCGGCGTCTCGCCAGCGCCATCAGCACGACATCCAGCACGCTGACCGGGAAGGTCCAATCGACACTCGTTCGTTGCGGCACGTAGATGACCGCTTCATTCGGTCCATCGACCGGTACGCCGTTCAGGCTGACATGACCGTGCGTGGCCGGCAGGAGTCCGGCGAGCACCCGGAGCAATGTGCTCTTGCCGGCTCCATTTGGGCCTACCAGACTGATTGTTTCGCCGAGGTGGAACACGACGCCTACGTCAGCGAGCGCGGAACGGCTGTCAAAGTGAACGCTCAAATCCTCACAGACGAGCACCGCTTCCCGAGGATTGCGCTCCGACGAATCCGACGCGTTTGTCATCTACCGCAGAGCGTTCACGATCAGCAGCGTATCGGTCACCATGAAACCGATGTAGGTGTCGGCGCCGGAACCTTCTTCACCAAGGCTATCTCCATAGAGATCCGGCACGACCGCGACACCGGCCTGCTTGGCAAGCTCCTCTTCGAGCCGCGGGTTGAGGGAGGCCTCGGTGAAGATCGCGGGTACACCCTCGGTTTTGATCTTCTCGATGAGCTCGGCTGTCTCCTTGGCGGACGGTTCCGATCTGGTGTCGATGCTCGGAATGACTGCCCCGACGAAGATGAAACCGTATCGGTTCACGTAGTAGCCGAACGCGTCGTGGTTCGTGACTAGCTTGCGACGCTCGACCGGGATCGTTGCAACCTGTGCGGAAATCCACTGATCGAGCGAATCGAGCTGCAAATGGTACCCCTCGACTCGAGCACCGTACAACGCGGAACCTTCCGGATCGAGTGTCATCAGGGCGGACGCGATGTTCGAAGCCATGACCTTAACATTGGTTGGATCGAACCAAACGTGGGGATCGCCGCTGGCAAAGCCCTCTTCGTCGGCCGGGAGCGTCGGCACGCCGTCGGTCGCGGTCACGATATGCTCATTCCCAGCACTGGAGATGAGATCGGATGCCCATGAATCCAGTCCAAGTCCATGCTCGATGACCAAGTCGGCTCCTTCGACGTTCACGATATCGGCCGGGGCGGGCTCAAAATCGTGCGGATCGGCGTTCGGCGGCAAAAGAGACTCGACCTCGACCCGCGCTCCGCCGATCTGGCGGGCGATATCGGCAAGAATCGGAGTCGTGGCGATCACGGCTATCGGCCCGTCTGCCCGCGGCTGGATCTCGAGGAGCGGTACGAGCGTCGGAGCGTCCGGTACAGGTGTCGCATCTTGGGCGGATATTGAAGAAAGTGAGATTGCGCCGATGGCCGCGGTCAGTGCGCAGGCTGCAAAGAAGGTGCGACGGTTTATCGCAAACGATTTCATGCTTTGGATCCCTCAGGGCGAATCGCGAACGTGGCGGTCGTAAAGAGACGCATCGTGATCAGGAAGGCGTCGTTCGCCGAGCAGGGTACCAATAGTGAGACGTTGTGTCAATATGGAGAAGAGCGGCTAAGGAGCCGCCGATGTGGAAGAATGGTGATGCTGACACTCGGGACAGACCCCGAAAACCTCGAGATGGTGACCGGAGATGGTAAACGCCGTGTCACGAGTAAGCTCGTTCACGATGCCTTCGACCGGACAGTGAGTGAATGCGACCACATTTCCGCATTCGGAGCAAACAAGGTGGTGCCGGTGCCCAGGGGAGCCGACCACATAAGCTGGGTGTCCGCCAGGTTGCAGCAATCTCGTGAGGAGGTCGACCGAGGCGAGGATCTCCAAAGTCCGGTAGATTGTCGCACGGCCGATGCCGGGCAGTTCGGACACGAGTTGTTCCGCGGTAAAAGGGCGCTCTTTGCCCATGACGGTGGTGACGACCGAGCGACGAGGACCGGTTGTGCGATAGCCGTGATTCGCGAGCACGTCGAACGCTTCGGCAACGGCGGGGATTCGGGCAGGAGGCGAGCTAATCGCGGTCATATCCTAAGGTTAGCACAGCCCGCATGGGATAATGGAGAGTGGCTGTACGGTCCAATTGGCACATGCCGTATGAATCGCCGGTGGATCGAGTCCACGAAAGGAAACCAGTCGAAATGGCCGGCGAATCAGTGAACGATCTTGTTCGACGTCGAAAATCAAACGGACGTATGGCCCTTTCGATCGCCCTGGTCCTCGTTTCGATCTTCTTCGCGGTCATCGTTGGCCCGCATGAGGTATCCGCGGCAAAAACAGTGACCTGGGAGCGCTACGACGCCACGCTCGATCTGCGTCAGGATGGCACGTATCACATCACCGAGGAACAGCAGATTTTGTTCGAAGGCGGAACATTTTCGGGTGGCTTCGCTTCGATCCCGCTGGACCGAGTCGACGACATCGGAAACATCGAGCTGAGCGAGATCGACGGTCAGGGTGTAGCAGCGTACGAATTCGTTCCTTGGAACGATTTCGAAGAAGCGCCGCGGACCTATTCCTATCGCGAGACCGGTTCCGAGATCGAAATCGGGTGGGGTTTTCCGGTAACGGAGGATGCGGCTCGAACCTTCGTGCTGGAGTACGACGTCGCTGGATCGCTCAGAGTCTATGGAACCGAACCGGATATTCGGCAGCAGATTTGGTGGACAGCCGTTTCGAAGGATGTCACGGATATCGCGCTGGTCGAAGAGGCATCGGTAACGATCAATCTCCCGCGCGCAATTGATACGAGCACCGCGTTGCTGGGCGTCGACGCTGAGGAGAACGCGGCCGATCATACCTCGGACGGTCAGACCTGGGTCTGGTCGGAGAGCAACTTGCGGGCTGGCGACGAGCTCATCATCCGGCTCGAGTTTCCGAAACTGGTCGACGCGCCGGTTCCAAGCTGGCAGGCACCCGACGACACGAGCCGGCTGGAAGAGGAAAAGGCGGACGATCGCCAGTCGCTTTACGATCTGACTTTCCTCGGGATCGGACTCCTTTTCACGGCGCTTGGCGGCATAGGACTTTTTGGTCTTTGGTATGGCCGGGGCCGAGACCCGCATGTCGGGGCCGTCGCTGAATTCCTCCCGACCCCCCCTGACGATCTTCCGCCTGGCGCCGCGGGCGCTCTGCTTGACGAAGTCGCGCATGAGCGCGACATCGTGGCGACTGTTGTCGATCTTGGGCGCCGGGGCGTGCTGAAGATCGACGAGCAGGTCAAGGACGAGTCCAGCATTCTTGCTGGTAGTCGGGATTTCTCGCTGACGCTTGTTGACGCGGAAGCGGAGATTACGCCGTTTGAGCAGACGCTGGTGAAGTCGCTCTTTTCAACGAGTGGCAAAGATGGCGAGGCGGTCAAGCTCAGCACCGCGAGATCCGGTTTCTCAAGAAGTGCCGAGTCGATCAAAGAGCAGATGTATGCCGAGCTCGTAGGGCGTGGTTACTTCGTCAGCTCACCGGAAGCAACCCGCAAGAAGTGGCGACGGGGCGCAATTGCCGCGTTGATCGTGATCGTGGTGCTGGCGATCGTCGCGATCGGAGCCATTTCCGACGTCTCCGGGGTCATCTTCTTCCCGGTCGTTGTTCTCTGCCTGGTTGCGCTGGGGCTGATTTGGTTGAGCGATGCCTTGCCTCAAAAGACGCTGAAGGGCGCGGAAGCATCGGCGAAGTGGAACGCGTTCAGGCGCTATCTTGGCGACATCGAGAGATACGACAAACTCGCAGAATCGCAACAGATCTTCGACAAATACCTCCCCTATGCAGTTGCGTTCGGTCTCGAAGAGAGCTGGGTGAGGAAGTTCTCGGCGGCGGGCGCGGCGCCTCCCGCCTGGTACGGCCCGGTCATCATCTCCGGTCCGCGTGACTGGTCGGAGCGACCATATCGCGGCGGCCATTCGTACGGCGGCGGAACGACGATCTTTCCCAGTAGCGGCGGACAACCCCGTTCGTCCGGCGGTGGTGGCGACTTTGACATGCCGAGCCTGCAGGAGATGAGCGACAGCGCGGGCAAGTCGCTCCAGGGATCGAGCAACAGCTTCTTCGACATGTTGGGATCAGCCGCCAAGGCATTCAGCGACATGTCGAGCTCAGGTGGCGGTAACCGGCGACACTGGGGTGGTGGAGGCGGCGGTTTCCGCGGCGGTGGAAGTCGCGGCGGCTCGTCCGGCGGCGGCAAACGAGGGTTCCATTAGGTCCGTGGAATCGGTTGAAATCCTCGGGGCCAGGCTGAACCGCGTTACCTCGCGAGAACTGGATGAGTGGCTCGACGCCGCGCTCTTTGGAACGTGGGATGGCAGGTGCCGGCATATCGTCACGCTCAATCCCGAGTATGTGATGAGCGCTCGGCGAAACCCCGGTTTCGCGACCGCAATCAATGATGCCGACTTATCGATCGCGGATGGTGTCGGGGTCGTCATTGCTGCCCGGCTGCTGTATCGATGGTCGGCCACCCGAATCACCGGTGTCGAGTTGGTTGAACGACTGGCCGGCGTTGGCGCGCCGATGTTCTTCCTCGGCGCCGGACCGGGTGTCGCGGAGCTTGCCGCATCTCGGCTCAGGGAGCGAGTTGCGAACACGAACATCGCCGGTGTCTGGTGCGCGGGAACGCCGGAGCACGTGCTTGACGAGCCCACGCTCGAACGCATTGCCGAAACTCACGCTCACGTTGTCGCGGTCGCGTACGGAGCGCCCGACCAGGTTCTTTGGATTCAGCGCAATCAGCGGGCACTGGCCGGGGTCGGTGTGCGATTGGTGATCGGTGTGGGCGGGGCCTTCGACTATCTGTCGGGAACGGCTCGCCGGCCGCCCGCGTTCCTGCGCGGGCTCGGGATGGAATGGCTGTTCCGATTGATGCGGGAACCCCGCCGCTGGCGCAGGCAGCTCGTGTTGCCGTACTTCGCCATCTTGGTTCTCGAGGAGACGTTCAAGGCGCGGATTCGATCAGTCAAGAAGACGACGCGATAAGATCGCGTATCCTTTCATCCCGTGAACCCCGCGATCGCGCGCGCGAGCCTGTCTTTGCTTTCGTTCGGAGAACGTTCAAACACGATGGCCACCGTCGACGAGTATCCGCGACCGACGGAAGATGTCCGTTGCACGTATCACCCGTCCGTGATGACGAGGTTGCGTTGTTCGCGATGCGGCAAGCCGATCTGCCCACGCTGCGGTGTGCGCACGCCAGTGGGATTGCGTTGTCCCGAGTGCGCCGGTGTGCGTGGGCTTCCGACCTATCGCACAGATTCCACATCGCTCGCGAAAGCCGCCGGCATCGGCATCGCCGTTGCGGTCGCCGCCGGCGTGATCTGGGGGTACATCCCGAAATGGAATTTCTACCTCTCGATGCTGCTTGGGTTCGCGGTGGCTGAGTCGATGGTTCGAATGGTCAACGGCAAACGCGGCCGCGATCTGCAGGCATTCGGGATTGCCGCGGTGCTGCTCGGATTATTGGTTAGCCGCGTGGTGATCGCACAGCGGCTTGGCATTTCCTGGGACCAGGTCAATGAATTTGGCTCGTTCGTTGAACGCCGGCTCTACCTACGGCCTATTCCTGACGGCCTGTTCGCGGCGTTGAGCGTCGCCATCGTCTGGTTCCGATTCCGCTGAGCGCGGATGGCGTTCCCGTGGACGAAGTCGCCAAGATCGACTCTCGATTAGGATTGAGCTCTGGAATCGCGGGCGCCGCGATGCTGATCATGGTCGGGAATCTGCTCAGCCGCATTCTCGGATTGGTACGCGAGCAGCTCGCATCGGGGCTCTTCGGCACGGGCGACAAGATCGCCGCGTTTCAGATCGCGGATAACGTCCACACGCTGCTGTTCGATCTTGTCATCAGCGGAATGCTCCAGGCGGCACTCATTCCAGTGTTGATCCAATGGGCAGGGCCGGGAGCATTCAATCGGGACGAACTACGGCGCGTTTCCGGGGCGCTCTTCACCCTTGTTATTGGTGTCGTCGGAGCGGCGGTGCTGGCTGGGGTGATCTTCGCGCCAACAGTCGTGCGATTGATGACGTCGCTCGGCGGCGGAGATGAAGAGCGCTCCGCGGAGACGACCACACTGACCATCGATCTCGTGCGGCTGATCCTTCCGGCCGTCTTGTTCCTGGCTATCGGCACGCTCCTGATGAGCGTGCTCTATTCACTGGGCCGGGTGACCGTTCCCGCGCTCTCACTCGCCGCCAGGAATCTGGTCGTGGTGATCGCGATGGTGCTCTTCTCGGGCATCTGGGGCGTCAAGAGCATGGCCGCGGGCGTGGTCGGCGGAGCGGCGTTGATCGCGGTGATGAATGCGATCCCGCTGTGCAGAACCGGTGCGCTGCCAAAACCGAATCTCGGATTTCGGCATCCAGGCGTTGGGCAGGTGATCAAACTCTACACCCCGATCTTTCTGGGTTTGATCGTGAGCACGATCGCGGTGGTGGTGGATCGCAATCTGGCCTGGCGAGCCGAAGAGGACGCGCTCGGTGCGATGCGCTATGCGACCACTCTCGTGCAGTTCGTGCTGGGTTTGGTCGCGGCCGCGATCTCGTTGGCGGCGTTGCCGACTCTGTCGAACCACTTTTCGAACGGCGACGAACCGGCGTTCCGCCGGACGCTCGAACGCGCGCTCATCATGGCCACGATCTTGATCGTACCTTCAGTGCTCGGTTTGGCGGCGCTGAGTCAGCCGGTCGTCAATCTGCTCTTCCGGCATGGCGCGACCGACTCAAAGGACGCCCACTTGATCGTGATCGCGCTGTTAGGCTATCTGCCGGGAACACTCTTCGCCGCCTACGATCAAATCCTCATCTACGCGTTTTACGCTCGCAGGAACACCTGGTGGCCGGTGCTCGTGGGTCTGGCTGCGACGATGGTCTATTTCGTCGTCGCTCTTCCGCTCGGCCGCTCATACGGAATGATCGGATTAGTGATCGCCAACTCGGCGCAATTTGTCGTGCATGCCGTGATCATGTTCGTGTTGATTAGGAAGGTTGTCGGTCGCGGCGATTGGCAACACGTCGGCCGGGTTATTGCCCGTTGCACGGGCGCGGGTATCGCGACAGCAGCATGCTCGTTCGCTCTGTGGTTTGCGCTCGATCAATCGCTTCCTAGCAGCGCATCGACTCTGGTTCGCACCGGAACGGAACTGCTCTCGGCCGGAATCCCGGCAGTTGCCGGCACTGTTGTCTACCTGGTTTTGTTGCATCGACTTGCTGTGCCAGAGGCAACCGAACTCCGAAACGCGGTACTTGGGAGGTTGAATGCGCGGTTCGTGCGTTGAGAGTTGCGCAAAAACTTCAAAGCAGCTCACCATCATCAGTAAGCCGCCGGCCGGCATAGGATTCACCGAGACGGTGCGCTTCGTTCCAGATTTCGCGGAATGGAACGTCGGCCTGGCGGGCGAGACGGGCGCAATCATCGTACTCCGGCGCGACATCGATCACCCTGCCGTTCCAGCCTTTGAGCTTGATCGTCACATCCCCCCATCTCGTCGAGATCGTTTCGAAGCGCCTGGCAGCTTTGGTCCGTTCGATTGACGACCTCCGCACACCAAACGTTGTGCTGTTCTCCATGAAGATCGATTCGATTCTTGCCTGTTGCGAAACCGGAAGTAGCGCACTCACGGTTGTCGCCGGGCGCCCTTTTTTCATTAGGATCGGCGTCAACCAGACATCGAGCGCCCCGGCCGCAAAGAGCCGTTCGACCAGCAGCTCGAACTGCTGGGGATTCATATCGTCGATATTGGTCTCCATGAGCATCTCGCCCGCGACGACAGCAGGCTCATCGGTTTCGCCGATCCAGACGCGAAGCGCATTGGGCCAAGGAAGCTCCCGCGTTCCAAATCCGTAGCCCAACGAGATTGATCGAAACTCAATTGGTGAGAAAGAGGCGAGTGTGGTCAGAATAGCGGCGCCGGTCGGCGTCAGGAGCTCTCCCGGCGGATCGGAGTCCGGCGGTAGCCGCGTCGAAACCTGCGCTCTGGAGCTCGCGATCAACTCCGCGGTCGCCGGGGCGGGAACCGGAAGCAGTCCGTGAGCGGCTCGCACGAAACCCGCTCCGGTACGCAGCGGTCCCGAATAGATCCTTTCAATTCCTAAAAGGTCTAGCGCGATGCAGGCGCCACAGATGTCCGCAATCGCGTCGAGCGCGCCTACCTCGTGGAAATGCACCGACTCGACATCGGATTCATGGACCTTTGCTTCGGCGTCCGCTAGACGCTGAAAGATCGCCAGTGCGCTCGCCTTGACCGACTCCTGAAGCGAGGAGCCGTGAATCAGCCGGCGAATATCCCTCCAGGTACGAGACTGTGTCGCGTCCTCGAAGATGACGCTGATTCGCTTGCCGGCGACGGCATGAACATTGAGGTCGGACGACTCGAGTTGCACGGGGATATCGAGCTTGTCGAGCTCCGACTGCAACTCTGAAAGTGGAGCGCCCGCATCGACCAAGGCGCCGAGAATCATGTCTCCGCTCGCGCCGGAAAAGGGATCAAAGAACGCGATCTTCATCGGTACTCCAGAAAATTCGCGAAAACGCCGGCCGTAAGCCCGGTCTGCTACCATCTGATTTCAGAGCGATTGCAGACATGACATTGCGCAGAAGGGTCGATTGATGACCGAATCCGCATCGCTACATAAAACGTCGGCGACCGCTCGGCACTTTGGCGGCCATTCGATGACGGCCACCCTTCGCTCGGTGATGGTCCGCAAACCAACGACGCCATTGTCCGCGAACGATTGGCAGCCCTTTGGCTACGCTCATTCGATCGACCAGATCGAAACCGAGCGCCAGCACGACGCGCTCCGCTCCCTCCTGGCGAGCGAGGGGATCGACGTAATCGAAGCCGGTCCGGATGCGCCCGGTCATCTCGATGCGATCTTCGCATATGACCCGTCGATCATGACGGACGGTGGCGCGGTCCTGCTCAGGATGGGGAAGGAGTTGCGACGCGACGAAACGCTTTTCCACGCTGAAACCTATCGGTCGCTCGGGATCCCGACGCTTGGAGTCGTCGAAGCTCCGGGGATGGTCGAAGGCGGCGACACGCTCTGGCTTGACAAGCAGACGCTGGCAGTCGGTCGTGGTTACCGCACGAATCAAAGCGGTATCGACCAGTTGCGGGTCATCCTCGGTCAGATCGAGGTCGATGTGGTGCAGTTCGATCTTCCGCACTGGCATGGCGAGGCCGAGTGCATGCACCTGATGTCGATGATCAGTCCGGTCGCCGGCGATCTCGCGGTTGTTTACCCGCCGCTGATGGCCGTTTCGCTGATGGAAGCGATTGCCGAGCGAGGCTGGAGAACGGTCGACGTGCCCGACGAGGAATTCGACGGCATGGGCTGCAATGTGCTGGCGTTGGCTCCTGGACGATGCCTGATGCTTGAAGGCAATCCCGAAACCCGTCGAAGGCTCTTGGCCGCCGGCTGCGACGTGCTGACCTATGAGGGCTCGGAAATCTCGATGAATCGTCAGGGAGGGCCAACCTGCCTGACCCGGCCACTTCTCCGCGTCCGCCAGGTGAGTTAGATTCTGAATCTACACGGTCGATCCGGCCTAACGACCGTCAAGAGTGCACATGACTTTGCGAAATCGCAGCTTCTGCTGCTGGTAACGTTTAGGGCTTAGTTTGTTCAAACTCATTAGCCTCCTGGGTATGGGGGCGCCGAACCGCGGCACCGAGGACTTCAGCGCGACGACTTTTTGGTCATATTGATCGGGATACTCTGCGATCAGTCATTCCTGAAAAGGGTCGTTCAGGAAACATTACCGGATTGGCATTTTCACCTTAATTGAGTGCAGATTACGATTGAGCCATAATTCTCGCTTCCATCACGTGTGCACGGGGTCAGTTTAGACTACGCTCGTAGAACGTGTAGACAAGAGTGTGGGCAAGACTGAAGAGCCAAATGACAGAAAAAACCGGTGGTATAGTCCGTGCCGAAGAGCTAAGAAAACTGGAACCCCATGCGCTCACGCTCCTCCTTCGGAACGGAAGAATTACTAGACGTGACTTGTTGGGCGCCATGGGCGGGCTTGGGTTGTCGACTCTCGGGCGTCCTTTCGCCGGTCTCCAGGCTTCAGCAGCCAACGAACTGAACTTGATCGTATTCGAGGGATACACCAGTGATGGTTTTGTGTCTCCATTCGAAACTGCAAACGACCAGAGAGTCGCCGCAACCTATGCTAACCGAAGTGACCAAATGTTCTCTCTGCTCGATGGGAGCGGCGGAGAAAATATCGATGAGGTCTCGGCGACCAGCGATGTCACTGCGCTTCTTGTCGAGAGAGGCTTACTAGCAGAAATCGATGTCTCCAAACTCACAAATTACAACAAGCTCTGGAACCAGTTCAAAACACTGCCGTTCACCAGTTCCGATAGTAAACTTTATGGAGTGAACTTCGCCTGGAGCCCGATGCTTCTGACCTGCAATCCACGGGCGATTGCATCCGCGCCGACGTCTTGGAATGCGATGATTGACCGGCAGTACTCAGGCAAAATCGCGACGTGGAACTACCCGATCCAGATTGCACAGTACGCTCTTCTGCTAGATCCTCCTCCGGCCGATCCATTCGATCTGACTGACGAGCATCTCGCGCGAGTCAAGGATATACTCATAGCGCAAAAACCACACGTTAGAAAATATTGGGACTACGGTCAGGAAGTGTCAGAGCTCTTCTTGAATGGTGAAATCGTGATTGCTGATGCATGGCCATGGATTGCGGTCCAGGCCAGGGATGGCGGAGTGGATCTGCAAGGGATTTTCCCTGAAGAGGGAGTCACCGGTTGGTCCGACGCCTGGTGCATCTCCTCGAGGTCCGAGAACTACGAGCTCGCATTAAAATGGGCTGACTGGATGATCAGTGATGAGTCTCAGATACTGCTGACCGAACTGATGAATTATTCAATCACGAACAAGAGCGCCGCGGCCTCACTTCCGCTCGAGCGACAGCAGGAGCTCCGGTTGACCAATGTTGAGGAGGATTTCAAAAAAATCCATCTGTGGCGAAACATTCCTGCATTCTTGGGAAAGTGGGTCCCGATCTGGAATGAAGCCACGGGGGTTAATATGAATTTCGAAGCCCCAATATCGTGGTCGCCCCAGGAATGAGCGGCCGCGTGGTCAGCCAATCTAGTGTCCAAACCAGGTCTGGTGCAGCTCCCAGTGCGGAACCGCGTGGAATCAGCAAATTGTTTGGCGATTCTCTGGCTGTGAACGACATCTCGTTGGCGGTCGAACCCGGCGAATTCCTCACATTGCTCGGCCCCTCGGGGTGTGGAAAGACGACCAGGCTCCGGATGATCGGCGGATTCGAATACCCGAGCGCCGGCAGCTTGTTCATCCACGGCGAGGAAATGGGCAATAGACCGCCATACAGGCGCCCAGTGAACACCGTTTTTCAGAACCGCGCGCTCTTTCCGCACCTCACGGTCGGCCGCAACATCGAATACGGTCTCGAAATGGCCAGGATCCCGAAAAATGAACGCGAGCGGCGCGTATCGGAGGCGCTCGACATGGTGAGACTCCCGCACATCGAGGGCCGGAAGCCGTCGGAGCTCTCTGGTGGTTAGCAACAACGGGTCGGACTCGCTCGGGCACTCGTCAACCGTCCTGAGGTGCTGTTGCTCGATGAGTCTCTGGGCGCGCTCGATCTCAAGCTGCGCAAGGCGATGCAGCTCGAGCTCAAGAGCCTCAACCGCAAGGTGGGCGTGACCTTCATCTATGTCACCCACGATCAAGAGGAAGCGCTGACGATGTCCGACCGGATCGCGGTAATGAGCGAGGGCCGCGTCCTGCAGATCGGAACGCCTAGCGAGATTTACGAACGTCCTCGCAACCGGTTCGTCGCGGATTTCATCGGGCAAACCAACTTCATCGAGGGCAACGTGGGGGGCGTCACTGGGGAAGTCGCCGAGGTTCATATCGCGGGCTCAGGCTCCATCCGTGGCGGGATGCCATCCGGGGTGACCGCGTCCGGGTTGGTTGCGGTCGCGGTTCGGCCGGAACGAGTCGCATTCGAACGGGATCTCGAAACCCCAGCCCCCGAATTTTGGAACAAACTCGATGGCGTCATTCACGACGTGATCTACCTGGGCACGCATACCCAATATGTCGTTCGGCTCCCAGAAGGCCAATCGGTCATCGTGCATCGCCAAAACCGATCCGCGGGCAACGGAGGCGTCGAGATCGGTGAGCAAATGCGGATCGTTTTTGATCCGGCTGACGCCACGATTCTGATCGCCTGAACCATAGACGCCGCGAAACATCTTTTTGAATATGTAGTATCTTGAGCCCCTGCTAAAAACTGGGTATTGACGGGATCAAAAGTGGCCCTACAATACGCGAGAATTTTTTACACGACTGGCAACAGTTGGTCGCTCAATGAGGAGAGACCCACCCATGGAAAAAGCAGCACGATTGAGGTCTGTCGATTGCCTCACGATGATCGAACAACGGCTCCCTGCACTCACGGGGGCATCGCGGCGAGTGGCGGACGCGATCGTCAGGGATCCCTGGGCTTTGCTCGGGATGACGATCTACGATGTGGCCGCGATGAGCGGCGTCAGCCTCCCGTCGGTGACCAGATTCTGCCGGGCAGTTGGGTATCCCGGCTTCAGAGAGCTTGTTCAGGGGATCGCTCAATCGCTCGGCCGGATCGATTCGAAGGATCTGGAAACGCTCGAATCGGGCGTCGACGAGGGAGGCGGGCTTCCGGCACTTGCCTCTACGATCATCAAGCGTCAGATTGAAGCGCTCCAGACCACGCTCCAGGCATTGGACTTCGCCGCTATCGACCGGGCAAGCACCGCGATCTCAAACGCGGCCCGAGTCGTTGTCATAGGGCACGGCGGCGCGTACGTTCCGGCGCTGGGCATGGCGATAAAGCTTAATTGGGGTGGTGTGGCCGCGCATGGCGCAACCCCCGATGAATTTTCGAACGTTGTAATCTCCACATCCAAGCATGATGTGATTATCGGGATCTCTCATCAGGGAAGAACACGGGATACAGTCGAATTGCTCCGGCTTGCTCGCGGTATGGGCGCGACCACGATCGGAATTTCCACGGTTCCGCATTCGCCGCTTGCCTCTGTTTCAGACGTTTCTCTCGCTGTCTTGTCGCCGGACATGGCACGCGCCGGCACCTTCTTTTTGGCGTTCGATACGCTCATGGTGATGGCCGACATTCTTGCCGCGACCGTGGCCGAACGAAAGTGGAATGGGGCGCCGCCGAACCGGCCGGAAGTGGTCGAATGGATCGAAACCAATCTCCGGGTTGGTCCATTGCCGCTACCCAGAAACGAGCCGCCCGCGCGAGCTTCGCGACGTCGCATCGTTCCCGACGGTGACTAGCGCACCGCCTGCCGCCACGATCAGGCGGCGATTCGAGGGTCAGGTCGCAATCGTGACTGGCGGCGGTCGGGGAATCGGACGCGCGATCGCGCTGCAATTTGCCCGTGAAGGCGCCTCCGTCGCGATCTGCGGCCGGACCAGTGTCGATCTGGACCGCGTCGCCGGACAAATTCGCGACATGGGCGGCATTGCAATGGTCGCTGCAATCGATGTCAGCGACGAGCTCTCTGTAGACCAATTCGTCACCGATGTGATCGCTCGGTTCGGAACGATCGATGTACTGGTCAACAACGCTTCTCTGACCGCGATGAGCGACATTGGCGCTTCGCCCTTGCTGGACATGGAGACGGCGGAATGGCGGCGAGTGATCGACACCAATCTTTCAAGCATGTTCTTCGTCAGTAGGGCGGTTGGCCGCACGATGCGAACCAACCGCAAGGGAGCAATCGTCAACGTTTCGTCCGTCCACGCCCACCGGCCGAACGGTCTCTTCCCCCACTACGACGCGGCGAAGGGCGGGGTCGAGGCCATGACTCGTAATCTCGCGCTCAATCTTGGCGTCTACGGCATTCGAGTGAACGCGGTGGCCCCTGGACCGATCGATGTCAGAGAACCAGGCCAAGCAGATGTCATGAGTCAGGACGAACGCGAAGCACAGCGGACGTCAACCGCGCTTGGCCGTACGGGTCGACCTTCTGAAGTTGCCGCATTAGTTGCGTTCCTGGCCTCAGATGAAGCGAGCTACATTACTGGGACAACGGTACCAGTCGATGGCGGTTTCCTGATTCGCCATAGTGGAATGGCGACCGGATCCGTCGATAGCTGAGAGGTGAAAAAGCAATGACCGCATCGACCAGTGTGGAGGAAGCGAAGCGTATGCTGCTCGCGTTCCTTGGGCAGCATGAAGACGACGCCGTTGTGTTGACCGAAGAACTGATCGCGGCTCCGAGTCCGAATCTGCCTGGCGATGAGACGGCGCCGGTCGCGGTCATGCAAACGTGGCTGAGGCATTACGGGCTACCGGCAGGGAAAGTGCTTGCGCTGGAGCCGCACCGGCCGAATTTGATTGTCCAAATCGATGGGGCGCGGCCCGGTCCGCACCTTGCCTTGTGTGGTCATCTCGATACCAAGCCGGTCGGCGAAGCGGCTTCCGAATGGAGAACAGACCCGTTTGTGCCAACGACCATCGGTGACCGCATGTACGGTCTCGGATCGACCGACATGAAGGGCGCCTGCGCGGCAATGCTCGTCGCCGGAGCCGCCTACGCCAGTGTCGCCGACCAGTTGAGCGGATCGCTTTCCCTGGTCTTCACTGCCGACGAGGAGTACGGTAGCAAGTTCGGCGCGCACTACTTGACGCAGATCGGGGCAATCGAGGCCGACTCGATCATCCTCGGGGAGCCGTCTGGCGTGCTCGAAGATTGGGATGCGATCCGGATCGTGTCACGGGGATTCAGTGGATTCCGGGTGGCGGTTCACGGCACGCAGACCCATTCTTCGACATCGGACACGCTTCCGACCGTGAACGCGGTCGAGGCGATGGCCAGGTTGATGGTCGGTTTCCGGCGTGAGCTCAAGCTGCGCTATCCGGAGCATCCGCTTTGTCCGAAGGGTCCAACCATCAACATCGGCGTCAAAGCGTTCGGCGGTTACGGCTACGGCGTTATTCCGGGCAATGCCGAGTTTTGGACAGATGTGCGAACGGTTCCAGACATGACGTTCGAGGAGTTCCGCGAAGACGTGGCGAATGCGCTCGCTCGAGTTGAGCCGGAGCTCCACGGCGCAACGTATGACTTCAGTTTCCCCGAAAATCTGAGATGGACGCCGGCGACCGAGCTCAAGCCGGATCATCCGGCTGTGGTCGCGTCGGTCCGCGCCGCCGAAGCCGTACTCGGTGAAGCGCCGCCACTTTCGGCCTTCCCGGGCGCGACCGACGCCTGCGCGTTTCATGTAATCGGCGGCATTCCAACTTTGGCCGGATTTGGTCCGGGACAGCTCCCGCTTGCGCACGGTCCCAATGAGTGGGTCAGTGTCACCAGCCTGAAGCAAGCCGCCCGGATGTATGCCCTCACCGCAATCGAATACGGTTTGCTTTAGCGTCAACGTAACAAGAATTCGAGTGCTCGAGCGGGCTCCACTGAGGATGGCGCTGAATCCAACTACAACCGTTCGCCGATCGCCTTGGCTTCGACGAAGTTATGGAGATAGTCAGGGCCGCCGGCTTTGGAATTGGTGCCGCTGAGCTTGATGCCGGCGAAGGGGTGAACGCCCATCATCGCGCCGGTGCATTTGCGGTTCAGATAGAGATTGCCGACCTCGAACTCCTCGCGCGCGCGCTCCAGGATTGCACGGTCGCGGGCGTAAACGGAGCCGGTCAGACCGTACTCGGATTCGTTCGCGATCTCGAGCGCTTCATCAAACGACGACGCTTTAACGATCGCCAGCACCGGGCCAAAGATCTCCTCGCACGCAATTCTTGCCGTTCTCGGAACATCGGCGAAGATCACCGGCGGAATATAGTAGCCGTTCGCGCCTGACGTTTCTCCGCGATAGACCTCCCGTCCCTCGCCGGCGCCGATCTCGATGTACTTTCGGATCGAGTCGTATTGGTTCTTGTCGACCACGGCGCCGACTGTTGCCGTTCCGCCCAACCCCGAACCGACCGTGACGGTTCGGCCCGTCCGCTCGACCACGCCGGCAACGACTTCGTCGTAGACATCGGCATGCACGATCGACCGAGAGCAGGCCGAGCACTTTTGGCCAGAGAAGCCGAAGGCAGAAACGACGATGCCCTCGATTGCCATCTCTACATCGGCGCTGGAGTCGACAATGATCGCGTCTTTGCCGCCCATCTCGGCGGTGACCCGCTTCAACCAGCGCTGGCCCGGATGAACCTTTGCCGCGCGTTCGTAAATCCTCACGCCGATCTCCTTGGAGCCGGTGAACGCGACGAAGCGCGTTCGAATGTCATCGACCAATGCGTCACCGATCTCGGCGCCGCTTCCCGGCAGAAAGTTGACGACACCGGCCGGGACGCCGGCTTCTTCCATGATCTCGACCATCTTGTATCCAATGATCGGCGTGTTTGTGGCAGGTTTCAGGATGACCGTGTTGCCTGCCGCGATCGGACCCATCGTCATCCCAGTCAGGATCGCGCAAGGGAAATTCCAGGGCGGAATGACGATCCCGGCCCCGAGCGGGTCGTAGCGGTAGTCGGTTGCTTCGTCCGGGAGATGGGCGAGGTTCCGTCGCTCGCCGAGCTTTAGGGCCTGGCGGCCATACAGTTCCAGGAAGTCGACCGCCTCCGCCACTTCACCGTCGGCTTCGTCCCAGGCCTTGTCGAGCTCATAGACCATCCAGGAGGCGAGCTCGAGGCGACGCCGGCGAACGATCGCCGCCATTTTGAAGAGCACGCTGGCCCGGCCGGTGTGAGGGGTCTTCTTCCAGGTCGCGAACGCGTCTTGCGCCGCCGCAAAGGCATCCTCGACATCGGCCGGTCGCGCCCGGGCAACCTGACCCACGAGCTGATCGAGATTGCCCGGATTGATCGAATCGATCCATTGACCGGTTTCCCGGCGCTTGCCGCCGATGAACAGCGGATAGCGGCCGCCGAGTTGTGACTCGACCTGCTTCAACGCGGCTCGCATATCGGCGCGGTTCTGCTCGATCGAAAAATCTACCCCGGGTTCGTTGCTGAATGGTCCACGCATCGTGTTGTTACCTTCTTGCTGATGCCATAACTGTCGTTCAGTGCCTACGGTGTGAGACCGACCATTGGCAGACCAGTCTCCTGAATCGCTTCATTCAACTCGGCAATACGGCCCCTTTGCAGTTTGTCGAGCTGCTCTCCGATTTCGGCGATCTGGCCCTGGTACATCGCAAAGACCTCGCGCGCCTGCCTCGTCGGAGCGTAGTCCGCGCCATCGACCGAGTCGAAGAGCGCGTTGAGCCGCTCATGCAGTCCGCTCGGCCAGAGCTGCGCACCCTTCATGTGGACATCGATCAGCTTCGATCTCAGATCGTTCAATTCCAAGGAGCACGCCAGCGCCCGCTCCAGCACGGTTGAGGCACTCATCCGCACCGTCCACAGCGAGATTTGGGCGAGCATGCCGTCGATCGAGTCAATCGACTTGTTTGTCGTTGCCAGAGCGTCCAGGATTTGCAGCTGAAAATCGTGCTGGGCCTGGAGATCGCTCTGTGAGGTCGAAATCCGAGGATCGGGCAGGACCTCGAACTCCTGTGCTTCGGTCACATCACCGGCGGTGAGCCGAACCCGATAATTGCCCGGCACCACCATCGATCCTTCTGTTCGGTCCCAGGTTTTTAGGTCTGGTGCATTCGGTGAGGCCACGCCCGGCGTTCGCAGGTTCCAGACGAAATGATTCACGCCGGGCTTCGTGGTCAATCTCGGCGCGGGACTGCTCAGCGCGTTCGAAAAAGATCGAAGTTCAATCCCGTCGGAGTCCTCGAACGAGAGGGTGATTTCTCCAATTGGCTGCTGACCGAGGTAGAAGTGAACGACGACACCACTCGGTGGATTGGCCCCCGCGGTGAGCAACTTGGCGCCGGCGGTTCCGTCAGGTTGATCGATCTCGTCGAAGTGCACCACGCTGGTTCCGGCGTGTCCGTAGTTAACGGCGCCCTTGAACGATTCGCTGCCGATCTCGCCGTAACGCCGCAGCCTAACAGTAGGCCGCGGAGCGAAGAGGCGGATTGGCCCACCGGTTTGTTTGTCCATGAGCTGATGGAACGGCGTCAGATCGTCGAGGATCCAAAAGGAGCGGCCGTGGGTTGCGACGACCATCTCGACGCCCTTGATCTCGAGATCGTGAACCGGAACGACCGGCAAATTCCCGCCTAGCTTCTCCCAGTTTGTGCCGCCGTCGAATGAGATGTAGATGCCTGATTCGGTGCCGGCGTAGAGCAGATTCGCCCGGTTCGGATCCTCGCGGATGACGCGCGTGAAGACCATGCTCGGAATTCCGTTCGTGATCTCCGTCCAAGTTGCGCCGTTGTCGACGGTTTTGAAGACATAGGGCCGGAGATCGTCATGCTTGTACCGGGTGGCCGCGACAAAGACCGTTCCCTCGGTGTGTGGGGATACCTCAATGATGCTGATCAACGCCCATTCAGGCAGTGACGGCGGCGTGACGTTGGTCCAGGTGCGACCGCCGTCGTCCGAGCGGTGAACCAGGCCGTCATCGGTGCCCGCCCAGAGCACACCCGCAATTCGCGGCGATTCGGCGAAGGCGAAGATCGTGCAATAGACCTCCGCGCCAGTGTTGTCGCGGGTGATTGGACCGCCCGATGCTTTCAGTTTGTCCGGATCGTTTCGCGTGAGATCGGGGCTCAATACGTCGAAGCTCGATCCGAGATCGTCCGAGCGGAAGAGCACATTCCCCGCGACATATAAAGGATGTGGCGGATGCTTCGAGAAGTGGATCGGGAAGGTCCATTGCAGCCGGTACTTCAGTTCCTCGGCGCCGACACCCCATCCAGTCAGGTCCGGCCAAACTGTGATATTCCGAACCTGGCCCGTCCTGTGGTCGTAGTGAGTCATGATGTCGTTGTAGATGTGGCGACCCTGGGGCCCTGAAGCAACGATGTGCCACGGTTCGTCCGGCTTGATTGCGATGTAGCCGCTCTCACCCCCGCCGGGCGCATACCAGGTGCGCTCATGGATTGCACCGTCTGTCGTCTGGCTCGGCACCGTGATTGCGGAGTTGTCCTGCTGAGATCCGTAGACGCGATACGGAAACTGATCATCCGTGGTGACATGGTAAAGCTGCGCGGTCGGTTGGTTGAGGATGTCCGACCAGGTCGCGCCGCCGTTGAATGACACGATCGCGCCGCCGTCGTTCCCGACGATCATCCTGCGGCTGTCATTCGGATCGATCCAGAGCGCATGCTCGTCGCCGTGTGACGTCGGCGTCTTGTTAAACACGGCACCTCCGTCGATCGATTTCCACAAGCTGTAGTCCTGGACGTAGACCGTGTTTTCGTCCCGCGTGCCGGCGGTGATGTGCATGTAGTACCAGGGGCGTGTCCTGAGCAGCGGTTCCTCACTCAACCGTATCCAGGTGTCTCCGTAATCGTCGGAGCGAAAGACCGCCCCGTCCTCAGCCTCGATTACCGCCCAGACCCGGCCGGCTCTGGCGGGCGATGCGACGATCCCCATCTTGCCGAGCAGTCCCTTCGGAAGACCGGGATTTCGGGTTATCTCCTGCCACGAGTCTCCGCCGTCGGTCGACCGGAACAACCCGCATTCCTCGCCACCCGAGATTAGCGTATGGGGAAATCGCTGCACCTGCCAGATTGCCGCATAGAGGATTCTGGGATTAGCCGGATCGAGCGAAACGTCATGCGATCCGGCCCTATTGCTTCGGTAGAGCACTCTCTCCCAGCTCGCGCCGCCGTCGCGAGACCGAAACACGCCTCGTTCCTCGCTGGGTCCATAAGCGTGCCCGAGTGCGGCGACATACACGTGATCGGGGTTCCGCGGGTGAATCTGGACCTTGCCGATATGGCGGGAATCGTTGAGGCCAACATTGCGCCACGTGCGGCCGGCGTCCTCGGATTTGTAAACGCCGTCACCGTGGACGACATTGCCCCGGATGCTCGCTTCGCCGGTGCCGGCATAGATCACATTGGGATCGGACGGGGCAACGGCCAGCGCGCCGATCGCCGCGGCGCCGAAAAAGCCGTCCGAGACGTTTCGCCAGATGATCCCGGCATCGATCGTTTTCCAGACGCCGCCGGCGCACGCACCAAAGTAGAAGGTCAGCTTTTCGTTCGGATCGCCGGCAACGGCGACGACGCGTCCGCCGCGATGCGGACCGATAAGGCGCCATTCGAGCGAGTGCAAAAGACTTTCTCGCAATGAAGTCGAAGCATCGTGAGCGGCTGACACTGTCGAAATTCCTCTCCTCGGTTGTGATTTACCAGGTCCGTGCTCAGTGGACGTTGATCCAAAGTCGGGGACAATCATCTAGATAACGCGAGTGGTACTCTCCTGACGATGAAGAGTACGGCAATCGGAACGGGAGAGAAAGATGCCAAGCTCAGAGGAGTGTTGCGGGGGCGATCCGCCGTGTTGGGCTCACCTGTTTGAAGATGCAGACGGAGTGAGCCCTGTCGTCGATCTCGCGTCGATTGCGGCCGAGGAGAATTCCCACGGTCCAGCCTGGACGCTCCAGAGCGAAGACCTGAATGTCAATCTGCTCGTCTTCAACGCCGGCGAAGGGGTTGACGAACACCGGAACGGCGAAGTCGACGTGCTGCTCGCCGGTGTGTCGGGCGAGGGTTCAGTCTTCGTCGACGGTGTCGTTCATTCGATCGGAAGCGGCCAACTTCTCCTGATTTCCAAGGGAGCGTTGAGAAGCACAAGAGCGGTTAGCGAGCGATTCTCGTACCTGACCTGCCACCGGCGGAGATCTGGACTACAACCCACGATCGGCAAACTCGACTGAGCTTGACTTGTGAATTGAAGGTGCGGCTCGGGGTATGATCGCATCGATCATTTCGTGTTGGACAGCTTTCGGAGGTCACAATGAAGATCGGAATCTTTGCTGTTCTCTTTTCGCAGCGTCCGTTTGACCAGGTGCTCGATTACGTCAAGGAGGCGGGCTGCGAGGCCGTGGAGATCGGCTGCGGCGCGTATCCGGGAGACGCCCACTGCAAACCGAAAGAGCTGCTAGTGGATGCTTCAGCCAGACGCAGATTCAAAGAAGCGGTCTCCAGTCGTGGTATCGAGATCAGCGCGCTCTCGTGCCATGGCAACGCCCTCCATCCGAACGTTGAGATCGCCAAAGCGCACGACGAAGCATTTCGAGATACCGTGAGACTGGCCGCCGAACTGGGTGTCCAGAATGTGATCACCTTTTCCGGATGTCCGGGCGACTCTGACCAATCGACCGGCCCGAACTGGGTCACTTGCCCCTGGCCGACCGATTTTGCGGAGATCCTCGAGTGGCAATGGACCGAAAAGGTGGCGCCCTATTGGACTGAGGCAGCCGCATTCGCCACGCAGCATGGCGTGCGAGTCGCGATCGAGCTGCATCCCGGTTTCGTTGCCTATCACACGGAGTCGTTCTGGCGGTTGCGAGAGATCGGAGGTGACACCATCGGCGTCAATTTCGACCCGTCGCACCTCTTTTGGCAGGGGATGGATCCGCTCGTCTGCGCGAGGGAGTTGAACGACGCCATCTTCCATGTGCATATGAAGGACACCTGGCTCGACGAGCCGAATATCAAGCGGAATGGCGTGCTCGACACCAAAACCTACACCGATGAAGTCAACCGCTCCTGGATCTTTCGGACGGTTGGATATGGACATGGTCAGGAGTTTTGGCGATCGCTGATCAGCGAGTTGCGTTTGGCCGGCTACGACGGCGCACTCTCGATCGAGCACGAGGATTCGCTCTTGAGCATCAACGAAGGGTTCACCCGCGCGGTCAGTTTCCTCAAACAATCGGTCCTGACCGAAAAAGCAGGCGAGGCCTGGTGGGTATAAAAAGAGCAAAACAACACGGCAGGCGGCAGTATAACGATGGAGCAGCGACGATGGCGGAGATTGGGGTCGGATTAGTCGGCTACAAGTTCATGGGGCGGGCGCACTCCAATGCCTACCGGCAGGTCGCCCATTTCTTCGATGTCGATCCCGTTCCACGGATGGTTGCGATCTGTGGTCGCGACGAAGCCGGCGTGAAGCACGCGGCCGGGCAGCTCGGATGGGAAGAGTACGAAACCGACTACCACCGGCTCGTGACCCGCGACGATGTCCAACTCGTCGATGTCTCCTCGACCGGAAACACCCATTACGATGTCGTAATGGCCGCGTTGGCGGCCGGCAAGCACATCTTCTGCGAAAAGCCGCTCGCGAATGATCTCGAGCAGGCGCGAGAAATGACGCTTGCCGCCCGGAAAACCGGCGTGGTCGCGATGATCAACTTCAACTACCGTCGCGTGCCCGCGGTCCAATTTGCCAAGCAGTTGATTGCAGAGGGCAGGTTGGGCGAAATCCGGCATTGGCGGGCAACCTACCTGCAGGACTGGATCAACGATCCGAGCTTCCCGCTCGTTTGGCGTCTGCAGAAAGAACTGGCCGGAACCGGCGCGCTCGGCGATATCGGTGCGCACATCGTCGATCTCTCGCACTTCCTGATCGGACCGGTCGCGGAAGTGACCGGTACGCTCAACACCTTCATCAAGCGCAGGCCTGTGGAAACGCAGAATGCCGCTGAAACGGGACTTGGCGCGATCGCCGGCGCCGAAATGGGCGACGTGACCGTTGACGACTCGACGACCTTCCTCGCTGCCTTCGAGAACGGGGTTACGGGCACGTTCGAGGCGACCCGCCTTGCGCCGGGCCGTCGGAACTTCAACAGTTTCGAGATCAACGGCTCGAAGGGCAGCCTCGTTTTCAACCTCGAACGGCTGCACGAGCTGCAGGTCTATTTCGTGGACGATCCGGTGGGTCTCCAGGGTTTTCGGACGGTCAATGTCTCGGAATCGGTCCATCCCTATGGCGTATGGTGGCCGGCGGGACATGCGATCGGTTATGAGCACACCTTCGTGCATGCGGTCAAAGACCTGCTCGACGGCATCAAGGCAGGCAAAAGCCCCGAGCCAACGTTCGAAGACGGCTACCGCTGCCAGGCCGTGCTTGACGCAGTCGTCAAGAGCACGACCTCCCGCACCTGGGAAACGCCCATCCCACTCGAATAACGAAGAGTGGGGAGGATGGGGCTCATTCCGTAGAGTCGCCGTGGGTGAAGTGTGAGGTGACGGAATGGCAACAACCCCTGGTTCGCATCTCTGGCGAGGGACTGATGGCTACGAGGCGTATATGGGGGCGCTGGAGCCGTCCAATTGCGCACGCGTTTCTCGCGTGGTTTGGGACGTCAAACGGATGTTCCTGGCTCGACGTTGGTTGCGGCACCGGGGCGCTGAGCCGGTCGGTACTTGATTCACGCGGGCCTGTGGCAGTTCATGGCGTCGATGTTTCCCCCGATTTCGTCCACAGCGCAAGCGAGAACATACCTGATCCACGCGCCCGGTTTGAAATCGGGAACGCACAGAGCCTTCCGATCCCAGACAGTGCTTTTGACGCGGTAGTGTCAGGGCTCGTCCTGAATTTCGTGCCAAACACCTCCGCGACGGCTTCCGAAATGGTGCGGGTAGCGTCGGCAAGCGGCGTTATCGGCGGGTACGTCTGGGACTACAGCGGCGAGATGCAGCTTGTGCGGTTCTTCTGGGAAGCGGTTGCCGCAATAGGCGCCGAAGGTGAGACAGGATCCGAGACCGCATTTTCAGATTTGTGATCCTGAAGCGCTGGCCGATCTCTTTCGTGGGGCTGGTCTCGCTGATGTCGTCGTGAGCGCGGTCGATAATGAAGAATGCGTCATTGATCGGACTATTGTCTGTTGTGCATCGCCCGGCAAT
>CAYJPA010000059.1:0-37654 GCA_964371945.1 uncultured Sphaerobacteraceae bacterium | reverse complement strand
TAATGAGCCACTGGTGTCCGCACCGAACATGATTCCGCAAGATGACGGACGGAGCGGACGCGCTGCTTTTACTTGGTCGCAGCTCTGATGATGCGCTCGATCTGTTTGACGTGGGTGCGTTCGTGTCCCGCCAACCACCGGGCATAGCTGGAGACGGTGCGCACAAAGGGCGTGCCGGCTCCGGTGACGAGTGCCTCGCGGGAACACCGGTCAGGCTGCCACGCGCTCAGAACGGTCAGTTGCTCGTTGCGCTGTTCGACAAATGACGCAAACGAAGCGTGAAAATCCAGGTCGGGATAGTCGGTCCGCGTTGTCCAGGTACGGGGATCCATCGCGTTGACCGGTCCTCGGCGATGATCTTGGCGATGCAGCCGCCCCATACTTCGGAGCACGATCTGAGGTGGGCGAGCTCCTCGTTGACTGACCACTCCTCCCGGTTCAGGCGTACTCGAAGTCGCGCACCCGGAAGACCGCCTTTAGCTGATGCGATTCTGGCCGGCGACTCGCCCAGCACTTTGAGTGTCAACTCAATCGGAGGTGCGTCGCCGGCCACTGAATCCCCTTTTCCGACTCGGGGCTCCAACGTCGATACGTCGAGCCCGGTTAGTCGACCGTGAACTCACGCTCCGAGTCGATCTTCGACGGGTCGATTTCGACGCCCATGCCGGGGCCAGTTGGAACCGTGACGATGCCATTCACCGGTTTGACCGGATTCTTGAAGAAGAATTGCAGGATCTCGTTCCATTTCACCAGGTATTCAACGTAGGGCACGTCGACCGGCGAAAGCGCTGCGCTCAGTTGAACGTTGGCCGGCACCGAGTGGCCATGCGGTACGATCGGAATGTCGTAGGCGGCGCAGAGAATGCAGATCTTTTGCATTTCGCTGATCCCGCCCGCCCAATAGGTATCGGCCTGCATGATGTCGACCGCGCGGACATCGAGCAGCTCCTTGATGCCAAAGCGCGTGTACTCGTGCTCGCCGCCGCTGATCTGCACGACCGAATTTGCGCGAATCTCGGCGTACTGACTGATTTTGTCAGGGAGCACCGGCTCTTCGAGCCAGCGAGGGTCGTACGGCTTCAAGCGTTGCGCCATGTCGAGCGTGTACGGCACGTTCCACGACATCCAGGCGTCGATCATGATGTCGCTTTCTGGTCCCGCCGATGCGCGCAGGTTCTCCATCAGAGCGACATTCTTGCGGATGCCGTCGCGGCCATTTGACGGTCCCCAGCGCGGAAACCACTTTTGCGCCGTGTAGCCATTGGCGGCGAATTCCTTGGCCCGCCTTTCGACGCGGTCGGGCTCGAGCGAATAGCCGAGCATGCTCGCATAGGCGGGGAGCTCCGTGCGGGTCGGGCCGCCGAGCAGGCGATGCACCGGCTGATTGAGGTACTTGCCCTTTAGGTCCCACAGGGCGGCATCGATCGCGCTGATCGCGAACATCGGTGTGCCCTTGCGGCTGTGGACGCCCTCTCGGTACATGATGTCCCAGATGCGCTCGGTCGCCAGGGGGTCGAGCCCGATCAGGAATTTCCGGTACCCGATGTGCAGCAGGGTCGCGACGTCGTGACTGACCGGGCCGCCGACGCCGGTCACGCCTTCATCGGTGTCGATCTCGATGAAGGTCAGCTTGATGGTCGAGGTCGTTTCGCCGGTGCTGACGGGCTGCCAATTCGCGGAGACAGCGGTTTGCGTCTCGTATTCTGGATAAATGTCGACCGGCCGGATCAATCGCTCTTCCCAGAAGGGACCCTTTGGATGCTGCAACGTGCCGGTCAATTCCCGCAACCGCACTGCTGTGATTTTCAATTTGCCTTCTCCTTTGCTGTCGACTCTCGCGCGAACTTCTCAACCGAGTGCTCCTAACCAAGACTACAGTGTCGCGTTGCACTGTTGATGGATACCTCGGAAAGGTTCAGTAAACTGCCACCGTAACTGATTCTCGCTTGACGTCCCTGAACTGCGCTCGTACATTATACGAACTGACCAAAATGCTCATGCATAACGCACTGCCTGGAAACGTAGATTCACGTCGCTAGCAACCGCATGGTTCTCCCATGGATCGGCGCGCCATGGCGTCATTGCTCGTGTTTCTTCGACAGCCAACCGGCGATCAGGCGCGAAATCGCACCGGTCGATTGTGCTGTATTTCGGTATTTTCCAGGATTGTGGCTGACGGGTCAGGCGGATTTCCCGGGTAGTTCGCGTTGAGGAGGAGAATTACATGGTCAACGTAGATCACGTTCATTCGCTCACTCAGGAATGGAAAAGTGGAAAACTGAGCCGGCGCGACTTTTTGGCACGCTCGGCGGCGCTCGGCTTTTCGGCGGCGGCAATCGGTGGGATCGTGAACGGCACGATCACAAACGTCGCAATGGCGCAAGATCTCAAAGAAGTTGCTCGCGAGAAGACCGTGATTGCCTCCCGGAGCGCGATCGCGGGCAAGTTCGACGAGGCGCTGCTCTGGAACTCGTTCATTCCAGCGGCCAACCACCAATTGGGCTCGCAGCTCATTGAGGAACCACTCGCCTTCTATAGCGCGTATCAAGACAAATTGATCATGTGGTTGGCCGAGAGTTACGAGTACTCCGCCGACTATATGCAACTGACGGTCAAAACCCGCCAGAACGTCACCTGGAGTGATGGCACCCCATTCTCAGCGGAAGACGTGGCATACACCTTCACTCAGCTCGTTGCGCTCGGTGCGGCGGTAAGGTGGGGCGCCAACGTTCAACAGTTCGTGAATACCGCGGTCGCGACCGATGCGAACACAGTGCTCTTTGACTTCAAAGTTCCTGGCCCGCGGTTCTTCGAGTTCATTTCCTACAAGTTTGATATCGGTGTTTACATCATTCCGAAGCACATCTTCGAGGGCCAGGATCTCGCGAGCTTCACGCACTTCGACATTGCAGCCGGGCTGCCGGTCACAACCGGTCCGTGGCGGGTCGTCTTCTCGTCCACCGATCAGAAGGTGCTGGATCGCGCCGATACCTGGTGGGGAGTCGACGCGGGAGTAGGCAAACTGCCCGCGGCCGAGCGATTCATCTATCTGCCGGACCCAGGCGAGCAGGGTCTCGCGACCGGCATCATCTCCAATCAGTACGACATCACTACCGGTCTGCAACCGGCGACCTTCCCGACCGTGTTCGCGGGCAGCGACAAGGTCATCACCTGGTCCGGCAAGGAAGCGCCATTCGGCAACACAGACTGGTGGCCGCACTCCCTCTATCTCAATAACGAAATCGCGCCTTGGAGCGATCCGAACGTCCGCTGGGCGATCAGCCATTACCTCGACCGCGATCAGATCATCGAGATCGGTTGGTCTGGAGCCAATCTGCCATCAACGCTCTTCGTTCCTGACTATCCTGGTCTCAAGCCATACGTCGATGCTGTTGCGGATCTCATCGCACAATACCCGTACCTCGAGTACAACCCGGAGAAGGGCGACGCTCTTCTCACGGCCAAGGGTTGGACCAAAGACGGCGACATGTGGAAAGACGAGACAGGCGCAGCTGTCACGCTCGAGATCATCAGCTTCTTCGACTTCACCGGAGTCGGTCCGGTGGTCGTCGAACAACTGAAGCGCGCCGGAATCGATGCCACTTATGCTGAGCCGCCGGACATGTTCACCCGCTTCCAGGCGGGCGACTATACCGGCGCTCTCTTCGGACACGGTGGCAGCTATAGCGGCGACGTCTGGTACTCCCTCAACCTTTACCAGACGAGCTCGGAAAAGATTCCGGGCGGTCACCTCGTCAACTTCTCTCGTTGGCACAATGACGAGTTCGATGCGCTGGTGGACGAGCTTTACGGCATCAGCCCCACCGAGAGCGACAAGGTCATGGAGATCTGGAAGAAGTGCATGGCAATTTGGTTGCCGGCCTACCCGGACATTCAGATCTCGCAGGGCATTCACCGCCTGCCGATGAGCGAGGTGAACTGGACAAACTGGCCTACGGCCGAGAACCCGTATGTCAACCCGGCCCACTTCCACCTCACGTGGGGCTTGGTCATGCACACGCTGGAGCCGGTTACGCCTTCATAACGAGCGTCATATCGGCTGGAATCGGGAAGGAGCCAAGGCTCCTTCCCGATTCGTTCTCAAATTCAGCGCCTCTTCGAGGAGTCCGTGATGCGCCTTGATTATGTATTGAAAAGACTGGGAGTTTTCTTCCTCACGATATGGTTGGCGGCAACTGTCAATTTCTTTCTACCTCGCCTCGGCGGTGGCGATCCCGTCCGACAGCAACTCGTGCAGCAGGCCGCAATGGGTGGCAGCATCCAGACCGGTATGGAAGAGATGATCGCGATCTATGATGAAAAATTTGGGCTGACTAAGCCCCTGTGGAGGCAGTACGTAACATTCCTGAACGACACGGCCCATCTGGATTTCAATCAGTCGATCACCAATTATCCGAGGACCACGCTTTCCATTATTCGCGAATCATTACCCTGGACGATGGGTTTACTTACGTCAGCGATTCTCATTTCGTGGGTCGTCGGCACGCTGCTTGGCGCCTTCATGGGCTGGCCGCGTTCACCGAAGTTTCTCGAATTCCTCATGCCGCCGCTCCTGTCGCTCAATGCGATCCCCTTCTTCTTGCTCGGATTGGTGCTGGTCTACGTTTTTGCGTTCCGGCTGCAATGGCTCCCGCTGCTCTACGGATACAAACCGGGCACCTTTCCAGACTGGAGCTATTCCTTTGCTAAGGATGTCCTTTATCACTCGGTGCTGCCAGGGCTATCCATCATTTTGGTCTCGATGGGCGGGTGGGCGCTCTCGATGCGGGCTATGATGGTTACCACGACAGGCGAGGATTATGTCACCTACGCCGATGCTAAGGGGTTGAAGGATCGAACGATTTTCGTCAAGTACTCGATCCGCAATGCGCTTCTGCCGCAGACAACCGCTCTGGCCCTGGCGCTGGGGCAGATGATCGCCGGCACGATCATCGTGGAGGTGATCTTTTCCTATCCAGGCATTGGAAAGACGCTCTACAGCGCGATCCGGGGATCCGATTATTTCCTCGTTCAGGGCATCGTGTTCATGCTGATTCTCGCGATCGCGACCGCGACGCTGGTACTCGATCTGATTTATCCGTTGCTCGATCCGCGCATCAACTATTCGGGGAATTAGCATGAGTGTTGCCGTACAGGATGCCCCGGCAATCCGCAAAGAGACAGCCGCGGGAGAGCCCAGTCGAACGCTCAATGTTCTGCGCTATGTACGGCGGAACCGATCGCTGGCGGTCGGCTCCGGGCTGCTGCTCGGATTGTTGCTTTTCGTGATCATCGGTCATCTGACCGTCGACGTTTCAGAGGCTCGGCCCCTCTCGGTGCGCAGCCTCAAGTCGCCATCCTGGGAGTTGCCGTTCGGTAGCGACAAGCAGGGCCGAAATCTGTATGCGGTCATGGTCGAAGGCACGCCGTTGACGTTTAGATTGGGGCTGATCTGCGGACTCCTTGCGGTGACAGTCGGCGCGATCGTCGGTTTCGTCGCGGCTTACTACGGCGGAATCGTTGATGAAATTCTGAAGGTCCTGATCGATGTCGGTTTGACGGTTCCCGGTCTGCTGATCTTGATCGTGCTTGCGATGCGCATTCGCGGCGGCATGACCGTCACGCAAATGACCTTTGTGATTTCGGTGATCGCCTGGCTTTATCCCGCGCGAACGATCCGGTCGCAAGTGCTGACGATCAAGCAGCGCGGGTACGTGCAGATCGCGAAGCTCTCCGGCATGAAGGGCCACGAGGTCATCGTCAAAGAGCTTCTGCCGAATCTATTGCCCTATTTGGTCGGGACCTTCGTGGCCTCGATATCGGCCGCGGTGCTGGCCGCGATCGGACTCGAGATGCTTGGGCTTGGACCGTTCGAGGCGCCGACGCTCGGGATGACGCTCTACTGGGTGAACTACAACGCCGCGATCATCAATGGCTGGTGGTGGTGGTGGGTGCCGCCGATTGTCGTTATCGCGGTGCTCTTCACCGGGCTCTTCTTGGTCGCGGTCGGTCTCGACGAGGTTTCAAACCCTCGAGTTCGGAGCCGTGTCTAGCTCTGGACGATCCGATTTCGACATCCGAAACGTTCCGCGCGAGTCGCCGCGCATCGCAGACTTGCTTGATCCGGAAAGCGTTCGAGCGGCACTGTCGCTTTTTGCGGAGGTCGATGCCGCTTTTGTCAAATGGCTGACGTCGCTACCCGGCGAGCTCGGAGTGACTCGACCAGAGCCCGAAAGCTGGTCGTTGCTCGAGCACATGCGCCACCTGCTCTTTGCGAACCAGCTTCACTTCTGCCATTGGGTGGTCGGTCCATTCTCGGATTTCTCGCCGCTTGGACTGGCCTCATCGCATTTGGCCGACCGTCCACTCTTTGCGGAGGTTGGGACGGCGATTGATCCTTCCCTTACCGAAGTGATCGCCGAACGAGCCATGATCCGGCACCAGATCAACGAGTTTGCGAAGACGCTTACATCAGCGATGTTGAGTTTGGATGTGAAAAAGCGAGATGGTCCGGACGTCTTAGGCAAGGCATTTCAGGGGCTTTGTTGGCACGAGTTCGGCCATTTTCGGTGCTGCGATGAGGCGGTTCGGAAGCTGAAGCGCAGGAAGACCTGAGTTAGCTGTTAATCCTGGTTAGTTGGTCTGACGGCGAGCCGGAGTTGGGCTGGACCTTTGGCCCGGCTCAAGGTCTGTCGATGGTTTGGGGATTGAAGGGCACACGCCGTGTGCCGCTACGGGATGTTCAGCGCCGTTATCCGGAGTAAAGAGTTGGACATGGTTCTTTGGCTCGGCTCAATATTTATCGGTGGTTGGGGGTTGGCAGGCACATGCCATGTGCCGCGACGGTTATTCAGCGCCGTTCAGAGTGAAGAGTTGAGTTGATTACCCGGCACGTTCAGGGCTGGGGGCGGCTTCGACGATGGTCGTGGCACATTTTCGAGCAGCCAGAGTGCCAGCCCAGTGCGGTTCGTCGAGGAAGACTTCAGGCGACCTGACCCACTGGCGTGATCGGCACAGCCATTAGTTGCCCCAACTCGGCCGAATCGAGCACAGGGTTGTCGCGGTAAAGGAAGCAGGCCGCGGCACGGTGTTTATCGGTTCTGAACAATGGCGGCGTCTGCTGCCGGCAGATATCCATCACATGCGGACAGCGATCGGCGAACTTGCATCCGACCGTGGACGCCGCGGCGACCGGAATGCCGGGATCCGGCGTGACGTCATGTTTTGTCCATGGCTTCTTCGGATCGGCGACTGGAATTGAATTGATCAGAAGCCGCGTATAGGGATGCTGGGGTTTCTTGACGACGAGATCGACGTCGCCGACCTCGGCCACCTCGCCCCGATAGAGCACGATGATGTTGTGGCTCACCTGGTAAGCCGTGGTGAGGTCGTGGGTGATGTAGAGCATCGAGATGCCGAACTTGAGATGAAGTTGCCGGAGGCTCTCCAGGATCGTCGCGCGAAGCGAGGCATCAACCATCGACACCGGTTCGTCGGCAATGATCAGCCGCGGTTGGATCAACAACGCGCGGGCGACCATGATGCGTTGCCGCTGACCGCCGCTCAGTTGATGCGGGTGGCGTCCCAGCGTCTCTTCCGGCCGCAATCCGACCGCGTTCAACGTCTCTTCCATCAACGCTCTGGTGGCCGCGCCTGGGCTTGCCAGATTGAATTTCCTGATAGGAGTGCTGAGCACATGATCGACCTTGTAGAAGGGGTTGTATACCTCGTATGGGTCCTGAAAGATCACCTGCACGTCGCGCAAAAACTGGATTCGGTCGTCGTTCGAGAGCGACTGCAGGTTTCTGTCCTTGTAGAGCACATCACCGGTGGTCGGCGCGGCCAGTCCCAGGAGTAGACGAGCAAGCGTCGTTTTGCCGCTGCCGCTTTCACCGACAACCGCGGTGATGGCCGGCGGGTCGGTTTCGACCTTCAACGAGAAGTTGTCGAGCGCCACCATACCGGTCGTCTTGCGAAACAAGCGGCCACCGCCGAAGACCTTCGTGGCGTGTCGTACCTCTAGCAAAGCAGGCATGCTGGCTCCCCGATCAATAGAGGTGGCAGGAGACGCGACGATCGATTCGGGTTTCGCGAAGTGGCGGCTCTTCGATCGCGCAGCGATCAAATGCTTTCGGACAGCGCGATCTGAACGCGCAACCGACCGGCCGGTTCAGCAACGAGGGCGGAAGACCGGGAATTCCCTGGAAAGCGCCTTTGATCTCGAGCGACGGCAAACTGGCGATGAGAAGCTGGCTGTATGGATGAAGCGGTTCTTCGAAGAGATCGTTCACTTTCGAAACCTCGGCAAAGTTGCCCGCGTACATGATCCCGACGCGGTCAACGACCTGCGCCATCAGGCCCATGTCGTGACCGATCAAGATAATCGAGGCTCCGAGGTCATCCTGCACTTTCAGCAATGTGTCCATGACCTGGCGCTGAACGACCACGTCCAATGCGCTAGTGGGTTCGTCGGCGATGATCAACTTCGGGCGAAGGCTGATCGCGATTGCCATGCAGACCCGCTGTTTCATGCCTCCGCTGAGCTCGTGGGGAAACATCTGGGCGACTTCTTTGCGCAGGCCGACGCTATGCAGCAGCTCGTTGACCCGATTTTCGAAGGCGCGGCCGGAGAGGTCGACATCGTGATCCTTCAGACCGTCGCGGATCTGGTCACGAACTCGAACAACAGGGTTCAGCGAATTCATCGCACCCTGCGCGACGAGAGCGATCTTGGCGAGCCGGATTTTGCGCATCTCCTCTTCCGTGAGGTCGAGCAGATCGAGGCCGTCCATCCGCAATTGACCGCCTTCGATCTTTCCCGGCGGTCTGATGAGTCGCAGTAATGCGAGCGCGATCGTGGATTTCCCGGATCCCGATTCGCCGACGAGCCCAAAGCGCTCGCCCTCGGCGATGTCGAAGCTCACGCCATTTACGGCTTGAACGGCGCCGCGGGACGTGTGGTAGTGAACGGTCAGGTCACGGACTTCGAGTACTGCAGGCTTCAAATCGGTCTCCGTGAGCCGGCACTTTGAAGCCATTCTCCGCGATTCCGCCTGGAGCGACCTCGGGCGATGAAGACTTCCGTTTGCTCCTCGACGTTCTGGACTTGAGATCTGGTTCGGCTCGTTCAAATCATAGTCATTCACGCGAGTCAGTCAAGAAGCACACCCGGAATCTCGCTACTTGACTTCCCACGCCGCGATCGTAGGATTCGAAGCGTTCTCGAACAACGCGCGACGACGGCATTCGGAGGAGCTCCAATGATGGCCCTGCAATTCGGATTGTGTACCGATCAGAACCTGTCGTGGACCGACACGGTTGAGCGTTGGAGATACTTCGAAGAGCTCGGATTCGACAGCGTCTGGGACTGCGATCATTATCAACAGCCGAGCCGTCCAAATGGACCCTATTTCGAAGGCTGGACGCTGCTGGCGGCTCTGGCCGCGCAAACGTCGAGTATCCGCATCGGCGTTCTGGTCAGCTGCAATACCTTCCGGCATCCCGCGCTGCTCACCAAACAGGCGGTTACGGTCGATCACATCAGTAACGGACGGCTCGAGCTTGGTCTCGGCGCGGGCTGGTTCGTGCCCGAGCACAAGAACTTCGGCATTCCTTTTCCAGACAACGCCGAGCTGGTCGGCCGGTTCCGCGAAGCCGTGCAGGTGGTCGATCTCCTGTTGCGCCAGGACGTGACGAACTATACGGGTGAGTTCTACCAGTTGACTGATGCCCCGTTTCGCCCGTCGCCAATTCAGAAGCCGCGGCCGCCGCTCACACTCGGGGCGCATCGGAGCAAGATGCTCAGGATTGTGGCGGAATACGCCGACCGCTGGAATTCCCACGGAACGGTGGAAGAGCTCGGCGAGCGAAACAAGATCCTTGACCAGCATTGCGCCGCTATTGGACGCGATCCAAAGAGCATCATTCGCTCTCTTTACGGGTGGGCGGCGCTGATGCCGGCCGATCCATGGGAATCGATCGACGCCTTTCACGAGGTCATTGGGCGATATCGGGACGTTGGCATCAATGAATTCATTATTGATGCGCCCGCATCAGATCAATTTTCGACGCTCGAACAGATTGCAACAGAGGTGATTCCAAAGCTGCGATTGTCCTAATCCATTCGCCCGGGGACGGCCAGAATGTTTGACGCCATTTGCGGCCGCGAGATACAGTGCAACGCGGCCCGGTTCGCACGCACCGCGCTTTCACGCACAAATTGACTATCGCCCGCGTGTGCTGGGCGCAATCCGCGCATGCATCGAGGACCACGAAAGCAACCTTATGACGAGCTTGAGCGAAATAGCCGCCGGTCCTGGGCCGATCATGGCAATCGGCGGCGCGGAGGACAAGCTCGATCACAAGGTCATTCTGACCACGTTCACCTATCTGGCTGGTGGTTCCAGCGCCCGAATAGCAATCGTGCCGACGGCATCGTCGATCGAGTCAGCGGGCGAGCGATACAAGGCGCTCTTTCTCGGAATGGGCGTGAGATCCGCCAATGTTGTCTTCATCGAATCGCGAGACGACGCAAATGGCGATGCCCCATTGGAGCTGCTGGAAGACGCCACCGGCATCTTTTTGACTGGCGGCAACCAGATGCGGCTTTCCACCATGGTTGGCGGCACAGAGGCGGCGAGATTGGTGAAATCGCGCCACAAGTCGGGCGCGATCGTCGCCGGCACGAGCGCCGGTGCGTCGATCCTCTCCTCACACATGGTTGCGTTCGGCGCGAGCGGAGAGACCCCGCGGCAACGAATGGCCTCGATGGTCGCGGGTTTCGGTCTCGTGCCCGATCTGATCATCGATCAGCACTTTCGGCAGCGCGACCGGATTGGCCGCCTACTCTCCTTAGTTGCCTCGAATCCAGGCTTGCTCGGGGTCGGGGTCGATGAAGACACCGCGGCGTTGATCGGGCACAACGGCGTGATGGAGATCATCGGCAAATCGAGTGTTACGATCGTCGACGGCACGCAAATGTATTCGGACATTTTTCAGGTCAAAGGCCACGGGCCGATCTCGATTAGCGGTGCGGTTCTTCATGTCTTGACCGCCGGACAGCGGTTCGACATCGGACGCCGCGTCATGCTGGATCGGTAATTGCTGTTGCACTTGCTCATCCTTGGGCAGCGTTGCTTTTTACCGCAATTCAAGAGGTGCTGAGATGATCGAGGTCCGTAAGTCGACCACATACCGGGGACCGAATATCTGGGCTCGTATGCCCGTGATCGCGCTGGTCGTCGATATTGGAGAGCTCGAGGATAGGCCGACGAACAAAATACCCGGCTTCTACGAACATATCACCGAAATGATTCCGTCCCTTTACGAGCATGGCTGCTCAGCCGGCAAGCCGGGCGGCTTCCTTCAGCGCATGCGCGAGGGAACCTGGATGGGCCATGTGCTCGAGCACGTGGCACTGGAGCTCCAGAACCTGGGGGGAGCTGAAGTTGGCCGTGGAAAGACCCGGACGACGGGTGAGCGCGGTGTGTACAACGTCGTTTTTGAGCACGAGCAGGAGGATGTCGGAATCGCGGCCGGCAAACTCGGCGTTCGCCTGCTCAATCACCTGATCTACAACGCGGAGCCACATTTCGATTTCCAGCGCGAGCTCGAAGAGGAGGTCATCCGCGTTGCCGAGCGGCTTGCCTATGGGCCGTCGACCGGCGCCATCGTGACCGAGGCCCATCGCCGCAACATCCCGGTGATCCGGCTCGATCCACGGCGTTCCCTTGTGCAGCTTGGTCACGGTCAGTACCAGAAGCGGATTTGGGCGACCGTCACGTCGGAGACCTCGAACATCTCGGTCGATATCGCCGCAAACAAGGAGCTGACGAACCGTCTGCTGCAAGAGGTCGGCATTCCGGTGCCGCGCGGTTCCGTCGTGCGTAATGCCGATGAAGCCGCTCGCGCCGCATCCCGGATCGGATTTCCGGTCGTTATCAAACCGCTGGATGGCAATCACGGACGCGGCGTTTGCATCAACCTCAAGGACGAGGATGAGGTTCGCCGGCTCTATTCTGTCGCCGAAGCAGAAAGCCGAGCCGGCACCGTGGTGGTCGAGAGCTACGTCACGGGCAAGGATTACCGCATCCTGGTGGTTAACAATGAGGTGGTTTCGGTCGCCGAACGCGTGCCGGCGCATGTGGTCGGCGATGGCGAGCACACCGTCGCACAGTTGATCGACATCACAAATTCGGACCCGCGACGCGGCGTCGGGCACGAAAAGATACTCACCAGGATCAGCATCGACACCCAGACGATAGACACCCTCGAGCGACAGGGCATGACGATCGATAGCGTGCCAGATGCGGGGGCGGTCGTTGCGCTGAAGCAGACCGGCAACATGAGCACCGGCGGCACCTCGATCGATCGCACCGACGACATCCATCCGGACAACGCCCAGATCGCGCGGCAGGCGGCGATGGTCGTCGGGTTGGATATCGCGGGCATCGACTTCATCGCGGCCGACATTTCTCAGTCTGTCCGGCAGGCCGGCGGCGCGATTGTCGAAGTCAACGCTGGGCCGGGATTCCGGATGCATACACACCCGACTGAAGGGCATCCACGACATGTCGGACGCGCGGTGATCGACATGCTCTTCCCGCCGGGCTCCCGCGCCCGCGTGCCGATCGTGGCAGTGACCGGCACGAACGGCAAAACAACGACCGTGCGGATGATCGCGCACATCATGCGCACCTCCGGCAAGACAGTCGGCATGACCACCACCGATGGGATCTACATCGACGGCACACAGATTCTGGCCGGGGATATGAGCGGTCCGACCAGCGCGAAGATGGTGCTCAAGAACCCGACGATCAACTACGCGGTGCTCGAAACCGCCCGGGGCGGGATTCTGCGATCAGGCCTCGGATTCGATCGCTGCGATATCGCGGTGGTGACAAATGTCACCGCCGATCATCTCGGTCTCGCGGGGATCGATTCGCTCTCCGATCTGGCCAAGGTGAAGGTCGTGGTGCCGCAGTCGGTATTCCGAGACGGCATCTCGGTGCTCAACGCCGATAACGAGTACACCGCCGAAATGGCGCGTTCGTCGCGAGGCGAGATCATTTTTTTCAGCATGCAGGAGGAGAATCCCGTCATTCGCGAGCATCTGCGTAATCGCGGCCGCGCGGTCATCCTGCGGTCGACACGCCACGGCGAGATGGTTACGATTGTCGAGCACCGGCGCGAAACCAGTCTGCTCTTCGCGAACGAGATTCCGGCAACCTTCGACGGCCGGTTGCGCGTGAACATCGCCAATGCGATGGCCGCGACCGCCGCCGCGCTTGGCGAGAACATCCAGCTCGAGCACATCAGGCAGGCGCTGCGAACCTTCACCACGAGCTTCTTCCAGACACCGGGCCGATTCAATTTGATGGAGTACCAGGGACGCCGGGTGCTCATGGACTACTGCCACAACGTGGCGGGACTCGAGTCGATGGTCGATTTTTCGCAGCGCATGGAAGCACAGCGGGTGATCGCGGTGATCTCTATCCCGGGCGACCGTCAGGACGCCGATATGCAGGCCTTCGGCGCGCTGGCCGGGAAGTCGTTCGACGAACTGGTGATCCGGGAGGATGTCAACCGGCGAGGAAGAGCGAACGGCGAGATCGCGGGCATCTTGAAGAGCGCCGCGATGAGTGCCGGGATGGCCGAAGACAAGATTACGATCATCCTGGACGAATTCGAGGCAGTGCGAGAGGCAGTGCGGCGCTCGGTCAAAGATGATTTGGTCATCCTGATGATCGACAAGCCGGCGGCGGTGTGGGAAGAGCTCGAACGGATCGCGGGTCGAAGGTGATCACCTAACTGATTGGTTTTCCACGCGCAGTCAGGAGCTCATGGACCTCGAGCATGAGCTCCTGGCACATGATCGCGACCACGTCACCGGCTTGAGCGGCATCGAGCGCAGTCGTCATGGCGATGAGCTCATTATCTGCCACCGCCGCATCCGGTTTGCCCGCCTCGTGAACACCTTCCTGGTAAAGCTCGATCATTTGCTCGATTGTGCGTCCCCGGAGGTACTTGGGGGTGTGCTTGATAATCACGTGGTCCGCGCGGGAGGCCGCGATCCGGCCGATTTCGCGCAACGACTGAGCAGTACGGTCGCCGGCGGTTCCGATGATCACGGTCAAGGAGCCGTGATTAGTGACGAATCGACGGGCAAAGTCGATCAGCAGGTCGAGTCCAACTTCGTTGTGGGCAAAGTCCATGATCGCGGTCACGCCACCGAGATCGAAAACATTGAGCCGCCCCAAATTGTGCTCCGGGCTGTTGTGGAACGTGCGCAATCCTGAAGCGATCTGCTCGATCGACAATCCGAGACCGATCGCGGCGCCAGTCGCGGCCATCGCGTTCTCGATCATGTGGCGCGCGCGGCCGGAGAAGGTCATCGGGATGTCGCTGAGCTTTGCGACCTCTTTCCGGTCATCTGAATCGTGCAGCACAATCGCGTCTTGCCCCGCAACAAGTGCTTTTCCGCCTTGAGCTAGATGCTCACGAACGGTTGGATTGTCTTGATCGCGACTGAAATAGATTCTCGTTGCGGCAGCATCGGCGGTCGATGAGACCACCAACGGATCGTCGGCATTCAACACCGCCGTCCCGGCCGGCGAGGTCATTCTAACGACAACCGCCTTCACCTCTGCCAGACCCTCGACGGTCGTGATTCCCTGAAGGTCGAGGTGGTCGGCGCTGACATTGGTGAAGACGCTGACATCGTTGCTCTCATAGGCGATTCCGCGTAGCAAAATACCGCCGCGTGCGGTCTCGAGCACCGCAATGTCGACGCCGGGATCGAGCAACACCCGCCGCGCTCCCGAGGGACCTGAATAGTCACCTGTCAACACCTCGGAGCCGTCGATATAGACGCCTGAGGAGGAAGACCAGCCGACGGGCTTCCCTGTCGCCATCAGCATGTGGGCGAGCAATCTCGTGGTCGTGGTTTTGCCGTTCGTGCCGGTGATTCCGACCGCCGGCATAGTTCGTTCGGTGTCTCGCACCCACTCGGGGCTGTCGTCGGCGTCTCGATTGGTGAGGAGCTCCTGGAATCGCTCCATCGGAATGGCATCGCCTGATCCGACCGCGATCTCTGCTAGAGATTCCGCCACCTGCCGCGCGAATCGGCGGTGCTCCCAACCAAACGAGAGAGCGACACGACCAGGGGTGTCCAAGCGCCTGACAATCACTGTAGGACCAGTGAGCTGTAAAGATTCGAACAACGACTGGATCCAGGCTTCAACGGCGAGGCAGAAACAGGCGAGCGGGTCTGAGGCGTTTGCCTGGTTTTGTGCGGCAATCGAGGCCCCGAGCCGGTTCGAAGCCAAGTAGAGGTCTTGATCGGAATCCACGGCGAGCTCGACTTTGATTGCCGGCGCCAAGAGAAAAATGTTTGGACCGTCCAATTCTCTGATCTCGACCAGCTTCACTGTTTCTGCCTCACCATCGAGCTCGCGCCGGTTTCGAAGATTACCCTGCAGGTGTCGCTATTTGAGATTTTATGCGTAGGTCTGGACCAGCACCGCGATCAGATTGACGAGACCGTGGGTGATCATAGGGGAGACGGTGCCGTATCGCTTGCGCTGGATACCGAACACAAACCCCATGCCGAACACGCCGAGCGTCACGAACGAGAGTCCGTAATTCGTGTGTAGAAGAGCGAAACAGAACGCGGTCAATACGATTCCGAATCGCGGCTGCAGCGCTCCCCGGAAGAAGAGCTCCTCGCCCACTCCGGCCGAAACTCCAATCAGGACTGCGCCCAACGGGTTTTGCAATTCTCCCGTGAGCTCTTCGAGACTGTTCTGAATCGCATCGTTCGTCTCAGGTTGAAAGATCGCGGTCAACGCGCCGCCGAGGCCATTGACGATCATCGCGATGAAAAGGAATCCAACCGCGATGGCGATCACCCGCGGCGTCGGCCAGCTCAGTCCAAGGCGTGCATTGGCCTCAGTAAACGTTCGTCTCAGCCTCGTACCAACGATTACATACGATAACCCGACCCATGCAAGTAATTGAGCAACGAGTTGTACGTCTCCCACTGACTCGGTCGCTTCGATTTGCGGTGTTGGGCCATCCGTGCACACTGGAGGGCAATACGTTGCGACGTGATGAGCTTCACTTGAAGGCAACAACGTGGCAACAAGAAAACCTAAAACACCAAAGAAAATGCTCATTCCAGACATATGAAGCGGAGACTTCGGATCGATCTGCGTGTGCCGACTGACCAAAGTGCGGAACGATTTGACTAGTGGAGCTGTGAATCCAATCCCTCCCAGGAGAAGCGCCGTACCGTTGTCCTTGCCGTAGATTGTCAGCGCGAGCCCTGCAATGGTCAGTAGTATTCCCACAGAACCATATATAATGTAAAGTCCGACTCGCGCGGAGCGATCGGTTTCAGCGCGGTACGCCCAGTAGACCAACCCATAGGCAACGGCAAGCGCCGCGGCTAACGCGATGAGAAAAAAGATCAAGCGCCTCTCGCTCCCGTCGTCGACGCGGCAAATGGCGTGCGCCGTGCAAAACGTTGCCGCCAGGACGGCGGCGCGCAAAGTATACGGCGCGGTCACCGGTTGCTCGATCGATCGAGCGGCAAACTCGGCAACGTCGCCTGATGCGCGCGAGGTCGGTGCTAGACTCTATGAGCGAAGCGAATCTCAAAAAAAAACGAGCCGCGCCAAATATCGGAGTGAGTTGTGACCGTGGAGCCCAAAGGAGACGAACTTCAACACCGTCCGGCGTCGCCTCGCCGCGGCGGTTTGGGCAGAGGGTTGGATGCGCTGATTCCGACGATCGGCGGATCGGATCAGGCACGCACGGCGACGTTCGATGTGCCGATCGATGCGATCTCCCCCAACCCGTTTCAGCCCCGGACGACGTTGGATCAGGCCAAGCTCGAGATCCTCGCGCAGTCGATTCGCACCCACGGCGTGATTCAGCCCTTGATTGTCACCATCGCAGAAGACGGTCGCCTCTATACCTTGATCGCAGGCGAGCGACGATGGCGAGCGGCGCGACTGGCTGGGTTGACCGATGTGCCCGTCGTGATCAAGGAGGCAGCGACACAGTCGATGCTCGAGCTCGCGCTGGTCGAAAACGTAGTCCGTGCCGATCTCTCCCCCCTCGAAGAAGCCACAGCTTACCGCCAACTGATCGACGAATTCGGCCTCACGCAGGCGAGCGTGGCGGAGCGTGTCGGACGCTCGCGGGTCAGCGTTACAAACACGCTGCGGCTGCTGGCCGCGCCTGAAGAGGTCCATCTGGCGCTTGAATCGGGTCAAATCAGCGAAGGACATGCGAGGGCACTATTGGGTCTGCCGACCGGGGTGGATCAAGTGGCGATGCTAAAGCTGGTCATCGACCGCACATGGAACGTCCGCCAAACTGAAGACGCGGTGCGCCGCTGGGTAGCGGGCGAGGTTAAGCGGGAATCGACGGTTGTTCATCGCGGCGAGGACGAGCATCTTCAGGAGCAGCTTCAGAAATCGCTGGCGACCAAGGTCGTAGTGCGGCGCGACGCCCACGGTAGCGGATCGATCACGATCCAGTTTTTTTCGGATGAGCAACTGCGGAACATTTACGAGCGGCTCGCCGGCGAACAGGATTTTTAGCGCAGGTCTGGTCGTAGCAAATGTCACATCGTTTGGTTCAGCAAAGGCGGACACGTAGGTCCGCCGCTACACAAATCCAATGCACGTCATATGAATCCCGTAGCGTCAGACCTATGTGTCCGACCGTCCTGTCAAAGCCGCAATTGATCAACACGGGCGTTCCCGTGCCTCGTTCTTGATTACTTCCCCAGTCAATGCATTCATTTGCAGTAGCACATCATAGGTGCCTGCGTACCTCGAATCGCCGTAGGTGACGGTCCAGGTAGGAATCTCTGTCCCATCGCGGGAGAGGAGATGGGTAGCGGTCACAAATGCCGTGGTTCTCGAGTCGGGGCAGGCCGATCGATACCCGTGGCCGTTGGTGATGTCGGCCGCGGCCGCGGCGATTGTTGAACTTCTGGGATATGTCGTGAGATCGAGCACGGGCCAGCCTCCTGCTCCAAGAGCACTCTCCGCGTCCGCCAAGAAGAAACCCGTTGCGCGGTCAAGGTAGATGCTCAGCGTCCGATGGCCGTCAGTGAAGGTGTAGATCAACCATCCCGTGCTCGAGAGCTCTCCGGCGGCTAACGCATTCGAATCCACGGGCCAATCCAATCTCATCGCGACCGCAATGAGTTTGGCCGTGGACGACCACCGATCCGCGTACCACTGAGCGATCGTTTCGCCACTCTCGGCGGTCAATGGTTTGGAGCGTTCCGGCACGTCGATCCCGGGCGATGAGATCGTGGTCTCATCCGAGCCATCGATGGATGTTGGGAGCAGGATTGCCACCAAGACCACCTGCACCAGGAGACCGATTCCAAGCGTCCACCGCGAGGCGCGGGAGGTCATGAACCCTCCGGTATCGACAGTCGTCGAACCGCGTAGGCCGCGGATCTGGCCACAGCGCCGTCGATCACCCGTGGGATATCCCCTCCCCCGATAACCTCCCATCCTTCTAAGGCGAGGTCCGTGCCGATCGTCTCCTGGGCGTATTGGTCGGCGTGCCAGGCGAGATCATTTGAATCAAGAACGGGGCGTAGTGAAGGAACCTGCTCGTCCCGAATAGAACGGATCGTTTGCCCTGTTTCCAGATAGACGGTGATGCGGATCCGACCGGCGGATTCGCCAGGAACCGCAATCGCCTCGACTCGCCCGAACATCATGTTACCGGCACCGCCAGTTCCTCCGCGTTCGCTGCGTCAGTTCTCGCTTCAACGTGATAGAGCGCTCCATCGGTTCGCCATGCCAAAACCGCCGCGACCACGCACAAGAGCGGCAACATCATCAGCGCGGCATCGATCCCCGCGCGGTCGGCGATCGCTCCGGTGATTGGAACGCCGATGCCGCCGGTGATGAAACCGAGCCCAAGAATGACACCGGATGCGATTCCAGTACGGCCTGGAAGCAAGCGTTGAGCGGCCGATAACGTCATCGAAAGACTCGAATCCGACAGAAACCCGAAGACTGCTCCGAAGGCGAAAGCAGCCAGACCCGGAAACTGAACGAAACCAAGAATCGCCGGGACACACAGCAGTTGCGAGACGATGATGACCCTTTTTCCACCAATTCGATCGGCCAACGCGCCGCCGACCAGCGTTCCGATCACCCCAGCCAAAATCATGGTCGTGGTCAGCGGCCCGTACGTTCTCCGTCCGAAGCCCAGATCGTCGTACCAAACCGGAACAAACTGTACAAGCCCAAGAAAGCTCCAGGAGCGCAACATGACGACGCCGATAATGCATGCCAGCGATCGATACGGTATGGCGCGTTTTGTTTCGAGCGCATGCGATGCCGCGCGCCTTGCGCTGAATCGCATGACCTGGCCCATTTGCGACGCCAACAGCGAAACGCCGATGATGCCCGGAATCAGAAAGAGCGCGGTTCCCCGGGCGCCGTACCAACCGAAGATTGCAACCGAGATCACCGGTCCCAACGCGTAGCCGGATGTGCCGCCAACCGTGTAGAGCGACAACGAGATGTTCCGCACCCGAGGGTCACTTACTCGCGACGCGCCCGATGCACCGAGTGGGTGGTAGGCTCCCGACCCGAGCCCGGCCAGCGCAGCCAACGCAAAGAGCGCCCAGTAGGAATTAGCCAGGCCATAACAGCTCACCCAAACCGCGCTCCAGCCTAGGATCATCGGGGCGAGCCAACGGTTTAGCCACCGGTCGGTCAAGTGGCCGAAAACCGGTTGAAAGAGCGAGCCGGTTGAGGTGTAGGCAAGCGTCAAGAATCCGACATCCGCGTTACTGATGCCGAATTTTGTCTTCACGATCGGATAGAGGATCGGAAGCACCGACCCAAACATGTCGTTGACGAAGTGCCCCATCATCAACGCAATCAATGCCCGATTCTTGAGAGTGGATCTGATGGCCAGCAAGTTGGTTCGTCCTGTTCGGCGTTGCGGTGAATCGAGCAGAGATCATCGCAGGCCGGTCAACTCGGGTAAAGGATGGAGTGCTCCCCGGGTTTCGAACCCGAACTGGCACCTCCTCGTATACTTGGATGTCGAGAGCGGAGCCGCCGGTCTCGATTGATTGACGTGGTGATTCCACGAGGGTGTGATTGATGTCTGATGGTTTGACTCGTTCGATTGACGCCATTCGAGAGCGTGTTGATATGCTAGGGGTGCGTCTTTGACTTCGCCAATGACGAACGCGAAATAGAAGATCTGGAACGACAAAGCGCTCAGGATGGGTTCTGGAACGACCTCGCGCGGGCGCAAGCTGTGACGCGCCGGATCGGAGAGCTCCGCTCCCGTATCGAAACCTGGCGTTCCATTAAACAGCACTCGGACGATCTCTCGACGCTGATGGAGCTCGCCGAGGGCGATAGCTCGCTGATCTCCGAAATCTCGACCGAAACGGAAACACTGACCGCATCGCTCGATGATCTCGAACTAGATCTGGCGCTCGCCGGTCCCCATGACAGCTCGAATGCGATCCTGGTCGTCCACTCCGGCGAAGGCGGCGTCGACGCGCAGGACTGGGCGGAGATGCTTGTCCGGATGTATGTCAAATGGGCAGGCCGCAAGGGACTCAACGCCGAAATTCTTGATACCACCGACGGCGATGAAGCGGGCATCAAGAACGCGACAGTCGAAATCACCGGCGTCCATGCCTACGGCTATGCGAAGGCCGAAGCCGGTTCGCACCGCCTCGTCCGGCTCTCACCCTACGACGCCGCCCACCGGCGCCACACCGCGTTCGCACTCGTGGAAGTTTTGCCGGAGATCGAAAACGACGCAGAGATCGATCTCAAACTGGATGATGTGCGGGTGGATACCTATCGCGCGTCGGGCGCCGGCGGGCAGCATGTCAACAAGACATCGTCCGCAATACGGCTGACCCATGCGCCGTCAGGCATCGTCGTCACCTGCCAGAATGAGCGGAGCCAACTGCAGAACCGCGAATCGGCCTTCAAAATCCTGCGTGCCCGCTTGCTTGAGCGGAAGATGCGTGAGGAAGCGGACGAGCGGTCGAAACTCAAGGGTGACCACGTCAATGCTGGGTTCGGGCATCGCATTCGGTCGTACGTGCTGCATCCGTATACGATGGTGACCGATCACCGCACCGATGTCTCTGTCGGAGACATCCAGTCGGTGTTGAACGGCAATCTCGATCCATTCATCGATGCCTACATCCGGATGGAGATGGGACAAACCGAAGTCGCGGCATCGTAAAGGATTCGATCAGTGAAGCTGGCACGTTGGCTGATTTTGGGTGCACTGGTGTTCGCCTTGCTGCCGGCCGCGAGTCCGGCAGTGCGCGCCGCCGAATTTGCCGTCACCGGAGGCGACGCTGTCGCGGACTTTCCCACCGGTATTACATTCAGCGTGAGCGCAATGTCCGAGAGACCAATTGTCGAAGCGGAGCTGCTCTACACCAAGGCGAATCTCGAGACGCTGAACCTTTCGACCGCGACATTTGAACCGGCGACTCAGGTCGACATTTCATTGCCGGTCGATTTCCGCGTCAACTACGTTCCAGCCGGGATCGATCTGACTTATCGCTGGCGTTTTACAGACGAGGCCGGCGACGTTGTCGAAACCGAACCGCGAACGGTGACGTGGATGGACACCCGGTTCGATTGGAAAGAGGTCTCCAGCGATCAGGTGACGGTCTACTCATATAACGGCAACGAGGATTTCAATCGATTCATACTCGAATCGGCCCAATCGACGATCGACCAATTGCAGTCCGATTTCAAGGTCGAGCGCAGTCGCAGAATCAAGCTCTGGGTCTACGACTCCAAGTCCGACTTTCAAGGTTCGCAGGCCGCTAACAGTCAGGAGTGGATCGCGGGCACCGCATACCCGGAACTGCAAGTCATCCTCGCGGTGCTGCCCGAAGGGAATGAACGGGAAGTCGGGCGCGTGGTCCCCCACGAGATCAGTCATCAGGTGCTGTACCAGGCCACCCAGAATCCTTTCAACGCTCCACCAACATGGTTGGACGAAGGACTAGCGGTCACAGCCCAGGCCAGCGGCAACGAGGATTTTCAAGCGATGGTAGAACGAGCGGCCGACGATGGGCGGCTCTTTTCGATCAGGTCGCTCAACTCCGATTTCCCATACGATCCGGCGGACGCATCGCTCGCCTACGCCGAAAGCTACAGCATCGTCCAATTCATTGTAGGACAGTGGGGAAACGAAGGAATCGGCGCTATGATCGACGCCTACAAGAACGGAGTTTCACACGATCGGGCCGCGCTGACCGCACTTGGGGTCGACCTGACTGAGCTGGATGTCATGTGGAAAGAGAAGCTTAGGTACCAGGGGAACAACGGAGTCGCCGGCGGCACTTCGGGCGACGGCGAAAGCTGGACCAACGATCTCATCGTGAACGCGTCCGCGCTTGTTCTGGTCCTGCTCGCGTTCGTGTCGATCGTCGTGATGTATGTACGGCATCGTGGAGCTCGAGACTATGATGATCCTGAGCTCACAGTGGTCAGCGCCTGAGCACGAACGCTGCTGAAGGCGGTGATAGACTGGCCTTTCGGCTCACGACCGCAACGAATTTCAGCCCATCAGCAGATGTTTGGAGTCGATCGCAATGCCACTACCAGGTGACCGGCGCGCCGCAATTCTCGATCCCGCGGCGATCGAAGAAAAACTTGCACTCAATACCTACAATGTCGATCGCGCACGAGCGCATATTCGGATCATCGATCGCGATGTATGCCTGCATTGTGAACGCCAGCAATGCATCAATTGCTGTCCGGCGAATTGCTATGCGCCTCAGGACGATGGCCGGGTGCTCTTTTCATACGAAGGCTGCGTCGAGTGCGGCACCTGCCGGATCGTCTGCGACGTGTTCACCAACGTCGAATGGACGTACCCGCGAGGTGGATTCGGGATCCAATATCGTCACGGTTAGTTAGGAAGCTTTATGTATTGGACGAAGAAACACGTGCTTGTTTGCACAGCGTCGCACTGCAGCCAAAAAGGTGCAAACGAGGTTGTCGGTAAGCTCAGGCTCGATATCGTTCGCCGAGGATTGGACTCAGAAATTCTGATCAACAATTGCGGCACGATCGATCTCTGCGATATTGGACCGAATCTTGTGGTCTACCCGGACAATGTCATCCTGCGTGGAGTGACTACCAAGGATCTTCCGGAGATTATCGAGTACTTGAAGGGTGGTCCAGTTCCCGAGCGGCTCGTTGTCGGACCCAGCTCCGAGGAAGAACTGGCTCGCAAGGGCGTCTTCTCGGAAGCGGTTTCGGCAGGCTCGCCCGTCCCGGCAGAGACCTTTGTCGAGCTCGCCGGCCGCCACGGATTCGGTGAACCATGGATCGCCGAACAGCAGAAGCGAGGATTCCTGGCAAGAAAACCCGGCGAGGGTGGCGATACGTTCACGGTGACAAAAAAGGCGAAAGATCGATACTCGTTGTAACCGAAAGTGCCGGCCTCGATTCAAAGGGGATGTTCTGATTGGGCGACGATCGATCTCGAGGCGAAGGATCCAGGCGTCATCCCATCGTCGCCCGGCCGCGTGGAGTTACCTTTACGCGGTCGTTGGCGATTCGGATCGCGCTCTCCGTCGTGCTTGCGGTCGTTTCGTACAACACGAACCGTTCGTTCCTGATTTGGGGCCTCTTCGTCATCTTCGCACTTCTGGTGGTGCCGCGGAGCCGGGGCAGATCGTTTCTCTTCTCATTTGTCCCGTATGCTGCCGTGTGGTTTGTGTTCACGGCCGCGCGTTCACTCGCTGACGAGACACTTCTCGCAAGGACACTAAACCTCAGGGTTGCGCAGCTCGAACGATGGCTATTTGGTGGGCAACTTCCGTCGCAAATACTGCAAGACCGATTGTTCGACTCGACTCACCCGATTCAGTTGAATTGGTACGACTACCTCACTACCGGAATCCATTGGTCGTATTTTCTTGTCCCACACGCCGTGGCGATCCGGATCTGGTACATAAATCCAGTGCTGTTCCGGCAGTACCTGAGCACGATGACACTCCTTTTGGTGAACGGACTCTGCGTTTATTTTCTCATTCCGGCAAATCCACCGTGGATGGCTCCTGAGGCCTGCGATAGCCCGATGTGCCCATCCCCGGAACGCATTATGGCAACGGTAGGAAAACAGTTAGGCGGCGGAATCTATAACGCGAGCTATAGAGTGATCGGCGAATCCAACGCGATCGCGGCCATGCCGTCGATTCACATGGCGATCACCTTTTTGATCGTCTTTCCAGCATTTCACGCCGGAAAGCGTTGGGGGATCGCGGCACTCGCATACAACGCGTTGATGGGTTATTCGCTGATCTATTTAGGTGAGCACTATTTCGTGGATATAGTCGCGGGATGCGCGATCACCACCTACGCCTGGTACACGGCATCGATCTGGTATCGCAAGGTAGCGCCGGCGATGTCGCAGCGCTTTTCGCCTGCACAAGCGATTCAACCCAGCGGCGAAGTCGCCGGAAGCCCTGGGTAAGAGGGTTACCGGTCGGCGACCCAACCGGCCCGGCCTATCTCACTCTCGCTGTTTCGAGCTATTCGACGGCGTACCGCGCTACGTCGATGGTATTCCGTTCCGCCGCCTGTGCTACTTAGGCTTCACCGTTACTTTGATCCGCGCTTCGATCCAGTCGCGCGATTGTCTACAACGGTTCGCAGATCAGCGGAGCGTTCCAGCAGTAGCCTGGAATGATGGTGGTGCCGTCGCAGCCGCACGTCCCATCGCAGCAGATCTGGAAGATGCCGCAGCGGTTGTTGCATCGACCGCAATGATCCCAAGACTTCTGGCGATTAACGCAGTTCCCATTACAGAAGATTTCGTCTACGCCGCAGCCGCTGTCCGACCACTCCAGCGTCTTGGCTCCATGAGGCGCCAGGTTGTAGTTCTTGTCCACGTCATAAACGTCGAAGCTGACGGTGATTTCTCCGTGCGGCGCGCCGGTCGTCGTCAAGTCCAGATCGCAGGTGTACTCTCCGGCGCTATTCGCCTTGTAGTCCGTGCAGCCGATCTCCCATGGACCGCCTCGCGGTCCATATTCCGGCCACCAGAGCGTGAAGGCGACTCGCTGAATCGCGGGCTCGCGGTCGTGCGTCGGGTAAGCGGTCGCCGCGAGACGAAGCGTGTCGCCCGCGATCTCGGCCCGCTTCCACATGCCGCCGGGCACGATCTTGGGCGCGCAACAGGCGTTGACGCGGGTCAATGCGGTGTCGATTGCCGCGCAAGTGCTCGCCGTGCTGCATGGCGTGAATGTCAAATCGGGCACCGGTAGACCGGGAGCGATCTCGGGTATCGGGTACGTCCAATTGCAGTTCTTAGTGCCGCAACAGGTTGATGACTTGAGACTGGTGAATCCTGTCGTGGCTTTGCCCTCGCGGGCAAACGTTGCGCCACCACGAAGGGCGAAATGGAGGTGGGGCTCCAGCGAGAGCGATGTCGAAACCCAACCAATCACGGTTCCGGCTTCGACCTCGAACGGGGGATCGGCTGAGGTGACGGCCCTGCCGGAGTCCTTGTAGTTGATCAGTCCACACTTGGGATCCAGATGCAGGTACTTGGTCTGCCAGTTGTCGTTGTGACGGATGTAGAGCCCAACGCCCTCGGAGTCATCGTGGCGGCGAAGCAGGCCCTTGGCCGCCGCCAGAACGGGAAATGACTTGCCAGTTATAGAGAAGTCAACCGCGAAGTGCTCGTTGTGTTTCGCATCCGTGTGCTCTTCGTGTCCACCGTACCCCGAGCTGACCTTAGGCGCGGTTCCCGCGCTCACGTCGAGCCCGCACGGCACACGCTCATCTTTTTTGACGGTCCGGAATGGGGCTCTCAACACTGGACGCGGATGTTCGAACGAGCTTTCCAGTGCCCGGCACCCCGTGATCTCCGGCGCTTCAGCCTGGCCTGAGGCGGTTCGTCGGTGGCTCAAGAATCCACCGACCGTCAGTGCGGCGAACGCGCGCAACAGCACCCGCCGGGTCGGTGAGCGGGAGAGCATGACGGTCACATCATCGAAGCGACAGGCGTTCATACATGCCTTCCGTTTCAATTATTTAGTGACATCAGTTTACAACTTGGTGACTTTTCTGCACAGAGATTTGTCTGAACACTGACCCACGTCCGCCCACTTTCCGTCTCGGACACGAGGGCGTTTGCTTGGGCGTTTGGCTAATTGGCGTTTATCTGCTGCAGTTCACGGTTTTTCGCGGCGACGGAGACCACCAGATCCAATTGCTTTTGAAACGCCTCCGGATTTGGGATGTCGCGGCGGGTGACCATCTGCCGTGAGAGCCTGATGTGGCCTGGTTCTGGGTCATATTCGACACGCAGCCAGCCTGGAACAGTCATCAGCGGTCGGATGAGGCTATCGAGGAATTCGTGGATTTGGGCGCCGGTGGCGCCGTCCACACTATCGAACTTCGTTTCCAGTTCCGCGGTGGGCTCTTTTGGTTTTCGAATGGTGTAGGTCCATGTCGTGCCGCCGGCCCCGTCGATCACCGAGGTGTAGAAGACCTTTCCCGGTCCGTCTGGTGAATTTGCGGCGCGTCCTTCTGCGATATGACCCTGGTAGCGACCGGTCGTCTTGGCTTCCTCGAGATCGATAGCTCCTTCGATCAGTTCACTGAGGGGAGTCAGGGTCGCCAGCATGTCGGCCTTGGCGCGGCGATTGAACATGACGGCAAGATATGCTGTGAAGAAGATCGCGATGGCGACCACGAGGCACATCGCGATGCCGAACGATACGTATGGGCTCAATCGTCAGATACTCCAGATTCAGTTCGAACGGGAGCCAACGGTCAATCCGCGGCGGCGGTTTCGAGACGCTCTTCGGGCAGCAGATGCCTGCTCGACAGTCGAGCTTCGCGCTGATAGTTGACCTGCCCCACCGCGATCGCCGCAAGCACACCGAACCCGGCATTGACCAGCAACGCGATTCGGTAGTTGCCGAACGTATCGTACGCGAGTCCATCCAGGAATGACCCTGCTCCGAATCCGATATTCATGAATGAGAACATGGTTCCGAAGATTAGGCCGAGATTCGCGCGCCCATACAAATCGGCCGCGATGGCGGCGGTCAATGGAGTTGTCGCCGTCCAGGAGATGCCGAGCACCACCGCGTAGATGAAGAGGAGCGGCCCAACCGGAAGAAGCCATAGCAAGGCGAAAGAAAGTCCGCGCAACGCATAGGTCACCGACAAAACGTACCGGCGCGGATAGCGATCGGCGGCCATGCCGAGGAGAAAGCTGCCACCGATGCTGAAGATCGCGACGACGGCAACGATATCGGCAGCGCGCGTTGTACGCATGCCCATGTCATCGGCGTACGCCATGAAGTGCGCATTCGCGAACGCCATGGTGAAACCGCACACGAAGAATCCGAATGCGAGCAACCAAAACGCGGATCCCGCCATTGCCTCCGAAAGCCGGAGAGTCGGTCTGGACTCCGCCGATCCATGTGCCTTCGCTCCCGGCGTCGTCCTTCTTGAGCCAAGTTTCCCGTTCGACTTCAGCATGAACGCCGCAATGGGCGTCATTGCGAAGACCAGAACGACCGCAAGGATCAAATAGAGCGACTGCCAGGTCGTGGTTGTCAGAAGCCAAGTTCCGACCGGAACGATCATTAACTGGCCGAATGCGGAACCGGACGTCGAGATTGAAAGCGCGGCGCCGCGATGTCGTGTGAACCAGCCCGAGACGAGCGAGGTGACATTGACCGGACTGACAGCCGCGAGCGCGAACGCCCCGAAAACTCCATAGAGCAGATAGAAATGCCAGAGCTCGCTCGCCCGCGAAAGCGGGAACAGTAGGGCTCCAAGCATCAACGTCCCGGCAACAAAGACTCGCTTCGGACCGATCCGGTCGGTCAGCAAGCCCAGCACGGGTTGAAGGGCGGAGAGGAAAACCATGTTGATCGTGATCGCAACCATGATTTCGGAGCGGCTCCAGCCGAACTCCGTGGTGATTGGTTTGAGCACGATCCCCGGCAGCAATCTAGCGCCGGAGGTGAACATCAACACGACTGTGACCGCGGCGACCACAACCCAGCCTTGCCGGCTATCCATCAACTCGTTGCTTGGCTCACCGGCGGTCAATCCATGCCTCGCTGGGTGCAACGAACGGCGGAGCCGTTGGTCAATGTGTACAACATTAGGAGAGTTTAGCAGCCGTGCATCCGATTTTCTGGAACCAATGCGCTGGATTGGCTTTGCCGCGTTTGCACACCCGTGCTAGCATCCCCACTGGCCGGCAGGGCCTTGTATGTTTTTTCACAAACAGCTCCGAGGAAGGACCGCTTGAATGGCCGTTGAGCCGCTTGTCTATGAACTTTCGAAGCCTGGCCGTCGCGGCGTGCGGTTCCCTTCCGCGGATGTTCCTACATCTGAAACCCCTCCCGCGTCTTCGCGAACCTCACTTGACTGGCCCGAGGTCAGCGAGATCGACGTCATTCGTCATTACACCCGCCTGAGTCAGAAAAACCACGCGATCGACATCAACTTCTATCCGCTCGGGTCGTGCACGATGAAGTACAACCCGAAAATCAACGAAGCGGTGGCTCGCCTTCCAGGATTTGCTTCAATCCACCCCTATCAGGATCCAGCGACGGTCCAGGGCGCGCTCGAGCTGATGTACGAGCTTCAGGTCGAGCTGTCGCATATTTCAGGGTTCCCCCACGTTGCGCTGCAACCGGCGGCCGGCGCCCACGGTGAGCTCACCGGGGTGCTCGTGACGCGGGTATATCATCGCGATCGCGGCGACACGGCGCGCACCAAGATCCTTGTCCCAGATTCGGCGCACGGGACCAATCCGGCGACCGCGGCGATGGCCGGATTCGACGTGATCACGATCCCGTCTGACGATCGCGGCAATGTCGACCTCGAGTCCGTGCGAAAACTGGCTGGACCTGACACGGCAGCACTGATGATCACAAATCCGAGCACGCTGGGTCTGTGGGACGAGCACTTCAAAGAGGTGGTCGCGATCGTTCACGCCGCCGGAGGACTCGTTTACAACGACGGTGCGAATTTCAACGCGATTCTCGGTATCGCGCGACCAGGCGATATCGGGATCGACATCATGCACTTCAATTTGCACAAGACCTTTTCGACGCCCCACGGCGGCGGAGGACCGGGATCGGGACCGGTCGGCGTGCGAAGCGGCCTGGAGCAGTATCTACCCGGCTCACTCGTGCAGAAGTTCGACGATAGCGGGGGCTCGCGATACGACTGGCTGCAGCCGGAAAAGTCGATCGGCCGGTTGCACGCGTTCCACGGCAATTTCGGGATGCTTGTCCGCGCGTATACCTACATTCGAATGCACGGCGCCGCTGGACTGCGACAAGTCAGCGAAGATGCCGTTTTGAACGCCAATTATCTGCTGGCTTTGTTGCGTGATCGATATGACGTTCCCTACGACCGGACGTGCATGCACGAATTCGTGCTCTCCGGAAACCGCCAGAAGAAGAACGGCGTGCGCACACTCGATATCGCGAAGCGGTTGCTGGATTTCGGCGTTCACCCTCCGACGACATACTTTCCGCTGATCGTGCCGGAAGCGTTGATGATCGAGCCGACGGAGACGGAATCGAAGGAGACGCTCGACTACTTTGTGGCCGCGATGTTGCAAATCGCGGACGAAGCCGAGTCGAATCCTGATTATGTGAAAACCGCGCCCCACGAGACCGAGTACAAGCGGCTGGATGATGTTGCTGCGAATCGCAATCTCAATCTACGGTGGCGTCCGTCGGTAGCCGTCGAGGGGCCGGTATTGACGGCGGCCGACTAGGAGTCAATGGTTGGTGCACTATGCAGTTGTTTGAAGTATCGGTTGTGACCGTCCTGTGACGTAGCTGTGTGACAACTTCAGGCATGCAATGCTAACATCATTGGGATGGAAGCGGACCTGAAGATCGTGAAGTTAAGCTGGGATGACTGGAACCGTGAGCACGTATCGAAACACTCGGTACGCGAACACGAGGTGCATGAAGTCGTTGCATCGAGGCCGGTTTTTCGCAAAAGTTACAAGGAAAGGTTTATTGCCACGGGTCGAACAACGGCTGGACGTATACTAACAGTCATCATCGGAGAACATCCCATTGACAAGGGCGTGTTCTATGTCTTTTCTGCTCGACCAGCCAGTCGAAAGGAACAACGAATTCACGAGCAGGAGGTTGAACGATGACCAAACTTAAGCCAACGATTGACTTTGGGTATCCCACAGAGGCCTACGGGCGCATTCCAGCATTTCAGGATATCGAAGAAGAGGCGGAATTCTGGGATACACACGATCTGACCGAATTCTACGGAATCGAGTTCGTTCCCGTCGATGTCAAAGTAAGCAGTGAACTGATTTCTCGACTGACGGTCGACCTTAGTCCGGAAGAACATGCTGCGCTCGAAAAACGCTCTCAGATTGAGGAAGTCGATGCGTCAACTTTGGTTCGGACCTGGATCATCGAACGACTTCAGCAAGAAGACAATTTGGATCGTGATCTTCAGAAAACCGGATAATGCTGCCAACTGAATTCAAAAACGCCGCCGGATTGATCCTGCGGTGTTTTTTTGAGCACTCAATGCCGTACAGGAATTGACTTTAGCTAGCGCACGACAATGTTCAACAGGCGGCCGGGGACGAAGATCACTTTGGCGGGCGACTTGCCGTCGATGAGCTCCTGTACTCGAGGCAAAGCCAGTGCTCTTGTCAACGCCTCCGCCTCTTCGATCGTGGGATCGACCGTCATCCGGTCGCGGACTTTGCCGTTGACCTGCACGACGAGGTCGACCGTTTTGTCTCTGGTCAGCTCGTCGTCGAATTCAGGCCATGATTGAAGATGGACTGAGTATTCATTACCGAGCCGTTCCCAGAGCTCCTCAGCCACATACGGGGTGCTTGGCGCCATCATCAGGACGAGCTTTTCGATCGCTTCGCGCCACTCCCGCGTTCGCGCGACCGGCTGGTCCTTCAATGGCAGCAGTTCGTTCGTGAGCTCCATCAACGCCGAAACCATGGTGTTGAACTGAAAGTCGTCCAAATCCTTGGTCACGCGCTTGACCGTTCGGTGGGTCAATCGCTGTACAGCCTGGCGATCAGCATCGCTTGATTCGCCGTCGGTGGAATTTCCGGCGGTTTCGGTCACGATGCTGTAGGCACGCCTGATAAAGCGCTCCATGCCGGTAATACCGCGGGTGTTCCACGGTCCGCCTTGATCCCACGGGCCAAGGAACATCAGATGCAGCCGGAGCGAATCCGCGCCGTATTGCCCGACCAGCTCATCCGGCGAGACCTGTTTACCCCGGCTTTTGCTCATCTTGTTACCGGTTTCGGCCAGGATCATGCCCTGATTCCGGAGGCGCGTGAAGGGCTCGTCGTGATCGACCAGACCGATGTCCCGCAGCACCTTGGTGAAAAATCGTCCGTAGAGCAGGTGGAGAATGGCATGCTCGATACCACCACAGTAGAGATCCACCGGCGTCCATTTCGCCGCCTTTGCGGGGTCGAATGGTTTCTCAGCATTTTGTGGATCGGTGTATCGATACCAGTACCAGGACGAGTCGACGAAGGTATCCATTGTGTCGGTTTCCCGGCGTGCCGGGCCACCGCACCTCGGGCAAGTGGTTCGCAGAAAGTCCTTGTGGGATCCCAACGGGCTCTGTCCAGTTGGTTTGAACTCGGCATCCATTGGCAGGATCACTGGCAGATCACTGGCCGGAACCGGCACCATGCCATCGGAATCGCAGTAGACAACCGGTATCGGGGTGCCCCAGTAGCGCTGTCGTGAAATCAGCCAGTCGCGCAGGCGATAGTTGATCTCGGCCTTTCCTCGACCCTGCTCGTTCAGCCACGCGATGATCTCGGGCACCGACTCGGGAACCGTTCGGCCGTTGAAGGGTCCGGAATTGACCAGCACACCATCCCCGGTGTAGGCCCCGGTCATCGTCTCGTGATCGAGATCGGGCTCGCCCTCGGGTTGAACGACGACACGAATCGGTAAATCGAATGCTCGCGCGAACTGAAAGTCGCGCTCGTCGCCCGACGGCACGGCCATGATCGCGCCGGTGCCGTATCCCATCAGCACGTAATCCGCAATCCAGACCGGAATCCGTTCGTCGGTGACCGGATTGATCGCGTACGCTCCAGTGAAGACGCCGGTTTTCGGACGGTCGACATCGGTCGACATGCGCTCAATCTCGGTTTCGCTTCGGGCCTTTAGTGTGTAGGCGTCGACCTCCGCGCGCTTTTCCTCGACCGTTATCTTGGCGACCAGGGGATGCTCTGGCGCCAGGACCATGAAGGTCGCACCCCACACGGTGTCGGGCCGGGTGGTGAAGACTTCGAGCTCGTCGCCGGTCTCCAGTTTAAAGACCAGCCGAGCGCCTTCGGACCGCCCGATCCAGTTGCGTTGCATGGTTTTGACCCGCTCGGGCCAGTCAACCTTGTTCAGACCGTCGAGCAGCTCCTCGACATAGCTCGAGATTCTGAAATACCACTGCTCGAGGTCGCGCTTGTAGACCGTTGTGCCGCATCGTTCGCAGACATTGCCTTCGAGCACCTGTTCGTTCGCGAGTACGGTCTGGCAGTTGGGGCACCACCAAACGGCTCCAGCGGCACGATAGGCCAGGCCGCGCTCCAACATCTGCAAAAAGATCCACTGATTCCAACGGTAGTAATCGGGATTGCAGGTAATGACTTCGCGAGACCAGTCGATCATCGCGCCCATTTGCGCATACTGCCCACGCATGGATTCGATGTTCTCGAAGGTCCAAGGAGCCGGATGAACATTGTTGCGGATCGCCGCATTCTCGGCCGGGAGGCCGAACGCATCGAATCCCATCGGGAAGAGCACGTTGTAGCCGTTCATTCGCTTGTAACGGGCGAAGACATCGGGTACGGCGAACGCGTACCAGTGGCCGACATGAAGCACGCCGGACGGATAGGGATACATCGTGAGCGAATACCACTTCGGACGGTCGGAATCATCGGGGGTGCGATACAGCTGGTCGGCTTCCCAGCGCTCGCGCCACTTGGTCTCGATTGCGGTGGCGTCATACCGCTCGGATCGAGCAGGGGTTGACCGTTCCTGCGTTTCGCTTACCATGATGGGTCCTCTCCGCCGGTTCTGGACGGACATAAACAAACAGCCTTCCGTCCCACAAGGACGAAAGGCTGATCGGCGACACTAGCGGTTACCGGGTACTTGGTGGAGCTGAGGGGACTCGAACCCCTGACCTCGACACTGCCAGTGTAGCGCTCTCCCAACTGAGCTACAGCCCCAAGTTATGTGCGCGCTGCCAACCGACGCGTCCGATCAGCGCTACCGAATTCTACGGTTCGCCACTAGGCGTGTCAAACCAACCTCAGCTATGGTAGCGAAGCACAACGTCAATCGCGAACGGCAGGCTACTGGGGGACGCGATGCAGAATTCTCCGTCCGATTTGGTCGCGGCGATCATCGGCCGATTCGAGCACTTGAATGCGGTTCGCGATCGCGCCCTCAATGAGGGGCGACAGGTTGTTCGCCTGAGTGCCAACACGGTCCGGGCGATTCATCGCGGCGAGCTCGACGATGCCCGGATGGAGCTCGCAGTAGCGCGAGGCATGCTCCGCTCGCTAAGCGAGCTGCTCGAGCCCTTCGGCGCAATCTACTGGGCGGGCTACGTCCAGGACGCGATGAAGGAATTCGCGGAGGCCAGTTTGACATTGGCGATTGTCGAGGGTTCGGAATGGCCGTCGCCGTCCGATCTCGGGATCGAAGACGCCGCGTACCTAAACGCCATGGCCGAGGCCGCCAGCGAGCTACGCCGGCTGATTCTCGATACATTGCGGGGAGAGAATCTCAGGCTGGCCGAGCGTTACCTGGCCACGATGGACGACATCTACAGCATTCTGATCACCGTCGACTTCCCTGACGCGATCACAGGCGGATTGCGGAGAACGACGGATCAACTACGAGCCGTGCTCGAGCGCACGAGGGGTGATGTCACGCTGACGCTCAATCAGAGACGGCTCGAACGAGTGTTGAGCGACGCGGAGCACTCGACGAAATGAATCACGGGAGCTCGATCGAAACGGGCTCGCCTGCCGTGATCCCGTGTTCGATCATCCACCCGGCCGGCATCTCCAGAACAAATGAGACGGGCTCCGGCGCCTGATAACGTTGCAGATCGCTGTCCGCAGCACCCACCTCTGGACAAACGCTTTCCGCGGCTCCTTTGATCTCGCCCTGCTCGATCCAGATGATGTCGAGACAGAATCGCATTCCCTTCATCCAGAATGTGTGTACCGACGGCGACTCATACACGAACAGCATGCCCGTGCCGGGGTCAAGCCCATCGCGGAATCCTAATCCACGCTGCCGGAGCGCACCGGTGTCGGCAATCTCGGCCCAGATCGTTTCGGTTCCGATTTTGACAACGGCGACTTCAGTCGACCATGGCCGTTCGAGTCGCCAGATGGGCACCGCCGGAACGGCCGTCGCGTTCCAAGCGGGGAAGAGCGCACCCAGAGACACCAGCATTAGCGTGGAAAGCGAACAGAGCCGCCGTCGTCTGCTGTTCAATCTATGCCTCCGATGGGCAATAGCGAGCCGGCGAGCGTCGCGAGAAGTTGAATGCAGGCCCCAACGCCGGGAATGACGACATCGGCAGCGGCGGCTACTTCCGGTGGTGATTCCGCGGAAACAATCGCCACGTTTAACCCGCGCAACGCGCCATGTGCACGAAGCTCGACAATTGCACTGAATCCATCGAGGTCGGTGATGTCATCGCCGAGGAACACCATGCCTCGTATCTGGTGCTCCTCAACGATCGACCTGACTGCCGTTCCTTTGTTGATCGCAATGGTGGGACGGATCTCGATGACAAGCCGGCCTTCGCTCATGCGCAGACCGCGGGATTCGATTGCATCACCAATTGCCTTGATCAGCCACGTCCGAGCAGATTCTTGATCACTTGCCAACCGGTAGTGGACTGAGCCAGTCACCCCCTTGTTCTCGAAGATGATCCCCTCGGTCTGATTTGCCAGCTCTGCTTCGCGTTGAACCTTGTCCAATACATCCGAAATCGCGCCGATCGCCTCGGCCGCTCGCGGATTGACAACCGTGACGCCTGCTGCTCTACGCTCAAAACCGTGATTTCCGATGTAGATCATGCCGGGAACCGCAACCATCGTCTCCGCGTCAACAGCGGCTCGACCCGAAACGGTGCCGACCACGTCCAACGTACGGGTGAGCCGGGTCAGTGCGTCGACCGCGGCCCGCTCAACAAAGGCGGACCCCGGGGTTGGGGCGATTAAACTGATCGTGCCGTCAATATCGGTCAACAGCGCCGCGGGCCGCTCACTGAGCACCTCGAGGCACCGCCCGGCAGCATATTCAATTGCTTCGGCAAGTTCTACTTGGCTGCTCATTCGTTCGTGTACCAGTAAACGGCGCCGTCGCGGGCATCGACAAAAACGTCTTTGACCTCGCCCGATCGTTCGATTGCCACATGGTAAAGGATGACGCCGACCGGCGCGCTGGGCGGACCAAATGCTGAGGTCGTCGAGTTCAATCTGATCTCAACGCCCGTGGACGGGCTGATCACTGTATCGTCGCTGAATCCAGACAGATTCAGCGCATCGTGGAGCAGAATGAATGAGAATTGCGATACGTTCAGAGGCGGCACTTCATCCTCAAAGCCTGACGGAACGAGCTCCCCGGTGTCGCTCGAAAAAAAAGCCTGGGCGTTTCGTGAATAGAACGTCGCCTGCCACCTAAAATCGGACTCGAAAAGCTGACAGGCGACTCGTAGGCTGGACAGCTCGGCGTCCTGTTGCCACTCTTTCGACTTGGCCGCGGCGGCCGCAACGCCCTCACGCCAGGCGAGATCGATTGCCGGCAAATCACCGACGTGGAGATTGCCTGAGGCGCAGGGTTCAGTAGGCGAATTTGTTGTTGGCGTCGAGGACGTGGACTGCGTTTCAGGTGTTGCCAGATTGACCGCCGTGGGTTGGGGGGTTGGCGCGAGCGTTGGGGAGCTACATCCGGTCAGTATCGTGCCGGCGACCGCGGCAATTGCCGCGAGTCCAGACAAGCGCGAAAACAGCATCGCAATCCGGTGGCCAATTCCAAACGCATTCGTTACCATCGATTCCGGCCTTGATAATCATGAATTCGTATTCGGGGAGAATCCAAGAGAATGACCGCACTTGCGTTCTCCATCGGGTTTCGCTCCCGGCCCGCTCGGATATACTGTCCTAGGCTGCGATCCATTGACAACCGGCTGATCCGAGGCCCCCTAGACGCAATCGCTGCGTATTATGGAGGTCGGATTGAATCAATTTGCGCCGCCGGGTAAGTCCGGCCAGGCCTCGCGGCGTAAGGTAGGAGCGGAATGCACCTCTTCAATACGCGGACATCGAACAAAGAGCTCGTCACGGCGCCGACGGGCAAACTCGGGGTTTATGTGTGCGGCGTTACTCCCTACGACACTACTCACGCCGGTCATGCCTTCACGTTCTTGACCTTTGACATTTTGGTCCGATTCCTACGGTATCTCGACTTTGACGTCACGTATGTCCAGAACGTGACCGATATCGATGACGACGTGCTGAGAAAGGCCAAGGAGCTCGGTACGACGTGGGATGAGCTCGGAAAAAGAGAGACCGATCGCTATCTGCAGGATATGCGCGATCTCAACACGATCGATTTCGATCACTATCTGCGCGCCACCGATCACACGCGTGAGATGATCGGGATCATCGAACCGCTGATCGCATCCGGCAACGCGTATGTGTCAAACAACAGTGTCTATTTTAGCGTGGCGACCGATCCAGAATTCGGTAAGCTCAGTCACCTTTCGATTGACGAGATGCTCCCGATCGCAAATGAACGCGGCAACAACCCGAATGATCCCAACAAGAAGGACCCATTGGATTTCTTGCTCTGGCAGGCAGCGGCGCCCGGCGAGCCGACGTGGGATTCCCCGTGGGGACCGGGCAGGCCGGGCTGGCATATCGAATGCTCGGCGATGGCCACGAAATATCTCGGAAATACGGTTGACATCCATGGTGGAGGAGCGGATCTGATCTTTCCGCACCACGAGTGCGAAATCGCCCAAACCGAGCTCGCGACCGGCGTCGAACCGTTTGTCCGGTACTGGATGCACGTCGGCATGGTCGAATATCAGGGCGAGAAGATGAGCAAATCGCTTGGCAATTTGGTGCTCGCGCGGGATGTGCTCAATTCCTATTCGGCTGACGCCTTTCGGCTCTATCTGTTCTCCCACCATTATCGCGATTCATGGGAGTACGACGACGAAGAAATCGAGGATTGGGCCCAGCTCGCCAGGGATCTGCGGGAAGCGGTCGATTTTCCGGCACTGGGAATTGAAGAGGAAGTCGACGTTTCTTTCTTTCGCGAGCGGTTCCTAAGTGCGATGAATGACGATCTGGACACACCGAGCGCGATCGAAGCGCTGCGAGAGATATCGCAAGCAATTCTCGAAGCGCCCGAAGACGATGCCGTCGGGGAAGCCCAGGAAACCCTTCGTGACCTCTCGTCTATTCTTGGCCTGAGCCTGGAGGACTAATCCGACCGGGCTTCTCCGGCCTGGTGTATACTGCCGTGTGG
>CAYJPA010000058.1:0-38227 GCA_964371945.1 uncultured Sphaerobacteraceae bacterium | reverse complement strand
ACGGTGCGATTTCGTTCGGCAAACGTTCGCTGTCCCAGATCGTCGCGTACATCGTGAATCAGCGTGAGCACCATGCGAGCAACGACTTGTTGCCAACGTTCGAGCAAACCGAACGTCCATATACCAAACCGGACGCTGCCGATGAAGCTTGACCCGCTACCCAGCCGTTCCCAACCCTGGAAGGGTTTCGTGGGCGTAGCCTTCGGTTTCAACCGGAGGCGATGCAAATGGAATGACCTTCTCATTGCATTCGCCCCGCACCGGGATAAATCCCAGTGCTACTCCAACAAAGCCCTTCCAGGGCTAAGAACGGGGCGACCAGCCCAACCCTGGAATGGTATCGTCGGAATCGTTGTTTGTTGTCGGCCACGACGGTCAGTGTGTAGGGCGAGCAAGCCAGTGGAAGCGATCATCTGAATGCGCGTCAATGTGCGACCGGAGATGTTGAGCTGGGCGCGAGTCCGCGCGGGGATCGAGAGCCCCGAGGCGCTCGGCGCGAGGTTTCCCAAACTCCCAGAATGGGAAACCGGGGAGACTCAGCCAACGCTGAAACAACTCGAGAACTTTGCCAGTTCGGTGCACGTTCCCATCGGTTATCTCTTCCTGGCCGAGCCACCGGATGAGCGATTGCCTATCCCCGATTTTCGAACGGCCGATGGACAGCCGGTGAGAAAACCCAGTCCAGATCTGCTTGACACGATCTATGCGTGTCAGGAGCGGCAGGGATGGTACCGAGATTTCGCGACCACGGCGCGACTCGGTGAAGTAGCGGCCGTGGGTAGCGCGAGTTTGGACGAACGTCCAGAAGCTGTTGCGTCTCGAATCGGTAACGCGCTGGGTTTCGACCTCGAGCGCCGCGCCGCGGCTCGCTCGGCCGACGAGGCGTTGCGGCTTTTCGTCCGGCAGGCGGAAGATGCCGGAATTCTCGTGATGATCAGCGGCATCGTCGGAAGTAACACCCATCGCCGGTTGAATACAGACGAGTTCCAAGGTTTTGCCCTCTCGGATCGTTTGGCGCCGCTTGTGTTCGTGAACGGGGCTGACGGCATGTCCAGACGCACGTTCACGCTTGCTCACGAGTTGGCGCACTTGTGGATTGGCGCATCGGGTGTATCGGACGCCGGGTTAGCGCCTGAAAAAGGACGGAGATATCGCCACGTCGAACGCTGGTGCAATCAGGTCGCTGCCGAGCTATTAGTTCCTCGTGATGCGCTTGCCGCGGAGCGACGTCCCGACGAGCCGATCGATACGGCGAAGCAACGGCTGGCCCGGCGTTTCAAAGTCAGCGGGATGGTCATCCTGCGACGGATGCTGGACGTTGGCTGGATCGACCGCGAGCGGTTTGATCAGGCGTGGGCGGACGAGTGGCGTCTCGTGCGAGCGGCGGAGTCGCGCTCGGGCGGAGGCGGCGATTTCTATGCATCGACGCTGTCACGCGTGAGCCGGCGTTTTGCGCGGGCGCTGGTCGAGAGCACGCTGGAGGGCCAGACGCTCTTTCGCGACGCATATCGCATGCTTGGAGTGGCGAAGGCAGAGACATTCGATCGGGTTGGGCAGGAGCTTGGAGTCGTGCGGTGACTCGCTACCTACTTGATGCAAACGTCTTCATCCAGGCCAAGCGGCTTCACTATGGGTTCGATTTCTGCCCGGCATTTTGGGAGTGGCTTGTCCAACAGCATGGTGCGGGAGTTGTGGCGAGCGTTGAGATGGTAGGCGACGAGTTGCTGGCCGGAGGCGACGATCTGGCGGAATGGACTCGTGCGCGAGGACGCAGCTTTTTCGTGCAGGCCGATCCGAGGACGCTTGCTTCGATCGGAACGCTCAACGCGTGGGTGAATGGCCAGGGATACGAGCAGGCTGCCATCTCGACGTTTTTCCAGGTGGCCGATTATTGGCTCGTGGCACACGCACTTGGTCACAACATGATCGTGGTGACCCAGGAGGTTGCGTCGGATTCGCTACGCAAAGTCAAGATCCCAAACGCGTGCATCGGCGTGAATGTCGAGTGGATTACACCATTTCAGATGCTGCGGCGTGAAGGTGCTCGCTTCGTTCTGCCCGCAGCTTTGGGAGCAGCATGACCGCCGGAAGATTCACCGAATCGACGGTTGAAGAAGCCGCGCTCGAATGGTTGCGGGCATTGGGCTATGCATATGTGGCCGGACCCGATATCACCCCCGATGGTCCATATCCGGAGCGCGAGACGTATCAGCAGGTCGTGCTCGTGGATCGGTTACAGGCGGCGATCGCGCGGATCAATCCCCAATCCAGTGAGATCGGTCGAGACGAGGCCATCCGGCAGCTCTTACACATCGGCGTGCCGTCATTGGTGCAGTCCAATCGGGCGGCGCATAAACTCATGGTCGACGGGATCTCGGTCGAAGTGCTGATCAACGGCAAAATCCGCGGGGAGCTGATCAAACCGATCGATTTCGATCATCCGGCGAACAACCAATTTCTGGCGGTCAATCAATTCACGGTCGTCGAAGGCAACATCGAACGGCGACCTGATATCGTGGTCTTCATCAACGGGATCCCGGTCGTGGTGATCGAGCTCAAAAACGCGGCGGATATCAGCGCGACCGTCGAGGATGCTTACAACCAACTGCAAACGTACAAGCTGCAGATTCCGAGTCTCTTCCGCACCAACGAGCTGCTGGTCGTTTCGGATGGAGGCGAGAGTCTGCTTGGCACGATCAGCTCGAATCGGGAACGGTTTGCCGCCTGGAAAACGGTCGACGGCGAGACTTTCGTGCCCAATCCGACGCTGGAGACGCTGATCAAGGGCGCGCTCGAGCCGGGTCGGCTGCTCGATCTCATCCGCTCGTTCATCGTGTTCGAGGACGACGGCAAATCAACCGTGAAGAAGGTGGCTCAGTACCACCAGTTCCACGCCGTCCGAAAGGCGATGTCGACCGCGGGCCAGGCCTCACGCGCGGGTGGCGATGGCAGGGGCGGCGTACTCTGGCACACCCAGGGCTCCGGAAAGTCGCTGACGATGCTCTTCTTCGCCGGCAAGCTGATCCAGGCGATGCAGAACCCCACGGTCGTGATGCTCACCGACCGCAACGATCTTGACGATCAGCTCTTCGGCACTTTTTCGATGGGAGCTGAGCTCGTCCGTCAAACACCAGCGCAGGCCGAATCACGCGATCACCTTCGCGAGTTGCTGGCCGTCGAGGCAGGTGGTGTCGTTTTCACAACCATCCAGAAATTTTTGCCGGAGCCGGGCGTCGAAGAAACTGAGCCGCTCACGAAGCGGCGCAATGTCTTCGTCATGGCGGACGAAGCGCACCGCAGTCAGTACGGTTTCGGCACGCGGGTTGGTGAGTCGGGCAAGTTCGTGCGCGGTCTCGCGCAGCACATGCACGATTCGCTGCCGAACGCGACTTTCATCGCCTTCACCGGCACTCCGCTCGAGCTTGCCGATAAAGACACAAGGATTGTGTTCGGCGATTACATCGATATCTACGACGTCAGCCGGGCCATCGCCGACAAGTCGACCGTTCCGATCTACTACGAATCGCGCCTCATCAAGCTCGATCTCAAGGATGGAGAGTCGGGACTGCTCGACGAGGAGTTCGAGGAGCTCACCGAGGATGAGGAAGAGACCCGGCGCGACAAACTGAAAACGAAGTGGTCGCAACTCGAAGCGGTGGTCGGCACACCAAAGCGGCTCGCGCAGGTCGCGCAAGACATCGTCGAGCACATGCGCCTGCGGCAAGAAGCGATGACCGGCAAGATCATGGTTGTTTGCATGTCGCGCCGGATTTGCGTCGACTTGTACGATCAGCTCGTGAAGCTCCATCCGGAGTGGCACGCTGATGAAGACGCACAGGGTGCGATCAAGATCGTAATGACCGGTTCCGCCAGCGATAAGCTGGAATGGCAACCGCACATTCGCAACAAACAACGACGCGAAGCACTTGCGGCCAGATTCAAAGACCCTGAGGACCCGTTTCAGATCGTGATCGTGCGCGATATGTGGCTGACCGGATTCGACGTTCCATCGCTGCACACGATGTACCTAGACAAGCCGATGAAGGGTCACGGGCTGATGCAGGCGATCGCCCGCGTCAATCGCATCTTCGGCAACAAGCCCGGCGGTCTCGTGGTCGACTACCTCGGGCTTGCGAACAACTTGAAGGCAGCACTGCGCGCGTACATTCGAGAGGGCGACGAGGGCGGCAAACCGATCGAGAACGACAAGCTCGACATCGGCGAGTTGGTCGCGGCAATGCTTGAAAAACTCGATCTCTGCCGGAGCGCCTTCTTCGGATTCAACTACAACGACTTTTTGGTCGGTTCGCCGTCTGAACGGCTCACCACCGTGACGAACGCGATGAACTTCCTGATTGGGAAGAACTATCCCGACACCAGTTTCATTCCGCGCTTCCAGGATCAAGCACTCGCGCTCCAGCAGGCATTCAAACTGGCGAGCGCGACCAGAGAAGCGCAACTGATCAAGCTGGAGTTCGCCTTCTTCATGGCCGTCCGGGCCATGCTCTCAAAACTCAACCCGCGTGGCCCTGGCGGCAAAACCGAGGAAGAATTGGACAATGCCGTTCGTCAGCTTGTGGACCAGGCGATCTCGCCCGACGGCGTGGTCGATATCTTCGCGGTTGCTGGTCTCGACAAGCCGGACATCTCGATCCTGTCGGATGCGTTTCTGCTCGAGCTCAAGGACATGCCGCAAAAAACCCTCGCGATGGAGCTCCTGAAAAAACTGCTCAACGACGAGATTCACGCCAAACAAAAGACAAGCATCGTTCAGGCCCGGCGTTTTTCAGAGAAGTTGAACGACTCGCTCAACCGGTATCACAACCGGGGTCTGGAAACGACCCAGATCATCGATGCGCTGATCGAGCTTGCCAAAGAGATTCGGGAATCCGAAGAGCGCGGTTCGTCGATGGGCATGGTGAAGGACGAGCTCGCGTTCTACGACGCCCTCGCCGAAAACGGTAGCGCGGTCGAAGTCCTGGGCGACATCCAGCTCCGTATGATCGCGAGAGAAGTGGCGGATACGGTCCGAAACAATACCCGGATCGACTGGCAGTACCGCGAACAGGCCAGGGCTGATCTCCGCCGGCACGTTCGGCGCGCACTGAGGAAGTACGGCTATCCGCCCGATCAACAAGAGACCGCAACTGCGCTCGTACTGGAGCAAGCCGAACTATTCGCCAAAGAAGAAACGACCTACCGGCCGCTTCGGCGGGGATAACACCCCGCGTCCGTGTCAAATCATTCCCGTTCTCAACCCTGGAAGGGTCGGGTGCACTCTGGGCGCGGCGTAGCCCGGTCAATTTGTTGCCGGGCGCTCCAACGGTTTGGGCGGATGACGTCGCGATACCGATGGGCGCGGCTCGATCCCGCCGCGGGTGCATGCCATGCACCCCTACGAAACCGGTGGATCGCGCCCCGTTCCACACTCAACATACGAGAGGCTTCGCGAATTGAGCCCCTGATTTTAACCTGGGGTCATCTATGGTGAATACGATATACTAGAGAAATATAATGTCGATTGCGAGATCGCCCAAGGCAAGAGCAACAAACAAACACTTCACGCTGCGAAGGCCAGAAAAGTGTTGCCGATTGTTGCCATTTGTTGCCGACTGGTACTGAGGGTGGACGTTCTGTTCGGAGTTAGGCTCGCACCTGCATCTTGGGGAGCGTGAAGGAGAAGATCGAGCCGCCTTCTGGTGGTTGGACGATCCAGATGCGGCCGCCGTGCGTTTCCACCAACCGGCGCGCGATCGACAATCCGAGACCGGCGCCGGCGTCGCTATCGCGCGAACGGGCCTTGTCGCCGCGATAGAAGCGATCGAAGACGTGCGGAAGATCGGTCAGCAGAATGCCTTCGCCCGTGTCCCGCACATTAACCTGCACCTCAGGACCGCGATCCTGAACCTCGACCACGACCGAGCCGTCGGCCGGCGTATGCCGGATCGCGTTTTGGATGAGGTTGTAGAGCACGCGCTGGATCCGGTCGGGATCGATCAGCACCGGTGGCACGGTCGGGTCGACCGACGAGTGCAAGGCAACGCCCTGTTGCGAGGCCTGCGCACGCATCGCTTCCAGGGTGGATTGCACCAACAGGGTGATCGGACTCGGCTCGAGGCGGAGCTGGACCTGGCCGGAATCGAGACGCGCCATTTCGAAGAGGTCGTCGATCAGGCGGCCGAGACTGATCGTTTCGCGCTCCATGGCGCTGATGTACCGCCGCACGGTGTCTGGATCGTTCGCCACCCCATCGTTGATCGCCTCAACCATGACTCGCAACGACGCCAGCGGGGTACGGAGATCGTGCGAAACCGCCGCGATCAACCCCTGTCGCGCTTCCTCGAGCTCGCGCTGGCGCTGGAACGCGAGCTCCAGTCGAGCGGCCATGGTGTTGAACGCGGCCCCGAGCTCGGCCAGCTCGCGCTCCGGCGCGATCGGAACGCGGACGGAGAGATCGCCAGCGGACATCCGCTGCGACGCGCTGACCAGGGTGCGCAGCGAATCGCCGATCGAGAGGCTGACCAGGATCGAATAGATCGCCGCGATCGCGACCGAGTAGGCGAGCAGCAGTGTCAACAGCGACAGATCGTGTGTCGAAATGAACATCGCGTAGGCGGCGATCACAATGTTCACCAAGATCACGATGATGCCGATGACATGCCCGGCCAGAAGGCGCGTCGCGAGCCGATTCCAGCGTCGCCCGGCGGAGATCCAGACAAAGAGACCGCCGACACCCAGCGAGATGATCGCCGAGGAGAAGAGCAGTTCGAGCATCGTCGGGATATCGCCCGTCGGGAGATCGAGGAAGAGAATCGCGATCGTCAAGGCAGCCGAAATCGCCACGATCATCGAAATCACGACGAGCGTGAGGCGCCTGATGACCACTTGAGATGGTTGCGAAACTCGGAACATGACGCCGCTCGAATTCCAATTGCGATCGAACTTGACACGCCGAGTTGGCTTATGGCTCGAACTTGTACCCAACGCCCCAGACAGTCTTCACATACCGCGGGCGCTCGGGATCGGATTCGATCTTTTGCCGCAGCCGGCGGATGTGCACCGTCACCGTGCCGCCGTCGCTCGCGTACGACCAATCCCACACCTTGTCGAGCAACTCGTCGCGTGAGAAGACGTGGCCCGGGTGCTTCGCCAGGAACTCGAGCAGATCGAACTCGCGGGCCGTCAGGTCGACATTCTGACCGCCGATCTCGACCTGGCGGCGATCCGGCCGGATGGTCAGTGTCCCGAAATGCAGCGGATCACCCTCGACGGTGGGTGGCGGCGTCGATGCACGACGAAGCACGGCCTTGATCCGTGCGACGAGCTCTCGCGGGCTGAACGGCTTCGAGATGTAATCATCGGCGCCGACGCTGAGGCCGATGATGGTGTCGATCTCGTCTCCCTTAGCGGTCACCATGATCACCGGCACATTGCTCTGGGCGCGGATTCTCCGGCAGACCTCGAGTCCGTCGATCCCGGGCAACATCAGGTCGAGCAGCACGAGATCCGGTCTCGCGGTCGCGAAGCGGATCATTGCCTCGTTGCCGTCCGCGGCCGATTCCACCTTGAAGCCGTCCTGCGTCAGGTACTGCGCGACGACTTCGCGCACGATCGGTTCGTCATCGACGATCAGAATCGTAGTCATTGCGATTGCAGCACCTTCACGGCCGTTCCGGTCCAAGACTCGCGGATGCTCGGCCGAACGGCTCGCACTCGTTTCTACGGGCTGATAGTACATTGCGGATGAGCCTGTCACGATCGCCGGCAAATCGACAGCGGGGATCCCGTTTATCGCAGAGTATGGATCGGTAACTCGACGCGAACCAGACAGGAATGACGAGTTTCTTAACGCTCCCGGGTTCATTCCCACGGGTTGTCGTCGGGGATTTGCGGTCCGCCGAATTGACCAAGCTCGCCACGATCGGCTTCGGCCAGATCGACGAGCAGCTCCAGGAAGCCATCGAGCGTCACGTCCGGGGAGAAGAAGCGGAACCGACCCAGCTCGTAATGGACTTGCTGTCCCGGTCCAAAAGCCACACCACGCATGCAGAGCTCGCCCAGCCGAACGAGCCTCGCGTCGTCTGCCTTCAACTGCCGGACGAAACCGGCAAACTCGTCGAGACCATCGGCCGATTGGAGATTGCGTTTGTCGCGGAGATCGTCGTTGTAGCGCGTACGGCGCCACTCCGCGATCGTGCGAGCGTAACCGGCGAGCGCGTTTCCGATGAGGTTTTCCATGGATGGCGTCTCTTTCCGGTTGGGCCGCGATCGTCGACAATCGCGATCATAGCGCCGCCCGCATGAACCGTGCAGGAGAAATCGACGAACGTGCTGCTCTCTCATTTCGTGAATCGCCTGGACGAGCTCTTCCGAGTTCGTGACTTTGCCGAGCCGGATGGGTGGGATTTTGCGCTCTCCGATAGCGGCAAGTCGGATCTACTCCGGCGCGGTTCGGCGATGTTTCGACAAACGTTCAACGGCCTAATCGGCGGCGGGGAGCGGCCTATCGATCGCGTTTATCTATTGGTTTTTCCAGAAGCGTCGTTGCTCGAGGAGGTGCTTACGCAAGAACAAGCGCGAGGTTCACCCGGGGCAGTCCTCCTCACCCACCATCCGGTCGACATGGAAACCAGCGGACGAGGATTCATCGAAATTCCGTCATCTCGACTGAGCCGGCTGCAAGAAAACGGCATCGCCTTGTACGTGCTCCATGCCCCGCTCGACTGCCACCCCGAGATTTCGACCAGTGGCGCGCTTGCGGACGGCCTCCATTTGGAAGGCGAACTGACATTTGCGCCCTGTGTAGGCGGTGATTGCGGCGTCATCGCCACACAGGAACCGGAGCCTTTCGCCTCCTTTGCCGAGCGCGTGCGGCAGCTCTGTGAACTGCCCTCATTTGCCACCGACCAGATTCGATTCAGCGGCCGCGACGTCTCCCGGGTGGCGATCGTGGCCGGGGGCGGAGACGACGCTTCGTACATCGAGCAAGCGGAAGCACTCGGCTGTGATACCTATCTCGCTGGACATTGGTGGACACCGCATGCCGGAGAATGGTGCGACCAGAACCGGGCGGCATTGCGTGAGGTCATCGCGACGAGCAAGATGAACCTGCTCTCCGCCTCTCACGATGGATCAGAATTGGTTGTATTCCGGGATCGGCTCGATCCGCTCTTTCGAGCGTGGGGTTTGGTGGTGATCTTACTTCGACAAGCGGATCACTGGCGCTGAGGAGGTGCTCAATGGAAACGAGGATTGAAATCGACCGCGATTTGGTCGAGCGCTATGTGCACGATCTCGCCCGCCACGGTGCGTACGGAGAGACCGGCGTCTGGCGAACCGTCTATTCACCCGAATGGGTCGCGGCCCAAACCGAGATCATCGGTTGGATGACCGAAGCCGGTCTCGACGTTCGAGTTGACGCGGTCGGGAATGTCTGGGGACGCATTCAAGGCTCGGAGGGCGGACCTTCCGTCGTCACCGGTTCGCATTTCGATTCGCAACGGCCGGGCGGCCGGTTCGATGGCGTGATGGGAATCATTGCGGGCGTCATCGCGGTCAGGACGCTGCTCAAACAGTTCGGTCCGCCACGCACGACGATGGAAGTCGTGGCCCTATGCGAAGAGGAGGCGAGCCGCTTCCCGACCGCCAATTTCTGGGGGTCGAGTGCGATCACCGGCAGAATCAAACCGGGCGACGTCGACACGACGCTCGACTACGACGGAGTCCCAATCTCGCGGGCGATGCGCGACGTTGGGCTTGACCCAGATCGGGCAGGTGAGGCGAAGCGCGACGATATCGGCACCTTCATTGAGCTTCACATCGAACAGGGTCCGCTACTTGAGCAACTGGATCTGCCGGTCGCGATCGTGAGCGCGATCACCGGCATCCGGACCTACATCGTCGAACTAAAAGGTACCGCCAACCATGCCGGCGCCTTCCCAATGGACTTACGACGCGATCCGATGGCCGGCGCCGCCGAGATCATCGCAGGGGTGATCAACACCGCACATCGTTGGGGCCGGCCTGCCGTGACGACGGTGGGCAGGATTCAAGCCGAGCCAAACTATCCCGCGATCGTGCCGGACAACGTGACCTTCACGATCGACGCCCGTCATCCAGATCCGGTCAAGCGCGAAAAGCTCTATGCAACGCACGAAGCGATGATGCGGGAGATCGCGGATCGACGCGGGCTGGAGATCTCCTGGCAAATCCGGAGCCAGCACGGGCCGGTGATCTGTGACCCGGAGATCGTCGGGTTGCTCGAAGAGGGGGCGAGAGAGCAGCGCGTGCCCTTTACCACGATGACGAGCGGGGCGGTGCACGACACGCAACAGATGGCGGAGATCGCGAAGGTCGCGATGATTTTTGTCCAAAGCAGAGACGGCCGCAGCCACACGCCCGAGGAATTCACGTCGACCGAGCACGCCGCGCTCGGGATTCAGGTGCTGGCCACCGGGCTGCGAAAGCTGGCCTATTGAACGTGAGCGGGCCTTCGGCTCTCGGTGACTGATGGGCAAGATTCGCCCAAACATGCGTTCGGAATTGCGCTCAGAACCTATTGACAATAGCTCGAATGTTCTGCTATTCTCTGTACGTACATGAGGAGCCTGCCGGTGATCAGTCGAAACCCGAGCTGACGACGAATCGCCCGCCCGGTTGGCTCCGAAATCCCTCATTGGCTCCAAACGAGCGATTGTGACACGGTGGCACGCTTCTGGTGCGGTGGTTTGTCAGCCACGGCGCCCGATCGCCGCCCCGCTGGCTCACTCCGTTCGTTGGACGAGCAGAGATAGGAGTCTAGCAGTATGAATCTCACGATCTTCGACCGCAATCGAAACCGTAATCCACAAATCGTTGAAGAGCAAGGCAACACGCTCAGGTTGGTCGACGACCCATGCGCCGGAACCGGCGCCAGAAGCTGGGAACCACGGATCATCCGTGGCGGAGACGAGAGTCTTGCCGGTATTTCGACCGGCGGCTCGGTGACCGCAACGGCAGAGATCCATGCCAAGCGGTTCTTCGGCAACAAGGTGAATGAAGATCGCTATGCCGCGACGATCGCCGTCACCGATGGCTCCCCAAACGCGCTCTTGGCGGCACTCAGTCGAGCCTTCGGCGAGGTCGACGAATTCCGCGCCAGCCAGGGGCCAGACGAGCGTGTCATCCTTCAGGTCAGTCTGATCCTTTGATCATCAATTCGGTCCCGGTGGGACAGACCACGGAAACTCAGGACCTTGCTGAGACCACGGAGCTGCCGAACCGGTCCATCTTGAACAACGAGATGTCGTGGGCGGTTGTCCCGCGAATCGCGAGATCGGCCAGCACCTCACCGATCACAGAACAGAACTTGAAGCCGTGACCGGAGCAGGGCGACGCCACGATCACCCGCGGATCGCCGTTGAGCCGGTCGACGATGAAGTGCTCGTCCGGGGTGTTGGTGAAGATGCACGACTTCATCGTCATGACCGGTCCATCCGCCGCCGGAAAGTAGCGTGCGGTGAACGTGCGTAGAATCTCCTCATCGACATCGTCCGGCTCGCGGTTCCAGTCGTCGGGATCGATCGCCTCGTCGCGATGGTGATATCGTCCAACTTTGAAGCCAGGGATTCCGTAGACGGGGAATCCGTAGTAGCGGCCTTCCTCGACCGTCAGGTTGAAGACCGGAAAGTTCGCGGGCCTGAAGAGCTCGGGTTGAACCGGCTGGAACCAGGCCAGAACCTGGCGCTCCGGCCCGAGTAGGTTCTTGAGCTCAGGAAGGAGCTTGCCCGCCCAGGCGCCGGCGCTGATCACGACTTGCTCAGCATCAAATGTGTCCTTCGACGTTCGAACCCGGACGCCGGACGGCGTCAGCTCCCACTCCAGTACTTCTTCCCGCGCGCGGATTGTCGCGCCCGCTTCGATCGCGCCAAGAGCGTGCGCTACGATCGCGCGCTCCGACAGAATGAATCCGCCCTCTGGCTGCAGCAACGCGTAGTGATCCGGCGGCAGGCGGTAACCTGGGAACCGTTCCGCGAGCTCAGCCCCTGTCAGAATCTCATGCGGTAGATCGTGGAGCTCGCACGATCGAGCGGAGCCGGTGAAGACCTCGCCGTCGCGGTCACTGGCATCGATTGAACCGGTGATGTGGAGAAGCTGCTCCCCGAATCCAGCTTCGAGCTCTCGCCAGAGCTCGTACGAGCGGCGGAGCAACGGCACGTACGACGGATCTTCGTAATAGGCGAGCCGGATGATGCGGTTAACCCCGTGTGACGAGCCCATCGCGTGAGGTACATCGAATCGCTCGAGTCCGAGCACGCGTTTGCCGCGTTTTGCCAGGTGATAACAGGCGGCCGATCCCATGCCGCCGATGCCGAGCACGATCACGTCAAACCTTGAATTGGCCGCCACCTCATCCTCCAGTCAGATTGACCATTTTCAGCGACGCCGGAAATCGTACGCGACCCAGTCCGAGTTTGGCAGCGATGCGGTCGATCGGCATCGACTCACCTATGAAATCCCAGACAGTAAATCGAACGGCGATAATGGATCCATATGAATTCGCAACCGTCGAAAGGATTTGTACGCGTGAACCAGACGTTTCAAGAATTCAAGCGGCATGCAAGTGAAGTTTGGGATTTGGGCAAGATCGGAGGACTGCTCGCCTGGGATCAGTCGACGATGATGCCGAAGGGCGGCGGGGCGATCCGTGCACAGCAGATGTCTACCATCGCGCGGCTGCACCACGAGCAGTCAACGAGCGACGAAATCGGTCGACTGCTGAGCGAGCTCGAAGGGTTCGAGGCGTCGTTGCCGCGGGAGTCTGATGAGGCGAGCCTGATTCGGGTGACACGCGAAGACTGGACGAAAGCGCGCAAGATCCCGGTCGAGTTAGCGGCCGAATCGGCCAGGGCAGCCGCCGAAGGCTATCAAGCCTGGATCGTGGCTCGTCAAAGCAACGATTTCGCGTCGTTCCTGCCATACCTGGAATCAATGATCGAGCTCAAGCGTCGCTACATCGATTGCTTTCCTGAGGTGGCCGAGCCGTACGACGCTCTGATCGACGACTATGAGCGCGGTTTGACCGCGGCGGACATTCGTCCAGTCTTCTCGCGTGTGCGGGAAGGAGTGATCCCGCTCGTCAAGCTCGTGACCGATCGTGCGGAGGCGGTCGATTCTGCGCCGATGCACGGCCACTTTCCGGCTGACGACCAACGCCGGCTCAGTGTCGCGCTGCTCGAGCAGTGGGGCTTCGATTCCTCCCAATGGCGGCTCGACCCGACCGCGCATCCGTTCGCGGCGTCGTTCGCGACCACTGATATTCGGCTCACGACACGATACAACGAGTCGTATTTAGCATCGTCGCTCTTCGGCTCGCTTCACGAATGCGGGCATGGGCTCTACGAGCATGGCGTGAGTCCGGCACTGGAGGGCACGGCGCTCTGTCGCGGGGCATCGCTCACGCTGCACGAGTCGCAGAGCCGCCTGTTCGAGAACCTGGTTGGCCGGAGTCGAGCGTACTGGACGTTCGCTTATCCGATCGCGAGCGACGTTTTCCCGGACCACTTCGCCAAACACGACGTGGAAGCCGTCTATCGCTCGGTCAACAAAATGCAGCCATCCCTGATCCGGGTTGAAGCCGACGAGCTGACCTACTGTTTGCACATCATTCTGCGGTTCGAGATCGAGCAGGCGCTCTACAATGGAGATCTGAAAGCGGCCGATCTTCCCGAATTCTGGAACGCGAAGATGAAGGAGTATCTCGGCGTCGACGTGCCGAGCAATGCGATGGGCGTCATGCAAGACGTGCATTGGGGCAAGGGGAGCTTCGGCTATTTCGCGACCTATGCCCTGGGAACGATCTTCGCGTCGCAAATCTGGCAACGAATTCGGGTGGAGTTGCCGGAGATCGAAAACCAAGTGGCAGCCGGCGAATTCGGACCGTTGAGGGCATGGCTGGTCGAGCATCTTCACCGCCATGGACGAAAGTTCTCGCCGAAGGAGACGATGGTGCTGGTCGCGGGCGGTCCACTCGATCCTGAGCCCTACCTGGCATACCTCAACACCAAGGCGACGTCGCTTTACGGTGCGTAGGCGCGAGCCTGATGTGCGATCATCGCGGCACAGATCGAAGTCACACGAGAGTCCACATGGAGCCACAGGAGTGAATGAAATGTCATTGACGCGTGTTCCGCTGGGTTCGACCGGGTTGATGGTCCCACCGATTGCGATCGGCTGTGCGGAAATAGGAAACATGCCGGATGCCTTTGCCTACGGTGTTTCCGAAGAAGATGCGAAGGCGACCGTTCGAGCATTCGTGAACAGCGAATTGAACTACATCGATACCGCCGCGCTTTACGGCAACGGCGAGAGCGAACGGCGCGTTGGCCTGGTGCTGCGCGAGCTCGGCGGCCTGCCGGATGGCGCAATTCTCCAGACCAAAGAGGGCCGTGACCCGACCAACGACGACTACAGCGGCGAAACCGTCAAGCGCCGCTTCGAACGAAGTCTGGAACTGCTGGGCGTCGACAAGGTGCACATTTGCTTCTTGCACGACGCCGAATGGACGACCTTCGAGGAGGCGATGGCGCCTGGGGGACCGGTCGAAACACTCAAGCGCTTTCAAGAGCAGGGCATGATCGATTTTCTGGGTGTCGCCAGCGGACCGGTCGATATCGAGATCGAATACGTCGAAACCGGAATGTTTGACGCTCTGATCACACACAATCGTTTCACGTTGCTCAATCGGGTAGGGCAGGCCGCGCACGAAGCAGCAAAGAAGCGAGGCATGGCCGTGCTCAATGCCGCTCCGTACGGAAGCGGCATGCTGGCGAAGGGGCCGGATGCCTACGCGCGCTATTGCTATCAGCCCGCGTCGCAAGCAATGATCGCAGTCACCCGCCAGATTCAGGAGATATGCCAAAGGCATGGTGTGCCGATGGCGGCCGCGGCATTGCAGTTCTCGATGCGAGATCCGCTAATCGACGTCACGATTGCCGGCATGAGCAAACCGGAACGGGTTCAACAAACGATCGATCTAGCCACCCTTCCGATTCCCGAAGAAATCTGGCAAGAGTTGGCACAACTCCCGACGTTCGACGAGGATCCCGAAATCAACCGATACAAGTGATCAATACGGCGGCGGGAGCTTGTTTGAAGGTTCGACCGATGTTCGCTATGCGGGAACCAAAAGCCTTGCCTCGCGATTGATTTCGTCCCAGAACCCGGTCATCACCGGATAACTAGATTGGGAAGAGCTCTCCCCATGCTGAGTGATCAGCGTGCCGGCTAAATCCAGCGCCTGTTGGGTCGTGCGATCGACATGAGATCTCAGCAGACTCCGTGCAGCGTCGTTATCGCCGCGGGTGATCGATCGCGCGGCCTCGAGCTCAATTTGTGCCGTCTCAGTGAAGATTGCCGACTGAAGCACGCCCAGTGCGGAACGGATCTCGGGGGCAAGGCTCGGTTCGGCGGCTGCAATTCGCTGCAGCCGTTCAAACGTCCACCAGGGTGAATCAGCCGAGTAGGTCGAGGCGCCGATGTTCAGCTCCGGCGGCAAGCCGACCGCGAAGGGATAAACCGGCCGGAAGACGCTCAAACACGGCGATCCGAACGCGGTCCAGACCGTTGAGGTCAACTCCTGCGATTTGCCCGGTTTGAGATGAGCCACCATCGACGCCGCGGTTTCGCCCATGTATCCGGGGCAGGCGTGCATGCAGAGCGTCGGCAGCGGTTCGGCTTGGACAGGCAGATCGCGGTCGCCATGGTCACTTAGCACGGCGATCATATCTTGCACGGTTATCGGTTCTTGGTATCCGCCCAGGATCGAACAGGCGCGATCCAACCGGCAGGTTCCAGTTGAGATGTCGCGATCCGGGTTGCGGTACGACTCCGAGAAACTGAACGGGTTGGTTGCCCAGCCCGAATCGACCGCGTGCTCGACGAGTCGCTCGGATGCACGGTCCCAGGATTCGCCGATCGTCAGCAAGTTCCCGATCGCGGCTCGATCTTCGACTTTCTTTGCGGCGAAGTAGTGACCCGCGGTTTCGACGATCCAGGCGCGGGTGGAGTCGGCGATGATGAACGAGTTGTGATAGGTTCGGAACGAATGCTCCTCGCACGATCCGCCCTGGCCATAGCGCTCGACCAGCTCGCAGATCACTGTTGTTGCTTCGTCCGCCGTCGTGGATCGCTCCAGGCCAAGTCGAACGAGATCCATCCCGATCAGAGCGATCTCCTCGCTTGGTTCTCGCGTGTGAACGGCCTCGTTGCCGATCGCGACGCCCCATTCGTTGACGCCCATTTCGAACCCCCACAGCCAGCAGGGTCGCGACCCGATCAGCTCCCAGGTCTGTTCGACCTGGGGGATCTCGAGGTATTGGCATTTGGCGGTCGACCCGGTTGAGTGACGCTGCCCCGGAACGTGAATGAGCGGTTGGGCTTCATTCGGAGAGCGATCGCTGTTCTTGGCAAGCAGCGTTGAACCGTCGAACGTCGCGCTTCCGAGCGCAACCGAGGTGTCACACGAAAACGGGATAATCATTTCACTCACCTCAGGTCAGAATGGGAAATCGCCGATGCACCCGGATCGTATCGCAGCGAGTGTGTGCACGCATGCACGGCCGCCCCGACAAATCTCAGCATCTGTCACAATACGATGCGCATTGAAGCCTGGGAACGGCAAGGCCGCCGGAAATATGCCGCTTCGGCCCGGACTGAAGCGGTCGTCGAAAGAGAGCAAGGACCATCTCATGGGTGACGTAGATACAGGGCGCAATCCTCGATTCGATACCATCATCGCCGGCGGCGAAGTTGTCGATCCCGGCTCCGGATTGTCCGGTCGTCTCGATGTTGGAATCGCGGGCGGCAAGATCGCCGCGGTTCAGGCAAGTCTCGATCCATCACAAGCGTTGCACGTCATCGATGCGACGGGTAAGTTTGTGACGCCGGGATTGATCGATCTCCACACCCACGTCTATTGGGGAGCGACCTTCTGGGGTGTGTGGCCCGATCCGATCTCCGCGCGCACGGGCGTCACGACCTGGCTCGATGTCGGCAGTGCCGGTTCGTACAGTCTTCCTGGTTTTCGCAAATTCATCGTCGAAACCAGCAAGAGCAAGGTCTTTTCGCTGATCAACCTTTCGTCGATCGGCTTGATCGCGACCACTTATGAGCTCGCCAATCTCGACTATTGCGATGTCGATCTCGCCGAAACGATGACCAATCTCAATCGAGACTTGGTGCTCGGCATTAAAGCCAGAATTGATAAGAACACCACTCGCGGAACCGGAATTCGACCGCTCGAGCTTGCTCGCGAACTGGCCGACCGCGTCGATCTCCCCTTGATGGTCCATATCGGACAGGGTCCACCGGCATTGGACGAGATCGCCAAACACCTGCGACCGGGCGACATCCTGACGCATTGCTTCACCGGTCACGACAACCGGGTCATCGGTCCGGACGACTCGTTCCTACCTTACATGCGCGAGCTCCACGATCAAGGACTGGTGCTCGATATCGGCCATGGGGCTGGTTCGTTCAGCTTCGACACCGCTGAGAAGATGCTGGCGCAGGGTGTGATGCCGGATGTGATCAGCACCGATATCCATCAAATGGCGATCCAGGGTCCGATGTTCGATATGCCGATCACGCTTTCGAAGTTCCTGCTGCTCGGCATGAGTTTGCCGGACATCATCGAACGGGCGACCTCGAAACCCGCCGCCGCCATGCGGCGGTCCGATCTCGGCTCCTTGAAACCTGGCAGCGCCGCCGATGTCGCGCTCTTCACCATCGAAGAAGGTGACTTCACCTTCCAGGACATCTTCATGAACGAGCGCAAAGGCCGCCAACTGCTCGTGAACACACTGACGATGATCGACGGCGAGGTGCTTCAGCGGGTGCCGGAAGATCCGCTTCAGCCATGGGCCCTTCTGCCCGAGCATCAGCGCGGAAAGGTGATCCCGATTCGCTCCATTGCTTGAGGCAATTCGCCCAAAGTCCATGCTTGACACGCGATAGTCGCCCGGATACGGATCGTTCACTGAACATTTCGAGACGGTTCTTTTGTGTACGTGTTCTCGGGTAACCGTCGTGGCGATTGCCGCGTTCGGGTGTCGCGTCGACAAGAGGGAGCAGGACAAGGCCGAACAGGAACGACAGATCGAAGCACTTACGAATGAGGCGGTGAACGGCAAACACACACGCCGCGATGTGATCAAGAAGGGTATTGCCCTGGGATTGACTGTTCCCGCGATTCAGTCGGTCCTCGCCAGCGGCGCCTTTGCCCAGGATGCGCCGACCTCTCCAGCTGCTGCTGGACCAGTGAACGTTCCCATCGTCGTGGCCTTGCGCGATCTGCCCACGATGTATGAAGAGGCGGCCAAAACGCTGGGCGCGAATCGCATGCAGAGTCTGTTCCGGGTGGAGCTCCCGCTGCTCGGGCCTGGAATCAGCGCGGGTATTCTGCTGACCTTCGTGATCGTATTCAACGAGTTTCTGGTCACGCTCTTCATCGCGGGCCCGCACACGATGACCGCTGCGCTTACCGTCTACAACCTGACCCGAACCGGATTCCTGCCATCAACCGCGGCGCTTGCGGCGCTCATGCAGTTCATTTCGTTCGCGGTTGTTCTGATCTTCTTCAAAACGTTCGGCTCTCGCTATCTCAAGGGCACCTTTCTCATTTAGGAATCAACGAAGGAATTCGGATGGCGCGAGTCCGGCTGGATCAAGTCACAAAGCGATATGGCGCGATCACGGCGGTCGATCGAGTGAGCGCGGATATCGCCGAAGGCGAATTCATCACGCTGCTTGGTCCCTCGGGCTGTGGCAAAACGACCACGTTGCGAATGATCGCGGGCCTCATCGATCTGACAGAGGGACAAATTCTATTCGACGATCAGGTGGTCAACAGTATCCCGACCCACCGCCGCAACATTGGCCTCGCTTTCCAAAGCCACGCGCTCTTTCCGCATATGACGGTCGCTAAGAACATCGCTTTTGGTCTTGAGGTCCGGGGAGGTCTTAATCGTCAGGCGAGAGCCGACCGCGTGCTGGCTATGCTCGAGATGATGGAGCTCAAGGGCTTCGAGGATCGACTTCCCGCGCATCTCTCCGGCGGCCAAGCCCAACGTGTGGCATTGGCTCGGATGCTCGCGACTGATCCCCGCGTGCTGCTCTTTGATGAGCCGCTCTCCGCGCTCGATCGCAATCTGCGCGACACGCTGAAATATTCGATTCTGGCTCTACAGCGACGTACCAAGAAAACGGCGATTTACGTCACGCACGATCAATCGGAGGCCTTTGCCATCTCTGACCGCAGTTTCGTGATGAACCAGGGCAAAATCGAGCAGGCGGGCACCCAGCTCGACATCTATCTGCGACCGGCAAGCGAGTTCGTGGCGAACTTTGCCGGCGACAACAATGCCTTGCGCGGAACGATCGTTGACATTGCTGATAATGGGGTCGACGGCATCACCGCGACCGTCTCGGCCGGCGGCCTAACGCTGCAAGCGTTCTCGTCACCGGGGTTGGTTGTCGGTGACGAGGTGCTCGCGTTCGTCCGGCCAGAGAATATTCAGGTACTCAGCGACGGAGCGGGCCGTAACGATCCAGGGGTGATCGAAGGAACCATCGATCAGATGGTCTTCGAGGGCCCGACCGTGCGGTTGACAGTAAATGCCAACGGGCTGCCACTCAAGGTGATCGTCGGTGGACTTGAGCGATTGACGCTGATCGAAGGCGGAAAGCAGCTGCTGCGCTTCAAACTTGGCGACGTTTCGCTGGTTCGCGCGAATCCCGTCTAGCGTATAGATCGGTCAGTGCGAATAGGTAGGGCGCGACCGGGGCGGACGGTGTACCCTTCGATTGCCGTTCTTGTCAATTGCGTGGGTAAGGAATCGCATTCCGCAATGTCAGATGACTCAACGACCGTCGGAATTCCGGCAGCTCGGTCACCGCTCGTGGGCCGGGTCACGGATCTTCGTGACATCAATTCGAGACTGGGCGATCCTACTGTAAGGTTGCTGACGCTCACTGGACCCGGCGGTGTTGGCAAAACCCGGCTCGCGCTTGCCGCTGCCGCGGACACCAAAGCGTTGTATGGCGAATGCGTTTGGATCGTTTCGCTCGCTGGAGTTCGTGAACCTCAGCACGTGCCCCGGGCTTTGCTCGCGGCTCTTAGGCTTCGCGAAAGCGGCGAAGAAACCGAGCTCGAGGCGACTCGACAGTTCATCGGTCAAAGACCAGCATTGTTGGTAATCGACAACATGGAGCAGGTCATCGGCGCGGGTCTTTTTCTGTCCGATCTCTTGCTCGCCTGTCCGGTTTTGAAGCTCCTTGTCACGAGTAGATCGCCGCTGCAACTTTCCGGCGAAATTGAATACCCGGTTTCAAGTCTTCGCGTGTCGTTGAAGGACTTGAAGACCGGGGATGTCGATCTCCAACGCAATCCAGCCATAACGCTCTTCATCGAAAAAGCTCGCTCTGTTCGGCCCGATTTTGCTCCAACCGGTGAAGACCTGGAGGTGATCGCCGAGATCTGCACCAGGCTCGATGGCCTACCGCTGGCGATCGAGCTCGCGGCGTCTCGCTTGAAAGTGCTGTCACCCAGCGCGATTTTGTCTCGACTGACTCACTCGTTACGTTTGTTGACCGGCGGGCCGCGAGATGCGCCATTGCGCCTGCAGACGATGCGCGATGCGATCGGGTGGAGCTACGACCTCCTGAACAGTGATGAGCGACGATTCTTCAGGGCACTCGGCGTCTTCAGGGGCAGCTTTTCGCTGCCGGCTGCCGGCGCCGTTGCCGGAGCGTCCGGCCGCGGGGATGATCCGCTCGACAAGGTCATGTCGCTCGTGAATCAAAGCCTGCTCGTGCCCATGCAAGGAGCTGAGGACGAGCCCCGATTCGCAATGCTCGAAACGATTCGCGAGTTTGCGATGCAATCCCTCAACGAGGAGGGCGAGCTCGATGACGTGCTGGAACGGCACGCTCGCTGGTTGGTCGCAGCGGTCAAATCCGTGGAACGGTCGTTCTTCGGTTCCGGTGAGACCACGGCGATGGACAGCATCGAGCGCGATGTCGCGAATGTGGGTGGGGCGCTGAGCTGGCTGGTTGATCACGATCCCGAGCAGGCCGGCAGGCTCGTGCACTGGCTTTGGTATTACTGGGGGGTGCGCGGCTACTATCGCGAAGGACTGGAGTGGATCGACGCGATCAGGCCCCGCTCTGAGCAATTGACTTCTGAGACGCTGGCATTGGTGAATCGCGCGGCTGGTTTTCTCAACTGGGCCCTTGGTCGCTACGGGACAGCTCGAACAGCCCTTGCGTCCGCGCTGCAGAACTTCACCGCCGCGGGGGACAAACGCAATGAGGCGATGACTCGTGTTGGCCTTGGATCGATCGCGCGGGACGAGAAGCGATTTGACGAGGCGAGCGCCGAGTTCGCGTCTGCCCTGGAGATATTCGACTCGATCAACGAACCGGCATGGGCGGCGTATTGTTTGTCGTTTCTGGGTTCGATCGCTCGGTCAGAGGGGCGGCTCGACGACGCTCTCGAGTTGTTGGAACGCGGTTTTGCGATCACGAAGCGGATCGATTATCCGCCCGGCATGTCGCCGATCGTCGATCACCTCGGCGACATCGCGCGAGAGCAAGGCGATTTCCTGCGCGCGTTCGATTACTACAAGCAGTCGATGCCGCACTGGCTCAAGATTCGCGACCCTCACGCCGGCGCCGACAGTTTGATCGGCGGGGCCGAAGCACTCGCGAGTCTCGGCCGTGATGAAGACGCGGTCGAAATGATTGCGGCCGCGACCGCGGCGTATCGCAATCTCGGCATGGCCAGAAGCCGATACGGTCCTGCTTACCGGGATGAGACCGTTGAGGGGCTGAGACGGGCGCTTGGCGCCGAGAAGTTCGAATCGCTCTGGTCGAATGGGGAACAGACGGGTTGGGAAGAGGTGGCGAAGTCCACCATTGGTCTCGTAATCGAATCTCCTTCCGCGGAGCCGGCTCCGTCCGCCTCGTTGTCGGAGTTCGGATTGACGCCGCGGGAGCTGCAAATCGTTGACTTGTTGATCGAAGGTCACTCGAATGCGGAGATCGGCGAGGCGCTCTTCATCAGCCCTCGCACCGCCGGGACACACATCGCCAATGTCTTTTCAAAGATGGGAGTTAGCAGCCGGGCGGCAGCCGTGGCGGTCGCAATGCGCTCCCGCGAGCGAGCGAACGCTCGCTAACACCGAGCATGCAGTTCCAACAACTGAATTCCTGCGCCATCCAAGAACCCTAATATGTACCCGTCTACGCAATTGAATGCATATGACCTGACCGCTCAATTACGTCTTCTAACGGATGTGTAGGTCTCGCGCCTACGTCACCATACGATCATGCCGGAATGGTCCGGCAACGGAATTCGACCGACACGGTGAACGGTCGACCGTAGGCCGATATGGGAGCCCGTGATGACACAGAGCGACAGAGACCTTGTTGTGAGATTTTTCAATGAGGCGTTCAACGAAGGCAACGCCAGCGTGATCCGGGAGCTTGTCGCCCCTGAGCACGTCAGTCACCTGCCGTCCGGCGATCATTACGGTCCCGAAGGAGTCCGGATCGACATCAGCGGATTCCGGACCGCGTTTTCAGACCTGCACCTCGAGATCGATGAATGTTTTGAAGCGGCAGAGCGCGTCGTCTATCGGTTCACCGCGCGCGGAACGCACGACGGACCCTTTATGGGCGTAGCCCCGTCTGGCAGGCGAGTTGAAGTACAGGGAATCGGCATTGACCGGATCGCCCACGGCAAGACCGTCGAGCGATGGGTGCAATACGACAGCGCTGGACTTTTTCAGCAGCTCGGCGTTCTGCCCTCTTAAGGATAGGATCGACCGTCGTTCAGCGGTTGACCGCCGACGGACAGTTCGACCTTATACAGCGATTTCGTTTCGACCTCGGTGATCACCAGCGTCTTGTTCTCGGGACCGCCAAATGCAACATTGGTCGGTTGCAGACCAGGCACCTCGATCTTGTCCACGAGCTTGCCTGACGGATTGAAGACATCGACCCGGCGGCCATTGAAGTGGGCGACATAGAGATCGCCATTGAGATCGAACGCCATTCCATCCGCGCCGGGAGGAGTTTCGACCTCGGCCCATGTTTCTCTTGGACCGATTGAACCATCATCATTAATTGGGTACTTCAATATGCGGTTTTGATAGGTTTCTGCGAGATAGACAGCATCTTCTTCACTATTGAGGGTCACACCATTCGGAAACGCGAGTCCGGAATCTATTTGTTCCAAGCGGCCATCTGGAAAGAAGCGATAGAAGCCTCCAATCAAGCTCTGATCGTTGCTTCCCCACGGGTCTGAGAAGTAGAGCACGCCATTCTTGTCAAAGACGAGGTCGTTGGCTCCGTTTAGCGGTTGGCCCTCGAATTCGTTGACCAGGATTTCAGCCTTACCGTCCATCGTCAGCCGCATCACGCCGTGGATGTTGCCGCCTTCGTCGGCGATGTAGAGCGACCCATCCGGATGAAACGCCAACCCGGCGGGAATGCCGCCGGTATTGAAGAACGCGCTGGAATCGCCGTCCGGCGTCATTTTGATGATCGACGAGCTATCCCAATTGACGTGCCAGAGGTTGCCCTCGCGATCAAACGCGGGGCCCTCCGGCGTGTCGTAGCCGCTAATGAGAAGCTCGACCTCGGATGTAGTGCGCATGCGAAAGCCCTTTCAGTTCAGGTAGGCGTACGCCGGAAGCGTCAAAAACTGTTCGAATTCGTCCGACAGAATCAAGCCGTTCAGAATCTCGGCCGCATCGCGATACCGGCCGACCGTGATGCCACCGAGTTTCTCGATCTCTTCGGTCAAGCTGGTCGAGTACCGATCCTTGGTGATCGTGACTCCGTCGCCGGTCTTTGCGCCGTGGCGAATCCATTGCCAAAGCTGCGCGCGTGAGATCTCCGCCGTCGCGGCATCTTCCATCAGGTTGTTGATCGCGGCGGCGCCGTTACCGCGAAGCCAGTTGTCGAGGTACTGCAGCGCGACGCTCACATTTGTGCGCAGTCCTGCGTCGGTGATTTTGCTGTCGTCGATCCGCACATCCACGAGCTGTTCTGGCGACACGTTAACGTCGTCACGCTGTCGGTCCTTCTGATTCGGTCGCTCCCCGAGCGCCGTGTTGAAGATTTCGATCGCGACCGGCACTAATCCCGGATGGGCGACCCAGGTGCCGTCGAAGCCGGCGCCGGCCTCGCGCTCCTTGTCTTCGCGCACCTTCGCGATAGCCATTTCATTGACGGCCGCATCGCGTCGGGTTGGAATGAAGGCGGCCATACCGCCGATCGCGTGCGCGCCACGTTTGTGGCACGTCTTGACCAGCAGCTCTGAATAGGCGCGCATGAATGGCACCGCCATGGTGACTTGAGCGCGATCCGGCAGGATTTGATTCGGATCGTCGCGAAAGACCTTGATCAAACTAAAGATATAGTCCCAACGGCCGGCGTTAAGCCCCGCGGCGTGATCACGGAGCTCGTACAGGAATTCTTCCATTTCAAACGCCCCGAGAATCGTTTCGATCAGCATCGTGGCGCGGATGGTGCCGCGCGGAATCCCGATCGCGTCCTGGGCGGCATTGAAGACATCGTTCCAGAGTCTGGCCTCGAGATGACTCTCCATTTTTGGCAGATAGAAGTAGGGCCCAGCGCCGCGAGCGAGCTGCTCTTTGGCGTTGTGGAAGAACATCAATCCGAAATCGAACAGGCTGGCCGAGATCGGACTGCCATCGACCAAAACGTGTCGCTCGACCAGATGCCAGCCGCGCGGCCGGACAAGCAGCGTCGCGATGTCGTCATTCAGCTTGTAGGACTTTCCGTCTTCCTGGGTGAGCGAGATTGTTCCACGAACGGCGTCCATCAGATTGCGCTGACCCGTGGTCACGTTTTCCCAGGTCGGAGAGAGCGCATCTTCGAGGTCTGCCATGAAGACTTTCGCGCCCGAATTCAGGGCGTTGATCAACATTTTGCGATCGGTCGGACCGGTGATTTCGGTTCGACGATCGAGCAGTGCGGGCGGGCATTCGGCCACCGACCATGCGCCCTCGCGAACCGATGCTGTTTCGGGAAGGAAGGTCAGTTTCTGACCGGCGGCGATCAGTATTTGCCGTTCCACTCGCCGAGCAAGTAGTGCTTCGCGAGTGGGATTGAACGCGCGGTGAAGTGTCGCGACAAACTCCAGGGCAGCGTCCGTGAGAACGCCGCCGGCATCACCCGGAACAGGGGAAAGAACGGTTACTCCAGTAGGCATGCTTGCAGACTCCATGTCAGCTCGGGACGATCTTGTTCAGCGTGCGGTCATCTTCGCATGTTCCCACGATCGGCGGTAGACGTCATAATGGCCGCCGCGCGGCCGGAATCGGGGGATTCGAAGGAGACGAACCATGGGGATCGGTGGAGCGGTTTCGCTCGCGGAGCTCGAACGCCATTTGCGATCGATTGCCAGCACTGTTCGTCTTTCGGGTACGCCGGGAGAAGCTGTCGCCTTCGATTACGTCGAAGCGGAGCTCAGATCGTTCGGCTACAACGTGAACCGTTATGAAGCGGAATGCCTGATTGGCTACCCCATCAAGTCGACTTTGACGCTCCTCTCTCCCCAAACGGCTGAGATTCATTGCAACGGATACGCCCTGACACCTTCCACGAGCGAAACCGGTGTCGAGGGCGAGCTTATCCATGTCGGATCGTCGCGTTCGACCGATTACGGCGCCTTTGATGCGCGCGGAAAAGTCGTCGTGGTTGATGGCGTTGCGATCGAGGATGCCGCGCTGGCGGCAGCACGGGCGGGCGCGATCGGGCAAATCTTCATCAATCCTGATCACATCCACGAGATGTGCATCTCGCCGGTGTGGGGAACGCCGCTGCCCGAAACCGCGCGCTTTTTGCCATCCGTCCCAGCGGTGGGAATCGCGCGAACCGACGGCGAACGACTCAAACGCTTGATGCAGGCCGGACCGGTGTGGGTTCGACTCTCGACCCAACCGTATCGAGCCTGGACCAACATCCCGACGCTGACGGCTGACTTGCCGGGACAGGAGAGCGATGATTTCGTGCTCTTCAGCGGTCATATCGATTCCTGGCACTACGGTGCAATGGACAACGGAACCGCGAACGCGACCCAGGTCGAGGTCGGCCGGCTGTTGGCAGAACGCCGCGACAAACTCCGGCGAGGCGTTCGCATCGCGTTTTGGTCGGGCCACTCGCATGGCCGCTACGCCGGTTCGACCTGGTATGCCGACAACCATTGGTCGGAGCTGCACGATCGGTGCATATGCCATGTCAACATCGATTCGGCCGGCGCGAAGGGCGCGACGATTCTCGACAGCGCAAGTTCGATGGCCGGAACATATCCCTTCGCGAAATTGGTGTTGAAGTACACGGCGGGCGCAAATCTCAAGTACCACCGCACCGGCCGCTCAAGCGACCAGTCGTTTTGGGGACACGGCATTCCGTCGCTGTTCGGTGCTCTTTCCCTCCGGCCAGGAACCGGCGATGATGCTGCAGTGGCGGAGATCTTCGGCGGCGTTTCGCTTGGTTGGTGGTGGCACACGGCTGAGGATTTGATCGACAAGATCGACCCGGATTTCCTGAAACGGGATGCTTCCATCTTCGCCGAAACGCTCTGGCGGCTGTGCACGCTCGAGCGATTGCCGTTCGATCCGTCGTTCGAAGCGGACGAGATCGGGAACGCGCTCGACGGATACCACGCCGCCGCGCGAGGTGAAATCGACCTGGCTGGTGTGGCCGGCAGAGCTCGCAAATTGGCTGATGCGATCCGGCAAGTCGATCTCAGCATCATGAATGCAGAGGACGAGAACGAGCTCATCAAATCGCTCAATCAGGTGCTGATTCCGGTGAACTACACCGAACACGGTCCATTCCATCATGACCTGACGACCGAGACCCAGGCGGCCGCCGGACTGAAAGAATCCGGAAGACTGGCTGCGCTGGATCGCGCCGGCGACGATTGGCACTTCCTGCACGCCAAGCTTGTCCGCGAGCGCAACCGGGTCGAGCACGCGCTTCGTACCGCCGAGAAACTGTTGCCATATTGACGTGTAGGGAGAAACGATGAGCTTTACCGATTGGAACGACGCCGCGCTGGAACAGGAACTGCTGAGCGCGATCTCGCTCGATGCTCCCTGGGCAACGGTCGAACGCTTTTCGACGCTGGTCAGAAGCTCCGGCTCCGCGCAGGAGCGGGAGGCAGTCGAGTATCTGATCGCCAGATTGGCGGAGTGGGGCGTGCCGCACACGCTGCAGGAGCCCGTCTGCTTCGTTTCGATGCCGGTCAGCGCGACCTTGCGCGTCGATGAGCCGGGCGGACAGTCGTTCCGGGCCAAGACGACCGCGATGTCCGCATCGACCAACGGGCAGGAGCTTAGCGGCGATCTGCTCTATTTCCCGCCGGTCGAGAATCCCGAATCGACCGACGACTGGTCGGTCGGTATCGATTTTCGGGGAGTCGATGTCACCGGCAAAGTCGTGATCGTCGATGGCATGGCCGCGCCCGCCCGGGTGCTCGACGCCCAGCGAGCGGGCGCGCTGGCGGGCATCTATATCAATCCCGGCGAGTACATCCACGAGAGCATCTGCACCTCGATCTGGGGAACACCTGATCTCGACCACGCGGACCGGCAGCCCTCAATTCCCGTTCTCGGCGTCAATCAGCGGGACGGACAGGCGCTGATCGACGTCGCCAAGCGCGGGGGACGTGTTGCGTTCTCGACCGAGGTCGACACCGGTTGGCGGCCGATTCCGATCCTCGTCGCCGAGATTCCGGGTGCATCGGCGCCAGAGGAATTCGCGTTGCTGCACGGCCATGTGGATTCCTGGCATGCCGGCGCCGGCGACAACGCCACCGGCGATGCGACGATGCTCGAGCTCGCCCGCGTTTTTTGGCAGCACCGGGATCGACTCGCGAGGTCGTTGAAGATCGCATGGTGGAGTGGGCACTCCCACGGCCGATACGCGGGTTCGACCTGGTATGCGGACACTTTCGCGATCGAGCTCGCCAGGCATTGCGTGGCGCAAATCAATTGCGATTCGCCCGGTTGCCGCTGGGCGGATACCTTCACTGAGCTGACATGCATGAGTGAGGCGGAGCCGTTCGTCGACACGGTCATCCGTGAAACGACCGGCATCACGCCCCAGACCGAGCGGGCGCCGCGCGCCGGCGACTACAGCTTCAATCAGATTGGAATCACCAGCTTCTACATGCTCAGCTCGACCATGTCGCAGGAAGCGCGAGACGCCCACGGCTACTATCCGGTGGGTGGGTGCGGCGCCAACATCGCCTGGCATTCCGAGGACGACACGATCGAAATCGCGGATCGCGACAACCTGCTGCGTGATATGAAGATGTATGCCGCGTCGATGCTGCGAACGCTCAATGCGCCGGCGCTCCCGTTCGACTGGCGGGTGACGACTCATGCATTCCGTCAAACGCTGGACAAGTATCAGGAAGCCGCGGGTCCAGACTTTTCCTTTGGTCCGGCGTTTACGTTGCTCGTGCAGCTCGATATTGAGCTCGCCCGGCTGTACGAAAGCGCACCGGATGGTGATCCGTCATCGACGGACGCACGGCGATTCAATGCGGCGCAGCGAAATCTGGCGCGGATTCTGATTCCCGTGAACTACAGCCGGGCATCGGCCTTCCACCACGATTCGACGTATGAGCCGCCGCCGTTGCCCGATCTTGCGCCGGCGTTGGGTATGGCCAAAGCTCGCGAAGATGCTCATCAACTTGGCATTCTGAAAGCGCACTTGCTGCGCGGGCGAAACCGGCTCGTGTGGGCGCTCGATCAAGCGACAGAGATCGTCATTGCCGCAACAGGGACTGGGTGATTGTCCTAGACCTAGGACAGGTTGTTGCCCGGTCAGCCAGGGACAAAGAATGGAATGTCGGCTTCGTCAGGCGAGATGATCGTGAGAGAAGCGACTCCCAGCTCAGCGGCGACCGCGGCTTCGATCTCCTCGACCTGTCCGCGCAGGAAGCCCATCGTCGTGTAGGTGATGGCGCCGTCGCGGCTCAACACGAATACCGTCGGGGTGTAGTGGATATCGAGTCCGTTCGAAACGGGGAAATCGGGCGCTTCCACCAAGATCGGGAATTCGATCTTGTAACGGCGAGCGAACGAACGGGTGATGTTCGCGGAATCCTGAGAAACGCCGAGCGTCGTGAGTCCATCAGATTGGTGGCGCAACGCGATCCGTTGCAGCACCGGCATCATGACTTTGCTGGCCGCGCAGGAGCTCTTGTAGATACCGAGCAGCACAGGGCCCTTTGCAAGTGCCTGAGAGATCGATTGTTCAGCGCCATCCGGATCGGGAAGGACTGCATTCCAAACGCCGTGTGAAGTGCCGGCTGATGACGTGAGCATTCGAAGAAACCTCCCTGAGCTGAACGATTTCGACCCCCGGGGGCCGTTTGTTTTTTACGTGATTTCACTAGGTGACGGCGCGGTCCGGTACAACGGACAATAAGCACGATGGCCCAGATGGGCGAATACATTATGGAGGTTTTGATGAACAAAATCGTCAGCCGGTGGATTGATGCTCACCGTCGTTGGTGGATGCTCGCGCTAATTGCGCTGATCGCCCTTCCGGTAGGGCTCGTCACCGCGCAACAGGCGTTCCTCGACCGAAACTCCCCAGCGACAGGTCATGCCCAAGTTGTCACCCAGGGAATCGACGATTTGCCCGACGGTGAGGTCGTTTGGCGGGTGGTCGAGCGGACCGCGAGTCCTCGCACTGAGGCGCAGCCGGGTCGCCGCGTGCTCGGGTTTGTGCTCGCGACAGAAGATCCCGTCTTGCTAACCAATATCACCGAGGATGGTCAGGTCGATGTTGCCCGGCTCGCGCCTGGTGAGTCATTTCTGGTAACGGCCGGCACGCGCCAGATTAGGGCCAGCCTCACCGACCAGGAAGTGACGTATCTCACGTTTGAGCTCGTCGCCGCTGAAGACGCCGACGACACGAACGGCGGCAAACTGCTCTTTGTCAGCGATGAATTCACCGCTCCGGATGGCAAGCGCGACATCGATCTCGTGCGGAATGTGCTAGCTGCCGGCGAGCAGGCAAGCGTTCCAGACACCGGCGAATCGGTCGCCATCCTTGCTACCGAAGGGGCGATCGACATCCTGCCGTCGGGGGGACGCGGGCGTACGCTTGAAGCGGGCGAGAGCGCGATCTTCGAACCGGGCGAACTGGAGATCGAAGCCGTTGGCACGACCGCCACGGCCGCTGGCGTACGGGCACAGATCGCCACATTGACCAATTCGTTGCAGGGCGACGATGACGGAAACGCGGCCTACATCATCGCGGTGATCGGACCCGAAATTCCGCCGCCACCGATTCAACCGCTACCGACTGAGACCGCGACCGAGGTGCCTCCCATCGAGGAGCCGGAAGCGGTCACCGGCTCGATCACCCTGTACGTGTACGACTGTCCGGAGGGCATGACGCTGGAGACATTAGTGCCCGAATACTGTGTTGTCTCGCGGGGTGGCTACGACTTCGTCCTGGGCGGTCCGATCGGCGAGGTTGGTCTCGCGCAGGCGATCGATCTCGGCGGCGCCTGGCTGTGGCAAGAATTGCCGCTCGGGGCCTACTACCTGTACGAGTCCATTCTGCCGGACGGCTACATGACCTACTTCATTCCAGGTTCAGCCGCGGTCGGTGGATCCGCCGATGAGGGGTACTCGGTTGCGATCGATGAGAGCGCGCCGGACATCGGACTGAACGTTTTTCACTTGCAGTCCGCGCCCAAATCCGGCTCAATCACGGTGGAGCTCTTTCTCTGCCCGGACAACCAAATCGCCGGCGACTATAACCCGGCGGATTGCACGATGGCCACGGGAGGGTATGCGGTCTCCCTGTTCTCATTTGAAACGAACAACCGATACGACATGAGCGCGGCAAGCGGTACCACCTGGAGCGATCTGCCTCTTGGTACATATTTTGTGGTCGTCGATTTCCTGCCTCGCGGCTGGACCGAGTATCTCGCGCCGGATGGTCGCATCTATGTGGAGGGAGAGGGTGGAGCGGTCGAGATCGGCGGCAACTATGAGCCGTCGACCTACGTCGCCCTCTACGCCTTTACTTCGTCCACTGATTAGTCGAGCGATAGCTTCCAAAGGTCGTTCGTGACGCCGTCAACGCCTGTACCGCCGAAGAGGTAGATGTCGCCGCGGGTGAGCACGAGATCGTGACTCGCCCGTGGTGAAGGGCCAGTGCCATCAGGGGTAATTGCGGTCCATGTGAAGTCGTCGCCGTCGAGTGCTCCACTCCAGACATCCGACATGTAACCGGCATCGCTAAGGCCGCCGATCAAAAACGCGCGCGTTCCACGCTCGTCGTAGATCATCGCCGGGTTGGAGCGAGACGACGGCCCTTCGGGCGGCGCAAGTTGGGTCCAAGCGCTCGAGGCTGGATCGAACGACCAGAGATCGCCCTGGGGACATGGTCCGAATCCAGACGAACAACCGCCAAAGAGAAGCAGCCTACCTGCTGCCTGATCCCAGGCCATTTCATGCAGACAGCGCTTGAGCGGTCGTACTCCATCAGGTCCCGGCGAAACGTCGGTCCACTGATTCGAGGACAAATCAAGCGACCAGGTGTCATCGAACCGTCCCTCGAAGGTGAAGCCATGCGAAATGATGAAATTGCCGTGCGCATCGAATACAGCCGGCAGCCCGTACCGCGGCGTCGGTAGCGGCCTGTCGCCGGTGTCGAGCTTGGTCCACGACTCGCCGGCAAAGTCGAAGACCCACGTGTCGTTGAAAAACGTGTCACTGGTCTGTCCGCCGAAGAGCACCAGCTTCCCAGAGGATTCGTCGAACGCGACTGCCTGCCCGAATCGCGGCTCGGGACCGGAACCCTCGACCTGGCGCCAGGCATGATTGACGAGATCGTAGAGCCAGGTGTCGCCAAACGAGGCGCCGCCCGCATCGCGGCCGCCAAACAACATCAACTGCTTGGTGGTTGGATCGCCTGACAGGGTGTGGTCCCAACGCGCCGCCGATCCACCCTCGGAATCGAGCAATCGCCAGGAGAAGCCGCCGGACTGGGCCGAGCTTGATGCCGAGCGAGATCCCGTTGCTATTGCTCCCAACAGGGCTGCCCTGCCAAGAAACGATCGCCGCGTCAGCCCCGCTGCAAAAAACGATCGACTCATGTTTCAGACCTTCCATCACTCGCACATCGTCCAATACGAGATAAGCCTCCGATGTCGGGGCGTCCGTTACATGAAAGAGGTTACGAAACTATGACGGACCGGCCGGTGGTCTGGACCGAGCCCATGACGCGATCGCTTCGAAGGCCGCCGCCGCTCTGAGAACGGTCGTGTCGTCGCGCCAGCGGCCGACGATCTGCAGTCCGATGGGCAACCCATCTGAATCGAATCCGCAGGGAACCGTCGCCGCGGGCTGCCCCGTGAGGTTGAACGGATAAGTGAAGGGGGTCCATCCCAGATAGGTCGTCGGCTTTCCGGCCACCGTCCCCGGGTGGTCTTGCCCGACTGGAAACGCGGTACAGGGTAAGGTCGGAGTCAGAATCAAATCGAACCGCTCCATGAATTGACGCCAGGCCTGAAAGTAAAGCGAACGCTGGAGAAACGCGCTGGCAAGATCTGTTGCCATAAGCTTCATGCCAGCCTCGATGATCTGCAGCCGGCCTGGATCGACCAGATCGCGGACCTCTTCAAGATTGTCGCAATTGACCACCGCCATGCCCGCCGACCAGATTGTGTCGAGGAGATTCCACGGGTCTTGCAGCTTCGGGTGGGCTTCCTCGACGTGGCATCCCAGCTCTTCGAATCGCTTTGCCGCTGCTGCCGTCGCGTCTCTGACTTCCGGTTCAGCATTCGCGTAACCGAGATCGGGCGACCAGGCGACTCGGAGACCGGTCAGATCGGTATTGTCGAGTGCCGCGAGGTAATCGATTCCGCTTGACCAGGAGCTCCGGTCGCGTGCATCTTCGCCCGCGGTTGCGTTGAGCATCAGCGCGGCATCGCGCACGGTGCGAGTCATCGGTCCGAGGTGAGCGAGCTCGATCACACCACTCGAGGGGTACTGAGGTACGAGACCCCACGATGGCTTGAGCCCAAAGATGCCGCAGAACCCGCAGGGGATACGAATCGAGCCCGCGCCGTCGCTTCCCTGTGCGAGCGGTCCGAGCCCGGCCGCGACCGCCGCCGCACCGCCGCCAGACGATCCCCCCGGCGTGCGGCCGTACTTCCATGGATTGTGACTCGACCCGACGACGCGGTTGGTCGATTCGCCCTTCCAGCCAAACTCCGGGGTGTTGGTTTTGCCGAGCACGACCGCGCCGGTGTCGTATATGCGATCCATGAATGGCGCATCTTCGTCCGGCACCCAGTCTTTGTAGAGCAGCGAACCACGGGTTGTCCTGATTCCTTTCGTGAGCGTCAAATCTTTGATCGAGATCGGAATTCCGGCCAAGGTCGCCGCGATATTGGTCGTGTAGGCGCGTTCGGCGCTGCGCGCCTGTGCCCGGGCAAGATCGGAGGTGACCGTGACGAACGCGTTCAACGCCGGATTAACCCGGTCGATCTCGGAGAGGATCGCCTCCGTCACCTCGACTGGCGATAGCTCTCGACTGGTGAATCGTTCCTTCAGGTCCATGGCCGAGAGAAAGCAAAGCTCTTGATTGGACACGTCGAAATCCCTCGCAGGTTGACCAGGGGCCCAATTGCCGCACGCTGAACTCGGACATCATACGCCGGTTCAGATCGTTCGTCCTGACGAAGCGGGGACGCGATTCCCGTTCCACTTTCGCTCACCCACCGAGATACTCTGTCAATACGAACGTTGCTGAAATCGCCGTCAAACCGGTTCTTCGGCTCGTACATGCTGCAAGAGCAATTGTCGATTATTGGAGGAACGCATCGATGTCGCACTCCAGAGCAGTTCTGATCCTTATGACGGCGTGCGGCTTGCTCTCATTAATGATCCCATTGGGCGGTCGCGTTTCGTCTGCCGCGGAGCCGGCGATTCGTCTTTCCAGCTCAAACGGGATCGTCGGAGCTTCGATCAAGGCGACTCTGTCAGGATTGCCGGCCGATTCAGCGGTACGGCTCCGTTGGGACAACGCCACGATCGAGCGTAAGGTTACGAACGGCCGTGGCCGCGTGACCTTCACATTTAGCGCCCCACCCTCGACGGCCGGTGAACACGCCGTGCGTGTCAATGCCGGGAACGCCGTTGTCTCCGCCGCGTTCGAAATCGAGCCTTCGCTTTCGATCAAGCCTACGTCCGCGAGGAAAGGGAGTGGGGTGACGCTCTCGTTCTCGGGATTTGCCGAATCTGAGCGAATCACGATCAATCTCGTGACGAAGGAAAAGAGCAAGCGTCTTGCCACCGTGACGTCCACTGAGCATGGCTCAGCGATCAAGAAAGTCACGGTGCCGGCGGACGCGGTGTCTGGCAATGCGACGGTTGAGGGCGTCGCGGCGTCCGGCAACGCGGCGACCGCACGGCTGAAGGTCACCGGAGCTGCAAGCCAGACCGCGACCCGAACACCCGTCGCATCGAGCACCAGCACATCCACGGCGACGGCCATCGCAATCACTCCGTCCGCGACAAAAACCCGAATCGCGACAGCCACCTCGACAGCGACTGCTACCCGAACATCGACCGCGACCCGGACAGCAACCGCGACTCGAACGGCGACGGCAACCGGTGGAACCGTCTCGATCTGGGTCGATCCGGTCAACGGCAATGATGCAAATTCGGGCGCCTCGCGCGGCTCCGCCGTGCGGACACTTGATGAGGCCTGGGGTCGGGTGCCGGCAGGCACAAACCTGAGGTCGGCTCATCGAATCCGGCTGATTGCCGGAACCTATCCTGGCAGCGGACTCCCGAATTACATGGAAGCGCGATACGGAACCTCATCGTTTCCGATCACGATCGAAGCCGCTGACGGGAACGGCACCGCGGTTCTGGCGGGTTCGCTCAACATCTATGACGTTCGTTTTCTCTCTCTGGTCGGGTTGACGATCCGGAACGCCGGCGACGTTGTCCATTGCGAGCTCTGCCTGCACTTTTCAATTCTGAGCTCGACTTTGGACGGTCAGGGCTCGGCACACGAAACGCTCAAGATCAACCAATCGCAGCACGTGACGATCGACTCGAGCGACGTCGGCGGCAGCTATGAGAACGCAATCGATTTTGTTGCCGTCCAGCACGGGAGCATCACCAACACGTTGATTCATGATGCTGACGACTGGTGCATCTACCTCAAGGGCGGATCGGCCGACTTTTGGATCGAGGGTAACGAGATTTTCAACTGCGGAACCGGGGGTTTCCTGGCGGGTCAGGGAACCGGTTTCCAGTTCATGACGCCGGGCTGGCTGACGTACGAGGCCGAGGAGATTACCTTCATTCGCAACGAAATTCACGACACCGACGGGGCGGGAATGGGTGTGAACGGCGGCAAGGACATCGTGCTCGCGGAGAACCACCTTGTCAGGGTCGGGGCACGGAGCCATTTGCTGGAGATCGCTTTCGGTGGGCGAAGCTGCGACGGGCAGCCGGGCGACGAGGGCCGCGACCGGTGCGCGACTTATCTCGCCCAGGGCGGATGGGGAACCACCCGGGTAGATGACGGCGACAACTACGTCAGGATTCCAAACAAGGACGTGACCGTTCGCGACAACGTCTTCGAGAACCCAGACGGTTATCAAACCCAATGGCAGCATTTCTTCATTCCTGGGCCTTACTCTGGTTCCGCGCAGAATGGCTCAAACGCTCCGAGCCCAGCCTACGCTGACGATGGATTGGTGATCACGGGAAACACGATCGTCAACGGCGACGAATCAATGGCACTTGGACTCGGAGACGATTCAGGCTGCCAACCTTCGAATCCATCCTGCAATGAAGAACAGCTCTACGCTCATAACGACATCAACGGTCGATAAACCGGCCGTAGCGCTGATTGAACCTATACTGGGGACCTTGGAACCCTGGGCGACCATCCTGACGGAGCCGTTTTCGTGCAACAAGACTACATTCTTCGCATGATCCAACAGTTGAGCGGTTTCATCAGCGGCGTTATGCAACTTCGCAAAGGCGGCAAGGCGACCGAATCGATCGAGATGATCCAGGATGCGATCGGCCGCTTCTCCGGTCTGAGCGCAACGCTGGTCCATGCGATCTCCGAGGATGATCTCATTCAGCTTCTACGTGCCCGAGGCGGCGTCGATCCCGATCGTGCCTGGGCGCTGGCCGAGCTCCTGCGCGAGGAAGCGCTTGCGTATGACGAGCTTGGCGACCACGCCGAAGCCAGACCCCGCTACATGAAATCACTGCGCCTTTACCTCGAAGTGCTCGATGTGATGGAGGAGATGCCGAACGTGCTCAATGTCGACGGACTTGAAGAGGTCGTCGACAAGGTTTCGGATCTCGAGCTGCTCCGGCCCACGCGGTTGAGGCTGGTCGAGTACTTCGTCTCGACAGGCCGCTTTGATCGCGGCGAGAATGTCGTGCTCTGGAGCGTCGATTCGCCTGAAGCGTCGCGAACGACCGTCGAAGACGCGATCGGCTTCTACGATCAACTCCTACGAAAGCCGGAAATCGATCTCGCTGAAGGCGGATTGCCGAAAGAAGAGATCCAGCAGGGATTGGAGCGCATGCTCGCACTACTGGACGATCGCGAACCGGCTGCTATTGAAGGCTGAACGCGCCGGCGGCGGCTCCAGATTTGAGCGCCGCATCGACGTCGACCACGTTTGGCCCGGTTGGGTTGAGTCGCACTTCGAGCCGGTGACCCGGCTCCAGGATTTCGAACTCCCGCTCGCCGTCGAGCGCGACAGTGCATGGCGCGGAGTCCATTTCGATTGAATCGCCATACTTGACCAGCGACGAAACTGAAACCGGAATCGCCTTTACCAGGCCGGGCGCGATCGGCGCCAGCACGCGGCGACCACCATCACCGATCTTGATGTGCGCTCCGTTTCGCTCTCCGGCGCATTCCGAGAAGAGGATGCCACCGAGCCCGCAAATCCCGATCTCGGCCGGTGCTATCCGTGAGAGCATGATTTCGCGGAGATGCGCGGGATCCCAGAGCGCGCGGGCGCCGATCCAGGCGTGCTGCGACGTCACCACATCGATCAGCGCCATGTCCTTCGGTTCACCGTCGAGGAAAACGTCGAGCCGCGGGTGGCGAGCGACCGACGTTTCTCGAACCTCGTTGTTCATGGCCACGAGTCCTGCAGCTAACCCTGCCACGGTTCCTTCGATCATGCGCGGAAAGACGTTGTTCGTTCCGGTCGAGATCGCAACCAACGGCACGTCCCCAATGCCCTTGGCGATCACCCGATTTGTGCCGTCGCCGCCCAGGGTGACGACGCAATCGCTTCCCATGTCGTCGAGTCGGCGGGCGGCTTCGTAGGAGTCGCCCGGATTCGCCAGGATCTCCATCAGGAGCGGCTGAACATGGATCCCGATCTTCAGCGTTTCAGCGGCTCGCGGCACGATCGCGTAGGAATCGGGCATGTAGAGCACCCGCTCGACGCCAAGGGCATCGAGCGAGAGCAGCAGTCGCCGCACGATATTGATCTTTTCGTTGTTGTCGAAGGTCGAACCGTGCGCGACGAGTCTTCGGATGTCTTTTCCCGAGGCGGGATTGGCGATAATCCCGACGATGCCGGTTCGCATCAAGCGAGCGACTTGGCAAAGCGGTCGATCGCGACCGCGACACCCGGCGCATCTTCAACCTGCGGCACATGGCCGAGATTCGGCATGATCTTCAGCGTGACGTCAGGCAGCGATGACAGCGCGTCCATGGCATGGCTGACCGGGATCACGCGATCCCTGGCTCCCCACACGACGAGCACCGGCTTTTTGATATCGTCGTGCCGGTGGCGGACGCCGAGCTTCTGGAACCCATTCCCGAATGCCGCGTTCGCCACGGCCTGCTGCGCCGGCCAGGCTCCGACGGCGATCTGTGTGAGCGCCATTTCGGCGACTCCCCGGTCAACGACGAGACGTCTATCCTCGTAAAAGAGCTCCAACAAACCGCGCGCGGTTTCATGACCCGGCTCGCCGGCCATGAGATTCAGCAATTCCGTCGATATCTCCGTGCCAAGACCGGCGCTGTTGATCAACACCACTCCGGTGACGATATCTGGATTGTCGATCGCAAGCTGCATGGCAACCGCGCCGCCGAGGGAGTG